>DASXQR010000083.1:0-200882 GCA_036507075.1 Acidobacteriota bacterium | reverse complement strand
GGACCCTCCGGAGAAAGTCGGTTTCTCATTCGAATCCGATTTTCTCCGGATGGTCCGCTTGCTTACGCGCGCGGTTCGGATAGCGGGCATACTCGGACGTGCTTTCTTTGGTTGTGGCCTTAGAGTCACTGTAGGGTCGTGAACGTAATCGGCTTGGTTTAACCTGTAAATCTGACCGATGGATCTCGAATACCGGCGCTTGATTGAACAGATCACAGAAGAGGTGTTTCGCCGCACGCAGGCCGGCTGTGCCCAGGGGTTGTGCGCTTGCCATACCGTATCGGTCGATCAATGTCCCGACCGGATGCGCTTCATTATCGAATGCGGCGCCCAGCGAATTGGTACTGCCGGCGCCGAGGCGGCCATTCATTCCGAGCTGGCCGCATACATCGACCACACTCTACTCAAACCCGATGCGACCGAGTCCCAGATCGTCAAACTTTGTCAGGAAGCGGCGCAGTTCGGCTTTGCTTCTGTGTGCGTGAACCCCACCTGGGTTGCGAAGGCTTATTCCATACTGAAGTCCACATCGGTCGCCGTCTGCTCGGTTGTCGGTTTTCCGCTGGGCGCTACTACCGCAGATGTAAAGTCATTTGAGGCGCGGCGCGCCATCTTCGACGGGGCACGCGAGATTGACATGGTGATCAACGTCGGCGCTCTCAAAAGCGGCAGCGATGCTGTGGTAAAGGAAGACATCGCGTCGGTGGTTGAGGCCTGCCATGCGAATGGAGCGATTACAAAAGTAATTATCGAGGCAGTACTGCTTACTAACGATGAAAAGGTCAAGGCCTGCATTCTCGCCAGGGATGCTCGCGCTGATTTTGTCAAAACCTCCACCGGGTTTGCCGCCGGTGGAGCGACAGTGGAAGATGTCGCTTTAATGCGGCGCGTGGTCGGATCGGCGATGGGTGTAAAAGCGGCCGGCGGCATCAAGGACAGAGAGATCACGCAAAAAATGATTGAGGCCGGCGCGACCCGAATCGGGGCCAGCGCCGGTGTAAAGATCGTGAAAGGGGAGGCGGGCGCCGGGGGATACTGAAGACTCGACTTACACCACAAAGACCCAAAGGACACAAAATCAGATTCGGATCCGACTTCGTGTCCTTTGTGTCTTTGTGGTGTAATCGGTTGTAATGTCCTCGGAGCATTTGCTGAGTCTTGGATCCGGCCCGCCGCTGGTGTTTATCGGCGGCCTGCACGGCCACCATGAATTTCAGCGACCCATTGTCGAAAGACTGCGGCATGACTTCCGGGTGCTTTGTCCGTCGCTGCCGGGAGATTGTCCTACCCGTATTTCCGACCTTGAGTCTGCGGAAGCAGTAGCCGGCGAATTGCTCGAGAGGCTGGCGGCGACAGGACTGGAAACGTTTTCGCTGTGCGGAATTTCCATGGGAGGGCTAATCGCCCTGCAGATGGCGCTGCTTGCGCCCAGGCGGGTCTCCCGTTTGGGAGTGATTCAATCTTTTGCCGAATACAATTTTTTGCATCCGCGGCTGAAGCAGGTCTACGATTTCTTTACACGCAACCGGTGGGACCGAACCGGTACCTTTGTTTCACGGTCCGCGCTGCTGGCATTGACAATCCGCGATCTGGTGATAGACGAACCTTCGCGACCGCAGGTGCGCGAGTACTGGGAAAGATTCAAGCGTTACGGCTCGCCCGGCCGCCTGATCACGGTGCGCCTGAAGATGGTACGCAAGGCATCGTTGCTCGATAGACTTTCAGAATTGAGCATGCCCCTGCTGCTGGTGGCAGCCGAACGCGACGTGCTGGTTCAACCGAGTCATCTTTCGGAAATCGCGAAGAGGACTCCGCAGTCTCAGCTGGTGATGATTCCGGCATCGGGTCATTTGTTTCCGTTCTTTCATCCTGAGAGACTGGCGGAGGTGATAGTGCCTTTCTTTAAGCACGAATTGCAAAGCACGAATTACACGAATTAGCACGAATTAGAACGAATTAGCACGAATCGAGTAATGCGGATGTCGAGAACAATCAGGGTGGCGATTCAGGGGGAGCGCGGTTCTTTCAGCGAGCAGGCGGCAATCAAGCTGGTCGGGCCGAAGGCCTCGCTGCTCAGTTGCGCTTCGTTTGACGATCTGTTCTCGGCCGTCAGGAAAGGCAGGGCCGACATCGGCGTGGTTCCGATTGAAAACACGCTGGCTGGTTCGATTCACAAGAATTACGATTTGCTGCTTGAAAGCGGGTTGCAGATTACGGCAGAGACAAATGTCCGAATCGAACACTGCCTGATTGGCACTCGAAAAGCCACCCGCAAGAAAATTCACACGGTGCTTTCTCACCCGGTAGCGCTCGACCAGTGCCGGCGTTTCCTGCGGCGCAATCCCAGGATCAAACCGATTGAAACCTACGACACGGCGGGCGCCGTCCAGCACATCGTTGAGGATGGTGACCCGGGCATTGCTGCAATCGCCGGTATTGCCGCGGCAAAGCATTTCGGGGGCAAAGTGCTGATCAAGAACATCGAGGATAATCCGGAAAACTTCACACGTTTTTTCGCGGTCGAAAGAGGGGCGCGTAGAAAAGCGGCAAAGAGCGGCTCCGGGGAGAGCAAATCGGTGAAAACTTCGCTGGTGTTCATTGCCAAAAATGTTCCCGGGGCCTTGTTCCGGTGTTTAAGCGTTTTTGCGCTGCGAGACATTAACCTGTGTAAGATCGAGTCCCGTCCCCTGCCGGGAAAACCATGGGAGTATCTTTTCTATGTGGATTTGCTGGCCGCTACCCGCGAGTCGCGGACACGCAACGCTCTCAGACACCTGGAGGAAATCACTGATTTTCTGAAGGTGCTGGGGTGCTACCCAGTGAAAAACTGAAGACCGGCAGCAAAGCTGCACGTCGACGTGCTTGCAATGGCCGCAAAGCCACAACCAAAAGAAAAGCCGTCTACGGCCACGTTACGGCCACGCGCACGTCAACGACCACGACCACGCTGACACGCAATAGGAATCCCGTCATGCGTGGACATAATCGTGGACATTGACGTGGTCGTGCACGTGCTCGTCGACGGTTTTGAAGGACTTTGTCAAGATTCTTTAACCAATGACCAATGACCGATGACGCGTTTGGTTCCGGCTCTGCCGGGCTGTGCCTCTGTGGTGAAGGTTTTTACCCGCGGGTCATTTTGACCAGCTTTCGCCTTAACCATCGGTTGCGCGAGGCGATGCGGAAGGCGGGATTCAACAGCCAGGGGCGTTCGGCAAGCCATCGCAGGCGCGCGCTGCCACGATAGCAGCTTTGCAGCTCTTTGAGCACTCGCTGGTCAAAACGGCCCTTCATCTCGGCGTAGCCGCCCCCGCGCTTGATCTCTTCGGCCAGCATCCATGCGGTCCGCAGCGCAAAGCTCATCCCCTCGCCTGTAAAGGGATCGATCATTCCGGCGGCGTCTCCCAGATGGATCCATTGCGAAATGGATCCGTCCTTCAGCTCGAAGATCAAGGGTCCGGTAGTAATCCAGCGGGCAAAAGACGGATCAAGCCCGGCCAGCATACGCTGGGCCGCCCTGTTCTGGAAAACAGTGGCGGCCATTAAATGAGAAAAGTCCCCTTGGGCGTTTCGAAACAGTTCGGGGGTCGCCATGATCGACACACTGGTGCGACCCGCCTCGATGACGGTAGCTCCCCCGTAGCCGCCTTCAAAAAAGAACAGATGCACCTCGCCCCTGGGAACCAGCGGTTCCGGCCAATGCGTCTTGTACCCGAAATAGCTCCGGCGGCCCTGTGGGTGCGAGGTGAATTTTGACTTACGCCCGGCCGCGTCAACAAAGTAACGGCAGTGTATCGACAGTTTTTCTCCGCTGCGAAAATCCGTGCAGTCGACTTGCTGCCGGCCGTCACTGGTCGCGCTTACGCTGTCCACGCGTACCCGGTCCGATGCATGGGCCCCGGCCTTGAGCGCATTTTCAAAAAGCAACTGGTCGAGGCGGCTGCGGCTGATCGCCAGGCCGTGTTCCGCTTTTGGGTGGAGGGTTTCCAGACTGAAAATCAAACTATGACCGGACGGCGAATGCAGCATCGCGTCCCGAACCTTAACCCCGCCGCTGCTCAATATGTGGCCTTCCATTTCAAGCTGGCGAAGTATGGCTACCGACTCAGGCGCCAGAAATTCGCCGCACACCTTGTCCCGGGGAAATTCCTCCCGATCAAAGAGGGCGACCCGGGCTCCCTGGCGCGCCAATTGGAGCGCGCAGCCGCCTCCCGCTACTCCGCTGCCGGCAATAACCACATCGAATTCGGTAACCGATACCATACAGTGCATTATGCTACAGTTATGAAAGTTCGGAAGCTTGGTGTCTTAGTGGTCAAACTTTCACCACAAAGACACAAAGGACACGAAGGGAAGACGTGGGTAAGGCAGAGGCCGGTCAGCTTTCGATCAGGTAAACACGACAAGAGCTTTTGAAGCTGACCGGCCTCTGCCTGACCCACGTCTTGCTTTGTGCTCTTTGTGCCTTTGTGGTGAAAAATTCTGACTCGAATTTTTGAAACTAAGGGCCAGACTTGCCAACCTGGGCGGCGAACATGGGCCGTTTGAGCCGAACGTTTCGATTTTTACTTTGCTAACCAACCGCGGTTCAATTTTTTACGTGCAGCGACTCTTTCCTTCCATCCTCTGCCTGTGGCTGCTGGCAGGCGTAAACGTCTTCCCACAGCGGACCCGCGTCGGGATCCACAGGATTGAAGCTCAAATTTCCGGGCCGGATGCGCCCATGCTGATGGACAAAACCGCGCAAACGGGAGCGCGCTGGATTCTGATCCGCGCTCACTGGGTTTTCATTGAACCGGGCGCGCCGGCTGGTCCTGCCCCGGGTTCGCCCGGAGCGAAAAGCGGTGTTCACGCATACGACTGGGTGGCCGTAGACGACGCGGTGAAGCTGGGCCGGAGCCGCGGTTTGAACGTGGCGCTTCAGTTGACTAAGGCCCCCGACTGGGCCACTGGCGCGCGGGCGGGGTGCGGAGGAGACCTGGGCGAGTCAGATGATGATTGCGGCCGGATTACCAACGCGAAAAAGGACCTGTTTAAGAACGCCTGGGAAGATCTCTGCTATAACGCAGGCCTGCGCTATTCATCCGACGTGCAGCATTTCGTCCTTTGGAACGAACCAAACCTTCGTCCGAATTTCAATCCCGAAGGCCCGTATGACAACGTCGTCAATGAATACTGGAGACTGATCGCGCAGCCCGGCCGCGCGGGCATCAAGACGGCAAATCCGGGAGCGCGGGTAGTGGGTCCGGAGATTTCGACCCTGAACAGTTACTGGGGAAACTGGCGCGACAACGGAGTGGATCCTCTGCTGCGCTTCTTTCCCGATGCCTTTGATGTTTTCACGGTCCACAGCTATAACGCGAACGCCTCGGTCACACTGGCCAAGATGGCTGAACTACGCCAGGAAATGACCGAACACGGACTGCTTGGAATAAAACCGGTCTGGCTCACCGAGTTTAATTTTCAGAGCGGCACTTGTAATCTTACTGATCAGCAGCTCGAACCCCAGGTGGAAGCCGTTTACAACAACATGGATACTTCCTGGTGGGCAAAGTCCTTTTATTTCAATCTCAGCGACGGCGGCGGCACGTGTGGTTTCGGCCTGCTGCACTCCCCCTCTTATTTCGCGCCGTTTGCTCCGAAACCGATTTACACGCTGTTCAGCAGTTTTGTGGACTTACAGCAGAACACTCCTCCTGCGAGCCCGGCATTTGTAAGGCAGCTTTATGCGGACATGCTGAACCGGCTTCCCGATGCAATCGAGCTTAACTCTCTGGTCGGGGCATTAAGCGCTACAGGAAGGGGAAGATCCTTTCAGCTCTATCCTTTCGGCCGCAGCCGTGTGGAGTTGATTTCGGACTTCTATGAAGGCCAGTGGTTCCAGAATACTGCCGCGTTTGTGGTGAGAGCCTACAGCGGAATCCTGGCCAGGCGCGCCGATTACGAGGGTTTCTTTCGCGCCTGGCTCGATCTTTCAGCGGCGCGAGAAGGAAAAGAACAGACATTGGAGGATCTGATCAATTCCACAGAATTTCAAACCCGCTTCGGCAGGAATCTCACAAATCGTGAATTTGTACGGAGACTCTATCTCAATGTCCTGCTTCGAGAGCCGGATCCGGCCGGCTGGGCTTCATTCACCGAGCAACTGGATCGCGGATCGAAGACGCGCGCGCAGCTCGCCCGGGAGTTCATGGAATCGGCTGAGTTTATTCAAAAGACCGGCCTGAGCGTTTTCATTCAGTCAATGTATCTGGCGCTGATGCGGCGGGAACCCTCGGAGGGGGAGTTCAGCTTATGGCTCGGCGGGTTGAGCCGGGGAGATTCGGGGCTCCATCTGATCAACGCTATCCGCAACTCCGCCGAATACCAGGCGCGATTTTAAAGGTTGCGGGTTTTTGGGTTGCGGGTTCGGTAGCTTGGTGTCCTGGTGGTAAAAAAATTTAACCACCAAGACACCAAGGCACCAGTCATGGATATGCGTTCCATTGCTGCAACAGCTTCCCATCGAGTCGGAGAATTCGGACCGTAGAGGGCCGCGACGGGCCGGTGCCTTCTCCCAGCACCAGCTCATCCTCTCCATCGCCATTTATGTCGACGGCTGCTATGTGACTCCCGCAACTGAACCGATCCTGGTAGGCGAGAAAGTCGCGCAGCTTTCGTCCCTGATTGTCATAAACCTGAATTTGCGCCGGATATCCCTGGAAATCCCCCGGCGCCACGGCAACGCCCCTCTTTCCCTGGCCTAAGCGCACCGGAACGGCATTCAATCCGTAAGTGGTGGAAAAGGTGGGCCAGGAGCGGAGAGATTGTGTCGCCGGGTCAAACAAAAAGAGAGAGGAAGGATTCGTTGCAAGCGGCGTCGCCCAGAATACGATTATCATCCGCCTCTCGAGAGATAAACCCTTTGATGGCACACAAAGCGCCGCCGCCCGCAATCCGTTTCTGAGATCCAGCGAAGGAAAATTCCATTGATTGTTCAGCTTTCCTTCCGGCGTGAACTCGAATATTTGCAGCCGGCTGTAAGGTCCCGGACCCGGGGACAGCAGTATTGTTCCGCACTGAATCGACAGGGAAGCGCCGTAACCGCCTGTGACTTGCCATGCATGGAATTCCTTCAGCAGATTTCCAGACAGATTGAAAATTCGGACCATGGCAGGATTGGACGCGGCCGGTCCGGGCGCAACTGCCACTTCATCGCCCGGGCCGAATCCGAGATCGCCAACGGCGATATTGGCCGAAAATTTGAAGTTTTCGTATGCGATCCATTCCGATCGCCGTTGACCGAAGATGTCGAACACTCGAATCAGAGAGGGCGTGTCTTTGTCGGGAGAAGACACCGTTACAATCAGGGGCTCGCCGCCGGCGCCATAACCGGCGGACACCTGGACGCCGCTTCCATAGCCCTGGTATCGATGACCCGCATAACCGATCTGAAACTGGCCGAGAAGGTTGTACTTAAAAAACAACAGCAGCACCCCGGTTATCAACGCCTGCGACAGCCACGCCCAGAAAAAATTGGGTACACGCGCGTAGCTGAAGCACCAGATCAAAGCGCCCGCAAAAGAAAAAAGGACCAGCCGCATATTGGGAAGGTGGTAAAGCGCGAACAGGCCGGAGGCAAGCAAGACTGGGGGAAGCAATTGGAGCGCTGATTCGCGCCGGTTCAGAGCCGCATCAGAGCCCGCGCTGAATTGGTTCAGCAGACGCTCGCCCGCCAGATTAGAGACCTTCGACCTTCGACTTTCGACTTTCGACTTACTTATTAGAAGGTCCCGGGATCGGACGCGAAGGAAATTCTGAAGGCCGTACTGCTGCAGCACGGACCAGAGAGCATAAACATAAATGTCGTACCAGCGATCAAGACGGAAACTGCCCCATAACTTTCCGGCCAGCGCCGCCGATCCGCAGCCAATCAGGATGATGGCTCCGTACCAGCGCGCTGCCGCCCGGAAATTGTCAAAGCGCAGGCCCAGACAACGCGCAGTGTCGCGGTAGTAAAAGTGACCAGCCAGAACCAGCAGCAACATCGTGGCGTAGGTGGCCGCCAGCAGAACAGCATGCTGATACTGAAATCTTCCCCACCACAGATAAAGCCAGATGACCCCTGAAGCGGCGCACAAAAGGATTGCGGCAACCAGTCTTTTCATCGGACGGTTCAACCGTGCCGCCGTATGCGCGCCCGAATTTGGCTCAGCGGCGTGTCGATTGCGACTTGATTGTGGCCCCCTTCTGGAATGATTAGATCGGCAAATCGCTTGGTGGGCTCTATGAATTGCAGGTGCATCGGACGGACCGTGTTCAAGTACTGATCGACGACGCTTTCCAGCGACCGTCCTCTCTCCAGCAGATCGCGCGTCAGTCGCCGGATGAAACGCACATCGGGGTCGTTGTCGACATAAAGCTTGAGCTCCATCAACGGACGCAGCTCGGAATAATAAAAAATCAAAATGCCTTCAACCAGGATCACGTCCCGGGGTTCAACTCTTTCCGTTTCGGGCTGCCGCGCATGGGTGTGGAAATTGTAAATCGGTTTTTCGATGGCGATACCTTCGTGGAGGCTTCGAATCTGCTCGATGAGCAGAAAGGAATCGAATGCATCCGGATGGTCAAAATTCAGCCCGTGCCGTTCGTTTAAAGGCAGGTCTGCATGATCCCGGTAGTAGGAATCCTGATGAATGATGGCCGTATTTTCGCCCATCGCGCTCTGAATCTTGCGCGCCAGGGTTGTCTTCCCGGATCCGGTGCCGCCCGCGATTCCGATGATGATGCTCATATGCTTATTTTCTGGGTAGATTCGGGCAACGGATTTTTCACCACAAAGGCACAAAGGACACAAGTGACACCCGGGGCGAACTTTGTGTCCTTTGTGCCTTTGTGGTGAAAGATGCTACCGGAATCCAAGTTTCTCGGCCCTCGGCATCAGCGCCTTCAGGGCTTCCCCGCTCTTTCGCAGTATCTCCTGCTCGTCCTGCAGCGCCAGCTTCCCATCGCTGACCAGAAGCCGGCCGTCTACGAAGACATGGCGCACATTTTCCGCCCGTCCGGCGTAGACCAGCGTGGAAAATACATCATGAAAAGGCCAGCAGGAAACGCGCCGCGGATCGAATACCATCAGATCGGCACGCTTGCCTTTTTCCAGGCTCCCAATTTCGTGTTCTATACCGAGCGCGCGGGCTCCGTCGATTGTCGCCATCCGGAACACGTCTTTGGCCTCGATTGCAACCGGGCCATGGAGAGTTTTTTGGAGCAGCGCAGCCAGCTTCATCTCCTGAAACATATCCAGATTGTTATTGCACGGCGCCCCGTCAGCGCCCAGCGACAAAGCCAGGTTTTCTCTTTTGTATCGGGTGATGTCGGCGATCCCTGAAGCAAGCTTGAGGTTCGAGCTCGGGCAATGTGTCAGGCGTGTCCCGCTCTCCTTTAAAATAGCAACCTCGCGGTCGTTCAGCCAGATGCAATGCGCCAGAAACAGACGCGGCGAAGTGAGCTGCAATTTGTGGAAGTACTCCACGTTGGCGCAGCCGGTCATTTGCCGCACCAGCTCTACTTCCTTGACATTTTCCGAAGCGTGCGTGTGCACCAGGCACTTGAGCTCCGCTGACTGGCTGCCGATTTCCTGCAGCACCTCCTGCGAGCAGGAAAGCGCGAATCGCGGCGCAAAAGCATAGTGAATCCTGCCCTGTGCAGCCCCATGCCAGCTCTTGAAGAGCTGCAGGGACTCATCCAGAGCATTCCGGCTTTTCTCCTGCAGCGGTTGAGGCGTGTCGCCCATATCCATGATGCATTTTCCTGCCACGGCCCGGATGCCGCTTTCTTCCAGGGCCTGAAAAACGCGCTCGGTGTGGCGGACGGTTTCCATGCTGAGCGCGGTGGTCGTCCCTCCTTTGAGCAATTCGGCAATGCCCAGGCGCGCCGACCAGTAAAGAGAGTCTTCGTTGTGGGCCGCTTCAAGCGGCCAGATGCGCTGCTGGAGCCAATCGAGAAGCTCCAGGTCGTCGGCCAGGCCGCGAAACAAAGTCTGGCATAGATGAACGTGGGTTTGCACAAAACCGGGAAGGACCCACATTCCGGAGGCATCCACGGTTTGCTCGGCTGAGTTGCGCACGGCGCCGACGGCGGCAATGATTCCATCCTTGATCAGCAAATCACCTGGATAAATCTGATTCTGTGAATCGGCGGTGATCAGCAAGCCGCTGCGAATCAGTGTGCTCGGCATGCCGTCATTATAAGGGTCGAAAGTCTAAAGGTCGAAAGTCGAAGGTCGTCCGTTGTCAGTGGCCCGTTGTCAGTTGTCACTCCTGACGAGCAGTATGCAGAACCACCGACAACGGGTCACTGACAGCGGACCACTGACAACGGACCACTGGCAACGGACGACTTTCAGACTTTCGACTTTTTTAAGGCGGGCGGTGCCTTGAGCAGGGTTACGGCTTGCAGAAGACTGAATAGACCCAGTGATACTATTCCGATCGCGTCAACCTTGGAAGGGTCGCGGTACTTCATCATGAATACAGACATGGCAAAGACCAGGCCGAAATAGAAAGTGTTCGAGTGCAGCATCTTCTGGTGGTAGCTCGCGTCGGAGAAGTGCTTGCGCGCGTGTACCGCCGCCATTAGAGCCAGGCAGGCGGCAGCAAAAACCAGCAACCGGGTTTGAAAGACGGGATTGCTGAAACGGCCCCACAGAACCAGGCCGGCGACAAAGAATGCGAAAAAGTAAGCAAGAAAAATGATTCCCGAAATGCGCGACAGCAGTTTCGCCCTGTTCGGCCTGTTGCGTAACACCAGTTCGAGTACCGTCACTGACGCAAACAGCACCAGGATGGCTGCCAGCGCGTAAGCCGTCCGATACTGAAGGTTCCTTGCGAGGAAGATTGAAAAGCCCGCAGCCGTGATGAACAACGCAGCGGTCGCGGCCTCCTCCAGGTTATGCGTGCGGGAACTCTTCTCCGAGGAATTCTTCATAGTCCAGCGCCGTGTCAATGTCGGCAAGGATGCCGGCGTCTTTAGTATCCAGCTCCATCACTTTGTCCCAGCAGGTTCGCAGAACCTCTTTGGCGCTGGCCCCGGCGGGGGCGTCCAGCATCAGCGAGATTAAATCTTTCTTGATGGCGATCGGATGCCCGCGCCTTCCCTGGAAGCGCGGAATGACGGCCAGAGCATCCGTTGCAATACACGCCTCCTTCAGCTCGAACACCACTGACGCACTCACTTTGGGATGATCTACCAGGCAGATCAGCACAACGTCGGCGTCGAGATTTCGGAGTCCCTCCTGCAGGGAAGAAAACTGGCCCCTTGACGGGTCGGGATTCACCACCAAACGCACTCCCGGCAGGTGCAGATGCTGTCGCAGCAGCGCCTCGCCGGCCGTCGAGACCACAACGTGGATCTCATCGACGCGCGACGCGCGCAATGTTTCTATGATTTTTTCCAGGAAAGACTGATCCTCCCACCGCAGCAGCGCTTTTGGATATCCTATGCGTCGCGACTCGCCGGCCGCAAGAATCAATGCGCCGAATCTCTTCATGTCGATTACCCGCCATCATGATACAACCTTACCGAAAATAACGGCAAATCAGGTCGAAAGTCGAACAAAGACTTCACCACAGGGACACAGGGGACACAGAATTGTCCGTTGCCCGTGGTCCGTTGTCAGTGGTTCTTGCATACTGGTTGCCAGGAGTTCACAAACTGGCAACGGACAACCGACAACCCTGTGTCCCTGTGGTGAAATCACTTTCCCGACTGGCAGTCAAACTAGATCACTACTCGTCAACTTGAATTGACAGTCTTGCCGGACGGCGGCTAAGATTGGGGTTTTCTCAAAATCAGGAGCGAACTCTCTATGAAACGCACATTTCAGCCGAACAATCGCCGGCGGAAGAAGACACACGGGTTTCGGGAACGGATGGCGACAAAAGGCGGTAAGGACGTACTGAAACGCCGGCGTTCCAAAGGGCGTCAGAGGCTGACGGTTAGTGGCTAATGTTAACGAGCGCCTCCCCCGCCGCCAGCGCATGGCAAAAAGGCGGGAGTTTCTGGCCGTCTATGACAAGGGCAAAAAGATTCAATCGCGGACTTTTGTGTTATACGCCATGGAGAACAACCTGCCGTTTCACCGGCTGGGAATTACCGTTTCCAGGAAAATAGGAAACGCCGTGGCGCGCAATCGAGTGAAACGGCGCTTGCGCGAAATATTCAGGCGTGACAAGCCTGCCAACCTTCCGTCCATGGACCTGGTGATCAATGCCCGAAAAGGCGCGGCTCAGGTGGAATTTGCCCCGCTGCGCGAGGAATTCCAAAACGTGCTGGGTCGCCTGGGGAAGCGCTCCAACTCCATCTGATGATTAAGCGCCTTATACTTTTTCTGCTGACAGCCTATAAGCGTTTCCTGTCGCCGCTCCTGCCTGTTTCCTGCAGGTTTGTGCCCACGTGTTCGGAATACTTCTATCAGGCCGTGCAGAAGAAGGGCGTCCTTACGGGAACCTACCTGGGAATCAAGCGGGTGCTGCGCTGTCATCCGTTTTCTCGCGGCGGTTACGATCCGGTAATCTGATGGAAGAACGACGCCTGCTGATTGCAGTAGTACTCTCAATCGCGATCCTGCTGGGAACGCAATATGCGATGCGCAAGCTCTATCCGCCGCAGCCCGCCCCGGAAGCTAAACCGGTTGCCGCCAAACCCGCGCCGCCCCCGCTCCCGCCGCCGGCGCCTGCGCCGATGGACAATGTAAAGACCGCCGGCACTCGTCGCACCGTAGTGATTGAAAATGCCCTCTACCGCGCCGCGGTTGATACACAGGGTGGTGTCCTGAGAAGCTTTCGCCTCAAGAAATTCATGAGCAAGTCCCACGAGCCGCTGGAGCTGGTGCCGCAGAAAATCCCGCCGCAAGGTTTGCCCTATCTGGCTTTGGAGGTTCCCGGCAGTCCTTCGCTGACGCAGCGCCTCAGCAATGCCGTGTACGAGCTGCGAGTCGGAAACCTGCCGGCGCAGCAGTCCAGCTTCATGCCGCCCATTGAGCTTTTGTTCGCCTATTCCGACGGCGGGATCGCAGTGGAAAAGAAGATGGCATTCGAGCCCAACCTCTATGCGATCGAAGTTTCCGGACGCCTTTGGATCGCAGGCCAGCCCCGCGCTCTGGCTGTCTCAGTCGGCCCCGACATTGGAACTGAGGCCGGCGAACCGGAGACGGACTTTGAAGTGCGTGAGGTGATTGTGAGCCATGGCGGACGAGTCGAGCGATCCGGTTTTGCCAAAGGAAAGAACCATAATTATTCGGAGCCGGTGGACTGGGCGGGCTTCGATACCAAGTATTTTGCCGTACTGGGAGTCAGCGCCGAAGCATTCCCTTCACTTCGCATGCAGCGGTTTGACATCAGGCAAGGCGGCGGGCTCTTTGTTCCCTATTACCAGATTTTTTATCCGTTGGGCGCCAAACCGGTGCGGTTCTTTCTGGGACCCAAGGATTATGAGTTGTTAAACGGCGTGGCGCCGGGCCTCAGCAGCGTTATCGACTACGGCTGGTTTGCCCTGCTGGTAAAGCCGCTGATTTTCTCACTTAAACTGATCCACCAGTATGTTCAAAACTGGGGTTTTGCGATCATCCTGCTGACGCTGATCATCAGCCTTGCGCTGTTCCCGGTGCGCTACAAACAGATGGTATCGATGAAGAAAATGCAGGCTATTCAGCCGCAGATGCGGTCCATCCAGGATCGCTACAAAAAGTACAAGCGCACCGATCCGAAGCGACAGGAAATGAATGCCGAAATCATGAACCTGTACAAGCAGAACGGGATTAACCCTCTCGGCGGCTGTCTGCCGCTGCTGATCCAGATGCCTTTTCTGTTTGCCTTCAATTCAATGCTTGCTTCCACGATAGAGCTGCGCGGCGCGCCCTTCATATTATGGATTCGCGATCTTTCCCGTATGGATCCCTATTATGTGACCCCGGTTCTGATGGGCGTGACCATGTACCTGCAGCAGCGCATGACACCGCAGACGACCACCGATCCGGCTCAGGCGCGCATGATGAACATGATGCCGTTTATATTCGTCTTTATGTTTTTTAAGTTTCCCAGCGGGCTGGTAATCTACTTCTTATTCAGCAACCTGTTCGGCATGGCCCTGCAGAAAGCGGCCGAGAAGTGGATGCCGGTTCCGGCGCCGTCGCCCAAGCCCGGGCGACGCGGTGGAAAGACAGATAAGGAATAACCTATGTTTGAAAGAAAAGAGGAAGCGAGTGCTTTTGTAGGCAAGATACTGCATCACTTCGGAGTCAAAGCGAGCCTGGACTGGAAGAACAAGGACGGCCAGGAAATCCTGGATATCCACGGTGAGGAGGAGATCGACATGCTGCTGGCCAACGGCGGCAAGGTTCTCTATTCGATCGAATACCTGGTAAATCTGATTTTTGGCGACAGAGAGGAGTCGCGAATCCTTTTGGACTGCAATGACTTTCGGGCGCTCCGCTCATATGAGCTGGAACTGCTCGCCAAGAAGGCTGCAGAGAAAGTGAAGATTTCCCAGCGCCCTTTTCCTCTCCAGCCTATGCCGGCCAGCGAGCGACGCATCGTTCATTTGACGCTGGTGGAAGACCCGCAGGTGAAAACCGAAAGCCAGGGCTTTGGGGACAACCGCCGCGTAATTATCATGCCGACTAAATAACGAAATATAAATGCGGATTTCGGAATGGGGGAATGCGGAATATTTCCAGGCTAAAACTGCGAAGCTGACACCAATTCACTCTCATATTCCACATTCCGCATTCCGAAATCCGCATTTGATCCTATGAATCCACGAGAATTTTTGCCCCGGCTCAGACGTTCTTCCGGTACGCGCCGATTGTGGGTCGCTCCAGTGGTGCTGCTTCTGCTTCTCTCGACCGTGCACTTCGGTGCGGCGCAGGTGATCACGATGGAAGGCGGCCCGCATTTACAAGGACGTGCTCGCACTATGGGCGGCAAGTCAGACCGGTTATACACCGACATTGATCGTCGGATACGGTGGAATCTTCGGCGAGAACTACTGGTATCAACACAGCAATGTGTGGGAAAAACGAAAGGTTGTTGTCGTTTGTCCCGCGGCGCATTGTCGATCCCCGCTCGCGCCGTCGAATGCTCGTACCCGAGGATGATTTCAACCACATCTCCAACGCGCGCATTGCCAAAGAGCTCTCGGACCGCGGCGTGAGCGTTCAACTGGGAGCACATGGCCAGATGCAGGGATTGGGCGCGCACTGGGAACTTTGGTCTTTTGTTCAGGGCGGCATGACGGCGTTGCAGGCTCTGCGCTGCGCCACGCTAAATGGCGCCCGCTATCTGGGTATGGACAGGGACCTGGGATCGCTCAAGGCCGGCAAACTGGCTGATGTGATAGTGCTGGAAAAGGATCCGCTGCAGGACATTCGCAACAGTGAGACGGTGCGTTACACAATCATCAACGGACGAATGTTCGACGCGCGCACCATGGATGAGACAGGAAATCATCCGGCAAAGCGCAAGCCGCTGTTTTTCGAGAATGAAAACAGGATGGTTGGCAAGTGACGCGCTGTTTCTGATCCGGCAACGAGTCGGCAGCACGTCGAGCCACGAAGCCACGAAGCCACGAAGAGGGCGACATGGGTTTGAGTTGCACTCCTGCTTAATGTTATGGGTGAATGCTGAAGTGCCACTTCCAACAAACCGTCCGATCTTCGTGGCTTCGTGGCTTCGTGGCTCGCTGCTAATTATCATTTCCGCGGTCACGAGGGGGCCATGGCCGCAGCCGCGGAATGAAGCGACGCACGTGGTGGCGGTAATTGCGATAAGAATCGCCGAACCGAGCCTGAAGCAGCGGCTCCTCCAGGAGCGGGATGTAGATCAGGTTGATGCAGAGGAACAGTAGCGCCCACCGGGCGTGAGGCCACGAGAGAAGAACGAGCGCCTCACCAAACAAGACGAAGAGCACACCCGAGATCATCGGATTCCGGACGTACCGATACGGGCCGTCGACAACCAGGTGCTTCGGCGGGTCCCAGGGTGCAAGGGTCCCGTGGCCTTTCACGACAAAATGTCGAAGCGACTCACCAAAGAGCAAAAGCCCGATGGCCACAAAGGCGATTCCAACGAGCTGAGTCACAAGTTCAAGTGCGTTCGCTCCCACAACCACAGCCACATGGTATTGACGAGCAATCCACAACGGGATCAGAACGGCCACCGTGAATGGAAGCACCGCGACGGCGAAAAGATGTCGAACCAGTGTCAGCATATGGCGAAGGGAAATAGCAGTTGTGCTGCCACTTTATGGGCGGCAATTTCTTCGGCCAGCTTCGGTTTCTTGCGATCTACCCGACCCATCGCCCGGATGGGGCTGCCAATGTTACAATAAACGGCTGGGTCTGCGCGTGAAGTTTCTGTGTGTAACTCGAGGCGCAAACGTGCTGCGGTATTGGGGAAAGATTTGCGATGAACAAACAACCGGAAGGTTTATTTCTGGAAGAAGAGAGCACGGTTGGCAGTTATTTCATCTCCAACTATCCGCCATACTCTTTCTGGACGCCGGACCACGTGGGCGAAGCCTACGCGGCCCTGGATCGCGCGCCGGCGCCTGAAACCCCGCTGGGTATTTACGTTCACATTCCGTTCTGCCGTAAACGGTGTCATTTTTGCTATTTCAAAGTTTACACCGACAAGGACGCGACCGAGATTCAGCATTATCTCGATGCCGCCATCCAGGAGCTGACCCTTTACTCGCAAAAGCGTTTCATCGGCGGAAGGAAGCCAAAGTTTATTTACTTCGGAGGCGGCACGCCCTCATTCATTTCGGCCCGGCAGCTCAGCCGGGTCGTGGACGCCATGCAAAAGCTGCTGCCCTGGGAGGAGGCGGAAGAAGTCACTTTTGAATGCGAGCCCGGCACCATAACCGAAGGCAAGCTCAAAGTGATCAAAGACCTGGGCGTCACGCGTCTCAGCCTGGGAATTGAAAATTTCGATGACCATATCCTCGAGATCAACGGGCGAGCGCACCGATCCAAGGAGATCTACCGATCCTATGAATTCGCGCGCTCGATCGGATTTCCTCAAATTAACGTCGACCTGATCGCCGGTATGATCGGGGAAACGGCCGCAAATTGGCGGGAATGCGTGCGCGAAACGATCTCATTGGCGCCCGACAGCGTTACCATTTACCAGATGGAAATTCCTTACAATACGACCATCTTTAAGGAAATGAAGGCGCAGGACAAGTCCGTTCCGCCTGTAGCCGGTTGGAACACCAAGCGCGACTGGGTCAATTTCGCTTTTACGGAATTGGAAAAGGCCGGCTACAGCATCAGCAGCGCCTATACGGCGGTCAAGGACCCGTCGCGGGCGCGTTTTCTTTATCGGGACCTTTTATGGACCGGCGCGGACATGATCGGGTTGGGTGTCGCCTCGTTCTCACATGTCGGCGGGACTCATTTTCAAAATGAGCACGAATTCGGACCTTATATCGCCAAACTGCGTCAGGGCGCGCTCCCTATTTACCGCGCTTTGACGCCCACCCGGGAAGAGCGCATGATTCGCGAGCTGATTCTTCAAATGAAGCTAGGACATGTTCACAGGGCGTACTTTCAAAACAAATTCGCGGTCGACATTCAACGACGATTCGCCGATTCCCTGAGCAAGCTGCAAGAGCGTGGTTTCTTGACTTTGGATGAGAACGGTCTGCAGCTAAACCGGGACGGCCTGCTGCGGGTCGATTGGCTGCTGCATGAGTTTTTCCTTCCCGAACATCGCAACGCGCGTTATGCGTGACGATGCCCGACCGTTGCCATTCAATTTAACGACATGACATCAAAGCTCTACGACGCGGTTGTAATTGGAGGCGGGCCGGCCGGATCAACAACCGCCGCGGTTCTCGCGGCAAAGGGCCGCCGCGTGCTGATACTGGAAAGGGAAAAATTTCCCCGTTATCACATCGGCGAGTCGCTCATGCCCTACTGTTATTTTCCGCTGGAGCGCCTGGGCGTCATCGACCGGATGAAGACTTCTCATTTTCCCAAAAAGTACAGCGTCCAGTTTGTCAACATCGACGGCCATGCGTCGCACCCGTTTTATTTTTTCCAGCACCTTCAACATGAAGCTTCCACCACCTGGCAGGTGCTGCGCAGCGAGTTCGACCAGATGCTGCTGGACAACGCGCGCGCGCGCGGCGCCGAAGTTCTCGAGGAGACCATGGTGCGCGACACGATTAAGCAGAATGGCGTTGTCGTCGGAGTGAAGGCCGTCGGCAAGGACGGCGAGGCACAGGAATTCCACGCTCCCATAACTATTGACGCCAGCGGGCGCGATGCCCTGGTGCTGGCACGCAACGGATGGAAAGTGCGGGACCCCTACCTGAACAAAATCGCCATTTGGACCTACTACAAAGGAGCTCTGCGGGATCCGGGACTGGATGAGGGCGCCACAACGGTGGCCTACCTTCCCGAGAAGGGATGGTTCTGGTACATCCCACTCCCCGAGGACACAGTCAGTGTCGGGGTTGTCGCCGAAAAGACATATCTGTACAGGAACTCGAGAGACCTGGCGGCTATTTTTCAAAGCGAAGTGGTGAATAACGCCTGGATACAGCGGCACCTCGCTTCCGGGCGGCAGACCGGGCAGTATTGGGTCACGGCGGAATATTCGTATCGTTCCCGGCACTGCGCCGTCGACGGGCTGATACTGGTGGGGGACGCCTTTGCCTTTCTCGATCCGGTGTTTTCGTCAGGGGTGTTTCTGGCGCTTCGCAGCGGTGAGATTGCCGCCGATGCCGTGGACAGGGCGCTTGCGTCCGGCGACGTTTCCGCGTCGCAATTCAGCGATTACGGCGATGAGCTCTGTAAAGGTATCGAGGCCATGAGAAAGCTCATCTACGCGTTCTATGACCATGAGTTCAGTTTTCGCGAGTTTGTAAATGAATTCCCGCATCTCAAAGGCGATCTCACCGACTGCCTCATCGGCAACCTCTTTAGGGAATTTCAACCGTTGTTTGACGGTCTGGCAGAGTTTGCAAAACTCCCGGAACCGCTGGCGCTCGGAAAACCATTGAGCGAAAGGTAATCAAAACCGATGGCTTACGAATTCAAGTTAACCCGGCAGGTGGAATTCTCGGACACCGACATGGCCGGAATCATGCATTTTTCGAACTTCTTCCGATTTATGGAAGCAGCCGAACATGCATTTTTTCGGTCCCTGGGCTTTTCGATTCATACGACGGGATTCAACGAGACACTCGGTTGGCCGCGCGTGCATGCGGAGTGCGACTTCAAACATCCGCTCCGGTTTGAAGATGTCGTGGAAATCTCTCTTCTGGTGCGGGAGAAGAATGAAAGGGGGATTGTCTACACATTCATCTTTCGAAAGATGAACGATAATCCGCCGAAAGAAGTCGCGCGTGGAACACTCGCCGTCGCCTGCGTGAAGCGCGACAAAGCCGACGGCAAAATGACAGGCATTCCCATCCCGCAAGCCATTGCGGACAAGATCGAAGTCGCGCCGGCAGTGGTGAACAAAAATCGACCGCCGGGATACCTTTAAAACTCAACCGAAGAGGGACTCTCCAGATTGCCACTTCGGTATTCTGTAATTCGCGCTCATTCCCAAGGGGGGTCGACTCTACCATCAGAGCCGCAACCGAATCGAAGCCGGCCGTAGACGGGCATGTTGCCTTCACCGCAGAGCCACCGAGAACGCCAAGTTTCGCTGAGGTTGTGATGAAACTCTGCGGAAACTCGGCGTTCTCGGCGGCTCTGCGGTGAACATAATGTAGCCGTCTCCATTCTGTTCCGATTTGGGCAATACGCCCTTCCGGCCGCAGCTCTGTGGGTGGCCTGCGACTTACGTTTACGAGAATGAGTCGCGGGGCTACTGTGACGTCCGTGTCTCGGTGGTGAAACAATAGTCCCACCACCGAAACATTTTAGAAGCTCAACCGAAGCGCAAATCGGAATTGCCGCTCGTCGGGCTGGGCGCTGGTGACCATCATAAAGGTGCTCGCATCAGATGCACTCGCGCTCGGATTGTTGAAATGCGGCGTGTTTGTGAAATTGAAAGCCTCGGCTCGGAACTGCATCTCGACCTGCTCGGTCACCCGGAATTTGCGAAACAGCCCTAGATCCAGATTGACCGCACCCGGTCCTCTCAAGGCGTTGCGCCCACTGTTTCCGAATCGCGCTTCGGTGACCGGCTTGAATGCTGTGGGGTCAAAGAACGGATTCCCCAGGCCGATGCCGCCCAGTTTTTGGACCTCCGACTTCACCTGATCCGCGACCTGGCCATTTCCGGGAGCATTCAGCGACGCGCCGCTGGAACCCACGGTAAACGGGGTTCCACTATAGGCGCTGAAAATCCCGTTCAACTGCCATCCACCCAGCACCGCCCGCGCAAACCCGCTGCCTTTGGAGCCGAAGGGAAGTTCATAAATCGCGGCGACACGGAGATTGTGCGTGCGGTCGTAGCCGGCCAGCGCGCGCTGCCGATAGCGGACCGATGGATGCATGAAAATGGGAGCATCCTCTCCGCTGTTGTCTTGAAAGTCAATCGCTTTTGACCAGGTGTAGGCAGTCTTTACGAACACACCATTGCTAAACCTGCGATCCAGCGACGCCTGCAATGAATCGTAAAGCGCAGTTTGCCAGGGGATATGCAGTTGCGTGCTGGCCGAGCGTCCGAACTTGACAAACAGCGGCCGGCCGGCTGATCCCGTTCCCGGCGGCGCCGCGTTCAGCTCAAGCTGGGCGATCTGGCGGATGCTGCGCGTGGCAACGTATCCCACCGATCCGACAAGGTTGAGCGGCATTTCCCGCTCATAGATCAGATTCCAGGATTGGATGTACCCCCGTTTGAAGCGTCCCTTTTCCATGGTGCGGGTTCCGATCGTGGGAGGAATGTCAATGATCCCCTTGCTGATGTCGGGCCCGGTAATCGGGGGGATGCCGTTAAGGATCGGGCCGAACGGCTGGAAGGAATTCGCGCCTTCGTGATCCGAGAAGATCACTACCGGATAAGGCGAACGCATCGGTCTGGCCATCGGGTAGGGATCGACCGTGATTCCATATCCGGTGCGCAGGACGCCGCTGTGTCCCAACCGGTACGCGATTCCAAAGCGCGGTGCCAGCAGGACCTTAGGGACCGAGATCCCGGCATTATCGGGTACGCTGCCCTGGCCGCCGATGTACACCTTGTTCTCGTCCGGGTCATAGCGCTCGATTCCGGTCTGGGTGCGGGTTATCAGCGGATAGTATTCCCAGCGCAGTCCCATGGTAAGGGTCAGCTTCGGAGTGGCCTGCCATCGATCGCGGAAGTAATAACCCTCAAGCCATTCGCGCGTGCTCATGGGGTCGTAGAACTGCAACGCCTTGCCGAGGTTCTGCGGAAGGCCCAGGAGAAAATCGGCCATTGCATTATAGCGGTTGGGGGCCGTCCCGCCCCTCAGCGCCGTCACTCCGCCGGTAAAACGAAAATTCCCCCGCGGGCTCCTGCCTCCGAGTTCCGGCTGCCAGTGGTTCATATGCTGTCGAGCGATATCAACTCCAAAGCGAATGTCATGTTTGCCGCGAGACAAATTTGCGTTTGTAGTGTAGGTCCAGCTATTGTCGCGGCGGTCTACAGGGCTCCAGGTGGACGTGTTGCCGAGACTGGCATAACCCGTGATTTGAAAAAAAGGCATACCGCTTTGCCGTATGTCCGGACCGTTCGTCCCAGGAATTCCCAGCACGTCGGTCCCGAAGTTTGTACCAAAGTCCGGCCCGCGTGTGGAATGCGCGTAGCGGCTGAAACCGACGGTCCCATCCACCAGAAATCGTGAAGAAAACAGATGAGTGCCCCCGATAGTGGCTAGTTGCACCCTGGTGGTCCCGAGGCCCGCACCCCCGCTGATGGACAACGCATCGCCGCCGGCTTCCTTGAGAGAAAACTGACACAGGACAGGAGCATTCATCAGGCTGTACTTTCCCCAGACGGTAGTAGCCGCCGACCTTACCCAGTCCACTTTGAAATCGTAATTATCGCGGTCGAAAATCTGCGGCCCCGACGCGTAGTAATTGCTAGTAAGCCCCGGCTGGTTAGGCAGGGGAATCAGCGCCAGCATTTTTTTTGCCACCGAGTTGATGCGCGCTGACGGTATGGTGGTGCCTAGAGATGTTCGTCCTGAACCATCCGGATTGCCGGTGTTTGGATCGTAAAGGGTGACGCCCGTACCCGAGAAGTCTCCAGTCCGCATTGCTGCCGTCGGGACCGTGTACAGTTGGGAATAGTTCTGCCGCTCGCGCATGGCTTCCCAACTGGTGAAGAAGAACAATTTGTCTTTTTTGATGGGACCTCCGAACGTGCCGCCGAACATGGTCAAAAGGTTTTTTGGTACATTGCTGTTTTGCGGTGTAAAGAAATTCTTGGCGCGCAGCGCGCTGTTGCTGTGGTAGCCGAAAGCCACGCCATGGTATTGATTCGTTCCCGACTTGGTCTGAACAGTAATGGCTGCCCCACCGGCCAGTCCCTGCTCCGCGTCAAAGTTGTTAGTGGAAACATTGACTGTCTGGATGGATTCCTGGGGCGCAACATAGAGAACGTGATGCGGCAACCAGGTCAATACAGTGGTGGCTCCGTCCAGCCGCGTATTGTTGCTGTTTCGGGCAGTGCCATTCACGTTGGTGGTCAGCCCCCGGGCGGGCGTATCGGTGACGGCATTCTGGAACCGGGCCGGGGTTGTCCCAGGAACGAGGTCGATGAGGCTTTGATAATTCCGGTAGATGTTCACCGGCAGGTCGGTCACTTCCTTGGAAGTCAGCTCCTTGTGAACATCGGTCTTGTCGGTCTGGAGCGCCACTGCGCCGCCCGCGACCGTCACCGTTTCTGAGACCTCACCTACCTGCAGCATGGCGTCAACGCGCGATATCGTGTTCACGGTAACGATCACGTCGGGCTTGACGAATTCCTTAAAACCCGGAAGGCCGACCTTTACGGTGTATGTTCCGGCCGGAACATTGGAGAAACTGAAGGCTCCCGTGTCTCCTGTCTGCGACTCGCGCGTCTGGTTGGTTTGCGTGTTAATGATGGTGACGGTTGCGCCCGGAACGGACGCCTGGCTGGCATCCGTCACATTGCCGACAATGGTTCCGTAAAGGACCTGGGCAGAGAGCCGGCCCAGGGAAGTCAAAACCAGCACCAACGAAACGATGAACGGCAGGAAATAGATCCCGGAGAAGCGTCTCATAAAAAGACCTCCTGAATGTCTGCGGCTGAAGTACCGTGTAACTCTCTGTGTAGACCCGACCGGGCGTGAAGTCAAGTTCTATCGCAGAGATTCGCTGCCGAACCGCGCGCGGTTCGGCTTTGGTTGCAACTTTGCTGCAGGAGCTGATAAAGCTTCCAGAAAACTCTCGCCCACGGGCAGCCGGCAGCCGAAGTTTTCGCAGACGGTGGCTCCGATGTCGGCGAGCGTTTTTCGGGTCCCCAGGTCCGAGCCTGCTCTAAAGGCGGTAGAAAAGGCGATCAGCGGGACATATTCGCGCGAGTGGTCGGTAGAGGGTGTCGCCGGATCGCAGCCATGATCGGCCGTCAGTAGCAGAAGATCTTCCGGCCTCAGACAGGCTTCAATTTCTTCCAGCCGGTCATCGAATTCTTCCAGCGCCTTGCCGTAACCCTGCACGTCGTTCCGGTGGCCGTAAACCATATCGAAATCCACAAGGTTGCTGAAGATCAAGCCGGAGTCCTGCCGGCCCATGCAGGCAAGGATTCGATCGCAGTTCTCCATGTTGTCCTTCACTTTGATCTCTTCGGAAATTCCGCGATAGCAGAATATCGAGGCTATTTTTCCAATCCCTAAGGTGGGAAGTCCGCGGGCGTGCAAAAGATCAAGCATGGTTACACCGGTAGGATCAATGGCGAAGTCCTTGCGGCGCTCGGTCCGTTTGAAGTTTCCAGGGATTCCGTTGAAGGGACGCGCAATCACGCGTCCCACTTCATGTTCGCCGCGCAGGATGTGGCGCGCCCTCTTGCAGGCTTGATAGAGCTCATCTACAGGAATCTTTTCCTCGTGGGCCGCAACCTGGAAGACGCTGTCGGCCGAGGTGTAGACGATCCACTTGCCCGTGCCGAGATGCTCTTCCCCGAATCGGGCGATGATTTCGGTCCCGGAGGCCGGGATATTTGCCAGCACTCCCCGGCCGGTTTCACGCGAGAATCGATCGATGATTTCCGGCGGGAAACCGCGCGGATAGAGGGGAAAGGGCTTTTTCAACAGAATCCCCGACATCTCCCAGTGTCCGGTTGTTGTGTCTTTGCCGGGAGAAGCCAGCGCGATCCTTCCAAAATGCGCCCGCGGTTTGGCAACGGGCGCCACGCTTTGCAACCGCTTCAGATTGGCCAGTCCGAGCTGCTGCAGATGCGGGATCCGCAGTGCGCGCTGCTCGGCGATGTGTCCCAGCGTATCGCTCCCCGTGTCGCCATACTCGGCCGCGTCAGGCATCTCGCCAATGCCAAGCGAGTCGAGCACGATCAGAATAATTCGCCTGAATCTCATGAAAGTTATCCGTCAGAGTGCACATTTTGACACCGTAGAGACGCGATACATCGCGTCTGAGTCGGGCGCGATAAATCGCGCCTGCGCCGCTTTGCGGCGCTCTGGACGCGGCATGCCGCGTCCAACTCAGACGCGGCAGGCCGCGTCTCTACGTCTGGAATGTCCAAACTCTCAGAGTCCCACACTCCTGGCGATCTTTGCTTGAAGCCTGCGCACGTTTTTCAACAGCACATCGTAAGGGATGGTCCGGACAACTCTGTTTTGCATCACGACCCGCCCGTGAATGATGCTGGCATCAACGGCGCTTCCCTTGAGCGAGTAAACCAGTTGCGCATACACATCGTACATTGGAATTGCCGACGCGCCGTTTGTTCGGACCAGAATGATGTCGGCCAGCTTTCCGGCCTCCAGCGTTCCCAGCTCCCCCGAACGGTTGATCACCCGGGCGCCTCCCGACGTGGCAAGCTGCAGCGTGGCGCGCGCGTTCAAAAAAGCGGGGTCTTTCAGAAACACTTTATGCAGCTTGGCGACCGTGTCCATCTCCTCGAACATATCCAGATTGTTGTTGCTGGCAGCCCCATCGGTTCCCAGCCCCACGTCCAGACCAGCTTGCAGGAAACCGCGCAAAGGAGCGATGCCTGATGCCAGCTTCATGTTGCTTTCCGGGTTGTGCGAAACACCAACGCCGCGGCGCTTTAACAAAGGGATCTCATCTTCAGTAATCCAAACGCAGTGAGCTGCAATCAGGGAATCCTGAAGAAAGCCGAGACTTTCCAGATATGCCGCCGGAGTGCGTCCATATTTCTCGTGAATCGTCTTAACCTCGGCCTCCGTCTCGGAAAGGTGGATGATCAACGGCGCGGCGAAATCATTGGCGAGCTTCTGCGAATCCTGCAGCGTTTTCGACGAGCAGGTGTAAGGAGCATGTGGGGCGACCGCCGGCGTAACCAACGGATCGCGCCGCCAGCGTTCGATGAATCTTCGCGTGTAGGCCAGCGCTGCTCCGGCGCTCTTGTTGTCCGGCACCGGCATATCAATTATCGTCTCACCAAGAATGGCGCGCATGCCGGCGGCCTTGACCGCGTCGGCAATTCGATCTTCGAAGTAATACATATCGACAAAGGTCGTTGTTCCCGACTGGATCATTTCGTAGCAGGCCAGCTGCGCGCCCCAGTAGACCATGTCGGGATCGACATTTTTTGCCTCCGCCGGAAAGATGTACTTCTGCAGCCACTCCATCAGGTTCGTGTCTCCACCCAGGCCGCGCAGCAAAGTCATCGGGGAATGCGTGTGCGTGTTGATCAAACCGGGCATCACGATCATTCCGGAAGCATCCAGTGTTTGCCGCGCGCGGAATCGACCGGCCTCGGCCGGCGGCCCGAGGCCCACAATGGTTGATCCCCGCACAGCCACAAATCCGGGGTCAAATTCTTCAAGAGAGGAATTCACCGTCAGGATGCGGCCGTTTCGGATCAACAAATCAACGGCTTCGGTCTTTGGCACCGCGGCCGGACCCGCTGCAGCGAAGTGTAAAAGCAGCATTCCGCTCAACAAGCCGGCTGTCACACAGCAGCGGAAAAGCCGGCCGTATGAGTTGGGTCTCAAATTCAGCGACACCCGGGCGCGACAGTCTCTTACGGGCACTGTGAAAAAGAGACCCCGGCCGCGGTAGCTGCTTCTGTTGGAGGAACGCATTCAAATATAATTCTATCCCACATGCCGCTCTCTCCCGGAAGTCGCCTCGGTCCCTATGAAGTTCTCTCGCCTCTCGGTTCAGGAGGCATGGGAGAGGTATATCGGGCAAAAGACCTGCGCCTGGACCGGCTTGTCGCCGTCAAGGTGTTGACTCCACACCTGTCGGGCAATCCACAA
This sequence comes from Acidobacteriota bacterium, assembly GCA_036507075.1. Classification (GTDB taxonomy): domain Bacteria; phylum Acidobacteriota; class UBA6911; order JACQSX01; family JACQSX01; genus DASXQR01. The sequence goes on along the minus strand of DASXQR010000083.1, from coordinate 174,494 downwards.
TTGAAGCAGAGATTTGATCGGGAGGCGCGCGTCATTTCAGGCCTGTCCCATCCGCACATCTGCGCTCTGTTCGATATAGGCAACCAGGACGGCGTTGATTATCTGGTGATGGAGTACCTGGAGGGCCAGACGCTGGCCGACCGCCTGGCGCGAGGCCCGCTTCCGCTCGAGCAGACGCTGCGCTGCGGTATTGAGGTCGCGGATGCCTTGGATAATGCGCACCGCAAGGGAATTGTCCACCGGGATCTGAAGCCAAGCAACATCATGCTGACGCGGGAAGGGGCAAAACTGCTTGATTTCGGCCTGGCCAAACTCGACCCGTTGATACCCGAGCCGGCGATGGACTCGACTCCGCCGACGCAGCCTCCCGATCTCACTGCAGGCGGAGTCGTCTTTGGGACATACCGTTACATGTCTCCCGAACAACTCAATGGAAAGGAGGCGGACGAACGCAGCGATGTTTTCGCGTTTGGATTGATACTTTACGAAATGATTACCGGCAGAAAGGCAATCCAGGGAGCCGACCGTGCCAGCATCGCCGAATCGATTCTTAATTCGGAACCATCTGCCATCTCCACGGTCGCGCCTTATTCGCCTCCGGCTCTGGCACGCAGCATTGAACTGTGCCTGTCAAAAGATCCCGATGACCGCTGGCAATCGGCCCACGATCTGAAGCTTCAACTGGAAATGATTCAAGCAGACAAGCGCCTTTCCGCCCCTTCCTTTGCGGCGGCGCAGGTGAGGCGTGAGAGGTGGGGTTGGCTGTTTGCGGTGCTGATGCTACTCATGCTTCTTAGTATCTCGGTTCTACGGCGGCGACAGAATGAGCCCCGCGTTTTCAAATACTCCATTTATCCCATCCAGAAATCGGCCTTCACCAACGTGGATCTGTTAAGTCTTTCACCCGACGGCCGTTCTCTGGCGTTTGTTGCCGCGGATCGAACGGGGAAGGATCAACTGTGGGTACGGCGCCTGGACGCCCTCGACGCCCTACCGCTTCCGGGGACTGAAGGAGCGCGCTATCCATTCTGGTCGGCTGACAGCCGGTTTATCGGTTTTTTCGCGCAAGGCAAGTTAAAGAAGATTTCTGCCGTCGGCGGCCCTCCTCAGACGCTGTGCGACGCGTCCGACGGCCGCGGGGGCACCTGGAGCCGGGAGGGCGTGATCCTGTTCTCGCCCAGCACGCGCGGGCCGATCCATCGGATCTCCCAGGACGGAGGACCGGTCGACAGCGTGACGGATCTGGACAAATCCATTCCCCAGAACACACATCGATGGCCCCAGTTTCTCCCCGACGGCCGACACTTCATTTATTTCGCGGGCAGTCCCAAGAGAGACAATCGCGCAGTCTACGTCGAATCGCTCGATCTGAAAGAGAGGAAACAGTTGCTGAACCTCGCCAGCAACGCAATTTATGCTCCGCCCGGGTATCTGGTGTTTGTTCGCGAGAGGACTTTGATGGCAGTGCCGTTTAATGCAGGACGGTTGCAGATCACCGGAGATCCGGTGACGCTGGCCAGGGAACCGGCGGTCGACCTGGACACGAACCGCGCCGCCGTTTCGGCTTCCGACAACGGAGTGCTGGTCTTTGGAGAAGGTGGCAATCCGGACGCTCAGCTTGTCTGGGTGGATCGCAAGGGCCAGAAACTGGAAACGGTCGGCGTTCCCGGACAGTATTCCAATCCGGAGCTGTCACCGGACGGAAAAGTCCTTGCGGTGAACATGGTGAGCCCTCCCGCCGGCAACCGGGACGTTTGGCTGCTGGAGATAACGCGCAACATTCTTACCCGCTTCACCGTCAACACCTGGGACAATCTTAATCCCGTATGGACGCCGGATGGAGGGTTGGTATTCAGCTCTCACGAGCGCGGCCCGGGCAATCTGCATCAAAAATCGGCCGCTGCCGGAGGAGAGGAGGAAGCTCTGCTTGAATCCACCGTGGACAAGCATCCGACCGATCTTTCCAGGGACGGCCGTTACCTTATTTACCAGAACATCAACCCGGAAAAATCCCGATCAGACTTGTGGGTGCTTCCTCTCTTCGGAGACCGCACTCCGAAGCGCTTTCTTCAGAGCGAATTTGACGAGATACAGGGCCGCTTCTCTCCCGATGGACAATGGGTGGCTTATGCGTCCGACGAATCGGGAAGATACGAGATCTACGTGCGGCCTTTCCTGAGGCCGGGCGCCAAGTTGCGCGTCTCAACCAACGGCGGTCTGCAGCCTCGCTGGGGCGGCAACGCTGAGGAGATTTATTACTTGAGCCCCGAGAAAAAGCTGATATCGGTGGCGGTCCATTGCGGCGCCACAGTTGAAGCCGGAATACCGCAGGTCCTGTTCGAGCCGCGCATCCGAGGTCTGGATTACGCGGTCGCCAGCGATGGCAGCCGTTTTGTAATCAATACACCGGTTGAAGAGACCAGGCCTTTACCCGTCGCCGTGGTGGTGAATTGGACTGCTGAATTGAAAAAATAGCGGAAGGGAGAAGCGTGGCCACAATTGATGCGCGGAATTTGAAAGATGCCGCCTTGAAGGCGCGAGATAACGCGCATGCGCCATACTCAAATTTTCGGGTGGGGGCGGCCCTGCTTGACGAATCGGGAGAGATCATCACCGGCTGTAATGTGGAGAACGCCACTTATGGTCTGACCGTGTGCGCCGAGCGTGTGGCAATCTTCAAGGCCATCTCCGAAGGGCGAAGGAACTTTAAAGCCATCGCAGTCGCGGCTGATTCCAGGATTCTCACGCCCCCGTGCGGCGCCTGCCGCCAGATCATCTGGGAATTCTGCGGCGACATTCCTGTCCACCTGGTCAATGTGCAGGGAGAGGAAAAGGAATACCAGATGAAGGACCTTTTCCCGGCCCCGTTTGACGAAAAGCAGTTGGGGTGACTGTCATCTATGACTTTTTCACCACAAAGACACAAAGGACACAAAAATTTATTACTCGGAATTCGCCAATTTTTTCAGTATCCCGTTCAGCAGATTGCCGAAAGTCTTGCGTACGCGCGCGGTGGTCTCCATGACTTCGGCATGATCGAGCTTGCGGGGAAGAATACCGGCGGCCATGTTTGTGATGCAGGAGATTCCCATTACCTTCACGCCGGAGTGATTGGCGGCGATCACTTCGGGAACCGTGGACATTCCAACTGCGTCGGCGCCCAGCAATCCGAGCATCCTGATTTCAGCCGGAGTTTCGTAACTGGGCCCCGCCAGGCCGACGTAAACTCCTTCCTGCAATTTGATCTTCTGCTCTTTGGCCACCGAACGCACCAAGGCGCGAAACTCCAGTGAATATGCATCCGACATATCCGGAAAGCGGGGACCAAGCTCGTCGAGATTCGGCCCCATCAACGGGTTCACTCCCATCAGATTGATGTGATCGTTAATCAACATCAGGTCTCCGGGTTTGAAGCGCCGGTTTATGCCTCCTGCGGCATTGGTGACAATCAGGCTGGTAATCCCAAGCCGGACAAGCACCCTCAGGGGAAACACGACTTCGGAAATGGAATAGCCTTCGTAGAAGTGAACCCTGCCCTGCATGGCAATAAATCCCATCTTCCCGATACGGTTGAAGACCAGATTCCCCGAGTGACCGACGACGGTGGAGCGGGGGAAGTGCGGGATCTTCGAATAAGGGATCGACACGCTTCCCTTCATGTGGTTCAGGAAGTGGCCCAACCCGGATCCTAAAATCAAACCCACCGATGGTTTGATTCTCAGTTGCGGCTTGAGCCACTCGGCCGTTTCTGACAGGTGTTTCAAATATTGTTCTCCGCTTTTCAGCATCTTCTCTGAGCGTCCCTACTGCACCCAAGCGTAAGGTTAGCTTGGTGCCTTTGTGGTTCATTTTTTTCAACCACCAAGGCACCAAGACAGCCCAACTTCTGTATCATTGAGAGATCCTTTCCAGCACCAGGTTTAACTTCGAGGGGGGCGCCTCTCCGATCTCAAAGGCGGCGGCGGCAAGGCTGATCGCTTCCTCCAAACGCCGGCTGTCATTGAACTCCAGCGTGCAAAGGGGATCGCCGGCGTCCACCTGCTCGCCTCGCTTCCTGCGCACCCACACGGCGGCTGCATGATCGATGACGGAATCAACCGTCTCTCTGCCGGCGCCCAAAAGCATGGCTGCCTTTCCAATCGGCTCTGCCTGTACCCTTCTAACGTAGCCTTTACGCGGCGCCCGCAGTTCGTGCCGATGCGATGCCTGAGGCAAGTGCAGGTCCTCCTCCACGATTTCAGCTTTGCCGCCCTGAGCCCGAATGATTTCTCTCAGTTTGTCCAGGGCTTCCCCGCTGACGATTCTGCGCTCCAGCAAGTCGAGGGCCTGCTCGGCCGATGATGCCAGCCCGGCAAGCACCAGCATTTCGGCTGCCAGAGCAAGGGATACTGTCTTTAGATCCTCCGGGCCTCCACCTTTTAGAATTTCCACGCATTCAACAATCTCTGCGGAATTCCCGACCGCGTGTCCCAGCGGTTCTTCCATGTTGGTGATAAGCGCAGTAACCTTCATCCCCAGCAGGCGTCCTGTGCTGACGAGCGCCCGAGCCAAAGCTCGGGAATCTTCCAAGGTTTTCATGAAAGCACCCGAACCGGTTTTCACGTCGAGCACCAGGCCGTCGATCCCCTCGGCGACCTTCTTGCTGATAATGCTTGCGACAATCAAGGGAATACTTTCCACCGTGGAGGTGACGTCGCGCAGAGCGTAGAGCTTCTTGTCGCCCGGGGCGAGCTCGGCAGTCTGCCCGATCAATGCTGCCCCCGTACGGCGCACGATGGTCTTGAACTCGTTCAGAGCGAGATTAACCTTGAACCCGGGAATGGACTCCAGTTTGTCAAGGGTGCCGCCAGTATGGCCCAAGCCCCTGCCGGAAATCATCGGAACAAAAACCCCGCAGGCGGCCACCAGCGGCACGATGATGATCGAGGTCTTATCTCCCACGCCCCCGGTGCTGTGTTTGTCAATTACCGGTCCGTCCAGATCGGAAAAGTCCAGAGTGACACCTGAATCCACAATGGCGCGCGTGAGGGCGACGGTTTCCTCGTGGTTCATGGAGCGGAAAAACACCGCCATCAGAAGGGCGGAGATCTGGTAATCGGGGATGTTTCCCCGCACGTACCCGTCCACCAGAAACCGGATCTGCTCGGTTGTCAGCGGATTCCCGTTGCGCTTCTGGGCGATCAGATCGACGACTCGCATGTTATTGATTTCGCTAGCCAAGCCCGGCTAATTCAAAAACTTCACCGCCAAGAGCGCCAAGAACGCCAAGATAGCGGGGGATGACAGCCTGGAGCCTAAATCATGAAGGCCAACGCAAAAGAATGCCGACATGCAATTCTAATGGGGCCTTCATGATTTAGGCTCCAGGCTGTTATCCCCCGCGGGTCTTAGCGTTCTTGGCGCTCTTGGCGGTTAATGCTTTTGAATTAGCCGGGCTTGGCTGCATAAACGAAAGCCTCCGTCATTGCGGAGGCTTTGAAGATCTTAAACCTATTACTTTAGGTGCTTATCTGGCGGGACTTCTTTCGGTTGCGCTTCCGGGCCAAGGCCTGTTTTACGCGTTTCTTCTCGCCGGGTTTCAAGTAGAAGGAGTGTTTCTTTACGTCTTTGATGATGTCCTCCTGCTGTACCTTACGCTTGAAACGCCGCAACGCGCTTTCCAGGGACTCGCCCTCTTGCACGATAACTTCAGCCAATAAACTGCACCTCCTCGCTATTTGGATTTACTCATATTCGGGCAAACCTTAATTCTAAGACACCAGCGGCCCTATAGTCAATGCAAACAAGAGGTTACCAGATAGTCCGAATGCGGATTGGGGAATGTCGAATGCGGAATAAAGAAACCGGATGGTCGAGCGCTCCAATTCCGCATTCCGCATTCGCCAATCCGAAATCAGGTAGTGACGCTGTCGAGGAACTGGTCGACAAGGCGGCGGCCCTTCTCATCCAGCTTTGAATAGATGGCCTCGTTGCCGTAGCAACTGCGAACCACCGTCAGCATCGCCGCGTTCTTTTCCTTCCACGTGCCGGGGTTTTCGTCGAGAGCAAGAAGGCTGGTCCGCTTTTTAGGCGCCTGGCCGCTCCTTTCCTGGATTTCAGTGAGCCGGCCGAAAGCGGTGCTGATTTCATCGTGGCTGAGCAACTGATCAACACTGCGATGCTTCAAAATAGAGCTGATCAATTCGACAAACTGGGGCTCATCCTGCTTCAGGTTGTCCAGAGTCTTCTCAAACTGCTTTGCCGTGATCCTCGCCTCCGGAGGCATCCCGGCCGATCTTCTTTCGCCCAGATCCGGGCGCTTGCGCCGCGCGGCGCGCACGATCAGCCAAATCAGCACGATCAGGAGAATTGCCGCTACCGATACGATTCCCCAGGTGCGCGGATCTGACCAGTCAATTCCTTTCAGCATGGGCATAATCTTTTGCCAGACGGCGTACCCCCACGTTTTTACCGCTGAGGCCCACTGCTTCAGTGCGGTTACCCACCTGTTCATTCAGTACCGTTTTCTTCTTCAGGTTCAGGAGTGATCAGCGTCAGGTCGGCGACGCGATCGTTTTCCTCCAGAATAATCAGCCGAACTCCCTGAGCGCTTCGAGTTACGGTTTCCCGGATCTGGGAAGCCTCCAGCCGAATAATCTTACCGTGTTCTGTGATTAAAATGACTTCCGAATCTTCCACTGCGTGGCAAATGCCGACTACTTTGCCGTTGCGTTCGGTGGTCTTGATGTTGATGATGCCTTTTCCGCCGCGGCCTTGCGTGCGATATTCCGAGATTTTGGTCCTTTTTCCGTAGCCGCGCTCGGTCACACTGAGAACGCCGCCTTCTTCTGTGGCTGCAGGATCAAAGACTTCCATGCCAACCAGATAATCGCCTTTGCGAAGCCGGATTCCCCAAACGCCAAAGGCGGTGCGTCCCATATCCCGGACATCCTCCTCGGAAAAGCGGATCCCGAGCCCGTCATGGGTTGCCAGGAAAACTTCATGCCTGCCTCCGGTCTGCTTGACGGCGATCAGTTCATCGTCGTCCTCCACGCCCATGGCGATGATTCCGTTCGAGCGCGGATTGGAGAACGCCGTAAGTTCAGTCTTTTTGATCACGCCGCGGCGCGTTGCCATCACCACGTAGCGTCCTTCGGAAAACTCGCGCACTGCAATCATATCGGCAATCTTCTCGTCATTTCCCATGTTGACGAGGTTGACGATCGCCTTGCCCCTGCCGGCTGCCCCAACATCGGGAATCTCGTAGACCTTGAGCCAGTATACCCGGCCTTTGTTGGTAAAGATCAGCATGTAGGCGTGCGTGGACGCCACAAAAAGATAGTCGATGATGTCTTCGGTGCGGGCCGTCATCCCGATGCGGCCTTTTCCGCCCCGGTTCTGGCTTCGATAAACGTGTGCCGCGGTTCGCTTGATGTAGCCTGAGCGGGTCGCCGTGATTACGACATTTTCGTCGACGATCAGATCTTCCAGGCTGAGCTCGACCTGTTCATCCACAATGGTGCTGCGCCGTTCATCGCCGTAGGCTTTCTGAATTTCCCGCAACTCGGCGTGGATTACTTTTTTGAGCGCCTTTTCGCTGCCCAGGATTTCCTTCAACTGGGCAATCAATTTAAGCGTCTGTTCGTACTCCTCGATGATTTTGTCGCGCTCCAGTCCGGTGAGCCGCTGCAGCCTCATTTCCAGAATCGCCTCCGCCTGCGGCTGAGTAAGCCCGTATTTCTTAATCAGGCCGTCACGCGCTTCCGGTGGGGTTTTGGAGCTGCGGATCAATGTGATTACGCCGTCCAGGTGGTCGAGGGCCTTCTTTAAACCCTCAAGGATGTGGGCACGCTTTTCCGCCTTGTCCAGATCAAAGCGTGTTCGCCGGGTCACTACTTCTTTCCGGTGTTCGATAAACAGATTGAGACACTGCTGCAGGTTGAGCACGCGGGGTTGGTTGCCCACGATTGCCAGCAGGATCACGCCGAAGGTGGCCTGCATCGGCGTCATCTTGTACAAATTGTTGAGAATTACCTGAGGCTGCTCGCCGCGCTTCAACTCGATCACAATCCGCATTCCGTCGCGGTCGGACTCATCGCGCAGGTCGGACACGCCTTCCAGCTTTTTCTCGCGCACCAGTTCGGCGATGCGCTCAATCAGCTTGGCTTTGTTTACCTGATACGGGATCTCTGTAACGACGATCGCTTCCCGATCCTTCCCTATCTGTTCGATGGCCGCCTTGGCACGCATCTGAATGATGCCCCGCCCCGTGTCGTACGCCTGCTTGATCCCGGCTCGCCCGTAGATGAATCCGCCGGTTGGAAAGTCAGGGCCGGGAATCATTTTCATCAGGTCCTTGACCGGGGTGTCGGGTTTGTCGATAAGCGTGATCGTTGCCTCTATCACTTCATTCAGGTTGTGAGGCGGAATGTTGGTCGCCATGCCGACAGCGATGCCGGAGGCTCCGTTGATCAGCAGATTTGGAAACTTGGCGGGAAGGACCAGAGGCTCTTCCAGCGATTCGTCGTAATTGGGTTGGAAATCGACGGTGTTTTTGTCAATGTCCGCCAGCAGCTCGCCCGCCAGCCGGCCCATCCGCACTTCAGTGTACCGCATCGCCGCCGGCGAATCGCCGTCGACGCTGCCAAAGTTTCCCTGGCCGTCAATGAGCGGATAGCGCAGCGAGAAATCCTGCACCATGCGAACGATCGTATCGTAGACAGCCGTGTCTCCGTGCGGGTGATACTTGCCGATTACATCGCCAACGATGCGAGCGGATTTCTTATACGGCTTGTCGAAAGTATTTCCCAGTTCCCGCATCGCGAAAAGGGCCCGGCGGTGCACCGGCTTCAGGCCGTCGCGCACATCGGGCAGGGCCCGGCCGATAATGACCGACATGGCGTAGTCCAGGTAGGACACGCGCATTTCATCTTCGATGTTTATGGGAACCTGGTGCTTGGCAATATCCATCTACTTCAGAGTTGCGAATTTAACGAGTTAGTTACGGGTTCACGGGTTACGGGTTTACGGGTTACGAGTTTACGGGTTTACGGGTTTCGAGTTTTCAAGTTCACGGGTGTAGGTTTACCGGTTCCGGCTACCGGGTTAAGGTTTGCGACCTTTGGAAGTTCAGCAGAAACCCGAAACCCGTAAACCCGCCAACGTGTAAACCCGCCAACGTGAAAAACCACTATTAAATGTCCAGATTCTTCACATTCAGCGCATTCTCTTCGATGAACTTCCGCCGCGGCTCGACGGCATCTCCCATCAGGATATTGAAGATTTCATCGGTCTCCACCGCGTCGTCGACTTTCACCTGCAAAAGCGTGCGCGTGTCGGGATTCATTGTCGTCTCCCAAAGCTGCGACGGGTTCATCTCGCCCAGCCCTTTGTAGCGCTGAATATTGACGTCCTTCTTGCCGGCCGAGATGATGTAATTGAGCAACTGTTCACGCGAATTGAGCTCGATGTCCTTGTTTTTTTCCTGAATGACGAAGGGAGGCTCCTCAAAATCGGCAATCTGCTGGAAAACCTGCAGCAGTTTTACAAATTCAGCCGAAGATAGAAAATCCCAATCGATTTTGATTTCCATGCCGTTTCCGTTGGAAACATTGAGCTGGAACAAATTGTGCTCTTCTTCCTTCTTGTGTCGGGCGTTGTAGCCCTGTTTTTGCAGCGCAACAGCCAACGACCTGGTGTTCTCTTCGGTGGCGAACACCTCTTTAAGATTCCGATGCCGCTGCAACAACCCGCCCTTGCCCGCGAGTTGTGAAACCAGGATATCCAGGATTCCGGGACCGCTCATGCGGCGGTTCAACTTCTCGTAAAGCTTGTTGAATTCCATCAACTGGTGCATTGCATCGACCAGCTTCTTGCCTTTGTATTCCACTTTCAGTTTCTTGCTGCGCACCACCAGATCTTCGGTTGCCCGGGCCATCAGGTAATCGGTCAATTCCTTCTCGTCGCGGAGATAACGCTCCTCTTTGCCCTTTTTGATTTTAAACAGCGGCGGCTGGGCGATGTAGATGTGGCTGTGATCCACCAACTCCCTCATCTGTCGATAAAAGAACGTGAGCAGCAGCGTGCGGATGTGGGAGCCGTCTACGTCGGCATCCGTCATGATGATGATCCGGTGATACCGCAGCTTGGCCAGATCGAAATCCTCTTTTCCGATGCCGGTGCCGAAGGCGGAAATCATGGTGGCGATTTCCTGATTGCTCAGCATCTTGTCAAAACGCGCCTTCTCCACGTTCAGGATTTTTCCCTTGATGGGAAGTATGGCCTGGAACTTGCGGTCGCGGCCCTGCTTGGCGGAGCCGCCGGCAGAATCTCCCTCGACAATGAAGATTTCCGAAAACTGAGGATCGCGTTCCTGACAGTCCGCCAGCTTGCCGGGCAGGGAGAGATTGTCCAGCGCGCCCTTGCGCCGCGTCAGGTCGCGCGCCTTTCGTGCCGCTTCTCGTGCGCGCGCGGCTTCAATCGCTTTTTCCACAATGCGACGAGCAACCGGCGGATTCTTTTCAAAGTAACCGCTTAGCTTTTCGTTTACCACCATCTCGACCAGGCCTTTGAGCTCGCTGTTGCCCAGCTTGGTCTTGGTTTGTCCTTCAAACTGAGGATTGGGCAGCTTCACGCTGACAACGGCCGTCAGGCCTTCCCGAACATCGTCCCCTTGAAGATTCTGCTTGAGATCCTTGATCAGATTTGCAGAAGCTGCGTAGTTGTTGATGGTTCGCGTCAGCGCCGACTTGAAGCCGATCAGGTGCGTTCCACCTTCGCTTGTATTGATGTTGTTGGCAAACGAAAACAGCGACTCCGCATACCCGTCGTTGTACTGAATTGCGACGTCTATGGTCACTCCCTCACGCTCTTCTTCAAAGGAGATCGGCTTGTTGTGAAGCACATTCTTGTTCTTGTTCAAATGCTCGACGAACGTGGTGATTCCTCCCCGGTAAAGAAAGCGCTGTTTCTTTTCGGCATCGTCGGTGCGAAGGTCTTCCAGAATGATCTCCAAACCCCGGTTCAGAAACGAAAGCTCTCGCAGGCGCTGCGACAGAATTTCGAAACTGAAGTCGCTGGTTTCAAATATTTTCGAGTCAGGTCTGAAGGTGATCTTGGTGCCTCGCTTCTGGGTCTTTCCGGTGCGGCGGAAATCGGTCACTGGAATTCCGCGCTCGTAAGATTGCTCGTACACTGCTCCGTCACGCCAGATCTCCAGATCGAGCCGCTCGGAAAGCGCGTTTACCACCGATACGCCTACCCCGTGGAGGCCTCCGGAAACCTTATAGGTGTCGTTGTCGAATTTTCCGCCCGCATGCAAAATGGTCATGACGACTTCGGCGGCCGACTTTCCCTTGTGGGTGTGGGTGTCAGTGGGGATGCCACGGCCGTTGTCAATCACGGTGACGGAATTATCGACGTGAATGGTGACCTGGATCTTGTCGCAGAAGCCTGCCAGTGCCTCGTCGACGGAATTGTCCACCACTTCGTAAACCAGGTGGTGAAGGCCGGAAGGCCCAGTCGAACCGATGTACATGGCGGGACGCTTTCTTACCGCCTCTAAACCTTCCAAAACCTTAATGTTATCTGCTGTGTACTGCGAAGAATCGAAGGACTTTTTAGCCGTTTCCTCGTTTGTGGAAACGACCGATTTTTCAGTCATAGCGGGCCGGCTCCATTAACTCTCATACCGGGTTGCAATTATAACATTTTGGCCGCGATAAAAACAGCTATAAATTACTGTCTTTTTAAGGATTTGAGGCCAATTGCGGGCACTTTCATCGAGGCCGGCGCGGGAGCCTGGCGAGCCGTGTGTCTTCGGATCTCAAAGCGGTTGGATTTCGCCTAACCGCAGCTCCCACCTCTTGGCGGAAGCCATTAATTCTAAGACATTTGCCTTTGCCGAAGAAAGAAAAACCTGGGGTCCGTTTTGCAGCATTCGCAGCAAGGCCTGGAGACGTTCCAGATCAAGCTCTGCATCGACATCATCGATGATGACGACCGGATCTCTGGCGTTTTCAGCGTGATATAGCCGCATGGCCGCCAGTAAGAGGGAAAAAACCGCGCTTCTTTGCTGACCTCCCGAACCAAAACGGCGGATATCCTGTGAGCCCAGCGAAATCCTTAGATCGTCTCGATGCGGACCCGCCAGAGAACGTCCTTTTTCCAGCTCCAGCGGGCGCAGGTTGGCCAGTTTTTCCAGTACCGCGCTAAATTCACCCGGGGGAGTGGCGCGGACGTATTTCAGGCGGAGAACGTCGGAGGAAAATTCGACTTCGGCCAAAGCATCATTCAAACGGTCGACATAGCACTGGCGTTCCACTGAAACTGCTTCACACTTTTCTGCATAAATCGGATCCCATGGTTCCAGGTCCGACGGGTGAGCTGCGCGGATGCGGATCCGAGCCAGAAGACCATTCCTTTGTTCAAGCACGCGATGGAATTCAGCCAGTTTATGCAGGTAGATTTTCTTCAACTGCGCGATTCCACGATCAAGAAACCTCCGTCGATCGGAAGGACCGCCCCGAACCACCGGCAACTGATCAAGTGACACGCTCAGCACATCCAGGTTTCCCAGATACTCCAGAATCGACGTTTCTTTGCCGTTGATTTTCAACTTTTTGCCGCCCGCACTCCAACGGATCTCCAGCGTCCGATCCAGCGATGCTCTTTCGACCTTTCCGGCAATCATGAATTCAGCGGTCCCGTGTTGCACACAGTCGGCCAGTTGATGCGTCCGAAACGATTTTGTACTGGCTAGAATGTAGACACCTTCCAGGAGGTTGGTTTTCCCCTGGCCGTTTTTTCCCAGAAATATGTTGAAACCAGGATCGAGATCTAAGCGGGCGGGACGAAGACTGCGAAAGGACTCCAGTTCAATCAACCGCAACAACATTGCCTCGTAGTATATGACGGCGCGCAAAAAAACCGTTACTGGTTGGCGGGTTTGCGTTTCGGGTTGGCGGGTTTACTGGTTTCGGGTTGGCGGGTTTCGGGTTAGTGTGTTTTGAGGTTTTATGTTCTGTCGATTTCTGTTTGGGATTCGTAACCGGCTTAACCCGTAACTCGCCAACCCGCAAACTCGTAACTTAGATCTTCATGGGCATGACGACGTAGTGGTAGGAGTATTCGGAATTCTTTTCGGGACGCAGCAAGCCCTGGGTTTCTTTGTCTCTTAACTCGAATTTGACCTCATCGTCGTCCACCACGCTCAGAAAATCGAGGAGATACTGCGCATTGAAGCTGATTTCCATGGGGTCGCCATTGTACCCGATGCCTACGGATTCCTTCGCTTCTCCAAAATCCGCAGTGCTTGACTGGATGTCCATCTGTCCGTCCTTGAGCGCCAATTTGACGGCATGCGAGCGCTCGTCTGCCATGATGGCCACTCGCTTGAGCGCGTCGCTAAAATCAGGCGTGCTGACAACCACTTTTTTATCGTTGTCTTTCGGCAGCACCATTTCGTAGTTGGGAAACTGGCCGGCAAGCGCGCGTGAAATCAATAAACGCTTTCCGATTTTGAAAAATAGGTGATTTTCATCCGCGCCAAACTGAACCTCGCTCTCTTCATCCACCAGCAGTTTGGAAAGCTCCACCAGTGTTTTTTTGGGAATCAGCACTCTGACTTCCTTGTCCAGGTTGCCGATGGGTGTGGCGCGGGCGATTAATACAAGCCGGTGGCCATCGGTGGTGACCATACTTAAGTTGTTTGGATTCAGAATCATGAGGGCGCCGTTGAGTGAATAGCGGGACTCTTCCTGCGTGATGGCAAAAACGCAGCGGGCGATCATATAGCGCAGTACATCAGGCGGGATCTGCCAGGTATTTCCTCGAATGGCCGGGATGGCGGGAAAGTTCTCTTTTGATAATCCCACGATTTTGAAGCGAGCCTTTTCGCAGGTCACCTGCACCCATTCCTTTTCCAGACTCTTAAAGTGAATATCGGAATCAGGCAGCAGCCTGACAATTTCAAATAACTTTCTTGCCGAAATCGTAAGAGCGCCGCTGACTTTGATGCTGGCCGGACAACTGCATTCGATGCTTACGTCCAGATCGGTCGCTGTTACCATCAAGTCGGTGCCCTTGGTTTCAAGCAGCAGATTGGAAAGGATTGGAATGGTGTTCTTGCGTTCCACTACTCCCTGAACATAAGAGAGTTCCTTCAGGATGTCGCCCTTATTCACAGAGAAGTCCATCACTGCTCCTGTTTTCCGTCTTTATTAATTATTCTTTAAAAACTAGTAGAAATAGTAGCACCTGTGGATTCGTGGAAAAAAGACTTAAAACCAGCGACCAGATAAGTTGCGCTGTTTATAAGTCGCACGCCCCATGGTGGACTTTCCGTAGGAAGTGGCGGAAAAACTTAGGAGCCCCCCTTTTCCACAACCTGTCCACAGCAACTACTGTTAAAAACAAGGAAAAGTCAGCGTATGGACCCAACGAGCTTATTGATCACGCCGTTGACATTCTTGTCCACTTTGCGCATTTCGTCGATCTTTCTGATGGAATGAAGGACTGTCGTGTGATGTTTTCCGCCAAACTCACGGCCAATCTGGGGCAGAGAGCAATCGGTGAGTTCCTTGCAGATGTACATGGCGATCTGGCGCGGCTCTGCGACGCATCGAGAATTGTTTTTTGCCTTCAGCTCGGAAACCTTTAAATTAAAAAACTCCGCAACTGTTTTTTGAATCAGTTCGATGGAAATTGCTCGCTGCGTATCTCCCACAATGTTTTTCAGTACCTCCTGGGCCAGCGAGAGTTCAATGTCCATGCCGGTTAGAGACGAATAGGCGATCAGTCGCACCAGCGATCCTTCCAGTTCCCGGATGTTTGACTTGATGTTGCTTGCAATGAAAAAGGCGACGTCGTCGGGTAGAACTATTCCCTCCATTTCAGCTTTGCGACGCAGTATGGCGATTTTGGTTTCCAGATCGGGCGGCTGGATATCGGCGATTAACCCCCACTCGAAGCGCGAATGCAGCCGTTCCTCAAGAGTGGGGATTTCCTTGGGCGGGCAGTCGCTGGAAATGACGATTTGTTTCTGGGCATCGTAAAGAGCGTTAAAAGTGTGAAAAAACTCCTCCTGCGTGCGCTCCTTGCCTGCCAGAAACTGGATGTCGTCCATCAACAGAACATCGATATTTCGATATTTGTCGCGGAACTGAAGGGTTCGATCGTAGCGAATTGAATTAATCAGCTCGTTCATGAAACGTTCCGAAGACATATAAGTGAGTTTTGCCCGCGGATATTTTTTCAGGATGCAGTGGCCGATGGCATGCATCAGGTGAGTCTTGCCCAGTCCCACTCCCCCATAAATAAAAAGCGGGTTATAGGCCTTGGAAGGCTGCTCGGCGATTGCCAGCGCAGCAGCATGCGCAAACTGGTTGGAAAAGCCGACCACGAAAGTTTCAAAAGTGTATTTGGAATTAAGATTGAGGGGCTCGGTGGGAGATTGAACCGGGACCAGATTATCGCTGGTGGAGGAATTCGCCTGATTCTCATCCGGAAGCACAAACCGAATGTCTCCCGGCACGCCTACTTCGTCCAGAGATCGCCGCATTAGCCTGTCGTAGTTCTCCAAGTGCCAGGATCGAAAATGGCCGTTCGGCACCTGCACCAGAAGTTTGCCTTCGCACTCGCCGAGGTAGAGCAAAGGCTTAAACCAAGTGTCAAAATTCTGATGGCTGATCTTCTTTTGTATCTTCGATAGCAGGATTTCCCACAGATTCATAGCACGAAAAAAAGCCGAAGACACAATCATCGCTGAAACAAACACTCCGAGATTGACCCGGAGAATCGCTTCAACGGGGAAGGCTGGAAAGCGGGGGCAAAACCAGCCAAAAACTCAAATTTTAATTTTGGTTTTCCACAACGTTATGCACAGGTGTGGAAAAGTGGCTTGTTCTCTTTTAGTGTCTTGCTCGGTCCTGAGAATTTGAGTGAGTAAAACTAGCAAATCGAAGAGATGATTTTCAACAAGAAACCAAAAAATTTTTTTTGGAATTTCTGCCTTCTGAAACCCGCGTCCAGAGCGGATTTCAAGAGATTTCCGTCGAGAAAAAATCGCTTGACAATGGGAAGCATCGGGGATTCGTATCGGAAAAAATTTTACCACCAAGACACAAGGCACCATTGCTCGCTTTGTGCCTTGGTGCCCTGGTGGTAAAAACTGAACTAAAAACGACTGGAGATTTTTTGGTAGGTGGTCTTGAGATCTTCCGGCAGGACGCGGGTTTCTCCTACCACGCTCATGAAGTTTGCATCCCCGCCCCAGCGCGGTAGAAGATGCATGTGGATATGCCCTGCAACTCCGGCGCCGGCGCATCTGCCGATATTCATCCCCAGATTGAAGCCTTCGGGTTTGTAGATCTCGCGCAGCAGTGTCTGGCATCGCGCCAAAAATTCCATCATCTCTTGCCTCTCGACCGGCGAGGCGTCTTCGAGCAAAGGAATGTGGCGATAAGGAGCAATCATTAGATGGCCGTTGTTGTATGGAAAGCGGTTGAGAATGATAAAGCAGTGCTCGCCCCGGTGGACAATCAGAGTCTCGCTGTCCCGGCTTTCCTTTACTGCAAGGCAGAAGAGGCAATCCTGGCTTTTGGGCGTGGCGGAGATGTACTGGAACCGCCACGGCGTCCAGAGATAATCCATCGAGGAATTAAGCGGGAAGCTGCCTGTTGATCAGATCCTTGAGCTCTTTGCCGGGTTTGAAGTAGGGAATACGCTTGGCCGGAACTTTGACTTTTTCACCGGTTTTTGGATTTCTACCGGTACGACCGGAGCGCTGGCGCAAACGGAAGCTTCCAAAACCCCGCAGTTCGACTTTTCTACCTTCCTTTAGAGAATCGATAATGCTGTCCAGAACGGTCTGGACAATTACTTCGGCATCCTTCTTCGTGAGCTGTGAGTTTTTGGCAACCTCTTCCACCAACTCGGCCTTGGTCATAGTGCCTCCCTAGTCGGACGTTAGTCTTTCTTCTGGACCTGGGAGCGAAGGCTTTCCAACTGCTCTTTGGCCAGTTCGCCCATGGTGCTGGAACCTGATTCAGATCTGCTCATGTAGGCCTTGAAATCGTCGTCGGATCCGCTGTCGTCTTTTAAAGCTTTCAGGCTCAAACCGATCTTCTTCTCGAGAAGATTCATCTTGATGATTTTGAGGTCGAGTTCCTGGCCTACGGAAAAATGGTCCTCGGCCTTTTCAATGCGCTTGTCATCCAACTCGGAAACATGGCACAGGCCTTCCACTCCGGGAGCCAGTTCCAGGAACGCTCCAAAATTGGTGATCCGGACGATCTTTCCGGGAACAACGTCGCCAATCTCGTGCTGTGAAAAGAACTCTTCCCACTTGTCCGGCTCGAGTTGCTTGATGCCCAGGGAAAGCCGCTGGTTGTCAGCATCGACGTTGAGCACGACCGCGTTGACTACATCGCCTTTCTTGAGCACCTCGGAGGGATGCTTGATCTTCTTGCTCCAGGACAGGTCGGAGATGTGAACCAGTCCGTCCACTCCATCCTCCACTTCGATGAAGGCGCCGAAGTCGGTAATATTGCGAACTTTTCCGCTAATGATCGAATTGACGGCGTACTTCTCGCTGATGATCTCCCACGGGTTCTGTTCGGTCTGCTTGGTTCCCAGGCTGATGCGCCGTGCAACAGGATCGATGTCGAGCACGATCGCCTCCACTTCGCTTCCCACGGAAAGCAGCTTGGAAGGATGCTTGATGCGTTTGTTCCAGGTCATCTCACTGATATGGATCAGACCTTCGACACCCTGCTCCAATTCCACAAACGCGCCGTAATCGGTCAGGCTGACAACCTTTCCGTTGACCTTGGCGCCTTTCAAGTACCGATGCTCCGCCGTTTCCCATGGATCCTCGGTCAACTGCTTATAGCCCAGCGAGACCTTCTCTTCGCCCTTGTCAAACTTGAGCACTTTGACCTGGATTTTGTCGCCCACCTGGAAAAGCTCGGAAGGGTGATTAACCCGCCCCCAGGACATGTCTGTGATATGGAGCAACCCGTCAATTCCGCCAAGGTCGATGAAAGCACCGTAGTCGGTCAGGTTCTTTACGATACCTTCCGCCACCATTCCCTCTTCGAGAACCTTCAGCGTCTCGGATTTTGCGCGCAGGCTTTGCTCTTCCAGGACGATCTTGCGCGAGAGCACAATATTGCCGCGGCGTTTGTTTACCTTGATCACCTTCATCTGAAGTTGCTCGCCGCGCAGGCTGTCGAGGTTTCGCACCGGATGCAGATCGACCTGCGACCCCGGCAGAAAAGCCCGAATGCCGATGTCAACCGCCAGGCCGCCTTTGATACGCTCGATGACGCGTCCGGTAATGATGCTCTGTTCATTGTAGGCGCGCTCGATGTCGTCCCAGATTTTCATCTTTTCCGCTTTCTCGCGGGAAAGCACGACATAACCGTCGCGGTTTTCAGTCGTTTCCAGTAGAACTTCGATGGCGTCGCCCGGTTGAACATTCACGCGGCCTGATTCATCGCGGAACTCGTCCAGGTTGATGATGCCTTCAGACTTGAATCCTACGTCTACGATCACGTCTGAATTGGTGACACTCAGAACCACTCCCTTCACGACCTGGCCTTCCGAGTAATTCTTGAAAGTCGAGTCGTAGGCTTTCAGAAGATCTTCGTAAGATTCCTTTTCATCGACGTCAAAAACGGGAGGCGCGACGTGGATGGGACGGAATGTGGATCGAGACCCCTTGTAGGAGCCCTTGCCCCGTCCTCCTTTGTTGGTTGTCGATGAAGCGTCTGCAAACGGCATTTAAAACAATCCTCCTAATGTGATTTCTTTTTTTTGATTTCTAAGGTTGTTTCCAGCGTGGGACTGTTGCCGGGACGGTTGGCATCGTCGGGGGCAAATCCGAATCCAAGCGGAGCTTTGCTAGATCGGGTATTTCCCCGAGCCGGGATGGGAGACCGATATTTGGGTCCTGACAACAAACTGGAGCATTCCTTAACTGGTATTTAAAGAAGTAAAGTTAACCGATGCGCCAAAATTTTGTCAAGGTAAGGATTTCATCAAACTTGCACGGGTTTCTCGGACGGGCACCGGCGCTGGCATTCAAAACCGGTGTAAGTCGGTGCTCCCACGCGGGTTGAACGGCCCGAAAGCACCCATGGATTACCCGGCTGTGGGGCATGCACGTGAAACTGAGCCGGCGTTTTCCCATCTGTGTGTATGCTGCCCTTCGAGAAAAGACTTCACCACAGAGGCACAGCACGCCGGCACTAAATTTAAATCGCTTTCGGATCCATGGCATCCAAAGCGGCAACAGCGTCTTCAGCTTGACCGACCAGGGATACCGGCCGTCTCCCACACGGCCGTTAAAATCTCGATTACCTGCGACCCATACAGAGGTTTGCGCTTGCCGCCACGTCTCACCTGCCTGCGCGGAGCAGAACCGTTGAGTTTGCGTATCGCGTACTTGCGGTTATATCCAGTATTGGCACACAACTCATCCAGAATCGCTCCCTTGCGCCCTCGCTTCGCTTCCTGGTATCGCTGGTAGATCGCAACCAAGTATTCCCACTTGGGATCGCCACCCATAACGTAACCCTCCAATGTCGTTTCGCTTGGGTTACATCTTAAATGGCTCGACGATACCTTCTTGGGTTACATTTTAGATGGCTCGATACGAGTCCTTTCCTCGATAGCAGGGCCGGTGGTAAACTAAACGTTTTGTTTCGAGGTCAAAAGCACTATGAAAGAAGCGATTCATCCCGACTATCATCCGGTACACGTTCACTGTGCCTGCGGCCATGAGTGGGAAACGCGGTCCACCAAGCCGGGCCAGGAAATCCGTCTGGAAATCTGCTCCAGTTGCCATCCCTTTTTCACCGGGAAACAGAAACTAATCGATACGGCCGGCCGCGTGGAGCGATTCCAGAAGAAATACGCAAAGAAGGGCAAGTAACCGTGGAAGAGAATGTTTTAGTCGGGGGCCAGGCAGTTATCGAGGGGGTTATGATGCGCACTCCCAATGCCTTTGCCGTGGCAGTGCGCAAGCCATCCGGTGAGCTGGCTGTGCTCAAGGAAAAACTGGAAATGGCTCCCTGGAAGCGCTGGCTCCGCTGGCCCGTGCTGCGCGGATTCGTGGTGCTGGTGCATGCCATGATGCTGGGCGTCCGGGCGTTGAATTTTTCCGCGGCGGCGGCTCTCGATGAGCCCCACAGCGCGTCGCACGAAGAACAGAATTGGAAGCAGCGGCTCGCTCTTGTGGCCTCATTCGTGGTGGCGCTCGTCTTCGGCGTGGGGTTGTTCCTGTTTGTGCCGTTGTACCTGACCAGGATCGGGGCCTCCATCTTTCCACTGCTGAAAAACTGGATCCTGTTTAATTGTGTGGACGGCTTGATCCGGGTGGTCATTTTTTTGGCCTACCTGGTGTTCATCTCCCGCATGAAAGACATACACCGGATCTTCCAGTACCACGGCGCCGAACACAAGGTGGTTCATAACTGGGAGGCGGGAACCGATCTGACGGTGGAAAACGCGCGCCGCTTCACGCGCCTGCATCCGCGATGCGGCACCAGTTTTCTTATGTTTGTCATGCTGGTCAGCATTTTCGTGTTCACGCTTTTCAAATGGAAAAGCTTTGTCCCGCTGTTGCTTTCCCGCATCGTGCTGATGCCGCTGGTATCAGGTTTGTCCTATGAGCTGATCCGGCTTTCAGCCAGGAAACCGAACAACTTGTTCTGGAGACCCCTGATGAAACCGGGGCTGTGGCTGCAGTTGATAACCACACAGGAGCCTTCAGACGACCAGCTCCAGGTGGCCCTGTATTCGCTGGAACAGGCGCTCGGCATAGAGCGCGAGTTAAAGACTCAGGCAGCGTAAGCCATGTTCGATCGGCTGGAAGAGATACGAAAGAAACATGAGGAGCTTTCCCGCCAGTTAAGCGACCCCGCCGTCGTTTCGGATCCTGAAAAATATCAGAAGCTGATGAAGTCTTTCCGCGAATCGGAAGAGATCGTGGAAAAGCACGATCAGTACAGGGGACTCGAGGCCGGCGTTCGCGAAACGCGGGACCTGATCGCCCAGGAAAACGACCCGGAAATGCTGGCCCTGGCTAAAGAGGAACTTTCCTCTCTGGAGCAGCAAT
Source organism: Acidobacteriota bacterium (assembly GCA_036507075.1). Taxonomy (GTDB): domain Bacteria; phylum Acidobacteriota; class UBA6911; order JACQSX01; family JACQSX01; genus DASXQR01. Next base: position 153,394 of record DASXQR010000083.1, on the reverse strand, counting down.
TGGAACGCTGCTCTGAAGAATTGAAGCAACTTTTAATTCCCAGGGATCCCAACGACGCAAAGAATGTGATCCTGGAGATTCGCGCGGGAACCGGGGGAGATGAGGCATCGCTCTTCGCCCAGGAGGTGTTTCGCATGTACAGCCGTTACGCCGAGCGCCAGCGCTGGAAAGTAGACGTTCTTTCATCGCACTTCTCGGGCGTAGGCGGACTTAAGGAAGTAATCGCCATGATCGAGGGCTCCGGGGTTTACAGTAAGCTGAAGTATGAAAGCGGGGTGCATCGCGTGCAACGGGTGCCGCAGACGGAAGCAAGCGGCCGCGTGCACACATCGGCGGTGACGGTTGCCGTCTTGCCTGAAGCCGACGAAGTGGAAATCGAGATCAACCCCAAGGACATCCGGATTGACACGTTTTGTTCCTCCGGTCCCGGAGGGCAGTCGGTCAACACAACGTATTCGGCGGTTCGGATCACGCACATTCCCACCGGCGAGGTGGTTTCCTGCCAGGACGAGAAATCTCAGATCAAAAATCGAGCCAAGGCGATGCGAGTTTTACGCTCCCGTCTTTATGAGCGCGCGCTTTTCGAACAGCAAAACGAGATCGCTCAGAACCGCAGGTCTCAGGTAGGCACCGGTGATCGCAGTGAAAAAGTCCGCACCTACAATTTTCCTCAGAACCGGCTTACCGACCACCGCATCGGCCTGACACTCCACCGGCTCGATTCCATTATGGAGGGCGACCTGGGTGAAGTGATCGATTCCGTGGTTGCGCATTTCCAAGCCGAGAAACTCAAGAACTCCGTGGTGGCGTGACCTGGTCATCGATCGCTAGTCCGGATTATCCAAAAACTTCACCGCGAAGAGCGCTAAGAACGCCAAGATAGCGCGGGGTAACGGCCTGGAGCTCAAAGCATGAAGGCTAATTAAGGATTGCATGTCATTTCTTTTTGCGTTGGCCTTCATGCTTTGAGCTCCAGGCCGTTACCCCGCGCTATCTTGGCGTTCTTAGCGCTCTTCGCGGTGAAGTTTTTGGATAATCCGGACTAGCGACCGATGGCCACCATTCAGGAACTGCTTCGCCAGGCCGGCTCAAAGCTCAAGACGGCCGGCATCCAGGACGCGCAGCTTGATGCGCGCCTTCTTCTTTCCAGGATTCTGGACCGGGACTTGACCTGGATCCTGACTCATTATGATTTTCAGTTGCAGGATCAGGATCGCGAGAAGTTTCTTGATTGGGTGCAACGGCGCGCATCCCGAACACCGCTGGCCTACATTACCGGACGAAGAGAGTTCTACGGGCGCGAATTTGTCGTCTCCTCTGCCGTGCTGATCCCGCGGCCTGAAACGGAACTGCTGGTGGAGAAAGGCATCGCGATTTTCCAGGCGCAAGAGACACCAAGACGAGAATCCTGCAGGCTGGCTGATATCGGCACCGGCAGCGGCTGTATTGCGGTTTCCCTGGCAGCAGAGATTCCATCCGCTTTCGTACTGGCAACGGACGCATCGGCTGCGGCGTTGCGGATTGCGCGGGAGAATGCCTGCGCACACGGAGTGTTGGAAAGGATCAAATTCGTCGAGACGGACCTGCTGCCCGAAACCGCTGCGCCGCTGGACGCAATCTTTTCCAATCCGCCGTACGTTTCCCAATTGGATCCTCGCGTCGCCGAGGATGTGCGGGAGCACGAACCCGCCCTGGCCGTGTTCGCCCCCGATAAAGGGATTTCCTTCTTTAAGCGCATCGTGCCGCTGGCCGAAGGGCGACTGGCGGGGGCCGGATGGCTGATCCTGGAGATCGGGTATGGTCAGCAAGACGCGGTGCAGTCACTTTTCGGTGCGCGCTGGGGCGACCTGTACGTGTACCCTGACCTGAATGGAATCCCGCGATGCTTGGTGGCCCGGCTGCGATAAACGCCGCCCAGAGAGTGTGCAGGACCCTCCCGATCAGTACCGCGGTGCGTGAGCCCGCGGCGCACGCATCGATCGGCCTGAGGATAAGCGGCGCTCCAATCGATCAGATCACCGTGATGCGCGCGCCGCGGGCTCACGCACCGCGGTACTGTTAAGGCGAGATGACTTACGTGATTGCCGCCACGCCCCTACGGGACGCTGCTCTGTGAGTACAAGCATTACCCCGGCGGCCACTTGAAGCTGCGGCCTCCGAGCAGGTGAAAGTGTATGTGAAACACGCTTTGTCCCGCCCCCTGCCCGGTGTTCAGGACCACCCGGTAACCCGAACCGCTCAGCTTTTGCTTCTCCGCCAGGTTTTTCGCGACTATCAAAGCATGTCCCATCAGGGCGGCGTCATCTTCGGTACAATCGTGGAGTGACGCGATGTGTTTTCGCGGGACCACCAGAATATGCGTAGGCGCCTGCGGGTTGATGTCGTAAAAGGCCACTACCCGTTCATCTTCGTAAGCCAACTTTGCTTGAATTTCCTTGGTGGAGATTTTGCAGAAGAGACAGTTATCCATAGACAGCCTTTTGGCGTGATCATACCAGAAGCCGACGTGAAAAAAATCGACGCCACCGGGGCAAGAACCTGGAAGCCGGCCACAAAAGCATTTCACCGCCGAGGCGCAGAGTACGCTGAGATTTCGCAGAGTCTGGACTGCAACTCTGCGAGACCTCGGCGATCTCGGCGACTCTGCGGTGAAAGCACTGTGACGAATCGGCAGCCGGCAGATATAAGCACCACGCTCTTGCAGGCATGGTTGGGGTTGCAGTTCGTTGTCCAGTTTATGAATAATCCGGGCTTATGGTCGCGGTACTGATTTTTTTTCTCACGTCCAAGCCCGGTCGTTGTATTACGATGACCCAAGGTAGACGGATGAGTGCTTTGAAGATTCGATTCTCCCTTCCGCTTTTTCTCCTCATTGTGCACGCGTGGGTTCCGGGCAGCCGCATTGTGGCCCGGAGTGCGCAGGAAAAGCCTGCGCAATCGGATCAGTCACCGCCGCATCAGTCACCGCAGCCGCAACAACCGGAAAAACCCCAGGAACCGCCCCAATTCCGAGTGGATGTCAATCTGGTCACGGTTCGTTTTTCCGTCAAAGACGGCGAAGGCCGTTTTGTAAATGCGCTGCGGCAATCCGACTTCACGCTTTACGAGGAAGGGGTCAAGCAGGCGATCACATTTTTTGAACCACCCGGAAAAGGCGGCGCAAATATCCCGGTCGCGCTCACTTTTTTGTTGGACGTCAGCGGCAGCACCTACGGCACGCGCGCCGAGGAAATTGCGGCCGCGGAAAGCTTTTTGCGAAACGTGCCGCTCGGGACCGAAGTCGCCGTCTATGGCTTTTCCGACAAGTTGGCGCGGTTCCAGGATTTCACCGCCAATCCGGCGCAGCTCTCCCGGGGGTTTCAGCAAGCCCACAAGGATATTTCGGGCCGGAGCAATCTTTATGCGTCACTGTCGGAGCTGTCCCGGAATCTGGGGAAACGCCGTGACGGAAAGCGGCGCATTGTGGTCATCATCTCCGACGGCGAGGATCCGGATGTGAAATCGGCGGACCCTGCGTTGAAAACCGCACTGCAGAATAATGTAACCATTTTTACTGTCTGGGTTCCGTCGGTGCAGTCCGTCCCGGCCGAAGAAACGCCATCGCCTCTGAAGGACGAGCTCGATCGCCAGCATGCTGCGTATTCCTCGCTGGCGGAGCGCTCCGGCGGCCGCAGCTTTGAATCCTTTGAATCGATCATAGATTTCGAAGGAACACTGGCGGAAATCAACGCCTCTCTTTTCGGAAGCCTTTACACGTTGGGTTTCATAACTTCAGATCCGTATGCGGAGCGTCTGGCAAGAAACATCCAGGTAGTCACAAATCGTCCTGATTATCAGGTGCAGGGAGTATTCGCGAATCTGCCGGAGCGCCTGCGCACGAAGAAGCATTTCGTTTCAGCCCTCTTCAAGAATTCACGCCTGAGCTCGCTGCCATTGGACCTTCACACCACATTCCACGAGATTGGCGGAGAGCTGGATCTGCTGCCGATGAAGTCTTCCGGAGCGTTGCAAGGGCTTCCCTTTCGTCTCCTGGTGAGTCCGTATTCTCTTGCGGGATTTTCGCTGAAACAGGTGCGGACTCAATTGGGCATCATTGGCGTGCTGGTCGACAGCCATGGAAAGGAGATCAGCCGCGTGCGGGACTTCATTGATGTGAATCTGTCGCGCACGGACATCCAGGCGGGAAGGATGATCGTATACAACGGCAAGGTACTGGCGCCGCCGGGTGAATACATGCTGCGCGTTGCCCTGGTGGATTTGAGTAACTGGCGCATGACGGCGTTTGAGAACAAGGTGTCGGTGGGGAGCAGCCAGTGACGGTTGAGATAGCCTGGTGTCTTGGTGGTGAAAAAAGAATGAACCCCCAAGACACAAAGCTCGGCTCTTGCATCCGGGTATCCAAATGGATCGAGAAGTCACTCCACGAAGATGAGATTTCCAAAGGCCGAAGGCACGTGAAAATCGGGCGCGGGGGTAAAGGTCGGCTGCCAGGCAAGGTAGTGGCGCGCCGGTTCCGCCCCGGAGACGCGAAACAGGTTCGCTCTCCAGATCACCCCCGCCTTCAAGACCAGATCTGTTTTCAGAGCGTTTCGCATGGGCGCGAGCGGAACGGTCAGCCGGGAAATCCACTGTCTCTTTGCACTATCGAGCTCGCATTGAACCTTCATCCCCGACGCCCACGAAAAATCAACATCTTTTCTTGGTTCCCGAATCAGCACATCCAGCCACTGTGCCAGCGGGCTGACTTCGAATTCAAAATAAACGGAAGAAATATCAGGCCTGAGAAAAACTTCCACCACATCTCTCTCCCAGAGTCCGTAAGTGCTGCGGTCGTTTGACCAGTCTTCGTTTACGTACAGCTCCGTGTAAGGCGCTGAGAACTGGAAATAGAGATGTTCTGAATTCCAGGCAGCGTGAATCGTGGTGGCCATTTCAGGACCAGCCTGTCTCCCGTCCCAATAGCGTTCGATCAAGGCCGAAGATGGAGACTCGCGAAACAACAGGCCGGGAAAGGCGCTCTCACGTGAAAGCCGGCATTGCATGGAATTCGGCATGATAATGATGATAAAGAATTTGCCTATCGGCCGCCATCGCGGTTAGGCTCAATAAGAATTTTCGAATTACAATTCCGCGTTTCGAGCTCCGAATTCAATTTTGAATCTTTGAATTGTCAAGTTCGAGACTTGATTTTGCATGAAGAAACCCCGCTGTTCCATTGGAGTCCTGGGTAAAGGGCGTTTTGGATCGATGGTGGTCGATTACCTGTCGTCTGATTTCAGCCTCCACTGGTACGATCCGGCAGTCGCAGGCGGATCCACGCTGGAAGAAACCGTGGCCGCGGATGTGCTGATTCTCAGCGTCCCGATTCGGAAAGTGTCGAAAGTCTGCGAGCAGATCGCTCCACTTCTGCGTCCGGGACAACTGATAATTGACACTTGTTCGGTCAAGGTCCGACCACTGTCATCGCTGATGGACCGGCTGCCCGACTTTGTGGATGTCCTCGGATCACACCCGCTTTTCGGCCCGGACAGCGGCAAGGGTGGAATTCGAGGCTTGAAGATCGCGCTCTGCCCGGTGCGCGGAAATCGAATAGCTCCGGTGCGTGATTATCTGCAAAGCATCGGCCTGATTGTGATCGAGACCACCCCGGAAGAGCACGATCGCGAAATGGCGGAAACACAAGCTGTGTTCCATCTTATTTCGCGAGCCATTGAAAACGCCGGTCTGAATCGGCGTGAAATCTCGACGCCCGGGCCCGAAAAATTTTTCGAGCTTCTCTACTCATTGCAGAATGATTCTTTGGAACTTTTTTTTGACTTGGAATCCCAGAATCCATTTGCGACAGCGGTGAGGCGGAGACTGATACAGGCACTGATCGATCTGGATCAGGAGATTTCCGAGGGCGGGCGGTAGGTTGAGCATTTCGACTTGCCACGAAGGCGCCAAGACACGAAGGATCAGTATTTTGTTTTGAAGTAACCCCTCAGAAAAAAACGTTCAGTGCGGAACAGTGGCACTTCCAAATGAAATTGATGGATCTTCGTGCCATCGTGTCTTCGTGGCAATTGCGCGTATATTCTCAGATCCGCAACTTTGGCCGGCTGCCGTCCGGCTTCAGGTATGTGATTTCCGCGTAGCCTGCGTGCCTTAGGTGTTCGAGCGCGGCTTCAAGATTTCTGCCCACCCCCTGAGGTGAGTGAGAGTCATCGCCTAGTGTCACTTCGACGCCGTGCTTTCGCGCCAGCCTCAAGATTTGCACCGAGGGATAGATTTCCCGGCAGGGTTTTGACAGGCCGTTGGCGTTGATGTCGAGCAGGCGTCCGGCAGCAGCGATCCGCCGCATCAACCGGTCGATCCGATCCAGCGCCTTGTCGCTCAGCATTATCGGCTCTGTGCTGTGGACTTTGAACAGGTCAAAGTGGCCGAGAACCTGGAAGGACACCTTTTCCAGCATCGCTTCCATCGTCTCCAGGTAATCGAGGCAGAAGGCTTCAAAACCGCCGCACTGCGAGATGGCCCTGCCGTAATACTCCGGGGAATAATCGAATCCCAGGTCGCGCACGAAATGCACCGATCCCACCGCATAATCGAGCTTGAACTCGCTCAGGAATTCGCCCAGAAATTCTTCCTCACCCGGAATCAGCTCGAGCTCGGCGCCCACCAGGATTTCGATTCTACCCTGGAAGCGCGACTGCACCTGGCGGGCATCACGCACGTAGCCCTGATACCACTGGAACGAGTGTCGTTCCGGATTTTCCGTGGGATACCAGTACTTTTTCCGGCGCGGCATGTGTTCGGTGAAACCGAATGCGAGCATGCCTTGATTAGCGGCGGCAAGGGCAAAATCGTCCAGACGTCCGGCGCCGTCGCCATAATCGCTGTGACCTCCGTGCAGGGACACAAGGCCGACTGTCATGACGCGGCGCTTTCCCGGGAGGGCACCGCGCCGGAAGTTGTGGCGGGGCTGTGAAAGATCTGGAATATTTTCACCGGCTTGGATTTTCCTTTTACCACCACATCGCCCAGCTCCTGCATCGGGTAGGAGTGTTTGAGAGCCGCGCGCGTGAACTCGCTGATGATGATATCGGCCTGGTAGTCCTTGCATTTCGATTCCAGCCGCGAGCCAAGGTTTACATTGTCGCCGATGACGGTGAATCCCTGTATTTTCTCCGTGCCCAGATTACCTGCCACCATTTCACCGGTGTTGATGCCCACACCGCAGTGAAATTGGGGCCTTCCCTGGCTTTCCCACAAGACGTTCATAGTTTCCAGTTTTCGATGCATTGCGATGGCGCACTGGACCGCGTGGTCGGGGTGATCGGGATCCGGCATCGGCGTGTTGAACAGTGCCATGATCATGTCGCCCACGAACTTGTCTATGGTCCCCTCGTGCTGGAACACGATCTCCACCATCGCCGAGAAATATTCGTTCAATTGCGCAATCATTTCCTCGGGCTGCAATTTTTCGGCGATGTGTGTGAAGCCGCGGATATCGGAAAACAGCACGGTGATCACCTGCCGCTTTCCTCCCAGTTCCACCGCCGAGGGATCGTCGAGCAGATGCCGGTATACGCTTGGGGAGACGTAACGCGAAAAGATTTGCGCCACTTTGCGCCGCTCGGCGCCTTCGATCCAGTACTGGTAACCAAATCCGCAAACTACCGAGAGTGTCCAGCCAAGAATCACCGGCACCACCGGCAGTTGCCAGTGATGGGAAAAGGCAAACTGCGCCAGAGGCAGGTAAGCCGCCATCATCAAAAGCGCCGCCGCGACCGCCACCCACAGAGGGGTGAAATAGATCAAGGCCAGGACCGCTGTCGCGCCGGCGACCACGATTGTCCAGGTGAGCCAGTTTGGAAGGCTGCGTAGATAACGGTTGTGCAACAGATCATCAATGACGTTGGCGTGAACCTCCATCCCGGACATGTTGCCCAGGCCGATCTTCTTTCCCGATTCCAGAAGCTTTTCGTCACGCGCCGTGCCGCTATAGGGACTGGCGAACGTGTCGTGCAGTCCTTGTGCCGTGGCTCCGACGATTACGATTTTGTTCTCGAATTTCCGGGGATCGAGGAACGGCCGCTCGTGATTCTCCAGTTGGAGCTGTGAAAGGAAGACATCCTTGTACGAATAAAGCCGGTAGGTGACGTAGGGACCGCCGTTGAACCAGATCGTCATCTGCCCGTTCTCATCCAGCGGCGCGCGGACGGAGCCGGCGATGAGATGCCGATCCTCGATGCCGATGGAACGCACATCCAGGTTCTGCAGCGCCAGGCAGGCGGCCAGCCCAAGAGAAGGAACCAACCGATCCCTGCAGCCCGCCAGCAGCAGGTTTCGACGCCAGGGGCCGTCGGCATCCAGTGTCATGGCGACGTGTCCCAGGCCGCGCGCGTTTTGCGCGATTGGTTTTATTGGAAGCTCGGCCTGCTCGAATTTTTCAAATCGTCCCACGGCGGGAATGGAGTGCTTTGCAAGCAGGCCGCGATCCGGCTCTTCAAGCTTCTGGTTAACAAGCGCGACGGCATGAATCACATTCCCCGATTTTGCAGTGTCGCCGGCCAGTTCCCGATCCCGCTCCGGATGGTCAATGTCACCCTCGGTGAACAGGACATCAAAAATCACGATCTTTGCCCGCGCGCGGCGCAGAAAGCGCAGCAGTTCGGCATGCACATCACGGGACCAGGGCCAGCGGCCCACCTGCGGTTCCAGCGTCTGGATGCTCAGTTCATCAATGTCGACCAGCACAATATCCGGCGATGCGGTCGGCTGGCGGCCCAGCAGTCGAAAACGATAGTCGACCGTTTTTAACTCCAGATTTGGGACCACGACGCGCACCGAAATCCAGCTCACCGCCAGGCAGGCAAGCGCCAGAAGGGGCAGGGAAAGCCGTTTCAGGGCTTTCTTGAATCGTTCCATGCGACGGCTATTGTAACTTTTTTTCGTGGAATCGGCGGCAGGCCGGTTATGTCCCATCGAAAGGAGGTGAGCGCGATGAAGACGCTGAATTCACTTTGTTATCTGCTGCTCACGGGCGGACTGTATTCCCAAGGGTTTGCCGTTCAAAAGGAAGATCCGGCGCAGGCGCTGGTCAGCATCGTGGAGCTGGCAAAAAAGACAGATCCGCAGAAGCAATCCGCGCGAAAATACTCCAATGCCTCACTGCCGGAACTGCGCCGGGCGCGCGTTTCCTACACGACGCACTGGCAGCCCCCGCAGCCGGAGACGGCGGTCGAAGGGCGGCTCGAGGTCCCGGTTACAAAACAGGCGCTGGTTGGAATCCCTCGTCGTCCAGATCCGAAAAAAAATTCCGTGCGCGATGAGGACAAAGTAGAACGGAAAAAAGATAGGGCCCGAACAAGCAGGAGGAGAGCGCCGTCCAGGAGCGCGCGCCGTCTTCGCCCCGCGGGGAGCATCGAGCAGTCAAAGCCCAGCCCTCTGCTCTGGCAGCCACCCGGGCCGCCATCTCGGCCTCGGGGAGGCAAATAGCGGGGCGTATCGCGACGCCGTTGCCCAAATGGCCAGAGGCCGAAGGCGGCACAATTCGACGCTCGGGGCTGATTTTACCTGCCGTTCATGGTCACGGCTTCTTCGCGCGGCGCGAAGTAACCGCGGCGGGCCTGGATCCTGACTTTCCCAGCCCGCGTCTCGCCAGGTGCAGACAGTTGGACTTTTAATTTGCGAAAACCTCCGTCGCGGCGCCGGTTGGAAGGGACGAAACCAAGAGTGTAACGTGTTCGAAGGTGAAGCGTCAGTTCCGCAAAGGAATGCGCCAGTTCTTCGGGCGGGTCGTTGAAGATTTCACCTCCCGTTTCCTGCGCAATCCGGGAGAGGTTCACAAGGCTTCCGATTCTCAACGCTCCACGCAATGAAGTGGCCACCCCGTACATTCCGCTCTCTAACTGCTGCGCCGGGGTACGAGGCAGAATTCCAAAGACCATCACGCTCGATTCCATCAGCATGCGGGAAACGTCTCGGGCCGAAGGTCCGCTGTTGCAAAGGCCTGTTCTCTGCGCCGTGATGACGACAATCAGGCGGCGAGCGTCCGACTTTGAAGAATCCCGGAGATATTGGGCGGCTTCGGTAAGAGCCCGGTTGAAGCAATGCCCGCCAAACGATTCATGCTTCGGCATGCGACCCAAGGCGTCGGCGACGGCTGACTGGTTGGAAGTCAAGCCCAGCACCAGTTTCGGATGGTCGGAAAAAGCCATCAGCCCGATTCTATCCTGTGGCTTTAATCCGCGGAGGATGGCGCGGATCGCTTCACGCACCTGGTCGTTGAAAGGGTCGAGGCAGCCTCCGCGATCGACCAGCAGCAGAAGGGAGAGAGGCAGTTGGTCCTGGCTGAAATAACTGATCTGCTGACCCACGCCGTTTTCATAGAGAACAAAGTCGTCTACGGTCAGGCCGCCCACCGGCGTGCCTTTGATGCGATCCAGCACCAGAGTGTCGGCAAGCACAAGATCAACGGTCGAGCGAATGTTGACGGGCGGCTGGATCTCAGCTTTGATCACCCGGGTCGGATTCTGATCAGAACCGCTTTGCGAGTGACCCGAGGCAACCAGTATGGCGCACACCCAAAGCCAGCAAATCTTTCTGCGCATTATTAAGCACGAATTTACAAACACGAATTTGAAACACGAATTTGAAACACGAATTTACACGAATTTACACGAATTTGCACGAATTTCTACGAGTTCCCACGAATTTCAGAAGTCATTTAAGAAGATTCGTGTAATTCGTGTAATTCGTGTAATTCGTGTTCTAAATTCGTGCACAAACCTCAACTTGACAGACCTTGATCGGCTCACTCAGAATTCCAGCGAACCTACTTTCAAAACGAGGCACAGAATGCTCCAGCGCCCCTTACTTGCTAACAACATCCTGGAATTGATTGGTTACACCCCTTTGGTCCGGTTGAATCGGGTCATCGAGCCGGAAGGAGCCGAAATTCTGGTCAAACTGGAATCGTTCAATCCAATGTGGAGCGTAAAAGACCGGATCGGCGCCGCGATGCTGCAGGCAGCCGAGCGTGAAGGGAGAATTCGCCCGGGCAGAACCACTATCGTGGAGCCTACCAGCGGCAACACCGGAATCGGCCTGGCCATGGCCGCCGCTGTGATGGGATACCATCTTATCTTGACCATGCCCGACACGATGACGATTGAAAGACGCCGTGTGCTGGCCGCTCTGGGAGCTGAAATCGTTTTAACGCCGGGTTCGGAAGGGATGAGGGGCTCGATTCGAAAAGCCGAAGAGATTCTTGGCAGAACGCCCAATTCGTTCATGCCCCAGCAGTTTGACAATCCTGCTAACCCCGAAGTGCACCGCCGCACCACCGCAATTGAAATTCTGGAGGCCACCGAAGGCCGCCTTGACGCGCTGGTATCCGGTGTCGGCACGGGTGGGACGGTTACGGGAGCCGGCGAGGTCCTGAAGCAGAAGATTCCGGGAATCAAAATTGTCGCCGTGGAACCTGTCGAATCGGCGGTTCTTTCCGGATGCAAACCCGGCCCTCACAAAATCCAGGGTATGGGAGCGGGTTTTATCCCGTCCGTATTAAATGTGAAAGTGATCGATCAGATCATTCAGGTTCATTACGAGGACGCGCGGGATGTCGCACGACGCCTTGCCAGGGAAGAAGGGATTTTCGTGGGCATTTCTTCGGGCGCGATTGTCTGGGCAGCGCTTAAGGTGAGCCGCGATTTGGGTCCAGGAAAGCGCCTGGTGGCCGTGTTGCCGGACCTGGGCGAGCGGTATCTCTCCCACGATCTGTACGCCGGGGTCTATGAAGAACCTGCGGCCGCCGCCGCCAAGTAAAGTACCGCGACCACGGCCCGGATTACTCAAGAAAACTTAACCCCAAGAACGCTAAGAGCGCTAAGAAAGGCGCCAAGGACGGGGGCCTGAAACTTGAAGTATGAAGGCACCACGCATGCGCTTGACACGATTGATAACTTTCATACTTCAAGTTTCAGCCCCCGTCCTTGGCGCCCTCTTGGCGTTCTTGGCGTTCTTGGCGGTTAGGTTTTCTTAAATAATCCGGGCCGTGGTCGCGGACTTTCAGACCTTGGCCTTTCGAGCTTGAGCCGTTGAGGCCCATAGTCTCTTGCAGCAGAGTCGAAGCTTGCGAATCTCGTACTCCGTCAAGTCCGCCTGCATTGATAGAAACCGTTCCTCGGTCTGCTTCAGCAACTCGGGCGAACCTGCGGAATAGAGCTCGGACTTGAGCCCGTAGAAGACCTCGCTGAACTTTCCGCACACCTCTCTCACGAAAGGGAAGGATCTCCGGTGGATTGGACTGGGCCCGTACTCCTTCAGCGCGCTCTGGTGTTGCTTGGTGGAATAACCCCTGTGACTGTCGAAGCCGTATTGTGGATAAAGTTCATGCAGTTGGTCCATCAGGGCGTCACGATGTGTTTTGGCGAGAATGCTGGCAGCGGCGATCGAGAAATTAATTCCGTCACCCTTGTCGAATTTGTTTTGCGCGACGGGAAGCTTCGGAATTTCTCTCGCGTCCACCAGCACGTGCTGCGGTCCCGGGCTGAGCATCTCGATGGCCCGGCGCATTCCTTCCAGTCCGGCGTGATAGACGTTGAGCTGGTCGACTTCCTCCACATCCACCACCGCGATGGAATGAGCCAGACAGCGCTGCAGGATTTGGTCCCGCAAAACTTCGCGCTGCCGGGGATCCAGTTTTTTTGAATCGTTTACGCCCTCGACGAATGTGTGCGGGGGGAAAATCACTGCGGCGGCCACAACCGGTCCCGCCAGCGGGCCGATTCCCACTTCGTCGACGCCCGCGATGTACTGTATTCCGGAATTCCAGAGGACCTCTTCAAAGTAGAGCAGGGACTTCATCCGAATCTGTTCGCGCCTGTGCTGGCGGCGACGTTTCTCCAGCATTCGATAGATTGAACGAACTCCCTCACGCGAATCTTTCTGCAGCTTGGCGAGCACCTGGCCGGACACCGGCTTGTTGCCGTCGAGGAAGCGCTCGCGGATCTCCTGAATGGAAAGCTTTTGCAAATCTAAGGCCATGAGCTCAGAGGAATTTTCTCATGTTAACAGGAAAGGGCGAGAAGGGAGAAGCTTGGATCTGTTACAATGTGTCCACCCTATTCTTTTTTTGCCGGAGGATCCCGTATGAGAGGTACTTGGATATCTGCGCTGCTTTTCGTCCTTTTAGTCTGTCCGGCCCAGGCGCAGTTTGGGGGCCTTGGAAAAATAAAGGGCGCGATCGACAAGGCTGGAAACAAAGCCCAGAAGATAAAGGGACTCCAGGTTTCCGAAGAAGAAGAGCTTACGCTGGGAAAAGCCGTAAGTCAGAAGATTCGTGAAAAATTCGGCGTGCAACAGGACTCCGATCCTACTCGTTATGTAACACTGGTCGGCTCGGTGGTGGCGGAGAAGGGAAGCCGCCCTGCCCTGCCCTACACGTTCATCATCCTGGACACCTCGGCTGTAAACGCCTTTGCGGCGCCGGGCGGGTTTATTCACATCACGCGAGGCGCCCTTGCTTCTATGAAAAATGAAGCCGAACTGGCAGGGGTCCTAGGTCACGAAATTGCTCACATCACGCAGAAACACTCGATAAATGCCATTCAGACAATGAACGTCACGGAGTTCGGCCAGGGAGAAGTCAATCTGACCTCGAATCCCAGATTGTTAAACATGGCCGTCGACAAGATCGTAGACTTACTGCTCCGCGGCTACAGCCAGTCCCAGGAGTTGGAATCAGACGCGGTAGGTCTGCGGCTGGCATTCAAGGCCGGTTACGATCCCGCCGGCCTGATCGCATTCCTTGAGACACTTAAGGCGCAAAGCGAAGGCGACACCGCCCGCTCCGGTCGCCTGGCGTCCCATCCCGAGGCGCAGGAGCGCGTCGACAAATTGAATGCCCAGATTTCCACCGAAAAGCTTTACAGCCAGGCCTCCGTCCTGCTGCCGGAGCGTTACAAGCGGTTTATCAAGTACGAGGCAAAGTCCACCGATATCGCCGCCGGCCTGGAGGGAGCAAAGGGTCTTGCCGGATCGGACGAAAAAAAGAAGAATGACAAGAGCGCTGAGAAAAAGGATCAAGAGAATCAGGAAGAGCCGAAAAAGAGCCGCTTTAGTCTGTCGAAGCTGAAAAATCCGACGGCCTCCAGCGAAAAGAAGCAGACAGCGCAGGTGACCGGCTCAGGGGCTTCTCGCGGCGTGGGCAATGAAGGCGCTGGAGCGGAAGATCCCAACAAGCCCAAGAATCCGAACGCTCTCTCAGTGACGGTTTCCAAGGACGATGTAAAGAAATTCAAGGAATCAGGGAAGCTTCCTGATTAAAAAGTGGCCTGGTTACAAAACCCCGTCTACCCTCTAGCGGTTCCGTTCACGGTTTTGCTGCTCCTGCTGTTTGTCCTTCTGCAGGGAGCGACCCGAAACGCACTGATCAAAAAAAGAGTGCGGCTCAATCTCCTGTTGTTGAGCGTGGTCCTCATTTTGCAGCTGTTCCGATTGTGGTTTCTCCCGGAAGCGCCTCACGGTTCCAGCCTGGAGAACCGCCGGGAGAAGATTCAAAGCATCGAGCTCTTGCTGATCACGCTTGCCGGAATCAACGCTCTGGTAGCGCTGGTTTTTAACCGCTTCAAGGCCGCCGGCCCTTCTGAAAAATACCCCGCAATCGTTCAAGACACTTTTGTGATTGCCACATTCGTGGCGACGGCAACATACCTGTGGCCTGAAAGGCTGCTTACTACTTCCGCCATGGGCGCCGTCATCATCGGTTTCGCGCTCCAGGACACGCTGGGAAACCTGTTCGCCGGCTTGGCGATACAGGTGGAGAAGCCCTTTCGCGTCGGAGACTGGATTCGGGTGGCCGAGCATGAAGGACTGGTGCTGGAGGTTACGTGGAGGGCCACCAAGATTCGCACCAAATCGGGGAATTTCATCATTGTCCCAAATAGTCTCATTTCCAAGGACAAGATCGTCAATTACTCGCAGCCCACACCCGTGCTCCGGCTGGAACATACGGTTGGTATCGGATATGAGTTTCCGCCCAACCAGGTCAAGCAGATCGTTTTGGACACGATCGCTGAAGTACCGGAAGCTCTGGAAGATCCGCCGCCGGACGTCCTGCTTATCGATTACCATGATTTCGCGGTTCATTACCGCTGTCGTTTTTGGATCGACAATTTTGCGCAGTCGGAGCCGATTCTTGACAGATTTATGACATTGCTTTACTACCGGTTGAAGCGGGCCGGAATAAGCATCCCCTACCCGATCCAGGACCTGCGCGTCACCCAGTGGAAAGAAGCGGCGCCGCTCCCGCCCGAAGTTTCTGACCGTCTGCAGTTCGTAGACAAGGTGGATCTGTTCCACGCGCTCGATTCAAGCGCGAAAAATCTCATTGCGGAAGCGATGCATCGACAGACTTTTGGTTCAGATGAGACCATCATCCGTCAGGGAACTCCGGGCGATGCAATGTTCTTTATCCGCAGTGGAAGCGTACGGATCGTACTGGATGGCGCTGATGAAGAAAGTGAGATCGCAGTGCTTGCCGCAGGCCAATATTTTGGCGAGATGGCTTTGCTCACCGGCGAGCCCCGCAGCGCCTCCGCCATAGCTGAAGGCGATGTCGAGGCTTACGTGCTGCACAAAGACCAATTGAGGGAAGTGCTGCTACTGCAGCCTTCCATTGCCGAAGAAATCAGCCGGGAAGTGGCCGAACGGCGTAACGTTCTGGACAAGAAATCGGCGCAGGCTGCCGAGAGAGCACTGAGCCGAAAGGAAGTACAGCAAAATTTCCTGAGGAGAATGCAGCGATTCTTCCGGCTGTAAAAAAATGGAACTTGAAGTCCTCGGCATTGGAAACGCTTTCACGTCTTGTCATTTCCATACCAGTTTCCTGATTCGGTCCGAACAGTGGTATCTGCTCGACGCGCCGCAGGCGTTGTTGCGGCTTCTGCGTGAGCGATGCATTGATCCAGCCAGGATCACCGGTGTCATCTGCACGCATGTACATGGCGACCATGTCGCCGGTTTGGAAACGCTGGCGCTGTGGAAAAAATATGTGCAAAAGGTGCGGCTGGGTCTGTTCACTTCCGCGCGCGTGTACCGTGAATTGAGAGAAAAATTCTTTCCCTCCTTTGCTGACACGTTTTCCGGCGATTTAAAGCGCATTGAGCGCCTCGGCTTCGCCGATTATTTCGATTATCAGGAACTGGTTCCGGGCGAGCCTTCCAGGCTGGACAGCAGGCTCACTGTCGAGGTCCGCCACAACTGGCACCCCACGCCCACCCTTGGCCTGAAGCTGTCGGCCAGCCGAACCATCGGTATCAGTGGCGATACTTGTTACCGTCCTGTGTTGTTGAAATCCCTGCTGCAGGAGGAGTCGATTTCACCGGACGAGTATGACAGGCTGGCGGGCGAATGGCTGTGGCAGGCAGATGTGATTTATCACGAAGTTACCAGCACCGAATCGGGTCCGCATACCTCGGAAAAGGATTTGCTGGCGCTGCCCGAAACGGTGCGAAGGAAACTGCGCGCGATCCACATTTCCGACGATTACGAGGAAAAAGAGTTGCGCGTGGCGAGGGAAGGGGAACGCGTGGAGTTTTAACGCCAAAATCACTTACGAATGCGGATTTCGGAATGCGGAATGCGGAATATGTTCAACTTAATTCTTCTAAGCCGGGAACAAATTTTCGCCCTATTCCGCATTCCGCATTCCGAAATCCGCATTCGTAAGTAAGCGAAGAGTCCTCGACATTCGACAGCTAAAACTCCATAGTAGCCCGTTATGTCCGGACCTGCTCTGAAGGATTCCCCACGGCGATGGTGGCTGATGCTCCTGCTGGTTAGCGGGATGATCTTTTGTTATGCCCAGCGCGGCGCGCTGCCAGTGGCGGCTCACTCGGTAATGAAAAACTTCCGGCTTTCAGAATCCCAGATGGGGATTCTGCTTTCTGCCTTCTTCTGGTCGTATTCGTTCATGCAGATGCCGGCGGGTTGGATGGTGGACCGGTTTGGCGTCCGCCGCGCCTATGCCATCGGCTACAGCTTCTGGTCCGGCGCCTCTGCGCTCACGGGAGTGACTTCCAGCCTGGCAGCACTGATGGCGCTTCGTATTCTGCTGGGAGTGGGACAGGCTGTTGCGTTTCCGGCCAGCGCGCGCGCTGTGGCCAATTGGTTCCAGGAAAGGGAGCGCGGTATTGTTACGGCGGCCTATCTGGCTGGAGTGCGCCTTGGTCAAGCCATCATTGCCGTGGTGGGCGCGGCAATGCTGGTCGCTTACGATGTGAAGATCTTCTTTCTTCTGACCGGACTGCTTCCCCTGATCTGGCTGCTGCCGTGGATCAAGTTCCTGAAGCCCTGGGAAGCGACCACAGACGCCGGCACAACCGATGGTCAGACAGCCCAGGCCAACCGTTTCTCCTTTTTGCAATCACTCGGCCTGTTGAAGAACCGGACGGTGATGGGCATTTTCCTCGGGTTTTTTGCTTACGACTATGCCTGGTTTGTTTATTTCAACTGGCTGCCGACCTACCTTGTGCGGGAGCGAAAATTCACCACGCGCGAGATGGGAGTGTACAGTTCGATCCCTTATGTCGCCATGTCTGTGATCATTATTCTTTCCGGTTCTCTGAGTGACTGGCTGATTCGGCGTGGACACTCAGAAGTTCGAGTTAGAAAGGGTCTGATCATTATAGGGCTGGCAATCGCATGCCTGATCGTGCCGGCAGGAATGGTGGAAGACAAAATGACTTCCGTGTGGCTGCTGACTACTTCGCTGTGCGGGTTGGGGATCTCCGCTCCCAATACCTGGACCTTGACGCAGGCGATGTGCTCAAAAAAGATAGTAGGCACCGTTTCGGGAATTCAGAACTTTGGCGGCAATATCGGTGGAATTCTCGCACCGGTTCTCACCGGCATCATCGCGCAGCAAACGCAATCATTCGCGATTGCTTTGAGCATCACAGGCGGCGTGCTGGTGGGCGGCATGCTCGCCTACTGGGTTTTGATCTCAATCAAGGTGGAACTATCTTCTTCGTCTTCTTATGCCTGATACCAGAATACCGGTTACGCAATTGACCGAGTTCTGCACCCGCTGCTTTCAAAAGCTCGGACTTGGTCCAGATGACGCGCGACTCACGGGCAGTGCCATTGTTGCCGCCAACCTGCGCGGCGTGGACTCTCACGGAATCATCCGCATGAAAATCTACACGGACCGCCTGCGGGCCGGAGGAATTAAGCCGGACGGAGAGTTCCGCGTCGTTCGTGAGGGCGCCGCCTTCGCGCTTGTGGATGGCGGCTCGGGGATGGGACAGATAATTTCGGCCAGGGCGATGCGTCTGGCAATTGAGAAGGGTCTGGCGGCGGGCGTTTCAATCGTCGGCGTGCGCAACAGCAATCACTTTGGCGCGGCGGCATTTTACGCTCTGATGGCCGTTGAGCAGGGAATGATCGGCTTTGCGGGCAGCAACGCAGGCCCTACCATGGCTCCATCGGGCGGCAGCCGGAAGATTCTTGGGAACAATCCCCTTTGTGTCGCCATCCCCGCCGGCGCACATCGCCCGGTGGTGCTCGATATGGCCACCGGCGCTGTTGCCCTGGGAAAGATTCTGGTTGCCATGACCGAAGGGCGGCGCATTCCTCCCACCTGGGGTTTTGACAGCCATTGGCTTGCCACCGACAATCCCAGGGCGGTGATTGATGGAGGATCGATTCAGCCGCTGGGCGGATATAAAGGATACGGGCTGAGCATGATACTTGATCTGCTCACCGGTGTTTTGACGGGTAGTGCCTTTGCCGCATCTGTGAGCGGGCTCTATGGGCCGATGTCCGAGCCGCAGGGGATTGGTCACATGTTCGGGACTATTCGCGTAGAAAGCTTTATGCCGCTGGGAGAATTCAAATCACGGGTGGACGAGGAAGTTTCCAGCCTGAAGAACTGCCCGCGCGCCCCCGGCACGGAACGAGTCTTTGTGCCGGGAGAAATCGAAGACGAAATCGAAATCGAACGGCGCGCAAACGGGATCCCTGTCAATGATGTTCTAAAACGGGAGCTAAGCGCCCTGGCTTCGGAACTGGATGTTCTGAGTCCATTTTGCTAAGGGGTTGAAAAAATCACCACAAAGGCACAAAGGACACAAAGATTCTTTGTGCCCTTTGTGTCTTTGTGGTTAATTTTTTCCCCATGTTCTAAGTCGGAGGCACGAATTGAATTCCACCAAGACCAAGGCCACCCTGGACCGGGCTCTTTCCCGTTTCGGCATCGCGTCGCGCACCAAGGCGCGAGACCAGATTATTGCCGGCCGGGTCTCGGTAAACGGAAAAGTGGAGCGCAATCCTGAGCGGTGGGTCGATCTAAAACGCGATCACCTCGCGGTGAACCATGTGGAGGTGCGGCGTGCCGCTCGAAAATACTGGGCGCTCAATAAGCCCAAAGGAGTCATCACCACCCACCAGGACAAGCTGGACCGCAAAACGGTCTACGATCTTTTGCCGCCGGGTCAGCAGCATATCTTCTCTGTGGGACGCCTGGACAAGAATACATCCGGCCTTTTGCTTCTGACCAACGACAATGATTTTGCGAATTACCTGACCGATCCTTCATTCAAGGTCCCCAAGACTTACCTGGTGAAAGTGAGTGGTAAGGTCGAAGATTCGGAAATTGAGAAACTTCGCGGCGGCGTTGAACTGTCCGACGGTTTTACCCTGCCGGCGCGGGTGAATCCGATAAGAACGACGGAACGTCACAGTTGGTTCGAGTTGACGATTCATGAAGGAAGGAACCGTCAAGTGCGGCGAATGTTCGAGGCTCTGGAGCACATCGTGCTGAAGCTGGTTCGTGTGCAGGTGGGGAAACTGAAATTGGGCGCCCTGAAGACAGGAGAATTGCGGGAACTGACCGCCCGCGACGTTGGCAAGTACTTCTCCTACCCGCCGCGATCCGGGCGCCGTTGAAATTGTGACCCCATGTATGAACCTTTTTTCGCTCAAGAACATCTTCAAGAGTGTCCGAAGCTGGGGTAAAATGGTTGCACGATGAAGAAAAGTCTCGTTGTTATCAGTCTTTACCTGGCGCTTGGCGGAGAAGCTTCGGCCTTTCATCATCGTTATTCCGGGCACGCCGGCCTGATTCGATCCTACTCAGGCCCAAGACACATGTATTACCAGACCCAATACTACGCGCCGCAGTGTGCGTTTTCTCCGTACACGGGCTATCAGAGCTACTTTGATCCCTATTATCAGAATGGCGCCTACTACCAGAGCGGCGCCTATTTGACGCAACAGGCCAGGTCTATCCCGTTAGGATGGAACCGCTACTATCTGGCGGCCAGGATGCAGCCGCCGTACAGCTTGATCATCCGAAATTCCCTGCCCTACTCGTCGTACAGAGAAGTTGACGAGGCTCCTGCGCCTGCCTCCGAACCGGGCAAGCCGCCAGTAACTATTCACAACATCCCGCCGCGAGAGCTGCCACGTCAAACCGCGCCTTCCACTGCTGCGCCTTCGATGTCGGCTGATCGTTCCCGAGGCGCTGATCAAGGCATTGAAATCTCGCATGGAATGACCGAGGCTCAGGTGAAGGCCCAGTTGGGTTCGCCCATGATGCAGGTCGTTCTCGGCGACACCCGCACCTACGTTTATGATCGGTTTATCGTCGTATTCGACAAGGGCCGCGTCAAGAACGTCGAGTTCAAATAGAACCCTCCTTTCGCACCACAAAGACACAAGAATCGTCATTGGTCACTGGTCATTGGTGGTCATTGGTCATTCGTCATTCGTCATTAGGCCACTGGTTTCATCGGGCGTGAGTAATTGACAACCGTGAGCGATGACCAATGACTTGGTGGCTGATGACGAATGACCAATGACCAATCCTTGTGCCATGACTTTTTCACACCCGTTCCACGGAAAATTCGATTTGCTTTTCGCTTTCGGGTTTTTGATAGAATCGGCTGCACATTCCGGTTTCGTTAAGACTCGATCGGCCCAAAAGACGGGGGTTCGAAATGCAAATCTCACTTTCAATAAACGGAAAAAGGCATCAGGCGGATGTTGAACCGAGGCTGCTGCTGGTTCACTTTTTGCGGGAAAATGCACAGCTTACCGGCACGCACATCGGCTGTGAGACCTCGGTCTGCGGGGCGTGCACGGTGTTGCTCGACGGCAAAGCCGTAAAATCCTGCACCCTGCTGGCCGTTCAGGCAAACAACAGGGAAGTCACGACCATCGAGGCCCTGGCAAAGGATGGAAAGCTGCATCCGATACAACAGGCCTTCTGGGAGGAGCACGGCTTGCAATGCGGCTATTGCACGCCGGGAATGATCATGACGGCGCACCAGTTGCTGCAGGACAATACCCAGCCCACCGACGAGGAAATCCGCCGCGGAATCGAGGGTAACTTATGTCGCTGCACCGGCTATCAGCACATTGTCAAGGCGATCCGTTCCGCAGCCGCAAAGATGCACGCCGCCCCGGCCGCCGTGAAGGAAGACAAACAGCCCGAGACAGTCGCTCGATAGGAGGTCTCATGGCGCAGCGCTATATCGGACAGTCAGTCAAGCGAACAGAAGATCCCAGGCTGGTGAGCGGGCTGGCACACTACGTGGATGACATAAAGCTTCCCGATCTTCATTACGTTTCCTTTGTTCGCAGCATTCATGGCCACGCCAAGATCCGGCGCATCGATAATTCAGCCGCCTCGAAAATGCCCGGAGTAGTGCGGATATTCACCGGTGAAGACTGCCGCAATGTAGGCTCGGTGCCGACGGCAGGGGCGCTCGAGAATCTGAAAGTGCCGCATCATCCGGTGCTCGCGCTGAATAAAGTCCGCTACGTCGGAGAGCCCGTGGTGGCTGTGGTGGCCCAATCCCTGTATCAGGCGCGTGATGCCGCCGACGCAGTGGTGGTCGACTACGAGCCGCTGGCCGCCGTGGTCGACCCCATTAAGGCCGCCTCGCCCGAATCGAAGCCCATCCACGATGAATTTTCAGACAACATCGCCTATACCTGGACGCTCTCAGGCGGCGACGTCAAACAAGCCTTCAAGGACGCCGACCGGATTATCAAACAGCGGATGGAGCACCAGCGACTCATCCCGGTTGCCATGGAGCCGCGAGGTGTGATCGCCCGTTACTTCCCCGGAGAGAAAGAGCTGACTATCTGGTCGTCCACTCAAATCCCGCATCTTATGAGAACGCAGGTGGCAATCATGCTCGGGCTGCCGGAGAACCGCCTGCGTGTTGTGACTCCTGAAGTGGGCGGCGGTTTTGGAAGCAAACTAAACGTCTACGGCGAAGAAGCGCTTCTCGGACACATCGCCATGCAGCTCGGCAAGCCGGTAAAGTGGATTGAGACGCGCAGTGAGAACTTCGCCGCCACCATCCACGGCCGCGGCCAGGTGGGCGATGTCGAAATCGCCATCAAGAACGACGGCCAGATTCTGGGAATCACCTACAAAATCTGGGCGGACCTGGGAGCCTACCACCAGTTGCTCACGCCGGCCATTCCCACCCTGACCGGATTGATGCTGCCAGGGACCTATCGCATTCCTGCGATTCGGATGGACGTGACCGGCGTCTTCACCAATAAGATGGCCACCGACGCCTATCGCGGAGCAGGCAGGCCCGAAGCCACGCATGTGATTGAACGAGCCGCCGATCTGGTCGCTCAGGAACTGAACATGGATCCGGTGGAGGTGCGTCGAAAGAATTTTCCCGCCAAAAAGGACTTTCCCTATTCGACTGCCACCGGGCTGAGCTACGACAGCGGCAATTATGAGGCCTCGCTGAAGAAGGCGCTCAAGCTGGGAGAATACAAGAAGTGGCGGCGCGAACAGGAGAAGGGCCGAAAGAAGGGTCGCTACCTGGGTATCGGAATTTCCACCTACGTTGAGATTTGTGCCATGGGACCTTCGCCGGCCATGCCGGCGGGGGGCTGGGAAAGCGCCACTGTGCGCATCGAGCCCACGGGCAAGGTCACCGTGCTGACCGGAGCATCTCCGCATGGGCAGGGCCAGGAAACGTCATTTGCCCAGATCGCCGCCGAAATGCTGGGTGTGGACCTGGACGATGTCATCGTGATCCACGGTGACACGGCAATCGTGCAGTACGGCATCGGCACGTTCGGCAGTCGCGCCACGGCCGTCGGCGGAACGGCTGTTTACCGTGCCGTGCAGCAACTGATCAAGAAGGCGTCCGTGCTGGCCGCGCATCTGCTTAAACTTCCAAAGAATCAGGTCGCCTTCCGCGACGGGAAGTTTTACTCCAGCAGCAATCCGGAAAAATCGCTCACCCTTCAGGAAGTGGCTCTGGCATCCCACATCGCCAAGAATCTTCCGAAAAACTACGAGCCCGGTTTGTCCGCCACCTATTTTTTCGAACCCAAGAATTTTACTTTCCCGTTCGGCGCTCACCTTTGTGTGGTGGAGGCGGATCGCGAGACCGGATCGGTGAAAATTCTGAAATATGCCGCCGTCGATGACTGCGGCAAAGTAATCAATCCTCTGCTGGTTGAAGGCCAGATACACGGCGGCATTGTCCAAAGCCTTGGCCAGGCATTCATGGAGGAGGCGGTCTATGACGAAAACGGGCAGTTGATCACCGGCACGCTGATGGACTATGCCATCCCCCGCGCGATGGATGTCCCGTGGCTGGAGCTGGATCGGACCGAGACACCTTCGCCGGTGAATCCGCTCGGCGTCAAAGGGGTGGGCGAAGCGGGGACGATTGGAGCTACACCCGCGCTGGTGAATGCTGTTGTGGATGCGCTGCGGCCGTTTGGCGTCAAGCACATCGATATGCCGCTGCGTCCGGAGAAGATCTGGAGATTGATGCAGAAGGAGGCGCAATGATTCCGGAAGCCTTTGAGTATTTCAGTCCTGCCAGCACGCAGGAAGCGATTTCGCTCTCGCGGCGATACGGAACCGACGCCAAGTTCCTGTCGGGCGGCCACAGCCTTGTGCCGATGATGAAACTGCGTCTGGCGACGCCCCGCCAGGTGATTGATCTCGGGGGTATCCAGGAATTGGCCCAGATCTCGGATCAGGGAGAAAAAATCAAGATTGGAGCGCTGGTAACTCATCGAGCTATTGAAACCAGCCAGACACTCAAGAACCGGTGCGCGCTGCTTCCGCAGACAGCGTCTGAAATTGGGGATGTTCAGGTGCGCAACCGGGGGACTATCGGCGGCAGCATCGCGCACGCCGATCCAGCCGCGGATTACCCTGCGGCGCTGCTTGCGCTCGACGTGCAGATCGAAATAGAAGGAGACTCGGGGCGCCGGCAAGTGCCGGCGGTGGATTTTTTCCTCGATTTGTTCACCACCGCACTGTCGCCCGGAGAACTGATCGTCGCCATTCATGTTCCGGCTCTTCCCCGCGGAGCAGGGTCCGCCTATCAAAAGCTTCGGCAGCAGGCCTCGGGGTTTGCCATTGCCGGAGCGGCGGCAGTGGTGAGCAAAGATGAAGGCGGCAAGTGCCAGAAAATCGCTGTAGCTCTTACCGGAGTGGGTCCGAAAGCGTTTCGCCTTACCAGAGTGGAAGAGGCGCTTCGCGGCAAGTCGCTGACGGAAAGCAATGTGACGCGCGCGTGCAAGGACGTGGCCGCTGGAGTCGACGTGCAGGGCGACATTCATGCCTCTACGGAATACCGCACCGCGATGGCGGACGTGTTCGCGCGACGAGCAATCCTGGCCGCCGCGGCGGGCTAGATACGAATGCGGAATGGGGAATGGGAGTGGCGAATGCGGAATGCGGAATGGCGAATGCGGAATTAGGAATAAGAAAATAGGTTCTTGTCTTGAAGCTCTGATTCATTCGCCATTCCGCATTCTTTGAGCGGCTCTGCAGATTGGTACCAGAACACTCTACTGCGCAGGGTCATGTCTCCTGTTTCTAAAATGGGATGAATGTTTCCGGCGAGTACCTTTTTCCCGCTAAGCCTGAAATTGTCTGGAAACACTTGATGGATCCGCTCGCCCTGATGCGATCCATACCGGGCTGCCGGCGCATCGACCGAAAGGGCGACAGTGAATTCGAGTTGGAAATTGAAGCCGGAGTGGGCTCGATTCGGGGAAAGTTTCTGGGCACTATCCGCCTCGAAGACTTAAACTACCCCAGCTCGTACACGATGAATGTCAATGCTCAGGGAAAGCCCGGTTTTGTCAATGGAAAGGGAACAATTCGCCTGGAACCCGTGGAAGAGAAGACCAACGTAAGTTATAACGGAGAGGTCCAGGCGGGGGGAATGATTGCGTCGGTCGGCCAGCGCATGATCCACTCTCTCGCCAAAAAAATGGTGAGCGACTTCTTCGAAAACCTCAAAAAGATCCTCTGATGGCTTGGGCCCTTCAGGACTCTCCCACGCTTGCGGCCGGTTACCGGAAGATTCAGGAGACCTGGCTGCGAATGCAGAAGCCGCGTCTGTTTATCCCGCTGGTCCTGCTGCTGCAGCTGGTCTTCTATTCGGTCTCGTGGAACAATTTTTTTTGCGGCGACAGTCTTTATTATCTGAGCCGCCGCACGGAAACGCTGGGAGCCATCAAAGCCAGCTTCCTGAAGCCGGATGATGTGGGCCAATACCGCCCGGTCACTTATCCGGTATTCACCTTCCTGCTCTACCCCATCGGGGGTTTGAGTCCGCGGCGCTACCACATTGTCGGATTTATCCTTCACGCATTGATCTCGCTGGGGGTTTTTGGTCTGCTGCGCCGGCTGCTGAGGGATGAAAAAGCAGCAGCGGCGGGTTATGTATTTTTCGCCCTGCACAGCGTGGCGTATTTCATCAGTTACGACGCGTCATTTCTTCCCGACTGGCTGTTTTCCACTCTGACGCTGCTGATCATTGCGTCATTTCTGCAATTTCTCCGCTCGCAGGAATCATTTTTTCTTGCTGTGGCGGTGGGCTGTTATGCGATTGCGCTCCTGAGCAAGGAAACAGCCGTTATGATCCCCGTCGCTTTGCTGGCGCTGTGTATGCTGGCTGCAGAGAGCGGCGGGGGCGCGATTGGAAAAGACCGGACCGTGCTGGTTGCACGGTTGCGTCCCGTCGTGCCCTTTGTCGTACTGTCGGTGATTTACGTCCTCTTTCTCGTCATTCTTAAGGGAAGGCTGGATCCTGCTTCTCCGACGCATCCTTTCCATCTTTCGCTGCATCCGACGAATCTGCTGTCCAACTACAAGTTTCTCCTCTGGGCTTTCAATATTGACGCGCACTTTCCCAGGGACGTGCTGGAGGGAGTCCATCAGTTCCTGGCCCTTTTCCAGGGAGCTGCCGCGCTTTTGTTCCTCTCGTTCGTCTGGAAGAGAAAGACGGATGGGCATTTTTCGCTCTGGTTTTTGATCTGGGCGGTGGCGTTTCTCTTGCCGGTGCTTCTGGTCGTCGAGCCGCCTTACCCTCACCACTTGTACATGCCGCTTGTGCCGCTGAGCGCGCTGGTGGGAGTTTTTGTGGCGCGATGGCCCACGACCTCTCGCAGGAAGGCTTTGATGGTCCTGATGGCAGGCCTCAACTTGCTGATGAGTTACCTGACTATCTGGAGGTTTGAGCACCGATCGTGGGCGCCCCACGGATCGAGAGTGGCCTGGAACTTCCATCAAGCGTTCCGCCGGCACCATCCTGTCTTGTTGCCGCGATCGGTGATTCACCTGAGAAAGTCCAAGGAAGCAAACAGCATCTGGTACTTCGATCGTCACAGCTTGTTGCGGATCTTTTACGAAGATCCGACTCTCGCGATGCGTTTTGAAGATTCGGGCGAAAAGCTGCCCGCCAACACCGGCGCTCCCATCCCGAACTACTTTGTCTACGGTCTGTGGGAGGGTAATTTCGACCTGTTGCCTGATTACTGGCAGGGACGGAATGTCGAATTACTGGAACCGGCGCTGAACGGACAGATTGAGGAGGATCGAGCGCAGTACTATCCGAGCTTTGAAAAATTCCGTACTCCCAATGGCGGGCGCGTTTTTCCAATATATCTGCTCAGGGACGGCGAGAGAAGAAAAACACTGGTAACGATCGCCGGTACCCGGCTGCGACTTCCCTTGCCGGAAATCGACCAGGACTCTGTGCTTCATGTTGGCATTGCGTCAGTCTTTGACAGCGGAGATGGTTTCGAGGCGATGCTGTCTTTGGAGCGGAACGGAAAGTTAGTTCCCCTGATCGATCGCTACCTGCAATCCGCCAGGATTCCCGATCATCGTCACTGGATGGATTATCATCTGCCGCTGCGACGTTTTGCCGGCAGCGGAAACAGTCTGGTCCTGGAATGCAATGCCGGCCCCGATAAGGACACACGCGCCGACTGGCTCGCCTGGAGCATGTTGAAAATCGATAAAAGCGCTTTTCGAAAACTCGAGTAAGAATTCTTTCACCACGAAGACACAAAGGCACAAAGAGATTCGCAGTGAAGGCTTTGTGCCTTTGTGTCTTTGTGGTGAGGTGTTCTAAATGAAACATTCGCGATCTTGCCGCATCTCACATTCAAGAGAGATTGGAGGTTGAATTATGAAAAAAGTGCATATTGCTGTCTTCACGCTGGTATTGGTTATTTTCGCTGTCGGTTGTGGCCAGAAGGCAACCACGCAGAGTGCTGCGGCGCCGCTGGTCAGCCAGGAACATCAGACAATTCCGGTCTGGTTTGCCGATGGCAGCCAGGGACAATTGATCGTCCCTGTGAATCGATCTCAATCGCTGGTGGGTGACACGGTTGCCGTGGACCGAACCGGTTATGCACCGGTCGGATTTGAAACGCCGATGGTCCGGCCGCGTGTTTATGATCAGGGTTCTGCCAACGTTCCCGTTGTCCAGAGAACTGTCTACAGGACCACTCCGCGCTACAGCTCGGCGCCTTATCGTGCCGCTTCCAGAGGCGCGTACGCCAGCACTGCTGAAGATCGGACGTACCGCCAGAAGAGATCGCTCAAAAAGTCGGCCATCATCGTCGGTGGAAGTGCTGCCGGCGGAGCGGTGATCGGAGCCGTCGCGGGCGGAAAGAAAGGCGCAGTCGTCGGAGGCCTTTCAGGCGCCGGCGCAGGCTTGGTTTACGATCTACTGACGCGCAACAAACAACGCTAGCAAGCAGAAGCAATTCGTTTGCAAGGGCCTCCTGCAAGGGAGGCCTTTTTTATTTGCGAGTGACGAGTGCCAGAGCTCGTCGCGATGCGGCCGACAGAAACTCTTCGGCTTGGCCGCCAATCTCTCACCGGCAACACCGATGTCTCTCGGCCAAAAACATCAATGCGCCGAAACTGGTACTTTGACTACTAAGCTCATCGATCTTGGTTTCAATCTCCTGATCGTTCTGGCTATGCTCAGCCATCAAAATCTCAGCAGCCGCTATGTACGGACTGTCAATAAGGCGACGGAAGGGTCAGGTCTTCAGAATTCATTTTTTGCACATCTGAAAGCGGCTTCCAGCTTTAAAATCCATCCAAAAAATGAATTCTGAAGACCTGACCCCACACCGCCCGTTTATCGGCGCCTGAAAAGCCGGGCAGCCAGCGAAGGTAGTTCGGCTAGGGAATTAATTCTTCGCGGTGTCGAGCAGGTCCTGAAAGGGAGCCCGCGCAAGTCTCGGAGAAGGGTCAAGCTTCCGATCATAAGGTCCAAGCGGCCGGGAACGCTCCAACTCGACAATGACAAAATCTTCGAGGTTATTTCTTTTCCCTGATATCAACATCTGGGTTGCGCTCACTTACGACAGGCATGTCCACCACAGGGCAGCGCCGGGCTGTGGGTGGTTACATTGTGAAGAAGTTTGTTGTTGTTTTATTGATCGGTGGCTTGTGCTTGTCCGCCCCGTTGTTCCAATCGGCCACGGCCAGCGTACAGCTGGTCACCGTGCCGACGATGCAGCCGCTTTTGTTGAATGGCCCTCCCGAAAAGCGGATCAACCTGGTATTTTTGTCCGAGGGTTATTCCGAATCTCAGTTGTCGCAGTTTACAGCGGACAGCCAGGCGCTTCTCAGTTTTATGCTGAATGCCGAGGTGCTCGAGGACTACGCCACATATTTCAACGCTTTCACTATTGCAGTGGCTTCAAAGGAGAGTGGGTCAGATCATCCATCTGCTAACGTGTTTCGAGATACATACTTCAACAGCACCTACGACAGTTACTGCCTGCCACACGGGCTCACGATTCCGCCCAACGACCGCGATTCCGACCCGGATCGTGGCTTTGGAAAGGTGAATACGCTGATCGCCAATTACATTGCGGGATCGGCGCTTCCCCTGGTAGTGGTAAATGATCCGGTCTACGGTGGTTGGGGAGATAAGCGAGGTGTTGTTGTCTCCGTCAACAGCGCGGCGGGACAAGTTGTTTTCCATGAGTTTGGTCATGCGCTGGCCGGTCTTGGCGATGAATACAATGACCCTTTCCCTTGCGATCCCGATCCGGTCAAGGAGGAGCCGAATACTACGCAGGAAACGCGCCGTGAATTCATCAAATGGCGGGCGTGGATCCCGTCGTCAGCGCCGATCCCGACTCCCGCGAGCACAGACTACGCCGATGTCGTGGGACTCTTTGAAGGCGCGCGGTACAACTCAACGGGCTGGTACCGGCCCAAACTGAGTTGTCGCATGCGTGACCTGAATTACCCATTCTGTGAAGTCTGTCAGGAAGCCATTGTTTTATCGATTTATAATCGCGTGCGGCCCATAGAATCTGCATCACCGGAACCGGGAACTCTCCCAGCGACCAAAGGACAATTACTCCGGTTCAGTGCCATCACGATGAAGCCCCTGAAGCACAGTCTCCGCGTTCGCTGGAGTGTTGACGGAATTGTCTCGCAGGAAACGACAGTTGAGTCATTCGCCCTAAACACTCAAACGCTGACCGAAGGAATTCACAACGTCACCGTAGAAGTCTTCGACCCTACTTTTCTGGTGCAATCGGACCCTCAGCACCAACTATTGGATCAGCGCAGCTGGACTGTGGCTGTGAAGGCGGCGTCACCCAGGACCCGCAGACGTCCCTAGGCCCGGCGGGAGAGTCGCGTTTTTTGCGGAGGCTCTCTAATCGTCACTCGACACTATTTTGCCGGTTCGTATAGAATAAATTTTTTTGATGGTTCCGAGAATGAGCCACTGTAGCTCAATCGGTAGAGCAAGGCTTTCGTAAAGCCGAGGTTGTAGGTTCAAGTCCTATCAGTGGCTTCACCCCTTTTTTACTATAGATTGGCGATCAAGGTTGCGAGTTTCGGGTTCCGAGAACTGAATTTCGAATTTCCAAACCCGCAACCCGGAACCCGTAAACCCGTAGCTTCGATTGTCGATTTTTGAGAACAGCAGGAGAATCGTAGGAGTTTGCTATGAGTGAAAAGCTCACTCTGGAGTCTGTGCTTCATGAAGACCGCATATACAAACCGCCCGCGGAATTCGTCCGTAACGCCTGGGTCCCTGATTACCAGCGGCTCTACGACGAATCGGTCAAAGACATCGAAAAGTTCTGGGAGAAAGTGGCTCACGATCTCGAATGGTACAAACCCTGGAACAGGGTGCTGGAATGGGATTATCCGTTCTCGAAATGGTTCGTTGGAGCAAGCTGCAACATTGTCCACAATGCCCTGGATCGTCACATCAACACATGGCGCAGGCACAAGGTGGCTTTCTTGTGGGAAGGAGAGAACGGGGACCGGCGCACCATCACCTATCACCAGCTCTATTGCGAGGTGAATCGCCTGGCCAACGCCTTGAAAGGAATGGGCGTCAAGCGCGGCGACCGTGTGACCATCTATCTGCCGGTTATTCCCGAAATCGCGATCTCGATGCTTGCCTGCGCCAAAATCGGGGCCGTGCACAACGTCGTATTCGGCGGATTCAGCGCTGAAGCGCTGCGGGATCGAATTGATGACGCAGAGGCCAAGGTCCTGATCACTGCCGATGGAGCGTATTACCGCAGCGGGATCGTTCCTCTAAAAGAGAATGCCGACAAGGCCGTCAATCTCTGTCCCACGATCGAACATGTAATCGTAGTTCGCCGCACAGGCAAGGGAGTCCCGGCGGGACCCAAAGACATTAATTGGGAGGACGCGCTGCGCGATCAATCCATAGAGTGTTCAACCGAACATATGGATTCCAACGACCTGCTTTACATCCTCTACACGTCCGGTTCGACCGGCAAGCCGAAAGGAATCCTGCACCGTCATGGCGGCTATATGGTGGGAACTTACATCACCACCAAGTGGATTTTCGATCTAAAGGAGACCGATCTCTACTGGTGCCCCGCCGATCCAGGCTGGGTGACGGGTCACAGTTACATTGTGTACGGGCCGCTGCTGAACGGCGCGACACAGTTTATCTGTGAAGGCGCTCCCGACTACCCGCAACCCGACCGTTGGTGGTCGATCGTTGAGCGCCACCGGATCAACGTCCTCTATGGCACGCCCACGGCAATCCGCTTGTTCATGAAGTACGGCGAGGAATGGCCCAGGAAACACGACCTTTCTTCATTGCGGCTGCTGGGAACCGTGGGAGAGCCGATCAATCCTGAAGCCTGGATCTGGTATTACAAAAATATCGGACGAGAACGCTGTCCCATAGTGGACACCTGGTGGCAGACTGAAACCGGGCAGATCATGATTTCCCCGCTCCCCAGCTATCCGCTCAAGCCCGGATCAGCTGCCAAACCGTTTCCCGGAATTGTTGCCGATGTCGTTGACCGGGACGGAAACTCACAGCCGGCCAACGTGGGCGGCTACCTGGTGATCCGAAAGCCGTGGCCCGCGATGCTGGCTTCCATCTACAAGGATCCGGAGCGCTACAAGCAGCAGTACTGGAGCATCGTGCCCGGGGTCTATACGACGGGCGATGCCGCCGTGCGCGACTCGGACGGCTATATTCGGGTGATGGGCAGAATGGATGACGTGCTTAACGTTGCCGGCCATCGACTGGGAACGATGGAAATCGAGAGCGCGCTGGTGCATCATCCCTCGGTTGCTGAAGCTGCCGTGATCGGAAAACCGCATGATGTCAAGGGAGAAGTTCCCAAAGCATTCGTGACTCTGCGGCCGGGCTTTGAAAAGAGCGCTGCCCTGGTCGAGCAGTTAAAAGAGCATGTGGCAGAGCAGATCGGGAAGATCGCGCGCCCCGAAGAGATCGATTTTCTGGACCGGCTTCCCAAGACTCGCAGCGGCAAGATCATGCGTCGTCTTCTGAAAGCGCGCGAGCGCGGCGAGTCATACGGTGACACTTCGACGCTCGAACCGGGAAGCATTTCTGAAGAAGAATAGGCCGGAGCACTCTGAATGCATGACTTGTTAAGGGAAAAACATGGCGTCGTTTTTGGCGTGGCCAACAAGCGCAGCATCGCGTGGGGAATTGCCAAAGCCCTGGCGGGCGCGGGAGCACGGCTGGCGCTCAATTATCAGGGTGAGAGGCTGGAAGGAAATGTGCGCGAGCTTGCCGCCGAACTGCAGGATCCGATCCTGTTCCCCTGCGATGTGACCGCGGACGAACAGATTGATCAGTCTTTCGGCCTGCTGGAGAAGAGCTTCGGAAAAATCGATTTTCTGGTGCATGCAGTGGCGTATGCGTTGCGGGAGGACCTGGAAGGCGAATTCCTCAACACTTCAAGGAATGGTTTCAGGCTGGCGCACGAAATCAGCGCCTACTCTCTTACGGCGCTTGCGCGCCGCGCCGCGCCGCTGATGAGTGCAGGCGGAAGCATTGTAACGCTCACCTATCTGGGAGGCGAAAGGGTGGTGCCCCATTACAACGTCATGGGTGTTGCCAAGGCGGCGCTTGAGTCCAGCGTGCGATATCTTTCACACGATCTCGGCCCGCGCGGGATTCGAGTGAACGCAATTTCGGCGGGCCCCATCTCCACCCTGGCGGCCAGAGGAGTGTCCGGTTTCACCACTATTCTTCAATACCATCGCGAGCATGCGCCGCTGCGCAAAAACACTGATGTGAGTGAAGTAGCCGATACAGCCCTTTTCCTCTGCAGCCACTTGTCGCGCGGAATCACGGGCGAAGTGATTTACGTCGATGGCGGATTCAACATCCTCGGGATTACAGGTTAGCTGTCAGTAAGCTTGCGCCTGCCGTTTTGGCTTCGGACGGTCCCGCGTGACAGACATCGGAAACCCAGGTTGGCAGATCCAGAACCATCAGGATCTTAACGGGCATTTCCCCGCATTTGGCCTTGAGCATCCGGTATCCGATGCGCACGATGGAGGTCGGTTTCTCATTGGTAATCAAAGAAAACAGCTGCAATTTCTTCCCAACTCGCGCCAACAGGACATAGCGTTCTGACATGTGGTTTCCCCTCTTTCTGCTGTTGTTTTCGCTGCTTAAAAGCCCTAACCTCAACGATTTCCCGAAACCCGGCAAGCTTTCGGGAACCCGTACCATTTCCTAGTTTGTTGTGACGTCAGGCTATACAAGCACATAACTGGCCAATGCCGTTTTCCACGAAAAAAAGTTCAAGGAAAGATAAATTTTCAAAAGGGTGGAACCAGAAGGGGAGTTTCTTCGTCTAATACATTGAATAACCCATTCACCTCCTAAGGGTGTCGGGAAAGGTTCTGGATTTTTGTAATCGGACCCTCTACCGGCACCCTTCCTTTTTCAGCCCCCTGGCCTCATTCAAAGACCTAACCGCCAAGAACGCAAAGAGCGCTAAGAATAGCCTTGGCGTTCTTTGCGTTCTTAGCGCTTTAGGTTTTTTTGAATGGGGCCAGGGTTTGACAGCAGCTCTCGCCGATCTTAGAAATTGGGTGTACGAGAAGAAAATATTTCGGGAAAGGAGGAAAATTATGCAACTGACTAGATTTAACTTTTCACCTTATGGCGACCTGTTCACCCTGGGATCGGTAAACCGCTGGTTTGATCAGGCTTTCAATCGCAACTGGCAGGACGATACGACGGAAAGCCCAATGGCATTTGTGCCGCCCGTTGATGTCCGAGAAACGCCCGAGGCGATTGAGTTCATCGCTGAGGTTCCCGGTTTTGAGAAAGACCAGATTGACATTCGCGTCGAGGGGGGCAATCTGACGATCAGCGGCGAGCGCAAATTCGAACAGAAGGCCGACCGGGACGAGTATCATCGAGTGGAGCGGGCTTATGGCCGGTTCCAAAGGGTGTTTACTCTTCCGCCGACAGTTGAAGCCGACAAGATCAAGGCCACCCTCAAAAACGGCGTTTTGTCGGTGATTCTGCCGAAATCGGAGAAGGCAAAACCGCGCCAGATTCCGGTTTCGGTGAGCTAAGAGCGCTGGTGCCCGGCTGCGAAAAACTCTAGTGGGGATTTCTTCCGCAGTCGCACAGCGCGGCGCGGAGAGTTTCCACAACCAGCGCCGCGGCATGAATTTTGTGCGGCGGCAGGCTTCCCAGCGCGTCCTCAAAGTGGGCGAGATCGAGTCGTTCGATCTCGCCTTTCTTTTTTCCCCGCAGCCATTCAGTGGTGTAGGAAGCCAGAGCAACGGTTGGAATGCATCCTTCCGCCTTGAAGCGCACTTCGTCAACCGTCTCGCCCGACAGCCGGACGAAGAACTGAAGGACATCCCCGCAGACTTGATTTTGCCGAGTCGCTGTTCCGTCGGCATCCGGCAGCACACCTACATTGCGCGGCGCGCGGTAGTGTTCCAGCAACCCGGGAGAGTAAGCGGAATTTTCCATTATGCGGAAAAGGAGGGGCTCATCGAGCGCATCCTTTGCACGATGGTCGGAAGAACCTCGAGCACGCGCTGCAGATCATTTTCGGTATTCATCCGGCTGAAGCTGAAGCGCAGCGAGCCGTGAACATCGCGCTTGTCGCGTCCGAGGGCTACAAGGACATGCGAGGGTTCGAGCGATCCCGAAGAGCAGGCAGCGCCAGTTGATACGGCAATTCCTTCCAGGTCGAGCGAGATCAGGAGGCCTTCCCCTTCGGTGTGCTCAAAACTTAAGTTGGAGATGTTTGGAACCCGCTGCTTCTCGTCGCCGTTCCGGATCGTCCCGCTTATCTGCAGCAGCGCGGTTTCCAGCCGGTCGCGCATCCCTCTTACGCGAGTTGCCATTTCGTCCAGGTGACGGCCGGCAAGCTCCGCCGCCTTTCCGAAACCGACGATCCCAGGCACGTTCTCGGTCCCAGCGCGCCGCTTTCGCTCATGACTGCCTCCGAGCATGAAGGGCCTTAATCGCACGTTCTTACGCACAAACAGAGCCCCGATTCCTTTGGGACCATGGAGCTTGTGCCCGGAAAATGAAGCCAGGTCCAGAGGAAGGCTGCCCAGGTCAATGGGAATCTTCCCCAGCGATTGAACGCAGTCGGAATGCACCAGAATCTTCTGGCCATGGGCCAGATCGCAGATTTCTGCCAGCGGCTGGATGGTGCCGATTTCATTGTTGACGTGCATGATCGAAATCAGCGTTGTTCGGGGAGTGATGGCAGCCCGCAGCCGATCCAGATCCAAAAGTCCCGATGGCTCGACGGGTAGATAAGTCACCTCGAAGCCTTCCAACTCCAGCGCCTTGCATGTGCTGAGCACAGCGGGGTGCTCAATCTGTGAGGTGATGATGTGATTACCCCGGTCGCGCTGCTGGTAAGCAACGCCGCGAAGCGCTGTATTGTCCGACTCGGTTCCACCGCTGGTAAACACTACTTCCTTTGCGCCGGCGCCCACCAGGCGGGCGATTTGCCCGCGCGCCTCCTCGGCTGCCGCCCGAGCCCGCTGACCGTAGGTGTGAATGGAAGAAGCGTTGCCGTAAATCTCTGTGAAATACGGCAGCATGGCTTCCACCACCTGCGGATCAACCGGCGTGGAGGCAGAATTGTCCAGGTAAACGGGATTCATGAGACCAGTATAAGACAGCCCCGGGTGAAGAATGAAGCCTGGGGTGTGAAGACGGCCACCTTGCGTTCCCCGCTGAGCCACAACCCAGCCGTAGGCTGCAACCAAAGAAAAAGCCGAGGACGGCCACGAGCACGTGCACGTCAACGATAGACGTTAACGGCCACCTCCACGCTCACGGAATCCACTGATGGGTGCCAGAAGTTCTAACTCAACTGGACAACGACTTCCGCCCCCCGCTGGGCCTGGAGGGCTTTGGCGGCAGAACTCTTCTGCATGGAAATCTCATAAAAGCCGGCGCTGCCCACCAGCGCAAAGGGTTCTCCCGGTTGACCCTCTGCGTAGCTGCCGACAATTGAAGCGACTTCCTTTCCGGCGACGGTGAACTTTGCAGGCGTTCCCAACTTCCCCAGCGCGGTCTGGTCGATATTGGTAATCAGGTTGCCGAACTTGTCGATGTGCAGAATTATTCCCTGCACTTTGCCATCGGCGCCTTTTTTCGGTTTAGGCGGGGTCAGTTTTGTGTAGTCGGAAATCTCTTCGCCAAACTTTCCGATTTCAATTCCTCGCGCCATCCAGGCCGCTACCGGGCCGAAAACGTCCCGGCCGTGAAATGTACGGCTCACCGGTCTTCGAAAATAATGCTCAGAGGTAATGGAGACGACGCGCTGAACCGGTTCAGCCTCGTATATCAACGAGAAAATCCCGTTATCCGGCCCGATGAAGTAGTAGTTTTCCGTTGCCACAATCAGTGCCCTGCGCCGAGATCCGACTCCTGGATCCACGATCACTAAGTGAATGGTACGCGGTGGAAAAGCGGAATAAGCGCAGCGAATCGTAAAAGCGGCTTCCAGGATGTCGTGCGAATTGATCTGATGAGAGATGTCAACGATGCTCAGGTCCGGGTTGATCGACAGCATGGCGCCTTTGATGGCGCCCACAAAGTATTCACGCAGACCAAAATCGGTGATTAAAGTGACCAGGTGCGCCATAAGAGCTTTTTACCACAAAGGCACCAAGGCACAAAGGGAAGCAGTCTTTTAGCCCTAAGCATCAGCCAAACAATCCCGCCTGCTCCGGCTCGGCAAAATCTTTCAGGTTGGGGAACGTCTGGAGCAGCGTCTCCGGCCCGATCACTTTTCGACCCGCAACACGACTCTTTAACTCGAGCGCATTGCCAGGCGCCTGCGCATTGCGATGGTTGTTTAAAATGACATAGGTGTCTCTGGCGCGCTCGGAGATCGCGGCGGTCAATTCCTCGGCCTCCTGCAATTCCTCGCTGGAATAAAGATAGTCGTACCGTTCGTTCACGTCTGCGTCGCTTCGAAACCAGTCCTTGTAATTTCGCCCGTGCAGCCGGTAGTACCCG
The DNA here is from genome assembly GCA_036507075.1 of Acidobacteriota bacterium. Taxonomy (GTDB): domain Bacteria; phylum Acidobacteriota; class UBA6911; order JACQSX01; family JACQSX01; genus DASXQR01. The sequence continues at coordinate 116,276 of DASXQR010000083.1, read as the reverse complement.
ATCCCCGAGGTTACGGCAGCCGTAGGGCGCAGAGATCTGCCGATGCGAGGCTGGTCAATGTTGCAGAAACCGACGCCCATTTGCCGCAGCAGGTCGAAGGTGGCCTCCAGATTCCAGGATTCGTGACGCACTTCCAGTACCAGCGGATAATCAGGAAAGTTTTCGATGAGCCGCACAAGGTAGTCCCGGCTCTGATCCTCGTTCTTAAAGGACCAGGGGAACTGCAGCAGCATGGCTCCCAGCTTCCCGGCGGAGAGCAACGGATCGATCGCCCGCTTGAATTCGTCCAGGTCGGCCTCGGTGAAGCTTCTTTCGTGCGTAAATTTCTTCCACAATTTTGCGGTGAATCGAAATTTCTTGTTCTCCTGCACGCGCTGAACCCACTTTGCCACTGCTTCGGGCTGGGGCGGATAATAAAACGAACTGTTGATCTCCACCGTGTCAAAGTATTTTGAGAGATAAAGCAGAGGATCGAATCCCCGGGGCTTTTTTTGAGGATAGAATTTGCCTTCCCAGTCGCGGTAAACCCATCCTGCAGTGCCGAAATAAATCATCACCGCACTTTTAGTCTTTCGCGGTAAATCCTTGTTAGTTGGCGGATGGCTTTGGTGATTGTGGCAACTCCGGGATTTCGATAGTCCTGAACCGCCACCCGGCCGGGTTCCGGGCGGAAAAAATACTGCTGGAGCTGCTCGTTGAGAATGCTGAAGCACTGATCTACCCGCACCAGATAGAATCTCCACTGCTGCGCGTCCTCTCCCAGTTGCGGAATTTCTATGTTCAAAGAGCCTCGATTGAGTTCGGTAAAGTATTCCTCGAAGTCCCCCTGAATGGTCCGAGCGGAATGATCGAGCCGGTCCATGATCTTGTTCATTTCACGACTGGAAGCAGCAGGCACGTTCCCGCGCAGAGTTCTGAGCGTTCGCTGCGCGGCGTCAAACTCGCGAAAGATCCCCTTAATCTTTTCCATCACGCGCCGGGGCGACGGTTTGCTCTGAAAGTTGGAACGCAGTTGGTGCAGATAAATCCGTTCGAAACTATTGCGTGTGGCGGCTTCCAAATCGCGGGATTCCGGCAGATTCTGCGCCCGCGTCCGAACAAGATCCATATATTCCTTGAAGTCTTCGGGAGCGATTTTGGGCGCCTTCTGCCGCGATCTGTCCTCGGGATCCTGTCCTGACGCCAACGTTCCCGAAAGCAGTAAGACCGCCAATGTCAGACGCAGCATCGAACCATTGTAAAGGATCAGGCACCTGTAGGGGCGGCCAGTCCGGATCATTCGAGAATCTTCACCGCCAAGAACGGACTGGCCGTCACAGCGTGCAGATATCCCGGATCGGGCATTCCTGACACTTGCGCTTATCGAAACGGGCCGGACAACCGCGCATAATTCCCAGGTGACAGAGCGCGAAGTCATAACGGATCGGATCAACGGGATCGAGCGCCCGCAATGCCTCCGTCATTTCCAGGGCCATCTTCCAGCCGATATTTTTTCGTGGAGTGAGCCCGATGTAACGCCCAATTCGGGCTATGTGAGTGTCAACCGGGAGCACCAGTTGGTCGGGGCGCACGCGCTTCCACAGCCGGAAATCGACCGGCGCTGGGCGCACCATCCAGCGCAGGAACAGATTCATGCGTTTGCAGGCGCTTCCAGATTCAGGTGAAGACAGCAGAAAACGTACGCCCGCGTCATGCGGCAGCTCGACCCGCCCGTAAATCTCAGGCGGGACCCGCGCCAACAGATTTGCCACAAAACGGGAAAGTCCATCCTCGATGGTTCTTGCATTTGATTGATGTCCGCAAAGGAACAGATTCTGCAGGCTGCCGAATTCATTAAAAGTCCGCTGCAGCGCCAGGCACAGAGCCGCCACGTCTGTCCCGGTGTTGAACCGGTGATAAAAGCTCCGCAGCGGTTTTCGATCCGGCCCCGAAAAACTCATCACAAACCGGTAAGGACTTTTGCCCATCAAACGGAAGAGTACTTTCAGACTTTTCAGGATCTGAACCACATTTCCATACGCAAAGGCGGCCGAAAAGAGCGCCGCCACCTCGCGATCGCGATCGTCAGAATAGCGGTAAACATACTGAACGGGATCGCTCGTCAGCCTGAGCTGATAGGGAAAACTTCTCGCGTATTGATCCAGGGTCGCTTTTAATAGCTGCATAGGGGGTCGGCCACGAATTTTCTAAATAACTTCGTCAAATTCGCGCTCAACTTTTGGCGGTTTTGGCGGCCAGGCCGTACTCTTCGAGCAAATCCTTGAATTCCTTGGTTCCGCGGAGCCGGTTGAATTCCTTATCTTTCATGATCCGCTCGACGTCGGTAAAACCGCCGGACAAAGCTCTTTTCAGAAGCTCCAGCGCCAGCAGGTCCTGGCCCCTTTCGGCAAACACGCGCGCCATAAAATAGTTTCGCCTGGCGTCGTTGAATTGCGCCGACGCAGCCTGTACCCCGACACCTGCCTGCCGGTTCATGACGTCGGGATCAATGGTCAAGGCCTCATGGAAGGCCTTCATTGCCTTGTCGCTGTTCTTTTGCTCCAGGTAGGCATTTCCCAGATTGAGGTAAAAAAACGCGACTTTGCCGTTCAGCCCTATAGCGCGTCGGAAATTCCTTATCGCCGCGCCGGCTTTGTGCTGCACCAACTGGATTGTTCCCAGCGTGTTATAGCCGAACGGATATTTCGGGTTCAAGCCCAGGCTCCGTATGGCCGCCTCTGTGGCGCGGTCGTAATAGTTCAACTTTGTGTAGGAAATGGCGATCTTGTTGAACACGATTTCGCTGTTAGGATTGAGCTTGGCGGCGTCAAGATACTTGATCAGCGCTGCATAGGTTTCTCCCCGCGCCATCAGGCCGTCAGCCTCCCGAATAATTGCGCTGGCCCTGGTTAACTGGTCCGGCGCTACGGTAACCCGCGTAACCTTTGAAATACGGTTGCCACAGCCGGCATTTGCCAGCAGGAAAAAGGCGGCGAACGTCAGGAGGCTGGAACTGCGTGTCATTCGTACTCCATTCCTCTTATTTTAATACTCCGCGAGCCGAGAAATGACATTTTCAAAAATTTCTTAAATGGGCCGGATTTTGCCGCTGGAACGGAAAAATTTACAGAACAGCCAGTCTTTCGAATTCTCGGAAAAAAATATTCAAAACTTATCTCTCCGACGGGAATCTCAAGCCTATGAAGGTGCTTTCGTCGAAGTGGCACATAAAGTGCTTCTTGGGTACGACAACTTGGAAAAGCAGGAGCGAGAGAAGGATGGAAGTGATGAAGAAGAAAAACGAATTTGAAAAACACCGGCACCATCTGACAGGCATTCGTCGGGCAATCGTGGCTAAGATGCAAAGAGTGACCGATCAGGGTCGTGATGAGAACTTGTGGTCGGAAACCGCCGACAGCGGAGACATGGCTCTGAGCAGTTACACCAAGGAGTTCCTCTATAAATTGAGCGACGTGGAAAGAGCGCAGTTCGTTGCCATCGAAGCGGCCCTGCGCCGTATCGATGATGGAACATACGGCAAGTGCGAAGATTGCGGCGAGGAGATTCCCGCAAAGCGGCTGGAGGCAGTTCCATGGGCGCCTCGGTGTACCGCCTGCCAGGAAGTCTTTGAGCAGCAGCAGGAGGAGCAGCAGCAACAGGCGCAGGCAGCAAATTTCTGATCCAGCCGCCGCCGCACCGCGACCGTAAGCCCGGATTATTCATAAAAGACTTAACGCGAAGACCGCCAAGAAGGCCAAGAGAGCGGCAAGGACGGGGGCTGAAAACTTGAAGCATGAAGGTCATTAACCTTTTCTTTTCATCTCGGTAGTCTTCATGCTTCAAGTTTTCAGCCCCCGTCCTTGCCGCTTTTCTTAGCGCTCTTGGCGTTCTTGGCGGTGAAGATTTATGAATAGTCCGGGCTTACGGTCGCGCGCTTTCGGTCTACCCGTTTCGAATTCTTCTAAAGCAGAGCAAACAGGCTGCCGCGGATGAAGATCCCAGAAAATCGAACACGACATCCAGAAAAGACATGGATCGTGTGGGAACATAACTCTGGTGCCACTCGTCAAAAACCCCAAAGATTGTGGAAAGGCCAATGGCCAGCAGTGCCTCACGCCAACGCATTGGTTTTGCGAAACCGTTGGTGAGGGCATTTACGTATAAGAGACCGAGGGCAAAGTAAGCCGCAAAGTGCAGAACCTTGTCCGGAATGAGCCCGACCTTCTCAGGCACCGGATGGGAAGATGAGATGAAGAGCGCCCCCATCCAAACGACGACCGCAACCCAGGAGACAATGGTGTAAGCGCGCTTCACAAGTACCCCACGAACGAAATCTTGCAATCGTCTCTCAAATATCTAAGAATTTGAATGACATTATGCGTTACGGACTTTGGTCAAACCAAAGCCGCGATTTAGCGTCAGAGGATTGATATGGGCTCGAACATAGACTTTTTGACCGCCTTCCTGGCCGGTGCGCTCTCGTTTGTGTCGCCCTGCGTGCTGCCGATTGTACCGGGTTACCTTTCTTTTATTACCGGGTTCTCGTTTGAGGATCTGACCGCTTCGGAACGGCGGCAGAAAGTGGTTTGGCTCGCGTTCCTCAGGAGCGTAGCCTTTGTGATCGGTTTCTCTATTGTGTTTATAACGCTGGGCGCCACGGCAACCACGGTGGGGAATTTTCTTCGCGAGAATTTGAAGCTGCTCGGTCGAATTGCCGGCGTGATTATCGTTTTGCTGGGGCTTCACCTCATCGGCGTCTACCGTCTGTCGTTTCTTCTCTACGACAAAAAAATACACGGGCAGGAGAAGACCGGCGGTTTTCTCGGCGCCATGGCCGCGGGAATTTTCTTTGGTTTCGGCTGGACGCCGTGCGTGGGGCCAGTCTTGGCAGGTATTCTTGCTCTTGCCGCAGTCAGCGCTTCTGTTACACGGGGGGTTTTCTTGCTAACGCTCTATTCGATCGGACTGGGGATCGGTTTCATCCTGGCCGCTCTTTTTCTCAACCAGTTTCTGGCCACTTTTAAGAAGGTACGCGTTCATCTTCGAAAACTCGAGATCGCAAGTGGAGTCATTCTATTGTTCATCGGCGTGCTGATTTTCACCGATCATTTATCCCTGATCGCCAACAGGCTTGCTTTTTTGAACCTGGAAAACCTGGCAGTGTCCAAAACGACTGTGACCACTTCAGCCGCTTCTGGTTCCGGTGCGGTTTCCCTGAGGCCGGCGGATTTCAAAGTTGGAAAGTATGACTTCAAGGCGGAGTTTCTGGACGGCTCTACCCGCCGGCTGGCGGATTTCAAGGGCAAGATCGTGATGGTTAATTTCTGGGCGACCTGGTGCGCGCCGTGCAAGGCCGAAATCCCCGGGTTACTGAAGATCTACCAGGAAAAGAGGGGTCATTTCGAAATCATTGGAATCGCTGAACAAAGCGAGCTGAACGATATCCGTGCTTTCATCAAGGAAATGAAGATGGATTATCCGGTGGCCCTTGACCCGGCGGGAAAAATCGAGGAGCAATACAAAATCTTCGCTTACCCGACCAGCTATCTTTTTGCCCCGGACGGAAAACTGGTTCGCGAGTATCCGGGCTATCTGGCTGATGAAATCCTGAGGAAGGATTTGGCTGAGATCGAGCGAAAATACGCCCAGTGAAATTGGGAGCGGAGAGACGGCCCTCAGGCCGTCTCTACTCACAAATGTAAAACTCCCCTGAGACGGCCCTCAGGCCGTCTCTCCACGGCCCTGCTTTACTGCTTTGAAATTTGCCGGTAACCGGCGGGAATGTCAAACAGTGAAGAATCCACCGGGCTGTTGGAGAAGTCGCGGCTTTCAGTTCGCGACTTAAACAGCACCAGACCACCTGCCGGAGGCTGGGCAGACGATTCAGGCTGGGACTCGGCCTTCTTGTCTTCCTTTTTCTTCCTGCCGAACCCGCCGAAGATTTTCCCGAGGCTGGGTACCGACGCCCCTTCGCCCTCCTTCGCCTGGGGTTGCTGCCCCTGCTGAGCCTGTGCGTTGGGATCTCCTACAGCCGAGAACGTGATCACTGTTAGGACGGGTGCGCCGTTCATTGCATGGGCCTTGGCCGCGAATTTTTGGAGCGCCTCGCCGAACTGCGGATTGTTCGCCATCGCCTGTCCCATTCCGGCAAAGACCCGCCCAAACTTCTGGCCAAACTTTTGGTAGAAATCGCGCACCTGATCATAGCCCTGCACATCTTTGGTGAGCCAGACGCTGCCGTTCATTACCGTTTCGGCTGACTGGTTCTTTTCTTTGTCTTCTGCCCGCATCCTGAGTTCCATGATGTATTCTTTCGCGCTGTAGCCGGCTACATTGTCCGTTTTTCCGCTTTCCTTGAAGTCCATTTTCAAAGTGACGTTGGGGTCTTGATTACTCGGCCGGCGGTCGCGCATCTTGCGATTAGCCTCATCGAACTGGGCCCGCATCTGCTCGAAAGTCAAAATGGTGTACGTTTTTTCCTTGAGATTGATATCGACAAAGTCTTCCTTGTCCAGCCGTATCAACTGAATGTGTGTAGGATCCTCGCGCCGGAGCCGGTCGCCTTTGATGTAGATTGCAGAAGGCACGTCGTCGATCTTTTGCCCGCCCAGACGGCCCATGATTTTGACCATTCCGCCGAGCATTCCGCCTTCCAGCTTGGTTGTTTCTTTGTAGTGAAAGTCGGCCTTTGCGAGCGAGATGCACAGGCCAAGTGCCACGATTGCCAGGGAAACTTTTCGAAGCATTGAAGCCACCTCCTAAAACCTTTCAGCGTTCATAACGTCCCGTCAGCAGTCAGAACAACCTGAGATGTGAATGCCTGAAGTCTTTCAGTATACTCATATTCAGGCGTATGTGAAGAACAGAGAGGCTCTCATGGGAGAACTGGTTCAATTCAAATCAAACGGCCGGAACGCTTCAGGTTACCTGGCTTTGCCCGGGGGGAAAGGTCCCGGTGTGGTCGTGATTCAGGAATGGTGGGGTCTTGTGCCCCATATCAAGAAGGTTGCAGATCGCTTCGCGCAGGAGGGGTTTGTTGCCCTTGCTCCTGACCTGTATCACGGCAAATCCACCAAGTCCCCGGATGAAGCGGGCAAACTGATGATGAGCATGCGAATCGACGAGGCCGAGAAGGACTTGCGAGGCGCCATTCACTATCTGCTCGCAAATCCCCGCGTGAGCAGCGATAAGGTGGGGACGGTAGGGTTTTGCATGGGCGGCGCGCTGTCGCTGTTTGCGGCCTCAAAGAACCCTGAAGTGGGCGCCTGTGTTGTCTTTTATGGAGGTCATCCCAACGTCAAGCCGGACATTAGGAACTTAAAAGCGCCGGTGCTGGGTTTGTACGCCGAGAAAGACACGTTTGTAACACCCGACAGCGTCCGCCAACTGGAGAAGGATTTGAAAGCGAATGGAAAACGCGCTGAGATGCATATTTACCCTGGGGTACAGCACGCCTTCTTCAACGATGAGCGCTCGGAGGTTTATAACAAAGATGCAGCCGCTGATGCGTGGAAAAGGACGATAGAATTCCTTCGCAGAGAGCTCCCGCAAAAGAAATAGGAAGAACAGGTTACTGTCGTATTCGGACCATCTGCTTCTGCTGGCGTTGGATGGTTGAGTATTCCTTCCAGTGAAGCACGCGAGCCTGAGCGTCGCCCAGCGAGATTTCGCCCTTTTCGAATTTCTTGATTACTTCCTTTTCCACTTTTTTGCGCCGTTCGGCTTCCCCTTTGCTGAACGTCTGCAGATTATTGAAATCTCCCAATCCGCCCAGCCGCGGGGGAATCACGAACCGGACTACCCTTTTTTTGTCCTCGGCGGCAAAGCCGTCGCGAAGCTTGACCTGCCGGGCCATTTCCTTTGTTATTTTCGGATTGGCCGTCGTGTACTTTACCTTTTTGCCTCGGATTCCATGGACCCGATGATCGGCAAAAGCGCCGCAGGTCAGCAGGGATAAGAGTAATAGCGTTATTGCGAATCGGCTCATGACGGCCTCCTGGCGCCCATTCATCTTACAGGTTTCCTGGGGCCGCTCCAAGTGGGCGCGATCACAGGATCTGCAATCACCACCAAAGCGGGCGGCTGGGGTAATAGACAGCCTGCCGATCGGGGTATCGGTTCTTGAAATCGAGATACCTGCGCAAAAGTCTCTGATATCGCCGGTCGGACGAGTAAATTGGCTTGTGCGGAAAGTCGATCAGATACTGTTCCACCTTCCACATGTTCTTTTTCGAGAGACGCCAGTCATAGCTTCCCAGCCAATTCAAATTCACCAGTGCGTAGGCGGTGATGCGGCCCGTAAAGTCAACATAAGTATCGAAATAGTTCAACGCCAGATGCCGGCCTGAGCGAAACATCGGCCGGCGGCCGTGCAGACCTGCGTCGCGGGATCGAGCCACGCTGCCCCATTTTCCGCGTTGCTTGAACACAAAAAGCACATGGTCCAGCTTGTCGGCGGATTCAAAGCTGAGCAGGATCGGAGGATATCCGTGCTGCTCGAGGATCACGGCTGCCGCCAGCGCGGCTTCAAGACAGTGCGCTGTGCCCAGGCGGACCACTTCGCGAAAGGAACGCAGCGTCTCACGTCGTTTCTCCCAGTTGTAAGGCAGGGCTCGCAGCCACTGCTGTAACCGGCGCGGAGTGCGCAGCGAATCTATAAGCTTCAATTCCCGGGGAAGAAAGGACGATCGCGGCGGCGGGTTCCAGGCGAAAAGATCCGGTTTCATGATATCGGCTAAAACCCCGACGGGAACTGGCTTGGTGCCTTGGTGGTTCAAGTTCTTTTACCACCAAGGCACCAAGCTTGTGAACTTTCGGACTGGAGAGTCGAAAGTGCTTCGTGTAATTTGACCTTAGAGTTAAAATTAGACCATGCAGTCAAAATCGCGGGGCCGGTACCGGCGCTACGAGTCCAACCGCGTTGAGATTCTGCGCGCGGCGGCCCGTGAATTCAGCCGGCATGGTTTTGCCGTGTCCACCATGAAAGAGATCGGCGAGCGGATACAGATGACCAAGGGGAATCTGTACTACTACTTTCAATCCAAACATGAACTTCTCTATTTCTGTCAGGAATATTCGCTGAACATGATGCTGGCCGAGGCCAGGCAGGTGCTGCGGCGCGAGAAGCGGGCCGACGCGCAGTTACGGGAAATTATCCGTGCCCAGCTCGGCTGCATGCTGGATGAAATGCAGGCTTCGGCAGCACACATCGATTTTCGCGATCTGCCTTCCGGGCTGCTGCGCAGCATCATCAAAAAGCGCGACCGGTACGAGCGCCTGATTCGCTGGGTGATCCAACGGGGGATTCAGGAGCGGGTCTTCCGCGTGTGCGATGTGCGCGCCGCGGCATGGGCCGTTCTCGGAGCGCTTAACTGGACGGCGCAGTGGTACCGGCCAGGCGGTCCGATGTCAGTAGACCAGATTGCCGGGGAGTTTGCCGACTTGCTCGTCGGCGGTCTGCTGCGCCGGAGGATTCCACGAAGTCAGAGCGCGAACGACAGGAGGCGTCGGAGGTGAAACAACTCTTCCATCTGCAGATAAATGGAGAGGGAATCCAGGTAGCCGCCCCTGTGCAAAAGACGCTTCTCGAAGTGCTGCGTGAGGATCTTGGCCTTACCGGAACCAAGCACGGCTGTGAAGTAGGCGAGTGCGGTACCTGCACTGTCCTGATTGACGGAAAGCCGGTTCTCTCTTGTCTGATGCTGCCCGTGGAATGTCAGGATTGTGAAATTGTCACCATCGAGGGAATGTCGCTGGCCGGCCGTCTCCATCCTCTTCAGGAAGCCTTCGCTGAGTTGGGGGCCGCTCAATGCGGTTACTGCACACCGGGATTCTTACTTGCCGCCAGGGGATTACTGGAAGGAACCGCCGCGCCCTCACGCTCAGAGATAGAACAAGCTTTGGCGGGCAATCTCTGTCGCTGTACCGGTTACCTGAAAATCTACGAGGCCGTCGAGTTGGCCGCCTTGAGAATGCGAGGGTTAGATCCTGTCACCTAGCCTGGCACTCGGCCTCTGTGTCCTCTGTGTCTCTGTGGTGAAAGCTTTTTCCTTATGACCACCAACTACAAAATCATCGGCAAACCCCTTCCCAAAGTCGACGCTCGCGCCAAATGCACCGGCGAGACAAAATTTGCCGACGATCTATTCTTCCCCCGAATGCTTTTCGCCAAACTGGTCCGCTCTACCCAACCCCACGCGTTGATCCGCGGAATTGACTTGTCCCGAGCCAGACGCATGGAAGGAGTAAAGGCGTTCCTGCTGGGAAATGAACTGCCCATCCCCTTTGGAATTCTGCCGGTGAGTGAAGACGAGCACGCCCTTTGCATCGATAAAGTCCGTTTCGTAGGTGACCCGGTTGCCGCTGTCGCCGCCGTGGACGAAGAAACCGCGGAAGAAGCGGCACGCCTGATCGAAGTTTCTTATGAACCCCTGGAGCCGATTCTGTCGATTGAAAAGGCGCTGGCGACTCAATCTCCGCAAATTCATGACTATGCCGCCGAGGGCAATATTCATAAGAAAGTCGCGCTTCAGTTCGGAGATGTAGAGGAGGCTCTGGGCGATTCCGACTTCGTCCTGGACGATCTCTTCTTTTACCAGGGAAGCACCCACCTTCCGATGGAACAGCATTCGGCGGCGGCAAAACTGGAATCCGACGGAAAGCTCACGGTCTGGTCTTCAACCCAGACGCCGCATTACGTGCATCGTGCCGTGGCAAAGGTTTTGGAAATGCCGGCCGCTCACGTGCGCGTCATCGCCATGCCGAACGGCGGCGGTTTTGGCGGCAAGAGCGATCCTTTCAGCCACGAGATCGTTGCCGCAGCGCTGGCGCGCAAGACAGGGCGCCCGGTGAAGATCACGCTCACGCGGGAAGAAGTTTTTTACTGCCACCGCGGGCGCCACCCGGTGCTGATGCGGTCGCGTCTCGGGATCAATAAGGACGGCACGATTACCGGCCTGGATTTCCAGACGATTCTCGACGGCGGCGCCTATGGGAGCTACGGAGTGGCGAGCACCTATTACACGGGAGCGCTTCAAACGGTCAGCTACCAGATTCCGCGCTATCGATTTCGCGGAGCTCGCGTGTTTACAAATAAGCCGCCATGCGGGCCGAAACGGGGCCATGGAACGCCGCAACCCCGCTTTGGATTGGAGATCCAGATGGACAAAGCCGCCGAGCGGCTCGGAATAGATCCGGCGGAATTGCGGTTGAAGAACCTGGTTCAGCCCCATTCACTCACGGCCAACTGGATGCGCGTGGGCTCGTGCGCTCTGCGCGAGTGCATTGAGAAAGTGCTGCAAGGTTCCGGCTGGTCGAAGAAGTTTCGGAAGCTTCCCACGGGCGCAGGAGTCGGTCTGGCCTGCAGCGCCTATATCAGCGGGGCGGGATTGCCGATTTATTGGAATGACATGCCGCAGTCCGGCGTGCAATTGAAACTGGATCGCTCTGGAGGCGTCACCTGCTTTTGCGGCAGCACGGATATCGGTCAAGGCTCCGATTCGGTGCTGGCCTATATCGTCGCCGAAATTCTCGGCATTGATCCGCTGGACATTCGAGTGGTGACCGCCGACACGGATCTTACGCCGGTCGATTTGGGCAGCTATTCCAGCCGCGTCACGCTGATGACGGGAAATGCAGCGGTGCAGGCGGCAGAACGCGCGCGCGCAATTCTCTTCGATGCTGTTTCGGTGAAGTGGAAGATTCCTAAATCGCAACTGATTGCCGGCGGCAGGAAAATTTTCGACGCGGAAGATCCGGCCAGGGAAATCACATTTGCCGCAGCGGTGCAGCTTGCCGAGGCGATGTTCGGAACGATCGGGACCGTAGGGAGCTACAAGCCACCGGCGTCCGCGGCCCGTTACAAAGGAGGCGGCGTAGGGCCGTCGCCGGCCTACAGCTTTACCGCCTGCGTGGCAGAAGTGAACGTCGATGTGGAGACAGGAATTGTAACAGTGCCTTGCATCTGGATTGCTCACGATCTCGGCCAGGCGATCAATCCCCTGCTTGCGATCGGCCAGGCAGAGGGAAGCGTGTACATGGGACTGGGCGAAGCGCTCATGGAGGAGCAGGTTTTCAGGCGAAATGTTCATCAGATTCCGTCGATGCTGGATTACAAAAGCCCCACTACCATGGATATGTGCAACGTGGTGACTTACCTGGTGGAATCTCCGGATTCAAACGGGCCGTTTGGCGCCAAGGAGCTGGGCCAGGGTCCGCTGCTGCCCGTCATGCCGGCAATCTGCAATGCCGTCTACGACGCAGTCGGCGTTCGGATCGATGAGATCCCGATCACTCCGGAAAAAGTGCTCAAGGCTTTGAGGGCCAAAAATGCCGGCAAGCCGGCAAGGTTCGGACCGGGTGAGTTTCCGCCGCTGGATTTTGGAGAGGTGCGCATCGTGCCCCCGCCCTGGGAAGGCGGCGACGGCACGGCAGTGAAACAACCTCCCGCAGTGTTCAGGATGCGGGATGACTGACAACGGACCACTGACAACGGACGAACATGCTGCGACTTCCAAGTTTTGATTACTTTCAGCCAGCCACCACAGAAGAAGTTGCTGCGATTCTTCATGCGGAAGCCCCCGCCTGCGCCGTGGTTTCCGGAGGCACCGATCTATTTCCCAAAATGAAACGGCGACAACTCGCGCCTCGGACCTTGATCAGTCTCAGGCGATTGGGCGCGCTTCATCGAGTCGCGGGCGAGCCGGAAGAGGGAATAGTGATCGGCGCGCGCGTTACGCTGGCCGAGTTGGAGCGCAATCCGATGCTGTGCAGCCGCTATCCGGCGGTTGCAGCCGCGGCCCGCGCTATTTCTTCTCCTCCCTTGCGGAACGCCGGCACCATCGGGGGCAATCTCTGTGTGGACACAAGATGCACCTATTATGATCAGACATACGAATGGCGCAAGGCGATTGACTTCTGCATGAAGAAGGACGGCCACGTCTGCTGGGTGGCGCCGTCCAGCCCGCGCTGCTGGGCGGTCGCTTCATCGGATCTGGCGCCGGTGATGATTGCTCTGGGAGCGAAGGTGCGGTTGTTGTCCAAGCAGGGTGACCGTCTGATTCCTGCAGCCGAGCTCTATCGCAACGACGGCATCGAGTTTCTTTCCAAAAGACCTGACGAGCTGCTCACGGAAATCCACCTGCCCGCGGTCAGCACGGATCTCATGGTCTATAAGAAACTGCGTCGTCGCGGCGCCATTGATTTTCCGATCCTGGGCGTCGCCATCTGGCTTCGTCCCAGCGCTGCGGAGCGGAGCGTGATCGAGCAAGGTCGAATCGCCATCACCGCGGTCGCTTCTTATCCGTTCGAAGTGGAGGCGGCTCGTAAACTGTTCAGAGGCGCTCGGCTGAACTGCGAAGTGATCGAGCAGGCCGCAGAGGCTGCCTGGAAGCGCGCCAAACCGCTGGACAACACGGATCTCGATATGAGCTGGCGCAAGGAAATGGTGCGCGTGTTCACGCGCCGGGCATTGCAGGAATTAAGCGACAATCTGTGCGGTTGAAAATTTAGGTTTTGCGAGTTTCGGGTTTGCGGGTTTGCGGGTTACGGGTTTGCGGGTTTGCGGGTTGGCGGGTTACGGGTTGGCGAGTTGCGGGTTGGCGAGTTGCGGGTTGGCGAGTTGCGGGTTGGCGAGTTACGGGTTCAGAATTGCCAATTGAGAAAACATAGATTCAACATTCCGAAGCGATTTTCAGCTTTGAATTTTTCAATCGAATCGTGAGATCGCCAATCCGTAACTCGTTTGTAACCCGCTCGCAAACCCGCAACCCGCAACCCCGAAACTCGCCAACCCGGAACTCGCAAACCCGGTACTCGCAAACTCGCGAACCCGCAAACCCGAAACCCGCCCACTCGCCGCAGCAGGCGGCGCCTATTCCTCTTCCTCGAGCAATTCGAGCAATTCCAGAGAATCGCCGGAAAAATGCGCCACCTGCATTCCATGCATTTCCAGATGCTCGATGACGCCTGGGTCTTGATCGTTCAGAACGACAACGATGCGCGCCCCGGGCGTCACAAAGCTCGCTGCTGCCTGGATCGTATCCAGATCGTCTCCGTCAGCCTGGAGGAACGCAACGTCGTGATCATAAAACGAATTCACACGCTCGCACGTTTCCAGCGATTCACAGCGGTCCACCAGGTAGCCCGCCCGGCGGAGATCCTCGGTGAGCGTCTTCATCAGAGTCTTGTCGGAAATAAACAGCAGCACACGCGTGGAATTACGCATCGCGATGAAACTATAACACGAAGGCAAGGGCGGTCATTTCCCGATACAAAAGGTGGAAAATATATTATCCAGAATGTCTTCCACCGTGGTTTCACCGGTGATCTCTCCGAGACGCTGCAATCCCGATCGAATGTGATAAAGCGCAAATTCCTCGGACAGATTTTCACGCAGCGCGCGGCATCCTTCTTCAAGGGCGACGCGCGTTTGTGCCATACAGATTTTGTGTCTCAGGTTGGTGACGATAATTCCCTGCTGGCCGGCGATTGCATTTTGTGAAAGCAGTCTGTGAATGGATTGGCGCAGTTCATTGAGTCCTTCACCCTTCAACGCTGAGACCTTACTGATGTGGATGGCCTCTTTATCGACGGCCGGGCGCCTGCCAACAGTTGCCTGCTGCGGTTCTGCCAGATCGATTTTGTTCCATACGACAATTCCCGGTTGGCTCTGCAGGCGTTTCAATAATTCTTCATCCTCGCTTGTCACCGGAGAGGTCGCGTCCAGCACGACCAATAGAACGTCGGCGTCGCCGGCGGCCTGATGCGAGCGTTCGATCCCAATCTGCTCGATGCGATCCGAGGACGAGCGGATTCCCGCCGTGTCAATCAGCCTGACAGGGACGCCCTCTACATGCATCGATTCAGTGATCAAATCGCGCGTCGTGCCCGGGATCTCGGTGACTATGGCGCGATCACTCTGAAGCAAGGCATTGAACAAACTTGATTTGCCCACGTTGGGCCTTCCGATAATGGCGAGCTGAAAGCCATCATGGATAAACCTGCCGAAGCTGTAGCTTGCCTCCATCTTCTGCAGATCCTGGCAGATCTGCTGCAGATTCTCTGCCTGAGCGGAGCGGGAAATTTCGCCCACGTCGTCTTCCACAAACTCGACAGCCGTTTCCAGGAATGAAATGACGTCAACAAGCTTTTGTTTTAAGGGCTGGAGCGCGGCCGAGAGTTTTCCCTCCAACTGCTCGCGGGCGATCCGCGCCTGGTATTCGGTGCGCGCGTCCACCAGGTCCCGCACCGCCTCGGCCTGCGCCAGGTCCATTTTCCCGTTGAGGAAAGCGCGCAGGGTGAATTCTCCGGGCTCTGCCAATCGCGCGCCAAGGTGTAGAACAGCCTCGAGCAGCCGGCTGATCAGCACCGGTGAGCCGTGGCAAGAAATTTCACATAAATCTTCGCCCGTGTACGAGTGGGGGCTTGGAAAAAATTGGACTACGCAATGATCGATCTTCTCGCCGGTGCTGGGATCGTGCAAATCGGCCAGCGTCGCGTGACGCGGCTGGAATGAGTTCCGGTTTGCGAGCCGCTTGAGAAAAGTACCGACCTCCGGTCCGCTCGCGCGAATAATGGCAAGGGCAGAATGTCCGGGTGGCGTGGCCAGGGCCACTATGGAATCCATATAAATGGCAGGTTACCAGCGGCCAGTTAGCAGTGACAAGTAACTGATTCGTGTTCTCTGTGAAGCACGTTGGCAACCTTGGTTTATTTTGGCAAAGTTTTTCAAAACCGTTCACGTCAACGACCACGTCTCACGAAAGAATCGGACGCGGATAGCGGCTTTGCCGCCAACTCAAACGACCACGTCCCACGAAAGAATCGGACGGGGATAGCGGCTTTGCCGTCAACTCATGCGGAAAGGCAAAGCCTTTCCGCAAGAGCTGGCGGCAAAGCCACATAGGTTTTGTCCCATCACCGTTGGTTGTGGCCTGACGGCCACTCTAGGCTCGTGACCGTAGGGCGTCGAGGTTGTCGTGCTCGTGCTCGTAGGCGTTAGACGTAGTCGTTGACGTTTCGTGCACGGTTTCTTGGTTGCGGCTCTGCCGCGTCGTGTAACAAGTTGGCAATTTCTTGTTTTTTTAGCAAGATTCTTTAACTAATGAACCAATGACTAATGACCGATAACGCGTTTGGTTGCGGCCTGCGGCCGGGCTGTGCCTCTGTGGTGAGGGCCTTCCTCGATGGGCAGCACAAACTAGACCACTCAACACTCGACACTCGTTTTTCCGCTATAATTTCTCTCTGCCATGTATTTTCATGAGTCCTTCGATGTGGTGGTGATCGGCGGCGGTCATGCTGGATGTGAGGCTGCGCTGGCTGCCGCCAAAATGGGCATGCGCACGGCCATGTTCACCATCAATCTGGATACTATCGGCCAGATGTCGTGCAACCCGGCCGTGGGAGGAATCGCCAAGGGGCATCTGGTGCGCGAGCTGGATTGTCTGGGCGGAGCGATGCCCGAGGTGATCGATCGGGCCGGCATTCAGTTTCGGGTCCTGAACAGCAGCCGTGGCCCTGCGGTTCAGTCTCCGCGTGCGCAGGCCGATCGTGCGCTTTATCGGCGGGAGATGAGGCGCCGCCTCGAGCTGGAACCCAACCTGTTTTTGAAACAGGCAGAAGTCACCGATTTCATCATTCGTGAAGACAGGGTTGTGGGTGTGGAACTGATCGACGGGCGCCGGATCGGAGCCAGCGCTGTGATCGTTACGACGGGTACATTCCTGAACGGTTTGATTCACATTGGAGAACGTCGTTATTCCGCCGGCCGGTCAGGCGAAATCGCTTCCCTCAAACTGGCGCAATCGTTCCAGCGTCTCGGCTTCCCGATGGGACGGTTAAAAACCGGCACGCCGCCGCGGATCGACGGCCGCACCGTCGATTTGTCCAAATTCGAAATCCAGCACGGCGACGCCAGGCCAACCTTGTTCAGCTACACCAGCAAGCAGCCGCTGCAGCCGCAGCTTCCCTGTTATATCGGCTACACGCCTCCCGCGCTGCATGAGGTCATTCGGCGGAATATCCACCGATCGCCATTGTACAGCGGGCAAATTCAGGGGATCGGGCCTCGCTACTGCCCTTCTATCGAAGACAAGATCGTAAAGTTTGCCGACAAAGAGCGGCACCAGATTTTCCTTGAGCCGGAAGGGATTGGAACAAACGAGGTTTATGTGAATGGACTTTCCACCAGCATGCCCATTGATGTTCAACTGGAAATGCTGCGGTCGATTCCCGGCATGCAACAAGTAGAAATGATCCGTCCGGGTTATGCCATTGAGTACGACTTCATGCAGCCGACAAATCTGTCGGCATCTTTCGAGACCAGGCAAATAGAGAATCTGTTTCACGCCGGTCAAATCAACGGGACAACGGGATATGAGGAAGCCGCCGCGCAGGGAATCATTGCCGGGATCAATGCAGCGCTGAAGGTTCGCAATCAGGATCCGTTTTTCCTGGATCGTTCGGAGGCCTATATCGGGATTCTGTGCGACGACCTGGTGTCCAGAGGCGTCGACGAGCCTTATCGAATGTTCACGTCCAGGGCAGAATTCCGCCTCCTCTTGAGAATCGATAACGCTGATAAGCGTCTGATAAATAAAGGTTTAGCGCTTGGCCTAGTGAGTCCGGACCGTGACGAGGAGTGCCGGCAAAAGTACGTTCGGGTTGACGCTGCGGCAGACCACCTTAGGCGCACGATCCTGAAAGAAGCTTCTCCCTACAGGCAGCAATTATCTGAACATGTCCAGCGCGATATCCCGGCGGGAGTTTCGCTGGAACAGTTGCTCAAAAGACCGGAATTTGCCATCGGCGCCTTTCGCAGCATGCTGGGGGACTGTGGAATCGGGCTGAGCGATGAAGAAGCCTCCATCGTTGAAACTCAGATTAAGTACGAAGGGTACATCCGCCAGCAGCTTGCAGAGGTGGAAAAGATCAAAGGAGTTCAGCAGCGCAGGATTCCACCCGATTTTGACTACGCTCATGTTCCGGGCCTGTCGCGCGAGATAGTCGAAAAACTCTCGCGCCTTCGACCAGTGACGTTGGGAGTAGCTTCGCGCGTTTCCGGTATCACGCCTGCTGCGGTTTCGATCATCAACGTTCAGTTGGAACTGGATCGCCGCCGCCGCGCCGCCGCCAGCTGAGAAGTTCTGTAAGTCGTTGTCTATACTCCGAATTCTTCGCTTTCTACGAAGATCCCAGCCAGAATATTCCGTTCGCTGCTGAGAGTACGCTTCAACGGACTCGCAGTAGTCTCGGCTTTTAAGGGCGTGTTGCCCAAATGGTCCAGCTACTGATTCGGAGCCTCGCATTCACCGCAGAGTCGCCGAGGACGGCAAGCCCCGCAGAGTTAGCAATGGAATCTCTGCGGAAACTCGGTGTTCATTGCGGCTCTGCGGTGAATGCGGCAGCACCTTTGCTTGTGGCTATGCCGCCGTGCGTTTTCGGCAGTGAAATTCCTTTCTTTGACGACCGAGGCAGCAAGCTGCTCAATAAACGGCAAGCGGGACTTACTCAGCCGCTATAATCCTTATCCGTGGTCACTACAGACTGGATCGAGACGGAAGCATCTTTTTTTAGACTTGCGCTGAGCCCGGAACACTTGGCTAAGGTGCAGATTTATCTGGATCTGCTGACAAAGTGGAACCGGAAGGTGAACCTCACCAGTATCCATAACGAGGAAGATGCCATCCGTCTGCATTTCCTGGAATCCTTCTTTGCCGCCGAACAACTTCCCTCGGGTAATGTTCGGGTAGTCGACGTGGGTTCGGGCGCTGGATTTCCCGGGCTGGCTATGAAGATCGTTCGCCCCGCCTTCCGACTGGTCTCGATTGATTCACGAAAGAAGAAGATCCTTTTTCAGCGGGAGGTGGCCCGCCGCCTGGATCTTTTGCATGTGGGAATCTATCCTTTGCGGCTGGTCGAATCGGCACCGTTCCTGCAGCAGGCCGATGTGGTTTGCTGGCGCGGACTCAAGCTGGAACCGAAAGACTTTAATTTCCTGAAAGCAAACACCTCTCCTGCTTGCCTCTACCTCTGCTTTCAGGGGGCCGGCGAGCGAACCGAGAAGACGTTGGAAGGATGCGACATCCAGCGCATCCCGATCCCCCGTTCTGAAAATCGCACCCTTCTGCTGGCGCGAAAGACTAAACGCTGACCCATTGTTCCACGTGGAACACCATGCACGACGGTGAGCTCCGCTGTTTCACGTGGAACATTGCCGATACTTCTGGTACAAATAATCCGCAGAACGACGCACATGCAAAAAATCCTGGCTGTTGCCAACCAAAAGGGCGGCGTCGGCAAAACTACTACCGTAATTAACCTGGGAGCCTCACTGGCAGCCGCTGAATTAAAGGTGCTGGTCGTGGACTGCGACTCGCAGGGAAATTGTTCCAGCGGCCTGGGCTTTGACCGGAATCAGGGCCGCCCGACCCTCTACGACGTGTTAATGCGGGGCTTCCCGGTCCGCGATGCTATTCAGCCGACCGAAGTTGCTACCCTGTTTCTGCTGCCGGCAGGCAAAGACCTGGTGGGCGCCACGCTGGAACTGGCCGACCTGGAGGGGCGGGAATTTGTCCTGCGGCAAGTGCTCGATTCTTTAAGGCCGGATTTCGATGTGATCCTGATCGATTCACCTCCTTCGCTGGGATTGCTTACCTTAAATGTGCTGGTGGCGGCTGATGAGGTCCTGATTCCCATTCAATGCGAGTACTTTGCCCTGGAAGGATTGTCGGATCTGGTGGATACGGTCGAGCGTGTGAAAACGGCTTTTAATCCCCGATTGGTTGTAATGGGAATTGTTTTGACCTTATACGACGAGCGTCTCAATCTCAGCCAGCAGGTGGAGAACGACTTGCGAGCTCACTTCGATGGAAAAGTTTTTCAAACCGTCATTCCGCGGAATGTTCGTCTCGCCGAAGCACCCAGCTTCGGCAAGCCCATTCTGATTTATGACGCCAGGTCCCGCGGAGCTGTCTCGTACATCAACTTAGCCAAGGAAATCCTCGATCATGAAAAGAAAAGTACTGGGACGGGGAATTGAAGCGCTGATCCCTGCAGCCGGCATCGCGTCGGTGCCCGCGCAGGGAAATCTGCGTGAAATCGACATCGACCTGATCTCGCCGAACCGTTACCAGCCGCGATCGGAGTTTGATCCGGACAGGCTGGCCGAGCTGGCAGCATCAATTAAACAAAATGGGGTGGTGCAGCCTGTGGTGGTGCGGCAGATAGGGACGCGCTACGAGCTTATTGCAGGCGAGCGCCGCTGGCGGGCGGCGCAAATGGCGGGAATTCCAAAACTGCCGGCGATTCTCAAAAATGTTGACGAGGAAAAAAGCCTGGAAATCGCGCTGATCGAGAACATTCAACGCGACGAGCTCAATGCCATTGAAGAGGCGAAGGCCTACCAATATCTTTGGGAGCATTTTGGACTCTCTCAAGAGGACATTGCACAAAGAGTAGGGAAGAATCGGGCCACTGTGGCCAACGCACTGCGGCTTCTGAAGCTGGCTGAAAAGGTGCGTAAGTTGTTGATAGAAAACAAGTTAACAATGGGCCACGCCCGCGCCCTGTTGGCTTTGGAAGACCCGAAAGCCCAGGTCCAGGCGGCACAGCAGATTATCGAAAAAGAGCTGTCGGTCCGTAATACCGAGAGGTTGGTTCGTCAGCTTCTGGGAGCGTCCGACAAGGAGCCCCAGCGACGCATTCACATGGATCCCAACGTAAAAGCAGCAGAAGAAAAGCTGCGAATCCGATTCGGAACCAAAGTGGCAATCAAAAAGAAAGGCAAAGGAGGAAAAGTCGAAATTTTTTATTTCAACAACGATGACCTGGATCGGATCTACGGTTTGTTGATGGGCCGGTGAGAGTTGAGCACGAATTTCACGAATTCCAAGAATTCCACGAATCTCTTTGAATCACTGCAGGAATCATTATTTCGATGACCTTGTATCGCTCTGCATTAAGTTCGAGATCCTTCTAATTAATTTCCTGATCGCTAAGGTGACTTCGTGAAATTCGTGAAATTCGTGCTAATTCGTGTCCCATTTTTCACCGCTGCGCGTTTGGCAATGCGGCAGCGTGTCGTGACGACGTTCACATTTTTTTGGCTGAACAACGCGAAGAAAATCTGGCAGATTTCGATTGACCTGTGATTGACGATTTGCCTAGACTGGTGCCGTCTTGGTCAGGTTTTTGTAAGGATAACACACGAGAGCTACGAAACCCTGGGAGTTTCGCAGCTCTTTTTTGTTTGCCTGATCTTACGAAAACGGACAAGAAGTAAGTTTCAACCAACAAGAACCACCGTAACAGGTAGCAAAGGAAATAACATGAGCAGAGAACAAGGAACAGTGAAGTGGTTTAACGACGCAAAAGGCTATGGCTTTATCAAACGTGCGTCTGGCGAAGACGTGTTCGTTCACCACACCGCTATTCAAGGGTCCGGATTCAAGACCCTGGCGGAAGGTCAGGCAGTTGAGTTCACGGTGACACGTGGTCCCAAGGGTGACCAGGCCGAAAACGTCGTGAAGATTTGATTCTTATCCGTTTTCGTAACGCCGCGGAATTCCCAGGGTCCGCGGACCCCATTCACGAACCAACCACCAAGGCACTATCACTCGGCATCAAACCGCCGCGGTCTCTGTCCGGACCCAATATGTTGGTGTCTTGGCGTTTCAAAGAAAACCAGTCTTACTTTAGCAAGTACTCCTGCATGAACAGGATCGTTGCGTAGAACTGAAAATCCACGTTCTTCTTTTTCGCAAATCCGTGACCTTCGTCTTTAGCCATCAGGTACCAGACCGGCGTGCCATTCTTTTTTACCGTCTGAACGATCTGCTCTGACTCACTTGCCGGAACGCGGGGATCATTCTTTCCCTGAATGACAAAGAGAGGCTTCCTGATATCGGAGGCATGATTCATCGGGGCGATTTTTTCAAGGTACTCCCGAATCGAAGGATCCCTCTCGTCGCCATACTCGGCGCGCCGCAGATCTCTCCGATAGCTCTCCGTTCTTTCCAGGAACGTAACCAGATTTGAAGGCCCGACAATATCCAAAGCGCATCGGATCCGATCGCTGTAGTTTGTCGCCACTGCCAGCGTCATGAAACCGCCATAGCTTCCGCCTGTCACCAGAACTCTGTCGGCATCCAGATCCGGCTGTGTTCGAATCCAGTCCAGAAGCGCCGCAATGTCCTTGTATGAGTTGTCGCGCAGCGTCCCATTATCGAGTTTCAGGAAGCTCTTTCCGTAACCGGAAGAGCCTCGAACATTGGGGTAAATCAGAGCAACCCCCATCTCATTGATGAAATAGTTTCGCCTGCCGAGGAAGCGAGGACGGAACTGATCCTCGGGACCGCCATGTATTTCGATCATCACGGGCCGCTTGCCGGTAAAGCCCTGCATCGGCTTGTAAACAAATCCGGAAATCATTTTGCCGTCGAAGCTCTTCCATCGGACCAGCTCCGGATTGTGAAAATTTTCCGGATTCAAGCCACCCATTTCGCTCGACGTCCAGCGCTCCAGCTTTCCTATGCGGATGTCCACGGAATAAACATCCGACGCCTGCGCAGACAAAAAACTGAAACCGAATTCCTTTCCGTTCGGATGAAACTTGATGTCCGTTATCATCCCGTTGGGAAGTTTGGGCAGCGGTTTCTCACGGCGGTTCGCCGTATCCAGCAGCCGCAGCACGCTGGCGCCATCTTCATTGGTTGCAAATACAATCCATTTCCCGTCCGAAGACAGATCGAATTCTTCAACGTCCCACGGGATATGCGTCGTCAAGAACGACGGCTTTTTTGTCGCCAGATCGATGTAAGCGAGGCGTTGGAAGTCCGAACCGAAATCTGTCGCCGCGTAAATCCCCTTGCCGTCCGTGGAAAAACGACCGGCTCGGTACATTACCTTTTCCCCCTGCTCCCTGGCCGTGAGGAGTGTTTTTTCACCAGATGAGGAATCGAACAACCAGAGATAACTCTCATTGGCGGAGACGAGCTCCATCACCAGGAGTTTGCGATCGTCGGGCGACCAGTCAAGCACGTCCCAACCGCCGCCTTGCAATTCGACCAGCTTCCGATCGCTCTTCGGATCGGTGGGGGTTACGACATAAATATCAAGATCCTTTCCGTTTCTCCGGGTGGACGTGTACGCCACTCTATCGCCGCCAGAAGACCAGCGTCCCAATATGTTCCGGGAGCGCCCATCGGTGAGCAGAGCGCTTTTTCCCGTGGACAGATCGAGACGGTAGATCTGGTAGAACTCGTTTCCGCCGGCATCTTTTAAGTAAACGAAGTAGTCACCCTGCCTGGGCTGGAAGGAGGCGACATTGACCGGCTCAGCAAAAAACGTCATCTGCGTGCGGGCTCCGCCGGGCATTTTCACCAGGTGAATCTGGAAGGTATCAGCAAATCGCGTGCGGATCAGCATTTCCCGGCGCACGGGGTGCCAGTCGACCAGCGTGGCTGAGCGCGCCTGCGTATAACGATCTACTGACTCGGTCAGACTGGCCGGAATTTTTGGAATTCCGTCCAAGACCAGATTGTCACCGGGAATGATTTCCTGCACCTGGGCGGCGGCGGCCGAGAACAGGAAAGAGCAGATAAGAATTCGGGAAAAAAGCTTCACCTTGAGCTCCTTTTCCACGTTCCTGCCAACCCGGCCATCCCGATCAGTAGAACGTGATTCATCCAAATTAATACGAACGAATCGTCCAGAAGTTTCGAAAGAATATTTGTGCCCTTTGTGTAACAAGTTGGCGATCTTCTTGTTTTTTTAGCAAGATTCTTTAACCGACGAACTAATGACTAATGACCGATGACGTGTTTGGTTGCGGCTCTGCCCCGTTGTGCCTTTGTGGTGATGTTTTAACTCCATTCATTTTTTGAGCGCATCCCACGATTTGGAGAGCACAGCTTTGGGAGTTTTGGGATGGTCATGGTAGTGCGAAATGTCATTGAAGAGCATCAGGCGCATGCGCGCCGGATCCTTGAAGTCCAATACGTTCAAGCAACAGGGCTGCTGATCCAGGCGGTCGCGATACTCTCGTAAATCAAATCCGAGGAAACTTCCGATAAGAAGCCGAATCGTGGACTTGTGCGACACGATCAGCACGGTTTGGCGCTCGTGTTTTAGAACTACTTCGCGAAGCGCAGGGAGGGCCCGAGCCAGAACACTGAGACCGGTTTCCCCTCCGAGAGGCGCAAAAGTGAACGGATCTGCATCCCAGGACAAGTATTCCTGAGCAAAGCTCTTCTCCACTTCCCCGCGAGTCAGACCCTCCCATCGGCCATGAGAAATCTCACGGAAGTCCTTGATCTGCGTCACAGCCAGACTGTGGGGTGCCGCCAGAATCTCCGCGGTCCGGAGGGAGCGCTGCAGAGGGCTGGAATACACCGCAGCCAGCCGAAGGCCGGACAATCGCGCCGCCAGCTCCGATGCCTGGCGCTGCCCTTCTTCGGAAAGAAGAACATCGGTGGAACCCGCAAAGCGATCTTCCGGGCTCAACTCGGTAGCACCATGTCGAACCAGTAGCACTCGTGTACTCATATAAGGCTCAAAGATCCGTGCAATTCGTGTTAAACCGCGGCTAAGTTTAGCGGCTCAACTTGACAGCGGTCAACCTAATGCGCGTTCGGCCCCTTGCGACTGCGTTTCGCTTTGGGTATGATCAAACTTTTTCGTCGTCCAGGTTGTACTCATCTATGCCGGGGTAGCTCAGTCGGTAGAGCAACGGACTGAAAATCCGTGTGTCGACGGTTCGATTCCGCCCCCCGGCATCTCCCTTTTTCCTTTTCTTTCCCGCCAGAAGTTAGGTGATGTAACCCAACCGTAAGGAATACACTCGTAATTCTTGCGCAGGCTGAAAGCATTCGGCAGAGGACCAGTTCGTAGGCGGCGTTTCTGGCAGGAAAGTTGCGTAAGATTTACATCGGCTCCAGCAGAGCGTTATCGTGAGATGAAAGAAACACCCTTAACTGCAGAGGAAGTACGGAAGATAAATGCCTACTGGCGAGCGGCGAATTATCTTTCGGTTGGTCAAATTTACCTGTACGACAATCCTCTGCTGCGTAAGCCCCTGGAGCTTTGCCACATCAAGCCGAGACTGCTTGGCCACTGGGGGACGACGCCGGGGCTTAATTTCATTTACGCGCATCTTAATCGCCTGATTAAGGCGCATGATCTGAATGTTCTCTACATCACCGGCCCGGGCCATGGCGGCCCCGGTCTGGTCGCCAACACTTACCTGGAGGGAACATACAGCGAGGTTTATCCCAGCATCTCGCAGGATACCGAGGGGCTGAAAAAGCTTTTTACACAGTTTTCATTCCCCGGCGGCATTCCGAGCCACGTGGCACCGGAAACCCCCGGATCAATCCATGAAGGTGGCGAACTTGGTTACGCGCTGGTTCACGCCTACGGTGCCGTGTTCGACAATCCCGACTTACTGGCAGCTTGCGTCATCGGCGACGGTGAAGCGGAGACAGGCCCCCTGGCCGCGAGCTGGCATTCCAACAAGTTCCTCAATCCGGTGCATGACGGCGCCGTTTTGCCCATTCTGCATTTGAATGGCTACAAGATTGCCAATCCCACCCTCCTGGCGCGGCTCAACGACGAAGAGCTGACAAGCCTTTTTGTCGGTTATGGCTACACGCCATACTTTGTCGAGGGCAACGAGCCGGAAAAGATGCATCAACTCATGGCGCACACACTCGACTCAGTGCTCGCCGAGATCCAGGCAATTCAGAGAGAC
This sequence comes from Acidobacteriota bacterium, assembly GCA_036507075.1. GTDB lineage: Bacteria > Acidobacteriota > UBA6911 > JACQSX01 > JACQSX01 > DASXQR01. Next base: position 90,547 of record DASXQR010000083.1, on the reverse strand, counting down.
GCCCGAACCAATGGCTTCTTCCGCCGTCAGCGGTGGCCGATGATCGTGCTGCGTACGCCAAAAGGTTGGACCGGGCCAAAGATCGTTGATGGTTTGCCAACAGAGAATTCGTTCCGCTCCCACCAGGTTCCGCTGGCAGAGCTGGCAAGCAAGCCGGAACATCTAAAGATGCTTGAACAGTGGATGCGCAGCTACAAGCCCGAAGAACTATTCGATGAAAACGGGCGGCTTGTGCCGGAGCTTGCAGAACTTGCGCCCCGAGGAAGGCTTCGCATGGGTGCCAACCCCCACGCCAATGGAGGGCTGCTCCTTAAGGATTTAAAGCTGCCGGATTTTCGCGACTACGCCGTCGATGTCCCGAACCCAGGCACCCTGGAGGCAGAAGCCACACGCGTGATGGGACGATTCCTTCGCGACGTTATCAAGTGTAACGCCGAAAGTCGTAATTTCCGCTTGATGGGCCCGGACGAAACAGCCTCAAACCGCTTGGGTGCAGTGTTTGAGGTGACCGACCGAGTTTTCACCGGCAGTATTTCGCCCGGCGACGACCATATCTCACCTGACGGGCGGGTAATGGAGGTCTTGAGCGAACATATGTGCCAGGGCTGGCTGGAAGGTTACCTGCTCACCGGTCGGCATGGCTTTTTCTCCTGTTACGAGGCGTTTATTCACATCGTTGATTCCATGTTCAACCAGCATGCCAAGTGGCTGAAAGTGACGCGTCATATTCCGTGGCGCCGTCCGATTGCTTCTCTCAACTATCTGCTCACCTCGCATGTCTGGCGGCAGGATCACAACGGCTTCAGCCACCAGGATCCCGGCTTTATCGATCATGTCGTCAACAAGAAGGCGGAAATCGTTCGTGTCTATTTTCCGCCCGACGCCAACACGCTCCTCTCCGTGACGGACCATTGCCTGAGGAGCCGCCACTACGTGAATGTCATTGTGGCGGGCAAGCAACCTGCGCTGCAATATCTCGATATGGATGCCGCCATCAAACACTGCACCGCAGGTATAGGCATTTGGAAATGGGCAAGCAACGACGAAGGTGCAGAGCCGGACGTTGTGATGGCGTGTGCCGGCGACATTGCGACGCTGGAAACACTTGCGGCGGTGGATATCCTCCGTCACCGCTTTCCGGAACTACGGGTTCGCGTGGTCAACGTCGTCGATTTGATGACACTCCAACCCGCGCGGGAGCATCCGCACGGGTTGTCTGACAAAGATTTCGATTCGCTCTTTACAACTGACAGGCCTGTCGTGTTCGCCTTTCATGGTTATCCCTGGTTGATTCACCGGCTGGCCTACCGTCGCACAAATCACCGCAACCTTCACGTGCGTGGATACAAAGAGGAGGGCACGACCACGACGCCGTTTGACATGACGGTTCTTAACGACCTCGACCGCTTCCACCTGGTTGAAGACGTTATAGAGCGCCTACCGAAGTTAGGTTCAAAGGCTGCCTATGTCAAGCAAGCCATGCGTGACAAGCTCCTCGAACATAAGCAGTACATTTGTAAATACGGCGACGACATGCCTGAGATTCGCGACTGGAAGTGGCCGTATTAACGCCGCGCTTTTCGGGTGCCTGCTGGAAAACACGCAGTGATGCGCGATTTCACGCAGTACTTTCCTTCGGCACTCCAGACCCTCTATCCGAAATTCCCGGGCAAACAACCGCGGACCAAACTGGCATCGCGATTGCTATTCATCCGGATGAAGCAAGGTGATACACAGAAAGGAAAGAGAGGATTCATGAATTACGGAAAGAAATACTTTTCAAAAGGGGCTTTGCTTATGACTCTTCTGGGAAGCTTTTGTATTCCACTGTTAGCCGAGCGGCCCGGGACCGTGCGCGTGGGAAATAAGGGCGAGATCACTTTCAGCTCGCCAGTCCGCGTAGGAGAAGTCCTGTTACAACCGGGTCTCTATCAGCTTCAGCACAAATCGGTCGGTGAGAGCCACAGTATCATCTTTAAGCCGATCGTTGAGCGCCGTCACGCCGGGTGGGAGAAACCCACAGACAAGGAGATCACGAGACTGAAGTGTCATGTCCAGCCTCTGGAGATAAAAGCAAAGGCCACCGAAGTTCGGTTTGGCACCAATCCGGCAAAGGAGACGACAATCGAGGAGGTAATGATTCAAGGCGAGAACGTGAAACACGTCTTCTGAGATGACGATTTACCTGAGGAGAATCTTTAGTACTTTCTCCATCCGGCCGCCTTCTCTCAAAAAATACCGGCGGCAGATCGCGCCTCAGCGCATTTCGCCGCCGGCATTGCAATAATGGCATTGATCGAGGGCATGATGCTCGTATGGAATCACTGATGCCGCCCACGCTCCTCCCGTTTGGCAAGAGCTTCCCCGAAAGCCCGCTGCCGGTGCCTTACCCACCAGGAATGCGATCCCAACTCTGGTGATGGCTGCCGGCGGCCACGCAGGATGAGGGATCAGGTTACCAGCACCATGATTGTGGTTCTAATCATCGCCGCGCCGACATCGGATCCATGTTTCTGGTCCTTGCCGGTGTTGATGTTGCAGTCCAGTTGATCAACAGACATGCCGCGGCGAACGCACTGAGCAGCAAAAATCCAGGGCCGTAACTTCCAAACTGGTCTCGGAACATGCCCAGCACCAGTGGTGGGAAGAACCCGCCCAATCCACCCGTTGCGCCCACGATGCCGGTTACCGTGCCGGTGCGTACCGGAAAGTACTCGGGCACCAGTTTAAAAACGGCACCATTGCCCAGGCCCAGCAACAGGGCGGAGCCGAGGGCCGAAAAGGTGAAAAGGACTATGTTGTGACTGAACATCAACCACGCTATGGCTGCAAGTCCTCCGAAGACGAACATGAGCATCCGCTGACCTCCCCAACTGTCGCTGAGCCATCCACCCAGAGGACGCGCAAGTGTGGCGACAAGCACAAACCCTGCGGTTCGCGCGCCGGCGTCAGCGGCTGAAAGGCTGAACATTTCACGCAACAATGTGGGCAGAAAGATCCCAAGCGCGATAAAGCCGCCAAAAGTCAAAAAATAGAACAGACTCAGAATAAAGGTTTTCCTCTCGCGAAAAACAGCCGCCGTTTCACGCCAGTTCATTTGAGGACGACCGTGGTCAGGTTCTTTCATCAGGAGCCAGACCAGCATCCCGCCGAGGGCCGATAGCAGCGCAAATGCCCGGAAAGTCCAATCCGGACCGACGCCGCGCGCCAGCACCGGCGCAAAAAACACGGCGATCGACTGCCCGATGTTACCTGCCCCGTAAACACCCAGGGCAAACCCGGCCCGCTCCTTTGGGAAGCAACGCGACACAAGCGCGACTCCGACGGGGAACGAAGTTCCCGCCGCGCCGAGGAAAAAACCCCAGAAGAGGACCGCTTCGTAAGAACGAACAAAGCTCAGCGCAAGCGGTGGGATCGTTCCAAAAATCAGCAGGAACGCCATAACGCTTCTTGCTCCGAAACGGTCCGCAAGCCACCCTGCGCCCAACCTCCCTACAGACCCGAGAAGGACCGGTATCGCCACCATTATTCCAACCTGTGTCGCACTCAAACCGAATGAGGTCTTGAAGAGAGGCGCCAGCGCAGCGATCAAGCCCCAACAGGAAAAGGTCACAGCAAAGGCAAGCGTGGAGAGCGTCAAGTTCCTGTTCGAGTCTTTCATCACAACCTTCATTAGCAACTAGCTAATCAGGCAGGTACCGAAGCAATCCTGCGGCAAGCGCAAAGCAACCTGCCGCGACCAGTGCCGCAGGTATGGCAACGTCCGGGTTTCCAGCCAGGTAAGCTTCCAGAGCGGCGGTTAGCAACCACACCTGGGCGATCACGAATATGCAAAGAATGCTGATGATTCCAGCCAGAATGGCATTGCGCTTCTGGGCAGTAATGTTCTTCTGCGCGTCCTTAATATCACTCATATTTCCACTCCCGTGGCAAAGATGTCTGCTCCCTGGATTCTGAGCGGAATGCGCGGCAGGGAACGGGGCGGCGGGCCGGCCAAAACATGGCCATCGCGCACATCGAAAAAGCCGTGATGGCAGGGACAGGCGATCCTTCCATCCCCCGGTTCCCAGTAAACCGCGCAGGACAGGTGGGTGCACTTCTGCCCATAGGCGACTAGTTCTGTTTCCGAAAGCCTGATCAGAATGGCCGGTGACTTTTCATCGGGGTATCGGAACTGAAGCATTTCTCCAATGCGAATCTGATCCAATGCGGCAATCCGTATTTGAGGAAAGCCGCCTTTCGACGGGCCGAACCATTGCTTTAACGCAATCCAGCAATTTCCGACAAAGAGACCCAAACTTGTGAGTACCAGAAACTTGGCAAACTCGCGGCGACTAACGTGTTCATCTTCGCCGTAATCCAGCGGAAAATCATTTTTCCATTTGGGCTCCGCCGACCTGGGAGTCTCAACCGATTGGGGTCTCATATCCGTCACCTACCCTCGCAAATTCACTCCCTTTATCTGCACCAGCGTCTCGCCTGAGTGGACCATCACATGAACTCTTGTACGTACCAACTGACCGCCGAACCGGAACTGATTCACTGGAACGCTCCTGCGCTCCTTCTGAAGCTGTTCACGCGAACCGTACCAGAGCGCGCCCGTGGGACAGACCGTCGCACACATCGGCCGCTTTCCTATCGAAGTGCGGTCATAACACATGTCGCATTTCATCATCAGGTCCATTCCTGCCATGTACTTCGGTACTCCAAACGGACAAGCGAGCACGCAGTTTGAGCACCCGATGCAGCGCGGCGTCGTCGCTGAGTGCACTACCCCATCGGCGGTTTTTTGAATGGCGTACGCAGGACATACCTGAGCACAGGCGGGGTCTTCGCAATGCATGCAGACCATTGGAACGGTCTGTGTCGATCTCGACCGGTCTACATAGTCGACGTGGATCATCGGCAGACCTTTGTGCGTGCCGCATTCCGCACATGCCGTTTCGCACGCGTGGCACCCGATGCAGCGTTGCGGGTCAACGAAGAATTCCGCTTCGCTCATCGCGCCACCTTCTGCAACCGGACTGCGGAAACCTTGAATTCAGGGATTTTGGAAACAGGATCGAGCGCGCGCTGCGTCAACTGATTGGCCGCCTGCTTTCCAGGCCAATGATATGGAATGAAGACCGTATCGGCTCGAATGGTCTCTGTGACCAGGGCCGGCAGCTCCATGCTGCCGCGCCGGCTGGTCACTCTGACCAAGTCGCCCGTGGCGATTCCATAGCGCGCCGCCAGATGAGGATGTATCTCCAGCCTGGGCTCAGGATACTGATCTACGAGCATCCCGATGCGACGCGTTTGCGTTCCGCTGAGATACTGCGACACTACGCGGCCGGTAGTTAGAACAACCGGAAATTCGGCGTCAGTCTCTTCCGCCGATGGACGGTAACGGACGGCTTGAAAATGAAACTTTCCGTCCGGATGATACGAGCGCCGGTCCTCAAACAGGCGCGGAGTGCCGGGATGATCTTCCGAAGGACAGGGCCAGAAGACTCCGTAGTTTTTCTCAATCTTGTCATAAGTGATGCCGTAATAATCTGCCGTTCCGCCGCGCGAGGCGATTCTCAGTTCCTCAAAAATCCGCTCCGATGACTGGTAATCAAAATGCTTTCCACGGCCGAGTCGATCGGCTATCTCGCAGAGAATCTTCCAATCCTGGCGCGCCTCACCGGGAGGATCGACGGCTTTACGGCAGCGAATCACGCGCGCCTCAGCGCTGGTGCTGGTGCCATCGTCCTCCTCGTGCAGCGAACCCGGGAAAACCACGTCGGCATGATGCGCCGTCTCATTCAGGAAAAAGTCGATTGCGGCATAGAACTCGAGTTTCTCCAGTGCCTGGCGCGTGTGGCTGGTGTCGGGAAGCGATACGAGCGGGTTAAAACAGATGGAGAGCAGGCCGCGGATCTCGCCTTTATGTATCGCATCCACGATTTCCTGCGCACTCAGTCCCTTACGCGGAAGGTCTTCTTCCCGAATGCCCCAGACGTCAGAGATGTATTTGCGGTGTTCGGGGTTCTCTATGTCGCGGTTTCCAGGAAGCTGGTCACACTTATGGCCGTGCTCGCGGCCTCCCTGTCCATTGCCCTGGCCGGTGATCGTTCCGTAGCCGCATCCCTTACGTCCAAGCCGGCCGGTTGCCAGGACCAGGTTGATGCAACTGAGTACGTTGTCCACGCCCTTGGTATGGTGTTCGATCCCGCGCGCATGCAGCAGGATGGAGTTTTTGGCATCCGACCACATTTGTGCAGCCTTGATTATCTGGCCCTCGGGAACGCCGCACAGGTGAGCCGCGTCCGAGAGGCTCATTTCAGTGGCCGCCTGGCGCACGCTTTCAAATCCGGTGGTGTGATGAGCGATGAACTCGTGGTCCAGGCGGTTCCACTGAATAAGCAGGCTCAGGATTGCATTCATCAGGGCCAGGTCTCTTCCCGGACGGATCGCCACATGAAGATCGGCGGTGCGCGCTACCGGGGTCTCGCGCGGATCTACAACAATGAGACGAGCGCCGCGATCGCGCGCCTTCCAGATGTAATCGGTCAAAGTGGGAAAACACTCGCCCACGTTGCTGCCGGCGATGAAAATCAGATTACTGTGCAGCAAGTCGCTCCAGGGGTTGGCGGCGCGGTCGATGCCGAAGGCTTTCTTGTTTCCCGCCCCTGCGCTCACCATGCAGAGCCTGCCGTTATAATCAAGATTGGCGGTTTGCAGTGCCACGCGGGCAAACTTGCCGACCAGATAAGATTTCTCATTATTCAGCGACACACCGGAAAGCATCGCGAAAGCGTTCTTGCCGTATTTGTCCTGGATGCGGCGGATTTCAGCCGCCGTCTTTGTCATCGCTTCGTCCCAGCTTCCAGGCCGGAATCCCGCGTCAGAGCGGATCAGCGGGTGCAGCAGCCTGTCCGGGTGCTCGTTCTGCAAATAACGCTGCACACCTTTCGGGCACAACCGCCCCTCGTTGAATGGGAATTCTTCCCAGGGTTCAAAACCGACAACGCGATTGTCCTTAACCTTGAGCTGGATACCGCACTGCATTCCGCAGAAGCAGCAATGAGTTTGAACCAGATGGTCAGGTACATCGGAAGCGACGCCCGACTCCTTGCGCGGGTAATTCAGGTGGGGTCCGTAAATCTTGATTAATTCGTCTCCGGTCTGAGGCAGTTTTGCCATAAGTGATTTAGAACGCTTGCCCTCTCTTCGCCTGCATGTGAGACTCGGCATAGCGAGCCCTCTTGCAGGCAGGGCAGAGATCAAGATGATGGTCGTTTGAGGAATATTCGTAATCCATCCCAAGTTCTTTTGTTACTTGTTTAAGATCGTTCACATGCAGGGTTGAGGCGTATTCTGTTCCGCAGCGCGCGCACCGTGCTGCAGGCAGATCACTGCCTGCCTGCTTGTAGACGGAAACTCCCAATTGAGCCGGGCGCTGGAAAATATGAAAGAACTTCCCGAAGGGCAGCCAGATTAAGAAGAAAATCACTGTAATTTCGTGCGTCAGCGCCAGAAAGCTGTAGTGCGCCCCTTTCATCCACATCGCGCTCGCCGTCAGAAGAAGACCCGTGATCGAGACCGCAAACAGAATTATGAGTGGCAGCCAGTCACGAGAAAATGTCTGCGTTGCAAGCAGGCCGGGGTCGACGAGTCGTCTTCTGACGGCGAAAACGACGCCGGCAACCACCATCACGGCCGCCCAGTCGAGAGCGTGGAATATGTTCCACGCCAGCACCGATTGAACATAGAAACGCATCGCTGGAAACCCAAAGATGAAGGTCCGATATTGAATCGGAGATCCTGGGAGAGTCTCAAAATGAATCCACCCGAAAACAAGCGGAAAGGTGACCGCGAACGCGATGATACATCCCCAAGCGAGCAGAAAATGAACCGCCCACCGGGGCCACGATCTTCTGGCGATGAACCGCTGTGCTATGTAGTCGGTCGTTATGCTTCGGATAATAGCTTTGACGCCGCCGACCAGATGCCGCGAAAACAGCAGTTGCCAACCGCGGCGCCAGTACAAGCGTGTAGGGGGTCTTTGCAGCCAGACCGCATATCGGTAGGTGATTCCAAAAACCGCAAAAATCGTGGCGAACAGATAACCGACAAGCGCTGCGTCGAAGTTCTGAAGATTGCGCGAACCGGCGACGATCATCAGCACCAGAATAAGTGTTGTCAGCGCAGCGACTGCCAATGCGCGGATATTGATCGTCCTGAACATCAGCTGTCCTTCATATCCTCCACACCCGCTGCTTCTATCAGCTCAAACAGCTCGCGCTCTTCCTTTCGGATGTGCTGTTCCAGAATATTTCCCAGACCGGCCAGTAACGGCGCCAGATCCTTTTCGTTAGCAGCTCGGATATTACCGATCTGCTGCCTGATTACCTGATGCTCAGAGCGGAGAGACTCGCAAAGTGCATGCGCGGCGGGTGAGATTAAATCGGCGGCGGGAAATACTTCCTCTTCCTCCTGCCGAAAATGTTTTTGCAGGTCTGTATCCCAAAAGGACAGCAGGCGGGCACGGATCGTGCGCAGAGGCCCATTCCAGCCGAGCGCCTCGGGAAGCTTTCTTTCACCCTTTAGGACCATCGCCACCACCAGACCATGATGGTGATCTTCGGACAACTTTCTTAGCTTTTCGCTTCGTTTCATAGATTTTTCGACACTACAGTAACGCAACTCGCGATCCAATACGGGACTTTACCCCGTGTGAAAATTAGCTTCTATTCACGCTTCGGGCAAGGAGATTCCGCGCTGTGGGATCGGTCAACGGGCCGCAACGCGTGTGATTTGCCTCCAGCATGGGTGAAAAGGCGCACTGAACGCTCATGAAAATCCGCCTGACACAGCGGGGCCAATAAGGACCGGTTGAGGCCGTGATTCAGGCCTTTTTCAAGGTTGTAGATTCGCCCGCAATGCTGGAAAACCTGTTTCCCGCCTCTGTAGCACTCCGACGGAAATCCTGGCATCTGATTTGCGTTGCTTCAGGCGGTCGCTCGCCATGTCAGTAAAGCGCCGAAAGCGGTGTGGAGCATTATGAGAATTGAAAAAGACGATGAAGTCTCCTTTTTTTCACTCCCAGAATTTTTGCCAGAATTATGGAAAGAGGTGCTGCAACAAGGCTCAGCAGCGCGCCCATTTTTGCGTGGTCCAGCGCCGTACCGAATGCAAACGCCACCGTGGAGACAAAAAGCGCGACAGTGAACCCAATGCTTGCCGCAGCAGAAACCACGCTCAGATCTTTCCAACCGATCCCGTCCGGCAGACGCAATCCGAATAATGCTCCGAGCCGCGTCGCTAGAAGAATGCCAAGAGGTTTGCCGAGCAGCAGTCCGCCCAGCACAAGCCATGTCGCGGGCCCGGTAGCAGTCAGCTCTACTCCCGCGTTGGCAAAGCCGAAAAGGCCTAATATGACCTGGACGGGATCTTTCCACCAGCGCTCTAATCTGCTGAGTGTATCGCTCTGACCAACCTCGCGGTCGTCAAAGATCCCGAGATCCCTGGACTCATGCGGCATGCAAAATACAACTGGGACAAGAGCCAGCGCTGGATGAATTCCACCAAGATAGAAGCCGATCCAGGTTAGTACACCCGGCCCGAATAGATAGATCCAAAAGGATTGCCATCCGGTCTTTTTTAGGAGCAGACCGAGCCCGACTCCTCCGCCTGCGAGCAGAGCGAGCCAGAACAGATTGATGCTGGAAGTCGGATAAAACGAGGCGAGAATGACGAGTCCCAATGCGTCGTCAGCAAGTGCCAGCAACAGCAGGAAAATGACTGCCGGATGCTTCGCCCCAAATATTGCTCGCGTTGTCAAGTAGCTGAATGCGATATCAGTCGCGCAAGGAATCGCCCAGCCCCTTGCTAACTCATTATGTCCGAAGAACCAGGCACCGAGAAGATAGAGGCTGGCGGGGCCGACCATTCCTCCCACTGTCGCCATCAACGGCAGGGCGGCTCGGCTCAACGACGCCAAGGGTCCTGCGGGCAACAACGCTTCGCAGACTTCCTTTGCGGCCAGGGCGAAGAAGAATACCATTCCGATTTCGTTTACGACAAAATGCAACGGTTCCGACACCGATTGGTAGACTCCGGGGTCGAGATTTGCCCATAGAAGGGCCGCCGATGTTCCGGCCAGCAGAGGCAGCGAATTATCCAGTGCCAGTCTTAGTAGACAACCCATTTTTTGATACTTTGGGGACGATTGCAGTGTGCCTCTTTTCCCTGCTCTTCGATAAACGTAAACATTCACCAACCTCGGGGATCAGGCTGACAGGTCATAGCAGGCTGGTCCCTCTTGAGTTTTCTCACAGATACTGCCGGAGTGTTCTCGCTTTATTCCTTATTGCTTCGGATCCCTCCTGCTCACAGTCGCGAGCCAAAACACAAAGCAAAGAAAGGCAACGCCAAGAACGATCACAATTATCGTTGCTAGATCCACGGAATCCTCCACAACTCTCCAGGCACCTCGGCCGGGTATGAGACTGGAAAACGGCTGCTGCGCCAGAAATAAGTTCAACTAAAGCTGAAAGTAAAAGGAGACTAAAAAGGCGTCGGTTCGGCCGAAGGAGGGTCCGTGTTCTCAGCGCTAAGGCCTAGATGTTTCTTACGCCAAGCAACACAAGAAGGCATCATGATCATCAACTTTATCAGAAGAACATTCGTTGGGAAAGCCGGTCATATTTCTCCGAGCGTTCCGTCAGCTGATACGAATCAAGGGGAGATCGACTCTGTCTCGTTACTCGTCGCCGCCCCGCCGGCAATTCAAATTAATTGGCAATTTCGGCTCTGATCTGCGCCTCGAGGGTTTCCGGCTTTACGTCTGAAGTCATGGCAGTCCTCGCCAGGACTGTCGCCGCTTTCAACGGGTCGACATCGGATCCATGCTTCTGGTCCTTGGTGGTGCTGATGTTGCAGTCCCAACGCGCGTAATTTGCCTTCAGGATGGATGAAAAGGCGCACTTAACGCTCAAGAAAACCCGCCTAACGCAGCGGGGCCAATAAGCACCGGTCGAGGAAGTGATTTCAGGACCTTTTTCAGGTCATAGATTCGTCCGAAATGCGGGAAACCAGCTTCACGCCGCTGCAGATTCTATGGATCAATCTGTTGTTTGTGACTACATCCGGAGGAAAAAAGAACACCATGCTCAAGGCACTTTGATCCGTAGATTGGAATGCACCCAGGATCCGACGGAGCAGTCGGCCGGCCTCAAGGCCGGCGGACAGAAGGAAAAAGGCCGTTAAAACGGCCTCGGATAATTTTAGGTCGCGTTTAACCCCCGGCCTGGGAAGGCCGGGGCTGAAACCCCTGCGGGAAAGGCCGCTGGAAGCGGCCTCAGAGGTGCACATGTCCTTCACGTGTGAAGAGCGCAGAGTTTCCGCAGAGTTTCCATCGCAAGCTCAGCGGAAACTTTGCGTTCATTACGCCTCTGCTGTGAAGCAGATTCACTAGCCACTTTTTAGAGAGCAACTCATGTGCCAGAAGCGACCACAGAATCGACCTCCGCCCGGGCTGACTAACTGACTGAAAACAGATCATCATCGGCACCGGGAAATTGTGGGTGGTGCCTGGCACTTTTTTAGCTCAAAAAAAACCGCGTGTTTTCTCACACCAGTGGGAGTAATTGCGCATTGCGGAAAACGCAGAGGGCGATAGAAGCCATGGGCGGCCAGTGCTCGACGAGTGTGGAAGCACCTAAACTCGCAATTCGGCACTCGGCCCAGCCGGCAAGGGGGCCAAAGCTTTCAGAAAAGTGAATCCTGACAGCCGTCCATTTTGGCAATTCACCCAGACTCTGCGCGAAAAGACCCGCTCGGGAGAACGCGGCGGCCAACGCATGCGACCGTGCCCGATTGGCCCCATGAGCGCGCGAAGTTTTTCGCTGTAGTGAAGAAACCCTGACCAGAGACTACATTAACCGTTGGCCAGCAATGGGAAACTGAAGATAATCATCCCAGACGTCAGATTGTGAAGCAGGTAGAACCGCCGAGTAACTCCGCCGTTTCGAATAAAGACCGAGTGCCAGTGAGAATCTGGTCCGAAAACTGCTGCCATTTCCTTATGACTACTCTCAACCTGCATTCCATCTCTCTGGTAGTGGGCTTGGTCTCGCTGGCGATTCTGGTGGGGATGGTGCGAGTGGCAAAAAGGCCCAATTCGCCCGAGCGACACTGGCTTCTTCTATTTGGAGTTGCGGTGTTTCCTACACTGTCACTGTGGCTGGGCGCACATACGACAATGGAGAACGCCAAGAGCCCGGAGTTCTGCGGTTCATGTCATGTAATGGGGCCGTTTATTAATGACCTGAAAAACCCCAAAAGCGAAACGCTGGCTTCCAGGCACTATCAGAATCGGTTCATTCTCGAAAATCAGTGCTACTCGTGCCATACCGATTACACAGTATTCGGTCCCGTGAAAGCGAAAATGGCGGGGATTCGGCATGTTTGGAAGTACGAAACCGGCACTTACGGGCTCCCCATTAAGTTACGCGGGACCTACAATTTCCAGAATTGCCTCCACTGCCACGGAGAATCTCGACGTTTTCTGGAGAAACATGACGCAGATCTGCAAAAGCAGATTGCCGCTAAAGAGACCGACTGCCTGCAATGTCACGGACCGGTGCATCCAGAGCAAAAACAGGCGCAGAACCGATGAAAACCTTAACTGCCGTTACCTTGCAAATCTCAGCCATCCTGATCACGATCGCCCTGGCCACCATGGTTGTGTCCCTGATCTGGTTCACGCCACGCACCGTCACGCTGTTCCTGGGACTTGGCCTGACTTGCGGCATCGCCGGGCTTGTGTTGTACCTTGCCTACGTCATCCTTGATTTACACTCGCGTGGAGTGCTTTAAGGCTGCTCGTTGCGCGAACGGATCAACTCATTGATTTTCGCCACCAGTTTCTGTGTGTCGTAGATCGGCTTCTGCAGATAATCGTCGGCGCCGGTGGCCAGAATAATGCGCTCGCGGTCTCCTTCCATCGCATGCGCAGTAATCACCAGGATCGGAATATCAGCAGACGCGGGATCCTCGCGTAAGATCCTCGCGATTTGGATGCCATCGATTTTCTTACCCTGATACTCGGCATTGGAAAGCGAGATGTCCAGAATCACGGCGTCCACACTCTTGGACCGCGCCAGGGTAACTATCTCGTTTACATTCTCGGTGGTGCGCACTCTAAATCCACCCTGACGCTCCAGAGCCATGCGATAGAACTTCAGGATCAGCGGGTTGTCTTCGACTACCAGCACTGTTTTCATTTGTCATCCGAAGGCTCTCGCCAAACAGGAACGGTGAAGTGCAGGTGGGTCCCGCGGCCTAAGCCCTCGCTATACAATTCGATCGCTCCGCCCATTGTTTCTATCAAATGCTTGCTGATGGCCAGTCCCAACCCGCTCCCGCCGTGCCTGCGTGTCAGCGAACTGTCGACCTGCTTGAATTTTTCGAACAGCTCCCTCTGCCTCTCTCTTTCGATGCCAATCCCTGTATCAATCACTTCAAAACGCACGAAGGAATCATCCGATCGAGCACGCACGGTTACATAGCCATAGTCTGTAAATTTAACTGCATTTCCGACAATGTTGATGATTACCTGTTTCAAGCGTTCCGGATCGGCCCAGACTCTTGGCAGGTCTTTATCGTGCGTTTCATCTAACAACTTGATGCCTTTCTGCTGGGCCTGCAATGCAGTCAGCGAAATAACCTGGTCCAGGATGGGTCGAAGGTCCACAGGCCTGCCCTGAACCTGCAGCTTGCCGGCTTCAATGCGCGCCACGTCCAGCAAGTCGTTGACAATGGAAAGCAGATGCTCGGCGGCTTGAAACGCATCGTTAAGCAAATCCATTTCCTCTTCCCGTGTCTCACAAAGGCCGTCCAGCACAAGCCGGATAAAACCGAGTATCGAGCTTAGAGGGGTACGCAATTCGTGCGATGTCCTGGCCAGGAATTCACTTTTCACCTGGCTGGATTCACGCAGCTTCTGATTCATTTCTTCCAGCCGACGGTTGATATCGGTCAGCGCCTGCAGGCTGGCTGCGAAGTAGGCCTCGCACATCAGGTTCAGATCCAGATCCAGAACTTTGTCGATACTGATATGAGCTTGCATGCGAAGGAGCGCGTCATCGACCTGCTCGTTTATTTTTTCATGCAGGAACTCGCGCACTACTGCCATGGCGCTGATGACATATTTTTGCGCAAGCTGGATGCGCACGTGCGTATAGCCGATCTGATAGCGTTGCCGCGCGTAATCCTCGCCGTAATCTCCGGAGAACAAACCGGCGCCCCACACCTGCAGCGATTCCTTCAGCCTTTCAATTTGCGCAGGACCGCTGAATACCTTATAGGCATCCGGATGGTCAGGAATCTCCGCATAAAAACGATCTGCCATTTCCTTCAAATGCGGACGGAACATGGGACCGAGCTGTTTAAGGGTGTCAATATCCAGCTCAGAGAAATGGAGGTAGTTCTTGATTTCGTAAAAAGTCACCATTTCCGTGTTCATGCGGATGCGATTCTAACACTTAGCGGTATTTACCCAAGTCAGTACCGCCGGTGTCAGCCCGCGCTTAATCATCAAGATAAAATTGGTTCAGATTTCTTGCGTTTCGACGCGGGCTGACGCCCGCGGTTCTGACGTTGGCGGAGATAGTTTCGTCCTCCTGGCGCAGGCTGACGCCCGCGGTACTGAGTTAGGTGATGTTCGCTGCGGGGAGGACTGCGCATCGTTCAAAACACCCAAAAACGTACAGGAGCCGCCGCCGGAGTTGTTAAGATGGGCCGATGAGAGGACGGGTCGACCCGTTATCCGCTGGAAGGAAGAGAACACGCAAATCCCGGCTGGTGGACCGAGAAATGGCAGCAGGACTGGCTCATGAGATTCGCAGTCCGCTTGCGGCAGTCAAGGCGGCCGTCGAAGTGCTCCGGGATACCGAACACTTCTCGAACGAAGGCCGAGAGATCACTTTCGAGATAGATGCGGAGATCCGGAAAGTGGACCGCGTCTTGCAACAGTTTCTCGATTTTACGACTGAGCCGGCACCTAACATGGAACCGGTTTTCTTGGACGTTGTGGTGGACGCGGTCCGCGAAATGCTTCCCGATGGCGCAGAAAATATTCGAGTGTCGCGCCTTCCTGCATCTCTGCAGCTCCGATGCGACGCTGCAATGTTGCAATCTGTGCTTTTCGAGCTGCTGCAAAACGGCGTCGAGCATGGTGGAGGACCCGTGCAGTTACGAGTCAACTCTGGAGGGAATAAGGTACAAATAGAGATTCGGAACAAAAGGCGCGTGATGGAACCAGAGGTTGTTTCAAACCTGTTCCGGCCCTTCTTCTCAACCGTTTCAGGCCGGGCCGGGTTGGGTTTGTGCATTGTGGCGCGCCGGCTGGCAGCTATGAAGGGCTCGATTCGAGTGCTACCCGGCCGGAAGGGATTTGAAATCACTCTGGTCAAGGGATAAGCCAATGGCAAAGACAATATTGATTGTTGACGACGAGCGGCTCTTGCGCTGGTCGCTCCGGCAGAAACTGGAATCGTGGAGCTATGGCGTTTTGGAGGCGGAAAGCGGCGTTGCGGCTCTGCAGACTTTGGAAGCACAACCCGTCGATGGTCTCACACTGGATATGCGCCTGCCTGACCTGCGCGGCCTGGAATTGCTCATCAAGATCAAAAAACAGTGGCCCGACCTCCCCGTTGTGATGATTACCGGGCATGGTTCCGTCGAGGACGCCGTGCGCGCCTTGCAGCTCGGAGCTTTTGATTTCCTGGAGAAACCGATCAACTTCGAGCGGCTCGAGAACACACTGAAGAACGCGCTCGAAGCGCAGCACCTGAGAGCGGCGGTAGGCCGCGTCACCTCGGAGATCAAGTCGGAATACTCGATTGAGAACATCGTCGGTAACTCACCCGAGATTCGCAAGGCCAAAGATTTGATCAGGAAGCTGGCGGCAAGCGAGACCCACACCCTTCTGATTGAGGGAGAGAGCGGAACGGGAAAAGATCTTGCCGCCAGGGCATTGCATTATCACAGCCGCCGCGCCTCCAACCCGCTGGTGATTCAAAACTGCGCGGCCCTTCCCGAGACGCTGATGGAAAGCGAGCTGTTCGGGCATGAGAAGGGAGCCTTCACCGACGCCCGAGCCAGCAAGAAGGGACTGTTCGAGCTGGCGGATGGCGGCACGATTTTCCTGGATGAAATCGGAGAACTCCCGCTTCATCTGCAGTCAAAACTGCTGCGGATCCTGGAAGATCGATCGCTGCGCCGCATCGGAGGGGTCAAGGACATCCCTATTGACGTGCGCGTCGTCGCCGCTTCCAACAGAGAACTGGAATCGATGGTAAGAAAGAAGGCGTTTCGGGAAGACCTCTTTTACCGGCTTTCGATTGTCCCGATTCGCCTGCCGCCGCTGCGCGAGCGCAAAGAAGACATACCTGTGCTTTTAAAGCACTTCATCGCTCACTACAATAGCACCTTCAAGAAATCGATCCGGGGTCTCACCCGAAGCGCCGAGAAAATACTGGCCGAGTACTCTTGGCCGGGGAATGTTCGCGAACTGAAGAACGCAGTCGAGCGCGCCATGATACTGGCCGACTCTGACCAGCTCGATGTAGAACAGTTTCCGATCCGCGTTTTGGCCAACGCCCCGCTGGGCGAAGAAGGGGATGGGGAGTGGCGCCTTCCGCCGGGCGGCGCCTCTCTATACGATGTGGAAAAGCGGCTCATCCAGCAGTCGCTGCAGATGGCACGAGGCAACAAGACAAACGCAGCCAAACTGCTCCACATCTCGCGCGACACGCTGAGATATAAGGTTAGGAAGTACAAGATTCCGGATTAAAGAGGAAGGAAGGATTAGGTGGTGGGAAGAAGGGTTATGAAGGGGAAGGAAGGGTTATGAAGGGGAAGGAAGGGATCGCAGCCGCCAGCCGAGCCGCGCGCGTGAGCAAGCGGACACTCCCAGCTAGCAAATACCACTCAATGAAATAAATTTCAGTTTTGTCTGAAAGTGGAGGACAGGTCATTGCGCGTTGATTTGAAGTGTCACATCGAGTGTCCGCTTGCTGACGCGCGCGGCGGCTTCGCGGTTCAAGCTTTTCGATTTTCTTCAACTATCCCGCGAGCCGACCATGTAACCGAGAATGAAAATTCCCAATATGCCGACGATGTGAATGACGATCAGTGTTGCTGGATTCATAAAACCAAAATTGCCTCCTGCCAAGCTTCTCTTCCTGGTGTTTCCCACCCAGCGTTGTGGGTAATATCACCCACTGGAGCCCTGACTCTCTTTTTTGCCTTTCTCGGCAAGAAATGCCTCAATCTCTTCGATGATCACCGGGAGATAGGCATCCACAGCGCAGAGGCCTTCACTGGTCACTTGACAGTTACCGCGCCAGCGCGGCGCATTACAGACCGTACAGACGTCGCTGCGGAGCCGCTCCACGTACGGCTTCATCCGGTCGCTGTGAACTTCGCGTGCCAAATCAACGAGCCTTTCAACGTGAGCAAACAGGGGAGACTTGGATCTGTCGGGATAGCAGCAACTTCCGTCCGGCTTGTGGTCGGTACAGATGTTACACACTGCCTGATGTAGCCGATTATTCAGTTCTTCGATTTCTTGAGGGTTCAACATTAGCCACCTCCCTTTTCATCCATATCTGAAGCAACTGGTGTTCCACATTTCCGACATTCCTTCCGGACGGCTTGGTATGCAAGTTGCTCATTGCCAGGTGAGTTTCGCTGGATGGAGGTATTCTGCGCATCCGAAGACACCCGTCGACAACTCAAAGACGATCCGTTTCCTCGACACGTCATTGAAATCAGGAGCGGAATCTGCTACCGCATTCTTGGGGGCGGTGATCGAATCATCTGCGGGATTTGCGCACGGGAGAAACAGAATGCTTAGACACCACCAGGAGAAACACCGCACAGAACGTATCGGTTGGCTCCGGGCCGCGGTGCTGGGTGCAAACGACGGTATTGTGTCGACTGCGAGCCTGGTGGTCGGTGTCGCGGCCGCTCATGCGACTCGTGGTGAAGTATTGGTCGCCGGGGTTGCAGGTCTAGTCGCTGGAGCAATGTCCATGGCTGCAGGCGAGTATGTGTCGGTTTCCTCACAGGCAGACACCGAACACGCCGACCTCGAGCGAGAGCGTAGGGAACTCGATGCTGACGAGGAGAACGAGCGAGAGGAATTGGCAGCAATCTACGTCGATCGCGGCCTTGATCCGCCCCTCGCGAAACAGGTTGCTGAGCAACTCATGGCTCACGACGCAATTGCCGCCCACGCGCGCGATGAGCTGGGGATATATGAATCTCTCAATGCACGGCCGGTTCAGGCGGCGCTTGCCTCGGCAGGTACATTCGCTCTCGGCGCGGCCATGCCCCTGCTAACCGTTTTCATGACGCCCCTGGTGAACTTAGTCCCTGTCGTGGCCGCAACTTCGCTGATGTTCCTTGCGCTCCTGGGAGGGCTGGCTGCTCGCACCGATGGTGCCCGTGTGAGGCCGGCCGCCGTGCGCGTGACATTCTGGGGTGCACTTGCGATGGGGCTGACGGCGGCTGTCGGCTCCCTGTTCGGCACGGTCGCGTAAAATGGTTGAACGAATCAACGTCGTCCGGTTTCAATGTGGCCGTGTTGAAGAGCCACGCAGGTCCAACGGACTGCTCCCATGAACGACCTTATCGTCCAGACTCTCATTGCGGCGATCCTGACCGACCTGGCAACCGGCTTGGGAGCTCTTCCCTTTGTGTTTGTCAGGAATCCTTCCTCTCAGTGGCAGGGGCGCTTTGCTGCCCTTGCGGGAGGTATGATGCTTTCGGCTTCCGTGTTCGGTCTTTCCGGAGAAGCGCTGAAACGCGGATCCCCTTTGGAACTGGCTGTTGGAATCGTGGCGGGAGCGGCCTTCCTGTCATTTACCGCAAGAACCCTCCAGGGTCACCACTGGAAAATATCCGGGCTGAGCGCCGAAGCTTCGCGCAAGGGAATCCTGGTCTTCGTTGCCATGGCGATTCATAGTTTTCCGGAGGGAGTCGCCATCGGTGTTAGTTACGCAACCGGCGAGCTCGGATTTGGACTGCTGATTACCCTGGCCATCGCAGTACACAATATTCCTGAAGGGATGGCGATCGCGCTCCCGCTTCGGGCGCAAGGAGTTTCCGTGTCGCGTTGCGCTTATTATGCAGTGCTCTCCAGTTTTCCCCAGCCTCTTGCCGCTGTTCCCGCCGTAATCGCAGTCTCCTTCTTCCAGCCGCTTCTTCCGGCAGGACTAGGTTTTGCCGCAGGAGCTATGATCTTCCTGGTCTTTGCCGAATTACTGCCTGAAACCCTGGACGACGGGTCGTGCGGACCGCGGCAGGCCGCCTGGTGGGTCACCGCCGGTATCGTCATCATGCTGGTTCTTGCGGTGCGGTCTTCGTGAGAGTTAAGAGTCATGGTCTGAAATCTCTGGAATGCTTGAATCGGCACATTGCTTTCACCGCCGAGACGCCGAGATTCGCCGAGTCCGCGCAGAGTCCGCAATCCCGCCTCTGCGATGCCTCGGCGCACTCTGCGACTCTGCGGTGAAAACAACGTAGCCGCCTTCAATAACTGATGCGGGTTCGCTCCGTTCTTGCGCATTCCCAACCAGAGATGCGCGATTACACCCACTGACCGGCTGGATTCCCTCACATTTTACCTGAAAACTTAGGGCACGGTTCGTGCTACCGAATCACTGGAGGTCAAAAGCCAGGGAGAGATCAACACTATGAACGCAGCCAAGCGATACACGAACACGACTTTTACCAAGCGAGTGGACCATGGGGAAGGGCTCAGACCAGTACGCCACCCGAGCGAACCACTGATTTGCAGGATCTGCCAGGCAGTCTACTCAGCTCAGCGCTGGACCCCCGCGAGGCACGCGCCGCACCTGGACCGGGAACTGAAAGCAACCGTCTGCCCGGCATGCCACCAAATGAAATCGGGAACACCTTCGGGACTGTTGTACGTCCAGGGCATGTTTTTGATCGATCATGGTGCAGAAGTTGAAACGTTGCTGCGAAATGAAGCAGAGAGGGCATCGGAGGATAATCCGCTGGCGCGCGTGATGTCTTGGAAGCTTTCCGGTCCGCTGGGGTGGACAGTGGCCACCACCACAGAACACCTGGCGCAACGACTGGGAGGAGCGCTTCAGAAGAGCTTCGGGGGCGACGTCGTGTACCTGTTTTCGCACGAAAACAAGTTCGCCCACGTTTGGTGGACGCGAAATTGAAAGGAGGCTTTCCATGTCTGAAAAATTCCGCAATCGACGCGAAGCGGGCACGAAGCTAGCTCGCAAACTAAAGCAGGAAATAAATTACACAGATGCGGTCGCAATCACGCTGACGCCGGAAAGCGTGCCTGTCGGTTACGAAGTGGCGCGTAAGCTTGAACTTCCGCTCGACTTCTTCCTCGTTCGCAAACTTGGACTTCCAGGATGTCAGGAAATTGTATTCGGTGCCGTTGCCACCGGAGGTGCGCGGATTTTGAACAACACCGTTTACATGTTCAGGTTATCCGAAGGTTTGATTGACTTGGTGGCGAATCATGAACTGAAGGAGATTGAGCGTTGTGAAAAACTTTACCGCGGCGACCGAAAACCGCTCAATCTAGCAGACCGCACCGTGATAATGGTCGATGACGGGCTCACGGATGGCTCGAGCATTGCCGCAGCAATCGCCGCACTGCGCCAGCGCGCCCCGGCGCGGATGATTGTGGCCGCGCCCGTGATCTCCCAAGATGCTCTGGACGAGTTTCGGTCGGACGTTGACGGAGTCGTTACCGTCATTCCGCCTGTTTCGTTCGGCGCGGAGCGATGGTATGAGCACCTTCCGGTAGTTACGGATGAAGAGGCGCGCCATCTGCTTGAGCAGGCATGCGAAGAATCCGCCGCCTGTCATGCGTGAAAGAATCTACCGCGAGGGCGCGGAGGGTGCGAAGCCTCCTGGACATTTTCAAGCGAGTTGGCCGCGACCTGAAATTCTCCCTATTTGTGTGCGCCTTTTGACCCACTTGTGGATCTTAAGACCCGCGAATCGAAGAACTAGCGCCGATTTATGCGAACTACGCCGATTGATTCTGATCTATGGCACAAAAATGCCTGGTATAGAAATTGCCTCTCAGCATGCCGGGGAAGGAAGATTCAAATGCAAAAAGACGATCGCGATATCCTGGACGTGCTCAAGTTTGAACTCCGATTCCTTGAGGATGGAGGTTACGGCCGATCGGTGCGTACGCCTTGGAAGCCGGCACTGACTTTTGAAGACTCTCCCACGTGTTTGAACTTCGGCGATCCGATGCGGTCCCGTCCTTGCGTGGACTGTCTGTTAATGAGATTCGTCCCACGCGAACGCCGGTTGGCAAGCGCCCCTTGTCGTTTCATCAGATTGAACGATGCAGGTCAGACGATACACGCGCTTTACCGATGGGGAACACAGGAGGAATTGGAAGAGGCTCTAGGAAGCTGGCTGCGCAGAACCATCAAGGAACTTGACGAGGAGCGACGGCTGTGAAGCTAGTCATTGTCACCGGCGTTCTCCTGTGCGCGCTGACCTGGCCGGTGCTGCCTCAAAAGCAGCCGGCGACGGCACATCCTTCTTCAACAGCCTGGAAAGCCCCACTGGCGGGAAAACCGGCGGACTATGCAGGCGCCGAGACCTGTGCGAATTGCCACGCGCTTGAAGCCGCGCAATTTGCAAAAACTGTCCACGCATCCGCCAAAGCGACGGGTCCGGGAACCGGCTGCGAGTCATGCCATGGGCCGGGTAAGGCGCACGCAGATGGCATGACGGATGCCGGCACCGACGACACAAAAATTCTGCAGGCGAAGAAGCTGATCTTTGCTTTTCATGGGAAGCCGACAGAAAACGCGGAACGGTGCATCCGGTGCCATACAACGAACAAAGACCAGAATTTCTTCTCGCGCTCGGAACACAAGGTGCACGGGGTGTCGTGCGAACAGTGTCATGCCCCGCATTTGCAGATTGAAGAGAAAAAACATTCCGAGCGTTTGGAATCTCCGGTAGCGCAGGCGCACTTTTTCCGTTCACCTGTACTCCCTGAAGAACGACGCTGGCTCAGTGAGAGCCTGCTGCGCAAGCCGCAGTCGGAGCTTTGCGTCACCTGTCACCGTACTATCCAGGCACAGTTTGCGCTTCCCACGCATCATCGAGTCCCCGAGGGTCTGATGAAATGCACCGATTGCCATAACGCTCACGGCAGCGCGAACCGGCCGCAACTGAGAAAAACGAATTGGGAGGCCTGTGTCAGCTGCCACGTGGAAAAGCGGGGTCCGTTTATCCACGAGCATGCCGCCGTTAAAGTGGAAGGCTGCGTCGCCTGTCACAGTCCCCATGGAACAGTGACACGAAATATGCTGCTGCGCCGCGAAGGACGTTTTCTCTGCCTGCAGTGTCACGTCGATCCGTTTGCGGTTAATGTGCCGCACGGCCGCTTGGGTTTTGCAACTCGGGGCGAGTGTGTACGCTGCCACGCGACAATTCACGGCTCCAATATCAGTCCATTCTTTCTACAATGAGGCGGAGGTATGAAACTGCGAACTGTTGCTCCCTTTTCGCTCACTCTGGCCCTGCTGCTTCTGCTCTCTGCCTCTGCGCAGGCTCAAGAACCGGCGCAACCCGCGGCGAGTGATTTTGATCTGCAGGGGTCAGTCACCGTCGGATACCGGTTTGTCGATGTCGGGGGGCGCCGAGAGAAGTTTCTGGAGTTATTCGGACTGCAAAAGGGGTTCCGGCTGCTGGATGTCGATTTCTCAGGTCAGCGTAAGGAAACTTCGTCATCGCGCTTTGCCGACAGTTTCACGCTCACGCTCAGCGGTCTGGGCGGCGATCCCTATCCCGGCGGTCAATTAACGTTGCGAAAGAACGGCCTTTATGATCTGCGCGTCAACTTCCGCCAAAGCTACTTTTACTGGGATCGTAATGACAACGTGTTGGCGCCGCCGGGACTGCATAGCCTCACCAACAATCATGACTGGGCGACCGTGCGGCGCTTTGGTTCTGCCAGCCTGGTGCTCCACGCAACTGACAATCTTCGATTTGAGTTGGAGTACGACCGCAGCAGTCGCGATGGGGTTAATTTCACTACGCGAACGCTGGAATATTTCGGAGCTCCGACCCTCTGGGGATCGTTTCTCAGGGCCAATCCCTATTACGTCGAAGTGCCGCTCGATGAAATCGCAAATCGCTTCGCAGCCGGCGCCAGCTATACATGGCGCGATTGGAATTTTCACTACCGTACCGGTTACCAGACCTTCGAACAGAACTCAAGCGGGCGCAATTTCACTTCCCCGGAGCGAAGCATCAATGTCGACGAAACGGCCACGGCGCGCGAACAAGCCACCAATATTTCATGGTCGGAATTTCGGCGACTGAAGACCCCCTTGAGTGAGTTCTCCTACACGGGGAAATTGAACCCGCGTACCGAGCTGCGCGGCGGTTATATCTTTTATCGCTATCGAGGACCCGCGACCCTGGATGCATCATTTATCGGAACGGCGCGGACCAACAGCTCCGGCACGACATTTGCGCCCTATGCCATCTCCATGTCGGGACGAGGCCAGGTGAGCGAGCCAAATCACGTCATCGACCAGGGCCTTTCGCTGAGCCTTAATGAGTGGGTGAACTTCCACGCCGATTATCGCTATTCCCGATTTCATGTCGACAGCGTGGGTCATTTTCAGAGCCTGCGCGACACAACTACTTCGGCTTCGGAGGAAGTGGAGACAGAATGGCGGCAGGGTACGCATCAAGTCGATCTGGCGTTGGAATTTCTTCCGCTGCACTCGCTCGTGATCCGACCGGGCATTCGCTATTTGAATCGCGACACGAAAGCGCTTGAGGACAATCGGATCGATCCCCAACGCACGCGGCGTGTCAAGAGCGTTTGGCCGATCGCCAGCGTCTATTACCGTCCGTCCAGCCTGTGGAGCGTGCGGGCGGATTTCCATAACATCGTGAGCAGCGGTTCTTACACGCGCATCAGCCCGCACGTCGACCGGGGAACGCGCGTGGTGCTGCGCTTTCAGCCTTCGGAAAAAATCTCGGTGGAGGATAACCTCGTAGTTCGTGACCGCGAGCTGCACGATACGGCTTATCGGAACAATGTGCGCTCCAATGCCGCAGCCGTATCCTACGCGCTCAACGACCGCATCGCGGTCCATGGCGGATTTGCTTATGACAGTTTTTTTGCCACCGCGTCGGTTACGTTCCTGCGGGGCACGGCCCCTTTGACCACGCTGTGGCGGGATCAAACGCTGAACCGTGTATGGCGGGCGGGAGTGGCCGCTAACCCGATGCGGCGTCTGGGCATCAACTTGACGGGAAACTTCGTCAGGACCACAGGTGCGGGAGAAATCAGCGGCGAGCCCCCGAAGTATGGTCCCATTACCTGGCCGCTGGTGACGGGAACCGTTTATTATGATTTACCGCGGGCGGGCCGCATCGCGATCGATATGCAGCGCACTTACTATATTGAAGAGCTCATACGGGGAGATAATTTTCAGGCCAATCTGCTCACGCTGCGATGGACGCGCGGATTTTAAGAGTGGAATGCTAATTTGAAACAAAATCCGGACGAACTGGTAGCCTGCATTCGGGAACTCGCGAAGAAGCGTTAGGCCTACTTTACTTTCCACTCCTGGATTCCGGCAGACCAGGTTTGCTGCAGGGTGACCTCAAGGCGGAGGGTGCTTGTCGTGACAGGCTTGAAGGTGGTTTTGTTGTAGCGGTCTTTCTCGATGCCGTAGGGTTCGTTATTCTCGACGGGCTTCCACTCGTCGCCATCCTTGTAGAGGATGCGCCAGGACTTGGGCACTCGAACCTCGCCGCGGCCCGTGTCGTCAAACCAATAAAGCTCGACTTGCGAAACCATGGCCGGTTTCTCAAAGACGTACTCGACCCATTCCGTAGTGCCTTTCCTGGGCCACCAGTCGAAGAAGGAATCCGGGTCCCCAGATGAGCGAGGTTCCTCGCCGTCGTTGATTGCTCGAGGGTTCTTCCGACCTGAGGTGGTCACTTTGCTGGTGGTCGCGATCGTCGGGAATGGCAAGGGTCTGGCGCTTGCCTCGTCGTTGGGAATCCAGACAGTCATTTCTCCCTGCCCGCGGTTCGCCCAGGCGTAATAGGGAATCGCCGTGAAATCCTGCTCCTTCTTAATGGCTTTACCCTGGCCATCATAAGCCAGACCCAGCGCCCTGCCTTTGATGACTACAACGCCGTTCAAAAGGTCCGGTCTGTATTCGGCCATCAGCTTCGTCGTGTCGGGCAGCACCAGATTGCGGACGTGGCTGTCCAGATTGTCAGGCCACTCGGCGCAGTAAACAATCGGGCCGCGCTGCAGCGCCACGCGCCCGCGGTCGGCTGCTACCTGTTCGTTGGCCGCGACCCGGCGGACCGGCATCGGCAATGCAAGCTCGATCACGTCGCCCTTTTTCCATTGGCGAGTCAAACCGGCATAACCCTTTTCAAGTCTGAAGGCGACGGATTTGCCGTTGATCTTGAGCACAACCGGCTCTTCGACCTTATCCACGAAGCGGTACAGGTCGCTGGGTACAACTTCATTTCGCGCCCAGCCGGGCACACGCATGTTGATCGTGAATTTCTCAATCTTGTCCGGGTTGACCGTTATCTTGACAGCACCCTCCCACGGGTAGCGCGTCTCCTGGATTAATTTCACTGTGCGGTCCTTGTCCAGGCTTATGTCGGCCGTGCTGCTCACGTAAAGATTGACATAGAGCGTGTCACCCCGCTGGGCGTAGACATACCCGGGAAGCGAGGCCAGGAAGCGCGTGATATTGCCGGGACAACAGGCGACGCCAAACCAGGGGCTGCGTTGGTGCTGACCTTTAGACTCCAGCGGGTTGGGATAGAAAAATGTTTTGCCGTCGAGCGACACGCCCGAAATCAAGCCGTTGAAAAGCGTCCGCTCCATGACGTCAATGTACCTGGCGTCGGCATGAAGCAGGAATAGGCGGTGATTCCAAAAGTCATTGCCCACGGCGGCACACGTCTCGTTGTAGGCGCTCATGTTGGGCAACTGGTAGTTGATGCCGAAGGCCTCGCCCGAACCGGTAGCGCCGATACCTCCGGTAATGTAAAGTTTTTTGCCCGCGACATTCTCCCAGATTTTGCCTATGGCATTAATGTAAGACGCGTCGCCCGTCAGCGCCGCCACATCAGCCATGCCTGAATACATGTAAGTAGCGCGAACGGCATGCCCGACCGCTTCGGTTTGATCCACCACTTTCGCGTGCGATTGATTGTATGTGCGGCCACTGCCCCGGGTGCCGTCCGGTCCGCGCGCATCAAGCAGGAACCTGGCCAGGGTCAGGTAACGCTCGTCGCCCGTGACGCGGTAGAGCTTGACCAGACCCATCTCGGTAATTTGATGGCCGGGCCAAATGGATTCCTTGCCAGGGCCGAAGGTCCTGTCGAGTAACTCAGCGGTCTTGAGAGCAATCTCAAGCAGCGATTTCTTCCCCGTGGCTTGATAGTGGGCGGCGGCGGCTTCATAAAGGTGGCCGAGGTTATAAAGTTCATGGCTGTCCACCCTTTCCAACTCCCAGCGTTTGGCGCCCGCCCACCGATGGGGATGTTCCGGATCGATGGTGCGAGCGGGGTAGAGGTAACCGTCTTTCTCCTGCGCGGCAGCAATCTTTTCAATCAGGCCATCGACATAGGCCTCAAGCTTAGGATCTGGATGAACGCTCAGCGCGTAGGAAGCTCCTTCGATCACTTTATATAAATCGGTGTCGTCGAAAGGATAGCCCGGCAGTTTCTTATCCCCGGAGACTTCACCCCTGAGCGCGGCGGCGGCGCGCAGGAAGTTGTCGACGCGTCCCGTCTCCTCACATTTCTGAAATGCGAAGGGGATCGTGACTGTCCGATTGATCTCGATGCGTGGCGCCCAGAAGACGTCGTTGAAGTGGACGGCCGTAAATGGCACCGGCTTGACGGGGTAATCGTCTCGAGGCGCGGCGGGTCGCGCTTCAGGGACCTGTTTTTGTTCGCCGATGGAGCTAATCGCGCTGAAACAGAGTGTTATTGATGTGACGATGGCGAGCTGTTTTCTCGTGATTTTCATCATTGCCTCTATCGTAAATTTTCAGCCGTAGAGACGCGCCATGCCGTCCCAAGCGCTGCAAAGCAGCCCGCCCGCTTTTCAGGGCGGGCGCCTGCCGCCCGCACTGAAAAGCGGGCGGACTGATCTCATTTTGAGAGAGTCGCAATCCCACGGCTCCGCTTCGCTTCGCCATGGGCCACATGCTGGCGCCCGCCAAAAAAAACGGCGGGCTCTTTTTCCAACACGATGAGCAAGGCTGCATCCTTTCCTGGCCGCGACATGTCGCGGCCTGACTCTGACGCGGCATGCCGCGTCGCTACGTTGGGGGCAGCGGAGCTGCGGCCCAGGCGCTACTTTGAAGCGTCTCGGATCAGCTTCAAATGTCCGAAGGCGGCGCTGCCGGGCGAGGAGCCGGAGAAAATCTGCGGCTGGTGGCCTGTCTCTGTGGCGTACTGTTCAGCCACGCGTGCTATCAACTCGTCCGCGTCGGGGCGGGCGAGGATGGCGACCGTGCCGCCGCTGCCTCCGCCAGTGATCTTGGCGCCGTAAAGCCCTTGAGCCGGCCCGGCTTCGCGAACCAGTTGGACCAGTCGGTCCGTGCGCGCCGAACCCAGCCCGCATGCCGAGTAACTTGCATGTGACTGATACATCAGCTCGCCCAACGACTCTAAGGTCTGCGCATGCGCCGCGCCGCCGATCAACGCCGCAAAGCGGCTCACGCGCCAGTGCTCGTAGATGGCGTGAGCAGTCGGGACCCGCACCGCGTAGCTTCGATCAGGCGCAACCCGGGTCACCGAATCGGTCGTGCCATGATAGCGCGACAGGAAATCCGAGCCGCGGATTTGTTCTGGCAGGTGCATAGCGTAGTGTTGCTCGAACTCCGACAGCGTCAGGTTCGCCAGATAGCCTCCCCAATACGGATCGTCAATGCGAACAGATTCGCCAGGCGCTGTTATCCGGGCCTTCAGACCCGCCAGCTCAGCGATGATTCGATAGCCCATGAATGTTCCAACGCGCACAGACTCATAGTCGGAGCCGCTGACCGCGTGGCGCATTCCGGAATCCAAGCCCCAGAACGAGATCTTGTCCGGAAGCACGATCATTTCGCGCAGTTCTGCAGGCTGACAAAACAGGGCGAGCAGGCGGTTGGTTTGTCCGCAGACGGCTGTCATTTGATCCATAACGCCGCATGGCGCACCAGCCACCAGATTCTCAACCTTCTGGCACAGCAGTGCCATCTCGCGCGATTGGATCTGGACCTCGAATGCCGTGGCAACCGCCTGCATGACGGCGACCTCGAGCGCGGCTGACGAGCTTACTCCCTTTCCCGGTGGAACGCGTGAGGCAATCAGCATTCGTGCCCCGTCTTGAAAATGGATGCGGCGTTCGCGCATCAGCGCCAGAAACACACCCGCCACATACGCCGCCCAGTGCCGCGCCGGGTCGCGCTGAAAGCAGGCGCGGGCAATTTCGTAATCTATGGGCGTCCCTTCGCTCTCAAAATCCGCCAGCGGCATCTCAAAGACCAAACCCTGGCTGGAATCTTCCGACAAGCTGACAATCTTGAGCCGGCGAGAGGAATCATGCTGGAGGGCCACCAGTGTGGCTTCCTGAATGGGCAGCTCCAGGACCAGCGAGCCGGAGTAGTCCGCGATGCCGCCCATCACGTCCAACCGCCCCGGCGCTCGCGTAACGATGAGTTCCCTGTCGGGATCAAAAAGCCAGTGCGCCTCAGGCACCGGGCTCTGCTCGAGCCTGTTCAGAGTCGCAATAAATTGTTCGACATCGGGCAGGTTATGTGTGGCGCCGCGAATGATCTGATACATTCCTGCCTGTTGCTTCATGCGATTGCACACCCGGGGGCTGGTACTTGGATTACCTATGAATTTTCACCACAAAGACGCGGCCCGGCAAAGCCGCAACCAAAAATAGGATGTTCCCGCTTGGCAGCCTGATCGTCATATGCTGATGTGGGAAGTCACATTCCTTCACCGCAGAGGCGCAGAGAACGCAGAGGTTACGCAGAGACATGCAAACGAAACTCTGCGCATTCTCTGCGTCCTCTGCGCCTCTGCGGTGAAGGATTGTAGGCGCCAGACAAAACTCTGTTAAAGAAAGCGAGAAGTTGCCGACTTGTAACACAAAGATCACAAAGTGAGGCCGCGACTTTTAAGAGCACGCTGGAGCAAAGGTTCGATTTCTTCTCGAATGTACTTGTTTGCATAACCCGCCCACGCGAGATCGGCTTCCGCATTGAGCGGCGCGCGCAGAGCATTGCCATTCTCATCGGTGACGATAACGCCTGTTTCGCGTGCGATCAGCTCGGTACAGAGGTCGTAAGGGTGGCAGCAGATGCCCAGCGCCTGCCCGCGCCGCCTGAGCAATGGCTCCATCAGCGGACGCAAATCGGCCACAAAACGATCATGACCTGCCATCAGTTCGTAAATCTGTCCGGCGCTGGACAGGTATTGATCCTCAAAACAATGCGCCTTGCCCTGCGTTGCATCACCGAGCGCGCCGCGCACGATCTCCTCGTCAATTGCCGCCAGTTCTTCGCGAGCGCCGGGGAAAAAACGCGCCAGGCCGGCAAAACCATGGCGAATGCTGCGCGCTTGTGAAGGCTGCAGTCGCAGCAGCCGGCGTTCACCGCTTAGACGGTTGTACCGCTCGGCATTGGCTCCCCTGCCGCGGATGGCCCAAAGCGCATCGCACAGGTGCTGTTTGACGAGCGGAATCTCAGTCTGCAGGGCGAGCTCGATGTCCTGCAGATTGGTTTCGCTTCCGCGATTCGGCGCCACACCCGTCAAAACCCAGGCGCTTCGTTTCTGATACATCAAACCCCGCGTGCCGTCTATCGGATCAACTATAACGCGCCAAAGCGCATTCGATTCGACCGTCCCGCGAGGCAGGGCCACCTTGCCGCCCGCCAGGCCTTCGCCGATTAGAACAAGCGGGGCAACCGGGGCAATCTCGCTCTCGAATAATTCAATCAGTAAATCCTCACTGATGCGATCGACGGCATAAATGGTGTCGCCTTCTGAGCAGTCATCCTCAACACGCGCCAGATCTTCAAGTGCCGCCCGCTCGCAGGCCGCGACTACCGCGTCTCTGATCTTCTCGTGCAAACGACGCAGCGGCGCAAGCAATACCTGCACTTCATACACAGCAGGTGCGCGCGAGGTCCGTCTCATGGCTTGTCCTCCTGCCTTGCCTGCCTGTAGTGAATATCCGATTGGGCGCGCAATTCGGCGGCCTTTTCCTCGGGCGCGGTATCACTCAGGAAATTGCCGCCGCCGATCTCAGGACCCGCCAGGTATTTCAGCAGATTCGGCTGCCGCAGAGGCGGATGAAACTCGATGTGAAAATGAAAACCGCGGTAGTCGCCGCCATCGGTCGGCGCCTGATGCAGCGTCATGACGTAAGGGAATGGCATGCGCCACAGATTGTCAAACTTTACCAGCAGGCATTTGAGCACTGCGGCCAAGTCGCGCACCTCGGCTTCGGAGAGTGTCGCAAGACTCGGGTGCGTATGTTTGGCCGCTACAAACGCCTCGTAGGCGTAGCGCGCGAAATAAGGCAGGAAAGCAATCGCCGATTCATTCTCAGAGATGATCCGCTTCCCCTCGTCGCGTTCTGCTTTGAGGATGTCCTGGAAAAGAATCCGCCCTGTTTCGGCCAAATGCTTTTGAGAAACCCGCGCTTCCGTCTCGATCGTTTTGAAGACAAAATTGGTGGCGTAAATCTGGCAGTGCGGATGCGGGTTGGAGACACCGACAACCTCGCCCTTGTTCTCAAAGATCAGCACGTGGCGGATCTCATCGTGGCTCCCCAGATCAATGTATTGCTCCCGCCAGACGCCCAGCAGTTCCGCAATCTCACAGATTTCCAGCTCGGCGAGCGCCAGATTGTGCTTCGGGCTGTAGCAAACTACCCGCGCAATGCCGGTCGCGGGCCCGCTGCGGTAAATCCCGTTTGGCGTGACGACATCCTGGGGTGCATCAAGGCCTACGCACGGGTGATCGTTGTCAAAAACAAACGTGCTTGTGTAATGCGCGTTGCGCTGGCCACTGATGCGGGTATTGCCGGGACAAAGGTAGCAATCGGGCAGGTAATCGGGCAAGGCCGCCTCCTTATGCTCGACTGTCTTGCCGATCCAAGGACGGTTCTGCCGATGCGCGGCGACAATAATCCATTCCTCGCGCAACGGGTGCCATCGCTGTTCCCAGGTCATAGTTCTCTTTTAGCAAAGTTCTTACCTGCCGCGAAGCCACGATGACTCGAAGTCGATTACGGGCTGAAGCCGCAATCCGCATCGCCGAAACTTCGAGTAAGCTCCCTGTGCCGCCTTGGTGTCATCGGGTCATCGTGGCAATTGAGGCGCGCCGGCCGCATCTGGTTGCGGTTCTGCCGGCTGTATCTCTGAGAACATTTACCGGGTTTGAAAGGCTATTTCGCAGAAAACTCATAGATTGTCGTGGTTGTATACTTCCTGCCCGGCTTGAGAACTGTTGAGGGGAAATTTGATTTGTTGGGAGAATCTGGAAAATGCTGGGTCTCAAGACAGAAACCATAACGCTTTTGATAGGTCTGTCCCGCCTTCCCTCTGATGCTCCCATCCAGGAAGTTTCCGGTATAGAACTGTACGCCCGGCTCGGTGGTGTAGACTTCCAGGATGCGCCCGCTCGTCGGCTCATAAGCTCTGGCGGCCAGCGAAAGCTCGCCGTTGCGCTTGTTCAGCACCCAGTTGTGGTCATAGCCTTTGCCGAGGATCAGTTGCTCGTCGCGCTGCTCGATTCTGGCGCCGATGGCCGTCTGTTGCGTAAAATCCATCGGCGTTCCTCTGACGCTTCGCAGCTCGCCTGTCGGAATCAGCCCCTGATCGACCGGCGTGAACCTTTCGGCATTGATCATCACCTCATGATTGAGGATGCTTCCGCGGCCGGCCAGATTGAAATACGAATGGTTGGTCAGGTTGACAATTGTCTCCTTGTCCGTTGTCGCACTGTAGTCGATTCTTAACCCGTTCTTATGGGTCAACGTGTAGACCACCGTGACCGACAGATTCCCCGGATAGCCTTCCTCGGCATCCTTGCTGACATAGTTGAGCGCAAGCCCAACGCCATCCTTGCTTTTGACCTCTCGGGCTTTCCAAATCACCTTGTCGAAACCTTTGATTCCGCCATGGAGGTGATTTTCGCCGTTGTTCTGTGCGAGCTTGTATTCGCGGCCATTCAGGATGAACCTGCCCTTCCCGATGCGATTGCCGTACCGGCCGATGAGGGCGCCAAAATGGGGCCTGTTATTTTTCAGGTAGCCCTCCAGATTGTCGTAGCCGAGCACGATATCCTCCAGCTTGCCCTTGCGATCGGGCGCCTTGAGAGAAACCACAATGCCGCCAAAGGTCATGATCCTCGCTTCGACACCATTGGCATTCGTTAAGGTATAAAGATCCACCGATTCTCCTTCGGCGGTCTTTCTGAAGAGCTGTTTTTGGATGTGCGCCTTCTTTGCCACCGCCATCCCCTCGCCGCACGGCAGGAGGAATCCCATACCCAGTGCCAAAGCAAAATAGAACCCGCGGGACCAGTTCATAATATCTCTCTCTTTTACGAAAATTGGACTCCCAAAATCTTAACCGCCAAGAACGCCAAGAGCGCTAAGAATAACGCAAAAGGCGAGGACTGAAAATTGAAGCCTGGCGCTCGCTGATCGACCGGGCCTGCACGCGAAGCACAGAGCCACGTCCCGCGAGGGCGTGGTGGGTACCAGGTGAGTCGGCTCGGACCCTGGCATTACGTTTTTCCATCGCCCGTTGGTTTCAACTGCTCCAGCGTGGCGAACCTCATAATGGCTCGGCGGCGAATTTCGCTTGGAACGCACAAACTTACATGGTTTCCACCACGCCTTTGCGGGATGTGGCTCCGTGCTTCGCGTGCAGAACCCCTGGAAGTGACGGCTTGTCGGTGCCTCTGTGCCTTCGTGGTGCATTTATTGCCACCACAAAGACACAAAGGACACGAAGAGCATTCAGAACAAAAACTTCGCGGTTAGCTGGATGCGCCGCGGGTAGTTGGACTGGTTGGAGGGGCTGATCGAGCCGAAGGCAACAGCCGTGGGGGTGACGTTGGGCGCGGGGAACAGAGGGTGGTTGAACGCATTTATGAAATCACTCCTGAACTGCAGCTTCTTTCCTTCGGCAATCTCCGTGTTCTTGATGATCGAAAGGTCATAGTTGCTGATGTTGTCGGCGCGAATCGATCCGAATCTCTGAGGGAATGTCCGGACGTTGCTGGCAAGCTGTTTTGCCGAATCTTTCTCGAAACCGGCATTGGTGTTAAACCAGCGCTGTGCCGCCTGCTGGTCCGAGGGGAGTCGGATGTCCTTCACTTTCCCAGTAAAAATTATGTTGCCCCAGTTGATCGGCGGCCCGCTCTGATAGGCGTAGATGCCGGACACCTGCCAGCCGCTGACGATCTTCGACACAAACGGGTTAACGCCGTGAAGGAACTGGCGGGCTTTGCCGAAGGGCAATTCGTATATGCCGCTTACCGACAACCGGTGCGGATAGTCCATGTCTGAGATTACTTCGGTCGGTCGCGGATCATCCGCATTCAAGAGCTCGGTCGCCTGCATGAACTTCGAGAGGGTGTAATTCGCCATCAACGTGTAGCCCTTCGAAAATCTCTTCTCGATCCCTGCCTGCAGCGAGTGATACCAGGAATATCCGTCGTTGGTCGTCGAAGTCACCGAATCAAATGCAGGATAAGGGCGCAGCAGCCTCTCGCGCGCAATGTTCGTTCCCCTCAGAGCTGTGACAGCGGTCGCCGGAAGAAGTTGAAAGAACGGATTGGGTACGTTGGCCGACAGATAGTTAATTGTCGTCTGATCCCTCACCGGGCTTTTGCTGAGATACTTCTGGGGTGTCACATTCAGATTTCGACTGATCTCGATGTGCGTTCCACGGTTGCCAACGTAACTTGCCCCGGCAACAAAGCCGCCGGGTAATTCGCGCTGGAACCCAAGTTCCCATCGCTGCATATACGGCGACAACGGGCTGGGATAGAAAAATGTTATCCCCTGCCCTAGAAAAGTCTGCGGGCCAAGAGCCGCTCCTACCGGTTCCTGGATCCCATTCTGAAACGGTTTCGACAGCGTTTCAATGAACGTCAAGCCATTGTCCAGAGTCGGAACCAGATTTGTGGTTGCGCTGAATCCGCTCTGAATTACGTCACCGCGGCGCTGGCCGAGGAAGCCGAAGAAAATTCCGTAACCGCCGCGCACTACCGTCCTGTTGTCCAGTTTGCAGGCGAAACCGAACCGCGGCATGAAGTTTTCCTTGGGTGTGTCGTACGCCCCTCGAGGCTGCCCTCCTACTGCCACAAACCGCAATCCGCCTCGCACCCTGAACTGGTCTACCGGAATTTCCGGAGTAGGGCTGAGCGCGTACTTGGCTTTGACCTGTGACTCGATCGGTTGCGCGGCGTTGAAATCAAAGTCCCGCACGGTCCGGTTAAACCGCTCCGTGAGCGGGCCTTCCAGCTCATATCGCAGCCCGATGTTCAAAGTAAGTTTCGAGCTGACTTTCCAGTCGTCCTGAATGAACAAGCCCCACGATGTCGACTGTTCTGCATAGCTTGCCGCCCGGACGACCAGGCCCGAGGATGGCAATCCCAGAAGAAAGGAGGCAAATGACTGTCCCAGTGAGCCCGGTGCAGTAGGCGAATTGTCCAGGGGCCCGCGCGTCCAGGTGGCGTCGAAATTGAACTGGCCGGTCTGGTTGTTGGCAAAAAAGGAATCCGTCTCGCGGTAGGAGCGAAATTCCAAGCCGCTCCTGAGAGAATGCACGCCCAGCACTTTATTAATTGTCGCGACGAAGGAGTGAGTATCATTCGGCCTGAACTCGCCTCCCTGGCCGGTGCCCTGATACCCTGTGATGTCAAGACGCGGGAATCGCCGGATATCTTCGGGTATCGAGCTCGCGTACGAAGCCGGAAATCCCAATGTCGTCAGGTCCATTCCACGGTTGCCGGGATTCGAATTGGTGACTCGTATGAACCTGTTGTAGCCGTATCTCACATTCAACACTGTAGTGGCGTTGAGCGTGTATACGTCGTCAATCGTGGCGGCTCGCGACAGGAACTGGAACCACTCACCGGTGGCGATGTTGCCGAAGAAATTGTTGTAGTCGCTGTTTCTCGGATACACACTGCCGCGTATAAACAGCCTCTGCTTGTCGCCCAGGGCGTGATCCACTCGAACCGTGTGAGTGTAATAGTTTGCCCGCTCCTTCAGGCTCGGATTCTGAAAGTTATTTGTGCCGTCTGGGTTTCCGGCCGTCAGCGGTTTGGGAAAATACTCGAGAAGCTTTCTCGAAACGGGATTAACCAAGTTTGCGGGGATGATATTGCCCGGGAACGGATCCTGCTGGAAGCGGCCGCCGGCTACGGCGCGGCGCGTGAAGGGGTTGTAAATCTGGTACTGCGAACCAACTGCCAGCAACTCGGAAAAATCGCCGTTCTTCATCTTCTCAGTCGGTATTGTGGGCGTGCCGTTATTTCGAGGCCGCGCTTCCTTTATGCCCTCGTAACCCCACATGAAGAATGTCTTGTTGCGCCCGTCATACAGCTTTGGCAGGATCACAGGGCCGCCCAGCGATCCACCCCACCGGTTGTAGTTAAAATCCGGACGCGGAATCTTGTTGGCGTTGGCAAAAAAATCATTCGCAAAAAGGCCCGGCAGCATTTTTGTGTAGTAGGCCGTGCCGTGAAACGCGTTCGTTCCCGATTTCAGACTCAGGTTGGTAACGCCGCCTTCGGTATTGCCAAAGCTGGCATCGAACGTGGCTGTCTGTACTTTGAATTCCTGGACGATGTCTGCCGGAGGAACATACGAAGAGATCACTTCGTTGGCGTTGGCCGTTGCCGTGGCGGGCGCGCCGTCAATGGTAATGTCGCTGCGGTTAGCTCGAGTGCCATCCATCGTGTAGCCGACAATATGGGTCGGCTCGAAGGGCCGGTCCAGCCGTTGATCGCGCGCGAACGCCACGCCGCCGGCAAGTCCTATGAGCGCGTAGGGCTCACCGTGTGGAATCGGAAGTTCCGCCACCCGCCGCTCATCCACCACCTGGCCCATGGATGCAGAAGTTGACTCAAGCAGCGGTGTATTGGCAGTGACTGTTATTGAGTCAGCCATCTCACCCACTTCGAGCTGAACATTCACTTCCAGAGTGTCGTTGACGCGGAGAACGATGCCATCGCGGATGTACTTCTTGAACCCGGGCACCTCCACCACCACCTGGTAACCTCCGGGAATCAGATAAGGCGCCTGGAACCAGCCGACATCGTTGCTCAGCACGGAGCTGGGTATGCCCATCGCCACGTTTGTGATTGTCACGGAGGCTCCGGGAACCACGGCTTTGTTAGCGTCCGTGATCCTGCCCGTGATGGTGCCTCGAGCTTCCTGACCGCTCACCGTCACAGGGTACAAAGCCAGAACAGTGCAAACCAGCAACGCAAACACAGATGCTGCTTTCTGCGTATCCCTTTTCACGTATCACCTCCCGCATGAAAACGTTTTCCTATTTCAGATTAAATTCTGGTGGAACTGAGTCTGTGGCCATCCCATTCCCGTCGACGCGGTTGCCTCGCAAAGGCTTTCCCTGCCGCTACGCAAACTCTTGGAAAGCGTTTTCCACCCCGTTTTGGTCTTTTTACAAAGATTACACCCCTGAGATCAAGTCTTTTCTGCGCGGCAAACCAGACATGGCGCCGCAAGGCAGCGGTGCTGCGCCTGGGGCGTCTCTACAAGTGTGGGCCGGTTGCCATTCCTCGGGACCGGATCTTAAATAATTATTAGCCCAAAGCCGCAGGAGGTCCGCAGCATGGCCCGAGCATTGGAGTCTCAGCTTTCGGAAAAAATTGGTTCCCAGTGCCACCGGCTGAGTGGTTCGCGACAGGATTACGACCCGCTTCTAGAGCTGATTGGCGAGTCGAGATTCGTACTACTCGGTGAGGCGAGCCACGGGACCCATGAATTTTATCGGGAGCGCGCCCTTATCACGCGGCGATTGATCGAAGAGAAAGGGTTCGCGGCGGTCGCCGTGGAAGCCGACTGGCCGGATGCCTACCGCGTGAATCGTTTCGTGCGAGATGAGAGCGACGACAAGACCGCCGCAGATTCGCTGTCCGGCTTCAGGCGCTTTCCCGAGTGGATGTGGCGCAACGCCGACGTGCTCGACTTTGTCGACTGGTTGCGGCAATACAATGATGCTCGACCTGTCGAGCGCAGGGTGGGTTTTTACGGCCTGGATCTTTACAGTCTGCACGCCTCCATTCAAGCCGTTCTTCAGTATCTGGACAAAGTGGATCCGGATGCCGCAGCGCGCGCCCGTCATCGTTATTCATGTTTTGAACACTTCGGCCAGGATACCCAAGCTTACGGCTATGCGACCGGCCTTGGATTGACACAATCGTGCGAGCAGGCAGTTGTCAAACAACTGATCGAACTGCGACAGCGAGCGGCCGAATATGCCAGGCGCGATGGCCGCGTCGCTGCCGATGAGTACTTCTTTGCCGAGCAGAACGCGCGGCTGGTGAAAAACGCCGAACACTACTACCGCACCATGTTTCGGGGCGAAGCGAGTTCCTGGAACCTGCGTGATTCGCATATGACGGAAACACTCGACGCGCTGTTTCGATACCTGAGTGCCCAGAGCCCGGCCAGAATTGTGGTGTGGGAACACAATTCTCACCTGGGCGATGCGCGCGCCACAGAAGTGGGCGGCAGAGGCGAGTTCAATGTCGGCCAATTGGTGCGTGATCGCTACGGAAGCGCTGCCGTGTTGGTCGGCTTCACCACCTACGGCGGGACGGTAACGGCCGCCAGCAACTGGGATGGGCCGGCGGAGCGTAAGCGCGTTCTTCCCGCGCTCCCAGAGTCGTATGAGTTTCTCTTTCATGCTGCCGGCGCGCCGCGGTTTCTACTGCGGTTCAGGGGAATTCGGGGCGATTGGGTGGAAGAGCTGCAAGAACCGCGACTGGAGAGAGCGATCGGCGTCATTTATCGCCCCGACACGGAGCGCGCCAGTCATTACTTTTACGCCAAACTTCCGTCCCAATTCGATGCGGTTCTTCACTTCGATCAGACCCGCGCCGTCGTGCCGCTCGAATACGGTTCGCATTGGAAAAGCGGCGAAGTGCCCGAGACCTTTCCGTCCGGGATGTAGGTCGCGTCTCTCCAGGCCGCTGTAAGCGGCCTAATAGTGGCAAACCCACAGACGCTGCCTAGAACGTCAACTTCAGCGCAAACTGCATTACGCGCGCGTCGCGTGTATCGGTGACGATCCCAAAGCTATCCACGTTGGGATTCACCGTAGTCGCGGTGGTTCTCAAAGTCCTTCCCACGGCTGAAAACGAAGGATGGTTGAAAGCATTGAAGGCTTCCGAACGGAACTGGAGCCGCGCATTCTCCCTGACTCGGAAATTTTTGAACAAGGCCAGGTCCCATTTATGGACCCCCGGGCCCTGTATGCTGTTTCGCCCCATATCGCCGAATGCGCCGTTGGCCGGGCGGGCGAAGGCAGCACGGTTGAACCATTCGTCAGGTTTGCGCGGCCCGCCCGTGTCGGCTATGACGTTGGGCCGCTGATTCTGGACTGCGCCGATCCCGGCGACATCGGTGCTGAGCGCTACGTCAAACGGTCTCCCGGACCAGATGCGGGTAATACCGGACAATTGCCACCCGTTGAGCAGCAGTCCCAGGCCGGGACGGCGCGCAATGCTGGGGAGGTACCAGATGTAATTGGTCGTGAAGATGTGCGCGCGATCAAAATCAGAAGGCCCTCGTTCTGCGCGCGTATTGCGGCTGTCGGGCGGTACATCGCTTCCCCCCCGGTCACTTGACGCGTCGTCAATACTCTTGGAAAAGGTATATGCGGCCCCGAGTGAGAGCTTGTTTGAAACGCGGCGATCAAATTTGACCTGAAGCGAATGATAAATGCTCGAAGCAGAGCTTTGTCTCTCCGTGATGCTGCCGTACCCGGGAAAAGGGCGGAGCGCGTTGACATGGACGCGCCGTTCCACTACGTCGACGCTGGGCAGCGGGTTGTTGAGGTTATAGGGTCTCATGAGGTGGGTACCGTGCGAGCCTACGTAGGACAGATCCAGTATTGCGCGCCGGAACACCTCGTGCTGGATGCCCAGTCCCCACTGCTGGACTGTGGGCGCCAGCATGGGAGTGCTCAGGGCGGTGAGGCTCGGCACGCCTGCTGCGGCTTCACGGCCTCCGCCGGGGTTGTTGAACGCGGGCTGTTGAATCGTTACCGATCGCGAAAACGGAGGATTGTCAAAGGCGTTGTTGATAAACGTACCGATGAGCGGTCGCGTGTAGAAGACTCCGTAGCCTCCACGAATCGCAAATTTTCCCCTTTTGAAGGGCACCCAGGCAAAACCGAAACGCGGACCGATCAAGTCGACACTATTGCCGGTAACCCGTTTGCCAAAGGGAGAATTCTTACCGGCGATGATGACGCCGTTGAGTGGATCCCCCGTCCCCGCCACCGGAAGGCCGCTGCCGGGG
The DNA here is from genome assembly GCA_036507075.1 of Acidobacteriota bacterium. Classification (GTDB taxonomy): domain Bacteria; phylum Acidobacteriota; class UBA6911; order JACQSX01; family JACQSX01; genus DASXQR01. The sequence continues at coordinate 50,883 of DASXQR010000083.1, read as the reverse complement.
GCCGGATTGATCCGGGGGGCTCGCGCCGGGTCCCATGCCGAGATAAGAAAATTGGTCATCACATTCTCGGTGTCGTAGGGGTTGAAGAAAGCCGAGTATCGAATGCCAAGATTTAGCGTCAGGCGGCCAGTGGCCTTAAAGTCATCCTGAACGTAGGCTTCAAGAAAACCGAATCGCGCGTGCGAAACCACCAGCCTTTCAGATTCCGTGTAACTGAAGGGCAAACCCAGCAGCATGTTGGCGACCGGATTGCGGGAAAAGCCCGTGGTAAACGTGTAAGAGCCGTTGGTATTCGGACCCGTCGGGTTTTCGCGATTGCCTCCGAACGAGTAAAGAAAACCCGTTTTGAGGGCGTGGCGGCCGGCAATCTTGGTCAAGTTGTCGGAGAACTCCAGGTTGAAAAGTTGTTTTAGCCACACGCGTGAAACATTGAGCGCAGCGTAACCGGAACCGAGATTGATGGTGGGGATTATGTTTCCGATGTTCTCGGGGAAAATCTCCGGAATACTGATTCCCAACTCATCCCTGTTCGCGTCATCTCTCAGCGGATTCTGCGTGATCTCGCGCCCTGAGTAGGTAAACATGAACTCATTCAGCAGGGACGGATTGAAGATATTGGTCATGCTGACCACAAGGTTTTTTCCCGGCCTGCCCGCTCGCGTTGTCCCGATTCCCGGAAAGTTGGTTGCAATCGAGCTAACCGATGAGCCGCCATAGGGATTGCGGATGAACGCGCTGTCCTGAGCCCAGCGGCCGAAGATCTTCCAGGAAGGCGAGAGGTTGTGGTCGATTCTTATCAGTTCCTCGCGCCAGCGCTGCAGACTGGGGGCGGCCGAGGTGAAATTGATATTCCCCGGGCCGCGAAAATTCGGCAGCGGGTAAAGGGTGAGCAGCTTGGCGGCAGTCGAATCCATTCGTTCGGAAGGAATGATCCCGTTTGGAAAACCTGATCCGGCGACCGGATCGATGACCGGGTCGTCAGCGGTTCCGAACAACCCGTCCGCGCCCGGTCCAAGGGCGCTGAAATTTCCGCGTCGCTCATCCGCCGTGGGCACCCTGGTGTTGACGGCGGCGCCTCGGGTGCTGATATGGTTGAATTCCTGGGTAAGGAAGAAGAAAGTCTTGTTGCGCGCGCGATTGTAACCGCCTGGAAGCAGTAGCGGTCCTCCAAGCGTATAGCCAAAGTTGTTGAGCTTGAGCGGCAGAACCAGGTGGGTCAGCCAGTCTCTGGCGTCCAATGCGTCATTGCGGAAGAATTCGTAAATTGAGCCGCGCCAGTGCTTTGTCCCACCGCGCGTGACGACATTGACCTGCGAAAATCCTCCCTTACCGTATTCGGCGGGCGCAATCAAGGTAATCACCTTGACCTCGGCGATGGTGTCCACTGACGTGAAGGTATTGAGCGAGCTGCTGCCCACGATCACGTCCATGTTGCTGCTGCCGTCAATGTTGAAATTTGACTGCGAGCTGCGTGCCCCGTTGATGGACAGTGCAGGATTGGTATTCGGATCCGCCCGATCAGGCATCTCCGAAGCCACCCCTGGAAGCATTTCCAGCAGGGTCATGAAGGATCGTCCGTTCAGTTGCAACTCACGCACCTGCTCGCCCGAGATCAGGCTGCTTTGCTCGGAGCTTTCCATTTGCACTTGCATCGCGCCGGCGACAACCGAGATTTGTTCCGCGATCTCTCCCACTTCGAGCGTGATATCGACGCTGAGATGGTCGCCGAGGTGCAGTTCCACGCCGCCCCGCACGCTCTTTTTGAAGCCCGGCAGGACAGCCGAAATCTCGTAGGCGCCGATAGGAAGGGAGGAAAATGTATACGCGCCATCTCCGGCCGATACCACCTTGCGCGTGGTTGACGTTTCAACATGGAGCGCGGTCACTTCCACGCCCGGGATAGCGGCGCCACTGGCGTCTTTGATCGCGCCGGTGATGCTTCCTGTAGTCACCTGAGCCTGAGCCCACAGTGTCACGCAGAGCGACAGACTGAAGGCCACGAAAATGCGAGAGATTGATTTCATAGTTCATTCCCCCGGAAGGTGCGAAAAATTCACCGCGAAGGCGCGTAGAACGCGAAAGCTGTATTTAGCTCTAGTTTCCGCGCGCCCAGGTAAAGAATCTTCCTGACGGTAGCATTCATTATAATTTTGAACCATTCTTTCTCAAATGGCATGCCGGCGAAGTGCCCGAAACCTTTCCGTCCGGCTTGCAGGTCGCGTCTCTGCAGGCCGCTTGCAGCGGCCTAAGAGTGACAAACCCATTCGTAACAAATGGAGATTTGTGAGTTTTGAGAAACTCTCCAGAGCCTTGCCGCCAAAGGGAAGGCGGCAGCCCCGGTTTTAAAGTTCTCCAATATCTTCATTCCATAGTTCAGGATTCTTTTGGATAAAGTCGGCCATCATCTGTTTGCACTCGGCCAGATCCAAATCGACGACCTCAATCCCGCGTGACTCCAGAAACTCCCTGGCGCCGGCGAAAGTTTTTGATTCGCCCGCGATTACTTTGCCGATTTGAAACTGCACTGCCGCTCCGGCGCACAAATAGCAGGGCATCAGCGTGGAATAAAGGACCGTATCGTTGTACCGCCCGATCCTTCCTGCGTTCTGCAGACAATCAATCTCGGCGTGGAGAACGGGATTTCCCTCCTGTACCCGCTTGTTCCGTCCTCTTCCGATAATCTTTCCGTTCTTTACCAACACGGAACCGATAGGAATTCCTCCCTCCGCCCTTCCCTTGAGAGCTTCATCAATGGCTGCGCGCATGAAATTGTCCACAATGGCAGTATTTTGGTCCTTTGAACCGCCCGGTCGCAACCTGATATCCTTCGGCCGCAAATGCTCTTCCACTCCTTCGCCTTTCTCTGCCTCTTTGTGGCAGCTTTCGGCATCTACTGGTCGCTGCGTGATCATCGGCTGCGAATGCTCTGCCTGCTGGCAGCAAGCATCATCTTTTATGCCTTTTGGAGTCCGTGGTATTTGCTGGTGATTTTTGCTTCGACTTCAGTCGACTATATGGTCGCCTTGAAAATGGCAGCTTTGCAAGCGCAGCGATTGCGAAAAATTTTGCTGTGGCTGAGTCTCAGCGTCAACCTGGGGCTGCTTGCTTTTTTCAAGTACGGCAATTTCCTCACGATAAACTTCCTGAATCTGGTCGGCTCCGAGCGTGCTGCTCCCGTCTTCCACGTCGTCCTGCCGCTCGGCATTTCGTTTTATACGTTTGAGGCCATCAGCTACGTCGTCGACGTTTACCGGCGAAGGATAGAGCCGGTTCGAAACCCGGCGGACTATGCGCTTTTTATCCTTTTCTTTCCTCACCTGATTGCCGGCCCGATCGTCCGACCGGGATTCTTTTTCCCTCAGGTGCGCCGGCAGAAGCGCTTCGATTGGATCCGCATTCAGCTCGGATGCGAATTGTTTCTACGCGGGCTGTTCAAAAAGGCGGTGATCGCTGATCACCTGGCTGCCGCAGTCGATCCGGTATTTGCCGACCCCGCGAGTTTTGCTTCCAGGGCCATCTGGTGGGCCGTTGTCTGCTACACAGTGCAGATCTACTGCGATTTTTCAGGCTACTCTGACATGGCGATCGGTTTGGCGCATTCATTCGGGTTCAAGCTGCCGGTCAACTTTCGCATGCCGTACCTGTCTTTGGATATCTCGGAGTTCTGGAGACGGTGGCACATCACACTGTCTAGCTGGCTGCGCGATTATCTTTATTTTCCTCTGGGCGGCAGCCGCGAGGGACGGTTGAAAACGTATCGCAATCTCCTGCTCACTATGACGCTGGGAGGTCTATGGCACGGAGCTGGATGGACTTTTGTTTTCTGGGGCTTCTACCACGGAACGCTGCTGAGCATAAACCGGGCACTGCGGGGCAGAGTTGGGCTTCCGCGCATGCTCGCAGGCTTGTTGACTCTTCTGGCCGTCTCTGTCGGATGGGTTTTCTTCCGGGCTGACTCCTTCTCCACGGCACTCACTGTTCTGACGCGAATGTTTGTGCCTGCCGACGGCCGCATACAGGATGGGATGCTTCTGATAGGCGCCGCCAGCCTGATTCTGATTGTTTGCGTCGGTCATGCGATCGGCGCCGGCATATTCGGCAAATTCATTCGGCTGGGTCGCATCCTGCCGGCGCCCGCTTGGGGAGTGGCGATGGCCACGACGTTTGTGATTGCACAACTGTTGATGCCGGACGACGGGAAGTTGTTTATTTATTTTCAGTTCTAAATGGAAAACGCAAAACACCGGGAAGATAAACTGCGGCGTCATTGCCGAGACGCCCGGAACGCCACTGTCTGGGCTTTTTTTGCAATTTGCATCCTGGAGGTGATTGGGGCGATTCTGATCGACTGGTGCCCGCTCGATGTGCGCTTTCCGCACGCGGCCACGGTAGTCGAAGCATTCAAGGCGCCGCAACGTCCGGCGGAGATCGTCTGCCTTGGCAGTTCTCGTTTTGGTTGCAGCATCGACGATCGCCGAGTGCAGGGACACCTGCGCAGCCTTACCGGCGACGCATCGGTGCAGGCGTTTAACGCCAGTGTTGCAGGAGGTGATCTGGTCACCTCTGCGTTAATTCTTTCCCATCTGGTTTCCGCCGGCACGCCGCGGATCGTCGTAATCGAGATAACTCCCGAATACATCTGCCGGAAAAACCGTTGGCTTGCAATTCATCTGACAAGGGAACTCACGTGGCGCGGCATCGCGCCTTTCCTGCCGGACGTGATTTCGTCCGGCGCGCTCTCACGATTTGCTTCATCGCGTCTGGTTCCATGGTACCGCCATCGCAGCCACTTCCGCGAATGGCTTGTCGAGTGCGTTAGTGGATCGCCTTCACCCAGCCAGAGGGTAATCCTCCCGTGGATGCGATCCGACTGGATTGCACCTTCACATCCCCACGACATGGCCGCGCTGGAGGCGACAAGAACGAATCTGCGGGGTTATAGAAAATGGCTTCAAGACTATGAGATTGGCGGTGGCCCGGCGCTTTTCCTTGGCGATCTGCTGCGTTTGTGCCGCGACCGAAACATTCGAGCCTTGCTGGTCGGTGCTCCACTGTCGAGTTCGCACCGGGCTTTGTACACACCACAAATTGAGGAGTCCTTTGGCGTCTACATGCGCGATCTAAACCAGAAGTACGGATGCGCTTTCATTGATTTGCGGAGCAGCGTACCCGATTCAGAGTTTTCGGACAGTCACCACGTCGATGAAGCTGGGCGCATTCGGTTTAGTGAAATCTTAGCGCGTGAAATCCTGTCGCCCGAATTGGATCGGTTTCACCACAAAGACACGAAGAAGACAAAGACGAGTTATGACCAATGATGGCTGATGACCCGTGACCAATGGCTGTCCCTTGATGGTTGCAGAATTTTTTTTGCCTGCAATTTGCAGGCGCCACGCTTCACTGGCCCGGACAAATGTTAGACTGGGCTCTTACTCACAAGGAGGAATTCCGATGCCCGCTGTCAGTCCGCTCACCAAAGAGAAGGCCGCTCCCGAAGTAAAGCCAATTTACGACAAGTTATCCGGCGTCTTTGGCCACATGCCTAACATCTTCGCCGTTATGGCTCACCGTCCTAGCGCGCTGAAAAGCCTTCTTGATCTGTACGGTGCGGTGATCAATGAAGGAACTCTGGAACCAAAATATAAGGAGCTTGCTTATCTTGAGACATCGATTGTGAACGCCTGCGAGTATTGAACGCGCGCCCACACCGCTTCGGCGAAGCGGAACGGCCTGACGGAAGACCAGATCAAAGCACTTCCGTTTTACAATCGCAGCCGATTGTTTGATGAAAAGGAAAAGGCAGCCCTGCTTTATGCGGAACGTGTCACGCGCGGCGCGGCTGCAATCCGCGAAGGAACTCTTGAGGATCTGCGGAAATACTTCAGTGAAGATCAAATCGTAGAACTGACCCTTACTATCTGTGTCGCAAATTTCACAAACCGGTTCAACGACGCGCTGCAGGTTGTCCCGGACCTGGGCTGATGGCCAAATGCGGAATGTGGAATGCGGAATGCGGAATGCGGAATAATTGTCCGTTGTCAGTTGTCCGTTGTCAGTTGAGCATGGCTACGTGATCGGTTAAGGAACAATGGACCACGAACAATGGACAACGGACAACTGACACCTGACCAAAGACAGCTTTTATTCCGCATTCTGCATTCCGAAATCCGCATTTTGACGAGCTTCCCTGAGTTTGAACCGCTGCAGTTTGCCTGTGGCTGTGCGCGGGAGTTTGTCCAGGAAGTAAATCTCCGACGGACATTTGTATGGCTGCAGGCGCTGGCATGCCGCCGATTTTATTCTCTCAACGGCGGCAGCGTCCTTTAGATGATCATTTCTCAACACCACAAAAGCGACCACCCGGCTTAACCCATCAGGATCGTAAGCCGCCACGACAGCCGCTTCGCTCACCTCTGGAGCATTCAGCAGCGCCTCTTCAACTTCAACAGGAGAGATCCACAGGCCCTTGACTTTGAACAGATCGTCACTCCGCCCGTCAAACCAGTAATTTCCCTCACTGTCGCGGCGGTAGATGTCCCCCGTGCGCATCCATTCTCCAAGCATCGTGGAAGCCGTCTTTTCAGGATTGCGCCAATAGCCCGGGCTGGCGCTGCCTCCTTTGATCAGAAGATCTCCCGTCCCGGTTCCCGGTATTTCATTGCCCGCAGGATCCAGCAGTTTTGCTTCGTAACAGGGAAGCGGCTTGCCGCTGGAGCCCGGTGTTACCGAATCGCGGCTGTTGGACATGAACATGTGCAGCATTTCGGTCGAGCCGATCCCGTCGAGAATTTCCAGACCGGTGATCGCCTTCCAGTCGTGGTAAACGCGTTTCGGAAGCTTTTCGCCGGCAGAAACGCAGAAAACAATCGATTCCGTGTCCAGGGGATTTCCCGCTTCCCGATACTCAATCAGCGCCCGAAAGACGGCCGGCACGCCAAAGAAGATCGTCGGCCTGTGACGTCTGAATACATCGGAAATAACAGGAGGAGTCGGCCGCTCGCTGCAAAGAATCGCGCCGGCGCCGGAACTGAGCGGAAAAGACAGGCTGTTGCCCAGACCATAGGCAAAGAAAAGTCTGGAAGAGGAAAACAACCGGTCCTCAGGCTGAACGTTCAAGATGTGGCGGCAATAAGTGTTGACGGTCCATGGTAAGTTTCGATGCAGATGCATTGCCCCTTTAGGCTTCCCGGTGCTGCCCGACGTGTAAAGAATGAAGGCAAGCTCGTCGTCCGGCGCATCGTCGATGGCGGCCGGTGGCGATTCCGAAATGGCCTGGTCGAAATCAATCACGGTCTGAGAGACGCCACGAAGCCACGAAGGCACGAAGGGAGCGTTTGAATGCCTAGTAATCTCAGGCGGTGGAATGTTTGGGTCTGGGATTTGGTTCGCACGCAACCTGCAGGTCATGAATACGGTTTTCAGATCGGGAAGATTGCCAAGTACCGGCGACACCTTCTCCAGTTGATCGGGAGAGAGCAGGACTGCTTTTGCGCCGCAGTCCGCGAGTATGAATTCCAGCTCGCCGGCGGGAAGCATGGTGCTGATGGGCACGGCAATCGAACGCGCCGCAATGCTTCCAAGAAAGCCACAAATGAAATCAGGACAGTCGCAGCATACAATCGCCACGCGGTCCCCGCGAAGCACGCCGCACTGCCGAATTACCGATGCCGATTGACGAACCCGCGAAAGCAGATGCTGATAACTGTACCGGGAGGAACCATAAAGGACGGCCGGATGTGGCCATCGCTTCAGCTTCGAGGCGGCCTCGAAAATGAAATTGACCAGATTCATTGCGTCCGTTCCGGCGGCGCGGCGCGGCCTGCTCCCAAATTGTCATAATTCAGGGCCGCGTTGAACAGCAGGAAGAATTCCCCCTGGGTCTGGTGACGCCACATTGGGTTGGTGGCAAACATCACCACATGCCCTCGCCCCACCGGAACATCCACCACGGCCGGTCTGTTGGCCAGTTCCGACCCGCCTGCCAGCATTCCGCTGAGCAGCAGATTCTTTTCATCCGAGTTAAATCGCAGCACTACACGCGGTCTCATCTCCGGGGGCGGGATGAAAGCACTGAATGCCTGGCGCTGCTCGTCGGTGATCTGTTCTTCGCCCGGGCGGCCTCGCTGCGGAGCCGGTTGGGCGCCCGCTTGCGGCCTGCCTTGCGGGATGTCAGGATCATTGAGTCCGCCGCGGCCCGACGCCCGCTGGCCCGAGTCAGGTTGCTGCCCTCCACCTCCAAAACCCCCGGGAAGAATGCTGACGCGCAACAGCGGCGCCTGGTCAAAATAAATGGAAAGCTTCTCGTCATAACCGTAAGCGATCGGGCTTCCCCGGTCAGAAACGGTAGCGTTAAAAACGGAACCACGTGCCTGCAACTGTCTTGCTTCATCCACGCTGACGCCCGAAGTGATCCCGTAGTCGATTGGAACTCGAGCCATGTTGGTGATGGTGACAAACAGCCCGCCCTCTTCGATAAACTTCTGCAGGTTGGCCACTCCCGCTATTCCCATCCCGCCCCGCATGTCGTCGGTCTGGTCCGGCGAGGAGCCGAAATTCGGCGTCAGGTCGGAGGCCTTCCAGGGAATGGCTTCACCTCGTTTCGGAATTCCGTTCACGATGCTCTGAGCGGACCCGCCCAGCGGCGGGAAAATTATCACGTCATACTTGCTTCGCAGGTCGGGAGTATTTCGGACAACCTGGTCGGAAATGTAGGAGTAGGGAATCTGCAGTCGATCAAACTCGATGCGAAACCACCCCTCATTCTGGGTGTTTGTCCAGGTGTGCAGTATGGCGATGCGGGGGGCCGACAGGTCGTGACTCTTCACCGACGGGAGTTTGTCGAGCGCGTGCGCGGCCAGGCCCAGCTCACGCACAACCTGCTCCAGACGCGAACGCAGGTCGGATGGATTCCCCTCGGTGCGGATGATGAAGGAACCTGCATTGAAGGACTGATCTCCGATCTTGAACGCCTCTTCGGCAGCCGAAATCTTTATGTCCTTCAGTTTGAAGCGGAGAGTCGCCAACGGGTTTTCCGTATTGTGGTTGATGACATAGCCGGCCGTGGAAGCAGAACCATGGATCTTTCCGGGGACCTTGACGTCGGATGCGATCAGTTTCATCGGCGCGGTCAGGACGCCGGCGTCGGTAACACGCACGGTTTTGACGTTTCGCAGCGCGCCCAGCGTCCAACCTGTGTCGTCGTAGGGCCGCGGATCGTTGACGTTGTAAAACTGCGTGTCCAGCAGCATGTCGGCCATGCGCGAATAGGGCTGATCCATGCGGATGATGTAGGAGCCCGATGGAAACTTCTGATCCTTGACCACAAACTCCTGAGATGCGGTGTGCACTTCGACGCCCATCAGGCGAAGCAGGTTTACCATGTCGGCGGCTTCCACCGGCCGCGCCACGTCGCCGGGTATAACGTAGGCCGCCGGTCCCTCATTCTTTGCTTTCGCCACGGAACGCGCACTCTTAAGATAAAAATTATTGAGGAAGCGGTCTTTGTTGTCGGCAACAAAGCTCATTGCCAGCAAAATGGCCGACTGCTGCAGATTGATGTTGTTGCGGATCGACCACTTTACACGGGAAAGAGGAGGATTGGGCCGGAACCAGGCGCGCTGTGCCTGGGCTCCCACGCTGCGCTCCTCAGTGTCGGCTCCGCGGCCGCCAAACGTCTCGTAGAAACGGCCGATGGCGTTGTGCCCATTGGCGACGTAAAACATATAGTTGGGCGCCCATCCGTCGTAAAAGCCATGCGTCCAAACACCCGGCACTCCGCGCTTGGTCATCTCTTCGATTTCGTGGTAGGCGAGCAGGTGCCATTCGTCAATCACCAGTGGATCGAGCCATGCGTTGTACGGGCCCGTGCCGGTGGAAGTGTAAAGGAAAGGCACCGACTCGTGCAGGTCGTGGAGAATGGTCGGGTGATATTCAAGGAAGGTCTTCATCATGTTGCGCGTCAGGGCCAGCGCCATTCCCAGACCGTCGCGATTGTTATCGTGCGCCACGTATTTCCCCCAGTAGACAAGAGAAGGCGGCGCGTTCTTCGGATTGGCCTTGCGATAGTTGTAAAGGTCCACGGATCGATCTCGTCCATCCACTTCCAGAGTGGGCGTAATCATGACAATCACATTCTTTCGAATCGCCTGTATGAAGGGACTTTCGTCGACGGCCAGCCGGTACGCCAGCTCCATCAACATTTCGGGCGATCCGGTTTCTGGAGAATGGATGGAGCCCGAAGCCCAGTAGAAAGGCTTCCCTTCCGATACCAGACGCCTGGCGTCTGTCTCGCTCAAGCCCCGCGGATCGGCAAGCCTTCGCGTAATCTCTTTGTACTGATCCAGCCTGGCGATGTTTTCTTGATCGCCCACGATTACCAGCAGTTGTTCCTTGCCGTCCTCGCTGCGCTCGGGGGCGGTAAATACACGCACCCGCGGAGAGGCCTTCTCCAGTTCCCGGTAGTAGCGGTACATGTCCCTGGTGTAGGTGAGCTTGTTCGGGGTCCCGATGACGTAACCCAGTATCTTTTCCGGGGAAGGAACTTTGTCCGATGCCGGAAGGTGATCCACGAGCTCAGTCAGAAAAAAAAGCTCTGTGGTGTACTCGCGAATCTTCTTTGAGTAAGCGTCATCCAGCGCGCGCGAACCGGCATCGGAACCGGCATTGTTCTGCGCCTGAGAGGTGTCCAAGGCAACAAACAGCAAAAAGACGCAGAATACAAAGCTGAAGTGGTTTTTCTTTAGACCACACCGCATAATCCCTCCCTTGGAAGAACCGTTCATTCCACTTTTTTGCCAAGATGCCCTAACGTACTTTCAAATGCGGAATGCGGAATATATCCAAGTCAGATCCTTCGAAGCCGGGCCCGTTTACGCCCGATTCCACATTCCGCATTCCGAAATCCACATTTGAAGAAAGTTTCGGTTACGGTCTGTGGCCTTCTCCGGTCTCACGAGTGAAGTCTGATGATTGCTTCAGGCACCTGCCCGGCTCAGAGCTTCGGCGCGTTCCAGCAGCTCACGCACTTCCTTGTCGGTGGTTTGCGCAAAGTCCCGGTACCAGTTCCCCACGGCGTGGAAAGGTTCGGGCGTTTCCGCGCATACAACTTCATCGACTTCCCGCACAAACTCCTCGCGCACGGAACGCGGCGCCACAGGAACTGCGACGACGATTTTCTGCGGCGCCTGGCGGCGAAGAGCTGACGCCGCGGCGCGCATTGTCGAGCCGGTGGCGAGGCCGTCGTCGATAAGAATGATGATTCGGCCTTCGACGGGCAACAGCGGCCGGCCGGCGCGATAAAGGTGTTCGCGACGTTCCAATTCCGGCCGCTCGCGCTCGGTTACGGCGTCGATCATTTCGCCGGGGATTCCCAGGCTGTCGAGAACGTCCTTGTTCAAAACACGGACGCCGCCGGACGCCAATGCGCCCATAGCCAGCTCGGAATGTCCCGGCACTCCCAGCTTGCGCACCACAAACACGTCCATGGGGACGTGAAGCTGCAAAGCCACCTCATAGGCCACCGGAACTCCACCCCTGGGTAATGCCAGGATCACCACATCCGGGCGCCCCGCATAGCCGGTGAGTTGCGAAGCCAGCGCACGTCCCGCCTGAGCTCGATTGGCAAACAACATCAGTTTTATTGCTTCGTGCTTTCGCGCCTTCGCGGTGAATTTCTCCTACTTCGTATTGGCCCGCAGGAAGGCGATCGTCTTGGGCCAGGCCTGTTGCGTTGCTTTCAAATTCGCGCCGTCCTTTCCCTCCTGGGCACGAAGGAAGCCGTGACCGGCGCCGGCAAAAACATTCGGATCGTACGACTTATTCAGCTTTTTCATTTCAGCGGCTGTCGGATCGACAGTGGCTGTCACGCGCGCGTCATCGCCTCCATACAGCCCGAGTACCGATGCTTTAATCGAGGCGAGTTTTGACGGATCCGACGGGGCCGTTCCGTAATACACCACAGCAGCATTCAACTTCGGTTGCGCGACGGCATAAGCAAAGCTGGTTGAACCGCCCCAGCAGAATCCGATGCTGGCGCTCTTTCCGTTGGCTGCAGGCAGTGAGACCGCATATTGGCGAACGGCGTTTAACCGCGAGGTCACTTCTTCCGGAGTAAGGCCGCGCACCAGTTTTACGACGTCATCGCGGCTGGCAACCGAGTCGGTGTTTCCCCCGCCCGGTCCCTTGCCTGAAATCAGGTCGGGAGCGACAGCAATGAATCCCTCTTTGGCCAACTGGTCGGCGACGGCCCGAATCCAATCGGTGAGCCCGAAGATCTCGTGAATGACGATGATAACCGGGGCTTTGTCCTTTCTTTCCGGGTACACGATCCAGGTCTTCACGGGCGTTTCACTTCCTTCCACTTTGACATCGATCCAATCGCCATGCCGCGACGAACGGTCCAGGGCTGCCTTTGCCGTAGTTTCAGAAGCGGGAAGATTTTCGTCACGAGTAGTGTCCTGCAGAAGGAGCCGCATCTGGACACTTTGGGCCGGCAAAGGACTTGCAGCCTGGTTTTGGACCGCCGCGGATGTATGGTCATGTTCCTGCTGTGCCGCAAGCGTTCCCCCGAACATCAACAGCAGCATCAGCATCCATTGAAAAGTTGCTTTCATAAGAGTCTCCCTTGGTTTCTGTTAAAAAAATGTCCGCCTTGGAACCTGTGAAAAAAATCCACCGCGAAGTCGCGAAAGCGCGAAAACAAGATTCACTCCACGATTTCCTGTGTGGCCAAAACCGCGAACATTTCAATTCTTAGTCCCATTCAAGCAGCCAAGCAGTCTCATTGCTTTCGCGCTTTCGCGCCTTCGCGGTTCCAGTTTTTCACACTCCTTGTCGCCTCAGTGTTTGTGCGGCTTTCCTGTATCTTCCGTTCCGTGTGTATGTGAAATTGTAGTGGTAACCTGCTCCGGTCGTATTCCTTCAAGGTGCCCTTTGCCGTGGTCCCATCCGAATTTACAGTCAGGGCACACCGGTTTGCGACCCTTGAGCAGCCTGGCGCAGGGACAGGAGCCTTCTTTGAGCGCGCACCAGTCACAATCCGGTTCAATGCAGCAGTCGTAAGTGCCCTGTTTGTCCAGAATCTCTTTGGCTTCGTGCAGGTGTTCTTTTGCCTTGGCCAGGTGTTCCTGGCCGCTTAATTGGATTTGTGAGCTCGCTGGAGACGCCGGCGTTGCGGCCCTTTCAGCGGAGGAATCCGCCCGGTTCTGACAAGCTGCCAGCATAAGGCTCAAGAGAAAGACCAATGAAAGTGTGCGTTTCACAACTCCTCCTACAGAGAATTTCGATTTTTTCACACGCTCTGACGGTCGCGGTACTGATTTTTTCTCAGCTCTCGCGGCTCATTTTCCGGTTACCGTCCGCAGCACGCGCAAAAAGTTGCCTCCCAGAATCTTGCCAACGTCGCGTTCCGTGTAGCCGCGGTCCAGCAGTGCCTGTGTTATCTTCGGAAGATCGGTCACATCGTGGATTCCCTCAGGGAGAGAATCAACGCCGTCAAAATCCGAACCCAGGCCCACATGTTCCACGCCGGCGACCTTGGCGACATGATCGATGTGGTCAATGAGCACTTTGAACGGCGGCGGCGTGAGCGACGACATCGTTTCATACTGGAGATAACGCTCCACCGCCACACGATTAAGATCCCCATTGTACTTCTTGATCAGATCCTGGACCGACGGGCGCGTAGCGCGGCTCGCAGCGGAAGCCCTGGCAAAATCAGGGCTCAGAAAACCGGAATAAAAGTTGATTCCCACGACCCCGCCGTTCTTTGCCACTTCGCGCAGCATGTCGTCCCGCATGTTTCGGGCCACGTCGTTCAGAGCCCGCGCAGAAGAGTGCGACGCGATAACCGGCTTGGTTGTCACCTTCATGGTGTCCCAGAAAGTTTTATCGGACACATGGGAAATATCCACGATCATGCCGATGCGGTTCATCTCACGCACCACATCCCTGCCAAAATCTGTGAGACCGTTGTGCTTGGGCGCCTCGCCCGAAGAGTCCGCCCAGTTATTCGCGTTCGACCATGTCAGGGTCATGTACCGGACACCCATTCGCTGGTACATGCGCAGCACCCCCAGATCGTCATCGATCGCATGGCCTCCTTCAATTCCCATGAGCGCGGAGAGTTTTCCGTCACGCGCGTTATTCTCGATATCGGACGCGGTAGTCGCCAAACGCATTTGTCCGCCGCTCTGCCCGATGACCTGATTCATTGCATCAGCCAGGTCCAGCGTCCGCTTCACGGCGACCGGCCCCACAAAAGGAGAGTCGATCCACAACGCAAAGAATTCAGCATCCAGGCCGCCCTCGCGCATGCGCGGCAGGTCGATGTGTCCCGCTTGTGTGCGTTGGGAAATATTTTGCTTTCCCATCAGCACCCGCTGCAGCGTGTCGGCATGAGTGTCGATGACAATCGCCTTATGGTGAATCCGCAAGGCCCGGTCGGATTGCGTATCGGCGCCGAGGCAGAGAAGGATCGCGAATGGAATCAGACAAACAGCAGCTTTTCTCATGAGCACCCTGAGATGGCGAATTTCCCGAAGTTTATCAGAAAGCCTCAACGACTCCCAAAGGCCGGGCCTCGGTACGTTGAGCTTTTTCACCACAAAGGCACGAAGGGCACAAAAGGTGACTCGCGCGGCAGACGGAGCCGGCTTTGTGTCCTTCGTGTCTTTGTGGTGAGAATTTCATATGCAGGCTTCTGGAAGTGAGTTCTAAACAATCAGCATGCAATCGCCGTAGCTGTAAAACCGGTAGTGGCGCTCGACGGCGTGTCTGTAGCACTGCCGCGCAAGCTCAGTTCCCAGGAATGCGCATACCAGCGCAAACAAACTGGACCGCGGCAGGTGAAAGTTAGTAAGCAGACCCTTCACCAATTTGAAATCGAAGGGCGGATAGATGAAAAGATCCGTCTGGCCCGCGATCGCCCGCAGCTTGGGCGAGGATCTTTTCCAATGTTCCAGCATGCGCGTAGTTGTCGTGCCCACCGCGATCATCCGGCGTCCCGACTGCAGGGCTTCCCGGATTCCGGCAGCATCGTTCGCTGATATGGAAAAGCTCTCCGCATCGATCCTGTGTTGCTCAATCGAAGCGCTTTTCACGGGTCGAAAAGTGCCGTATCCGACGTGCAGCGTCACGAAAAAACAGTGAATACCGCGCCTTCGGAGATCATTGAGAATCCCGGGGGTAAAATGCAGTCCCGCGGTGGGAGCGGCGATGGATCCGCGCCTGGCGGCGTATACGGTCTGGTAGCGGTCCCGGTCGCGTTCTGTATCAGGGCGGCGGATGTAAGGCGGCAGTGGAACGCGCGCGGTTCTGTCCAGCACGCTTGAAAAATCCCCCGAAAACCGGAACTGAATCTTCACTGTTTCGTCGGACACATCCGCCACGCGCCCGCGCAGATCATCCGAAAAGATCAATTCCATGTTTCTTCTCAACTTCCGTTTCGGTCTGGCCAGCGCCTCCCACAAGGCATGATCGTGGTTTTCAGCGGGCAGCTCGCCCCCCGAACGGGAATTGAGCGCCCCGGTAGCCTGCTCTGAATCCGGTCTCAGTAACAACAGTTCCACCCGTCCGCCACCGGGGCGCCGGCCAAGCAGTCGGGCCGGAAAGACGGCAGAATCATTCAGCACAAGGAAGTCCGCTGGATGAAGGATGGCCGGCAGCTCGCGGAAATGCAGATCCTGAATCACCCCGCTGCCCTTGTCTACGAGCATCAGGCGCGAAGCATCGCGATTCGGCAGCGGTTCCTGCGCGATCAATTCCTCAGGAAGGTCGTAGTCGAGATCGGAAATCTTCACCGGCGGTTTCAGAGATTTCTGGTCACCGTTGTCTGGTCTGCAAAACGGGCGCGGGAAGCCGGCGCGGAATCATCAACCTCAATTTCGGTTACAGGAGTGATGCGGTGCATTTGCGCGGAAAGGTTGGCGCCGAACAAGAAGATGTAGCTTGAAGTGTAAACCCAGCTAAGCAGCAGGACGACGGCTCCCACCGAGCCGTAAATAGCGGCATAGTCCAAATGCCGGGCCAGTATTGTGAATATTCCCGCAGCGGTCTGCCACAGGCATCCCGCGACGATGCCTGACGTCAGCGCCTCAGTCATTTTGACGCGCGCGTTCGGGACCAGCTTGTAGATCATGGTGAAAACCAGAATAGTGAGCACAAAAGCAGTGACTCCAAATGTAATTCTCCAAAACAGTCCCATCCCGGTCGACCAATGCGCGAAACCGTATGTGTCGATTTTCTGCTGGATCACAGTGAGCACGGTGGTCAGCAGCACCGAAGTTCCCAAAAACAAAGCGCACACGACGATCATCAGCAAGGCGATCAGCCGGCTGTGCAGGAAATGCCTTGGTGTCCGAACCTGCCAGGCCTTGTTGAGAGCGTTTTCCAGCAGGGCGACCAGCCAGAAACTGGTCCAGGTGCAAACCACAACGCTTGAGATCACGATTCCACGCGACGGCCTGACGGATGCGATGTTGTTTTCGATGAACGCCCGGCCGCCCGGAAAGAAACGGATCACCGTCCTCAGGGCCGTAGAGCGCACGTCAAACAAATTGAAGTATTGATCGCTGGCGGCAATGATGACCAGCAGCAGGGGGAAAAGCGTAAACAGCGTAAAATAGGCCAATGCGGCCGCCGTAGCCGGCGACTCGTTATGCAGCATGCTCCGAAAGGCATTGACGAACACTGACTTACGGCTTTGGCCGGTTCGAATCTGGAAAAGTTTTCGTACCATGCTGTTTTCATTGTAGCGCAGAAACAGGGCCTCACTCGAATGCGGAGTCCGGAATGCGGAATGCGGAATAATTGTCCGTTGTCAGTTGTCCGTGGTCAGTTGTGCATGGCTACGTGATCGGTTAAGGAGCAATGGACCACGAACAACTGACCACGGACCGACAGACAGCTTTTATTCCGCATTCCGCATTCCACAATCCGCATTTGTACTCATTTGGACCTGTGTCTGTGGATTCGCAGAGTAAATGTTAAAATGGCCACAATGGATAATTCACGGCCTTTGATCGGCATCACCACCCGGCACGAACCGGGTCGAATTGATTTTTATCTGCAGAGGCATTACCCGGAAGCCGTCTACCAGGCCGGCGGCCTGCCGCTGCTTATTCCCCTGATCGAGGACCCGGCGTATCTCAATTCTGTGATGCGATCACTGGACGGAATGATCTTCTCAGGCAGCAGAACCGATGTGGATCCTGAGCGGTACGGCCAGCAGCCGGCGCAGGGTTTGGGAATAGTAAATCCGCTTCGGGATTCTGTGGATATGCATCTGGCCCGGGAAGCGATGCAGATGGATATGCCGGTTTTCGGCATCTGCTATGGCTTTCAGATGCTGAATGTGGCCCTGGGAGGTTCGCTCATCCAGGATTTGCCGCAGCGACCGGGCGGAATCCGTCACAATCGCGAGGATTCCAGCCAGCCAATACCGCAGCATGCGGTTGCGTTGAGCCCGGGCACAGTGCTTGAAAAGCTCGCCGGAGACCACACCGCCCAGGTGAACAGCACACACCATCAGGCTGTTGACCGTCTGGCCGAAGACCTGACTTTGGCGGCGCTTTCCCCCGACGGAGTCATAGAGGCGGCAGTACACCGCTCCGGCCGTCCGATGATTGCGGTTCAGTGGCACCCGGAGAGAAGTTTTTCAGAAGATCAGTTCAGTAAAAGACTTTTCGAACACTTCGTCGCCTTATGTCGTGAATTTCGGCAGACGAAAACAAAGTCGAAGGTCTGAAGACGTAGACTAAAATCGCGCCCAGAAGAGACGGCCTGAGGGCCGTCTCTTGGCCATGTAACTGCCAAGCTGAGACGGCCCTCAGGCCGTCTCTCCGCTCCCAAAAATGTGGAAACTCCAGGCGCGGGCTAACGCTCACGGTAGGGATTTTTAGATTATTCGACTGTCACGCTTTTTGCCAGGTTGCGGGGTTTGTCGATTTCGCAGCCCCGGTGATTGGCCACGTGGTAGGCGAACAGTTGCAGTGGAATGACGGTCAACAATGGCGTGAACGTTTCCGCTATTTCGGGGATGTAGATCACATCATCACAGAGTGATGCGATTCCCTGATCTCCTTCGGTTGCAATTGCCAGGACTGGGCCGCTGCGCGCTTTGATCTCCTGAAGATTAGACGCCACCTTTTCGTAGGAATTCCCCCTGGGCGTGATGCACACGGTGGGAAACTGAGGATCGATAAGCGCGATCGGACCATGCTTCATTTCTCCAGCCGCGTATCCTTCCGCATGAAGATAGGATATTTCTTTGAGCTTTAACGCCCCCTCCAGAGCGATAGGAAAATTGTACTTCCTTCCAATGAACATAAAATTCGAGTAGCGGGCATACTTTTCCGCCAGTTTCCGGATCTGGTCGTTCATGTCAAGAATGCGGCGGATCTTGTCGGGAATTGACTGGAGCGACCGGATAAACTGCTGTCCTTCATTCAATGAAACACCCCGTTCCCGGCCGAGAAGAAGACTGAGCAGATAGAGGATGCTGAGTTGTGAAACGAAGGCCTTCGTGGAAGCGACCCCGATTTCAGGCCCGGCATGATTGTAAATACCCGCGTCGGTTTCGCGCGCGATGGTGCTTCCCACCACATTCACTAACCCGAGTACCGGAACACCCTTTCGTTTTGCTTCGCGCAAGGCGCCCAGTGTGTCGGCTGTTTCACCTGACTGGCTGATCGCCAGGACAATCGTGCCGGGCTGCAGATTGAGCTTGCGATAACGAAACTCGCTGGCCAGCTCCACCTCTACTGCGATGTCAGTGTTTCTTTCAATAATGTAACGGCCGATCAGGCCCGCATAATAGGAAGTGCCGCACGAAACAATGATCAGATGCCGGCTGGCGCGAAGCTTGTCACGCACCGGATCCAGCCCTCCCAGGCGGGCCGTGCCTTCCGATTCAATCAGCCTGCCGCGCACAGCGTTGGTGACGGCTTCCGGCTCTTCAAAAATCTCCTTCAGCATGAAATGCGGAAACCCCTGTTTCTCCGCTGAAGTGATGTCCCACTCAACCGTCTGCCTGTCGCGCTGGACTGGAACACCTTTCAAAGAACTGATCTGATAGCCGAACGAATGGAGCACCGCCATGTCGTCGTCTTCCAGATAGATGACCTGGTTGGTATGCCGCAGGATTGCAGAGACGTCTGAAGCCGCAAACATCTCGCCGTTTCCGATTCCCAGAAGCAGCGGGCTGCCGCGGCGAGCCAGCATGATGGTATCGGGAGCGTGATTGGAAATGATGGCAAGACCGAACGTACCGCTCAACATGCGGAGGGTGCGGCGTGTGGTTGACTGCAGATCGCCGTCCCAGTTTTGTTCCAGGAGATGGGCGATTGTCTCAGTGTCGGTTTCGGATCGAAACTTGTGGCCTCTGCGCTCGAGCTCCCCCCTCAGTTCGCAGTAGTTTTCGATAATGCCATTATGGATGACGGCAAAGTTGCCGGCGCAATCGGCATGAGGATGAGCATTGCATTCTGTCGGTTTTCCATGGGTTGCCCAACGCGTGTGTCCGATTCCAACGTTGCCGTGAACCGGCTCGGTTGAAAGCCGGCTCTGAAGACTGTCGATTTTCCCCACGGCGCGAATTACCTTGATCGGACCGTCGTCACGCACCGCTATTCCGCTTGAGTCATAACCTCGATATTCGAGCCGGTAAAGGCCTTCCAGCAGAATAGGGACAGCGTCGCGTTTTCCGATATAGCATACGATCCCGCACATATCTTGTATTTTAGCCCGGATTATTCATACAACTTTAACCGCGAGTTAAGATTTGTAACTAATCCAGGCTAGCGATTGGGAGCGTAATATCCCGCCCGGGTGGTGGCGCGCACTCCGGGCCTCAGGACATCGATTTCAATCTTGCGCCAGGCGCCGTCTCTGGCAGGGTTACTCGACTGGTAACCGATGTAGTATTGATTGCGCAATTCCTCGGCCACGCGCGCGTAAATATCCGTCAGCGACATCGCCGCATAATTCAGGACAGCCCCGCCTGTCTGCGCGGACAGATGATCGATCTCGCGGCGCACGCGATTGATGAAATCTTCTTTGAGCGAAGGCTCAAAAGGATACAGCAGGCGTCCCTCGATGGCTCCGGCGGCGTACTGATCCAGCTTGCTGACAAAGTAGACCATCGCCTCCGACTTGACGGCAAGCCGCAGCACCTGCTGGTAATCAACCGAGCTCGCCGTGTCAATTCCATCCGTGAAAACAATCACCGCTTTTTTACCGGAAACGTCCTTGAGCAGATCATCAAAGGTTACATAAAGCGCGTCGTAGAAGACCGTACGCCCTTTTGAATACACGCTTTTGGCGGCAAGCTCGATCTTTTGTGGATCGGATGTCCAGTTCAGAATCAGCTTGGCCTGGTCGCTGAAAGTGACGAGCGCGATCTTGTCTTCCCTGGTGAGAGCTTTGACAAAACTCAGAATGGCGCGGCGAAAATCTGCCAGCTCCTCCTGGACACTGCCGCTCGTATCCAGCAGCAGAGCCACGTGTACCGGCACCGCTTCGCTGTTGAAGTTGGTGATTTCCTGCGAAACTCCGTCTTCCAGGATGCGGAATTCTTCGCGCTTCAGGCCGCGGACAAACCCGCCGGTTTCAAGCGATCGAACGTTGACACTCAGATAAACCTGATCAACGCGCACTCCAATTCGAAAGCCCTGGGGAGGATTGACGGGTTCCTGGGAAGCCGGTTTGTCTGCGGGATTTTCCGGCTTTTCCGGCTTTTGCGCCGGCAGATTTCCGGTCATGCACAGGCAGAAAGCCGTGACCAGGCAGAGCAGCAGCCTCCGATCTCCTCTGTGCAGCAAGTTGGCAACTTTTCTTGTTGTTCCGGCAAGGTCTTTCAAAGCCGTCGACATCCACGAGCACGTGCACGTCAACGACCACGTCTCACGATCACGACAGTCTTTGACGAACCGAGCGAAATCGTAAACGCAATCGTAGACGTTGACGTGCTCGTGCTCGTGGACGTCGACGGCTCTTTGGTTACGGCGTCTTGCCGGGCTTTGCTCCTGAGTTGAATCAATTTTCCGCTTCATGCCTTCCCGAATCTATCTGCCAGCATCCCGCTCAATTTCTGATGTATACCGCCAAAACCACCGTTGGACATCACGACCACCAGCGATGGTTCGACGATCCGCTGCTTCAAGTATTCCACAATACCATCAGGTGATGCACAAACTTCGGCCTGTCGCCCCAGTTGTCTTAGATGCGAAACAACAACGGAAGGATCAAGTCGATCCTGATCGGCTATTTTTGAGCCTTCAAACAGATCACTGACCAAGACCGTGTCTGCCAGCGACAGGCTTTGCGCAAACTCCTGCTGAAAAATCCTCCTGCGGCTGGTGGCCGAACGCGGTTCGAATGCGACATAGATGGGCAAGCCCGGGTGGAGCATTTTTAGCCCGTTCAGAGTTTCACGCACCGCGGTCGGATGGTGCGCAAAATCATCAAAGAGCCGCACCCTCCCAAATGTTCCCAGCAGATCCAGACGACGCTTCACGCCGGCAAAGCGTCTCAGCCCGTCACTAACCACGTCAAAGCCGACTCCCAGATTCAACGCCAGCGCTGCGGCCGCCAAGGCATTGCGGGCGTTGTGCTCACCGACCAGAGGCACCGTGGCACGCCCCAATCGCTGGTTTTCCTTGTAGATATCGAAGGAGATGCCGGGTGCCTCCTCGAATTGCGAGGTCGCTGGTTCACCGTTTACACGTGTTCTTGAATCGCTTTTCTGCGCGTCGATCGAAGTCTCCAGATTTCGCGCCGACCAGTAGAAGTCTCCCAAACCAAAGGTCTGGACCGCGCAAAACGCCCGTTGCATCACGCGCGCAACCGGTTCCGACTCGGCTCCGGCGAGAAGCAGTCCATTGGCAGGGATGATGTTGACCAGCCTGCGGAACTGAAGTTCGATCTCGTCGAGGCTGGAATAGATATCGGCATGGTCGAACTCGATATTATTGATGATGACCGACGTCGGCAGGTAATGCAGGAACTTGGGAGTCTTGTCGAAAAATGCGGTGTCGTATTCGTCTCCTTCGCACACAAAAATATCGCTGTTCCCAAGCCGGTAACTGGACTGGAAATTCTTCGGAATTCCACCCACCATGAAAGTTGGATCCAGTCCGGCGAAACTCAGCAGCCAGACCGCAATGCTGGTGGTTGTTGTCTTGCCATGAGTTCCAGTAACGACGGCAGACTGCTTTCCGCGGATAAAAATCTCGCACATCAGGTCGGCCGAGGAGATGTAGTTCATCCTTTCATTGAGCACCGCCTCCACCTCGACATTGCCGCGGGACATGGCGTTTCCCACCACCACAAGGTCGGGCTTGGGGATCAGATTTTCCTTGCTGAAGGGAGATGCAACCGCGATGTTGCGTTCCTGAAGGAACGTGCTCATCGGAGGATACACATTCTGGTCGGAGCCGGTGACATAAAACCCCCGTTCCTGAAGCATGGCCGCCAGAGTCGCCATTGCTGTTCCGCAGATTCCAATCAGATGTACGTGGCGGATGTTGTGCAGCAGCATCAGGCGATTACCGGGCTCTCCTCAAAATTAATGCAGCCGGTCGATGCATCCATTTCAACGTGGACTCCAAACGGCAGAATCAGGTTTTCTGCAGTCGTATGCCCCGAAGGGAATCCGCTCATCACAGGAAAAGTGCAGGACGATAGAACGTCAAGAACCACCGACTTTAAACTTAAGCTCTGGCTCCCGTCGCACTCGATCATCTCTCCAAATATCAAGCCGCGGACTCGATCAAACAGCCCGGTCTGCTTTAATTGCGTGAGCATCCGGTCAATTTGATAGGCCCGGCATCGGACATCTTCCACAAACAGGATCAGGTCCGAGGCGGACTCCAGTTGCCATTTCAAGCCCGTGCCTGGCAGGCTGCAGAGGATCGAAAGGCATCCACCGTAAAGCACTCCTCGTGCTTTACCCGGTTTCCAGCATTCGGCCCGGGACTGGAGAAGGACGGGGAATCTTCCTCCACCCAGAAAGGCGGCCCACTGCGCGACGTCGATTCGGGTGGCGGCGATATCTCCCGCCACCATCGGTCCGTGAAAGGTTACCCAATTCTGTTCGGAGGTGAAGAATGCGAGCAGGGCGGTAATATCGCTGCACCCCATCAGTATCTTCGGCGACTCCCAGCGTAACTCTTTCAGAGCTGGAAGAAGGCGGGTGGAGCCATAACCCCCTCTGGCGCAGAACACGGCTCTCACGCTGTCATCTGTCAGGTAGCGCACCAGTTGTTCTGTTCGATGCCGGTCCGGTCCGGCCAGGTAGAGATGTTTTGCGAAAATTGAATCGTCATAAACCGGATTGAAGCCGAGATTGCGAAGTGTGGCCACACCCTTTTCAAAATCCGCCCGGTCGAAGGTGGCGGCGGGAGCGACCAGGGCTATCTTGTCGTTCGGCAGCAGAGCGCGAGGCTTCTTACAGTTTTTCATTGAGAGCAATTCAAGAAATGCGGATTTCGGAATGCGGAATGCGGAATAAGAATGTCGGAATGCGGAATATGTCGAAATTAAGTCTTCGAAGCTGAGACCCAATTGCTCCCTTATTCCGCATTCCGCATTCCAAAATCCGCATTTGAGTATGGGGTGAGTGGAGTCTAGAAGGTGCCAAAGATGATGTCCCAGAGGGGCGTCGTCACTCCAAAGCACCGGTCTTCTGCCACAAAGTGGTGCCGAAAGTGGCGGCGACGCTGGTATCCGAGGAATGCAGCGGTCGCCGCGCTGCGGTGGAGGCGGTAGTGGATGGCTTCGTAATAAAGAAAGCCCGTCCAGATTCCCGCCATGATCACAGCGGCGGGAAAAAAGCTGCGCGTCACTGCGAAGAGAATTCCGAAAACCAGGGCCGAAACCGGAAGACTCACTTCGGGTCGGGCCAGAATCCGGTCCGGATCGCGAGGCGCGGCATGGTGCGCCAGATGGAGCTCGTGCACAAGCTTATGCATCGCCCGGCTGCGTGGGTGCCAATGGAACAGAAAGCGGTGCATAAAATATTCAATCAGTGTCCAGATCAACAAACCAGCAGCAAACAGCCAGACTGCGGAAACAAAGAGGCCACGTAGCCCTAGCGCCTTCCCAGCATACAGAAGTGCGGCAGCGGCGAGCGGATAAAACCAAAACGAAAAAAAACGGATGATTTTGGATGCGGGCATCGATTTCCGGTCAATTATAGTCCACCGCGGGCTTGGTGTCTTGGTGGTTCAGTTCTCTTTGACCACACCAAGCCACTAAACTTCACGTTCCTTTCTTCCCCTAATTCCCCTTCATTCCCCTTCATTCCCCTTCACAACCCTTCATTCCCCTCATAACCCTTCCTCCCCCCTTCCCAATGCCATTAGTATTAGCTCCCGATGCGACTTGCCATTGCGGCATTAACCTGTGCGTTATTGATTGCCGAAATCACCCTTACCCGGCTCTTTTCCGTGACAATGATGTACCACTTCGCATTCCTGGTGCTGTCATTGACGCTTCTCGGATTGGGTACCGGGGGAGTCTTCAATTATCTGTGGGGTTTTCTCAGGCGAAACACGGAGGCCTGGCTGGGGTGGTTGCCGCTGGCAACGGCGTTGGCATTCCCATTGTGCGTCGGGCTGATACTTCGGATACGTTTTTCACCCCTCCAACTTAGCGGATCAGGCGTGCTGGCACTGGTCGCTATTGTGTTGATCTGCTGCCTTCCCTTCTTTCTTTGCGGTCTCTTCCTGTCGCTTATTTACCTTTCACGGAAAGAGCAGATTCCTCAACTCTATGCGTTCGACTTGCTGGGGGGAGCGACGGGCTGCGCTGTCGCTGTTTTTCTTCTGGACCGGATCGGCGCCATGGCTATTCCCTGGGTCGTGAGCTGCCTGATGGTGCTGAGCGCGCTTGCGCAACCGGGGGCGCTGCTGCACCGGCGCCGCATAATCGCCGCGGGTTTTATTATCCTGCTGGTGATCGCCGGCTGGTCGACACAGTGGTTGCATCTTCGTTATGTCAAAGGGAATCTGGAACCTCCGTCGGAGTTTGAAAAATGGAATGCGTTTTCACGAGTGGCTGTTCAGGACGCGGGAGATCGCAAGTTCGTTCGAATCGATGCGGACGCTGCCACCGAAATTCTGGGAGTGAGCTGGATTCAAAGGGAAGGACATACGCTGTTGAATCAAATCAGCGGCCTGGTTTACCGGCTGCGGCCAAAGAGCCACGCGCTGGTGATCGGCCCGGGCGGTGGCCGGGACGTGGTGAGCGCCCGGATTGCCGGCAGCAGCGTGATCGGAGTGGAAATAAATCCGATCATCGTGCGCAACCTGATGCTTGAACGGTACTATGACTTTTCCGGACGGATTTATACTTCTCCGGGCGTTGAAATCATCACCAGTAATGCCAGAAACTACATCGAGGGCACTCGTGATCATTTTGATGTGATCCAGGCAAACGCCATCGATACGTGGGCCGCCACCTCAGGCGGCGGGCTGACCCTGAGCGAAAGTTATCTTTACACGACCGAGGCATTTCAGACCTACCTGGACCGGTTGAACCCGACCGGCATCCTGACACTGGGGCGGTGGGAGTTTGACACGCCGCAGCAGATGATCCGCGTGATGGCCCTCGCCCTTGAAGCTATGAAACGCGAGCACATTCCGGAACCTGCCGGGCGAGTCTTCGTGCTCAGCGATCCGTCCTATCACCAGGGAGGAGGCACACCCGCTGTGATTTTCATAAAGAAGGAGCCATTTACTTCCGGCGAAGCTTCGCTGCTGCGTGAATGCGCCGTCGAACGCGGGTTTCAAGTGTTGTACGATCCGGGATCTTCCGGCGCGAATGCATTCAGCGCACTGGCGCGCGCTAAGGATCCTGACCGGTTCTTCGATTCGTATCCTTTTAACATCCGCCCACCCACCGATGATCGCCCATTTTTCTTCTTTACGTTGAAATGGAAAGATGTCTGGTCTGTCTGGAACACTCCCGTGGAAAGCCGCAAGAACAACGCCGGCCTTTATCTGCTGCTGGTTCTCTTGATCCTGATGCTGTTGCTGACCGCATTGTTCCTGATGTTGCCGGTGTTTGCGCGAAGCGATGAATCCATCGGCGCCTCCCTGGCGTTGTACTTTCTGGCGCTGGGACTGGCATTCATGATGATCGAAACGTTGCTCGTCCAGAAGAGCATCCTGTTTTTGGGACATCCCAGTTATTCATTTGCGACCGTGGTATGCGCGCTTCTGGTAGGCTCCGGGTTGGGTAGCCGATCAACCCGAAAGACACAAAGGGAAAATCTGACACCGGCTGCCCGTCGCGCGCTGCTGGGGGCGGCGACGGCGGCGGCGCTGTTGGCCTGTCTGTTGTCCTCCTGGCTGAAGGCCGGACTCGGGTGGCCTTTGAGCCTGCGTATCCTGTGGCTGGCGGCTCCGATTCTTGCAACGGGAGTTCTGTTGGGCAGACTGATGCCTCTCGGGCTCGCCAGAGTCAATGAAAAAACGATCGCGTGGGCGTGGGCGCTCAACGGATCGGCTTCAGTGCTTGGTTCAATAGTCGCCGTGGTAGTGGCAATGCAGGCAGGCTTTTCATCGGTTCTCTGGCTTGCCGCCGGGCTTTATCTGATTGCCGGGGCGGTGATAAAAAAATGAACCACCAAGACACCAAGCCAGCCTTTTACCTGAATGACTCTGACTACGGCCTTCCGCCTTCCACTTTCTGCTTTCTGCCTTCTGCCTTCCGGCTTCCGCTTTCTGCCTTCTGCCTTCCGGCTTTTGCTAAAATCTCCCTGTCTGTGAACAATGGCCAAAAAGAAAAACTTCCTTCAGATTGAAATAAAGGAAGCCGTCACCGAGGCGGTTCCGGAGTATTCACTGCTTTCCCGCAAGCGCAGAATTCATCTTAAGATGCTGCTGGATGCGATCGATCAGGCGGCAGTTGACAAGCGAATTGCCGCCATACTGTTAATCGTCAGACAGCCGGAGATCGGTTGGGCTCAGGTTGAGGAGGTGGTGGCTGCGCTCTCAAGTTTTCGAAGCCATAATAAACCGGTCACCGCTTACCTTGAGAGCGCCGGAAACAAGGAGTATTTGCTGGCTTCGGCGGCCGACTCCATTTATATGACTCCCGCCGGAAACCTGAATTTGATCGGGCTGCGGGCGGAATTTTTGTTCTTCAGGGACGCGCTGCACTGGCTCGGTGTTGAGCCCGATCTTTTGCACATCGGAAAGTATAAATCTGCCGGTGAGATATTCACGCGCTCGGGAATGTCGGAGACCCAGCAAGAACAAACACAGGCGATTCTCGATGACTTGCAGGACCAGATTGTGGACCGGATCAGTGCCTCCCGCCGTAAAACAAGGGAACAGGTGAATGCCTGGCTGAATAACGGTCCCTACAGCGCCTGCGAGGCGAAAGAGCTTGGCCTGCTGGACGATGTTTTGTTCGAGGACCAGGCGATATCCAGGATGGAGGCGTCAAAACTGACCCGACGCGAGCTGTCCCGTTATCGCGTGGGAGACGGTTTCTGGAAACGATTGTTCACTTACCGGCGCCCCCAGGTTGCGCTGGTAGTCGCCGAAGGAATGATTGCCGGAGGCAAGAGTCGTCGTGGCGGCGGGCAGCGACTGGTCTGCGGGTCGGAGACGATAGCCCAGTTTCTGGCGGACGCCCGGAAGAGAAAAAGGATTCGGGGAGTGGTCCTCAGAGTGAACAGCCCGGGAGGCTCCGCCGTCGCATCCGACATACTGTGGCGGGAAGTGCAGCTCACATCGGAAAAGAAGCCGGTGGTGGTTTCCATGGGAGACGTTGCGGCTTCGGGCGGTTATTACATTGCCACTGCGGCAAAGAAAATTCTTGCTCAACGGGCAACCATCACCGGCTCGATCGGTGTCATCGCCGGAAAATTCGTGGTCCGGGACCTGATTGAAAAGCTGCGGATTCATATTGATTCTCTGTCGAATGCCGCAAACGCAGCGATCTCCTCGCCATTGCAGCCGTTTTCCGCCACCGAACGTGAGAAAGTGCGGCGCCAGATGGAGGAGTTTTATCGTGTGCACTTTGTCCCCAAAGTGGTCCAAAGCCGCGGCCAGTCTGAGGAGCGCGTTTTGCAACTGGCACAGGGTCGCGTGTGGAGCGGAAACCGCGCTCATCGCCACGGACTGGTGGATCGCATTGGAGGATTGCGCGACGCTGTGGAAGAAATTCGGGCGCTGTGCCATTTTCCTCCAGAGCGAAGAATCCGGACGGTGGTTTACACCCGCAGACTTTCGCTTCTCGAGATGATGACGCCGGGGGTCATGGCGAGAGGCTGGATTGAAGAGATTCGCGACATTGCCGGGATTCTGCAGGAACAGGTGCTGGCACTGTTGCCTTTTGAGATCCGAATCCGGTAATGTCGAGCAGAATCCAGGCCTTACCGGATTCACGCACAGCGAAGCGGCGCCCTGGAACTTGGACTTATCTGACAAACGATACTGCTGCAGCAGTACCGCATCCGTCAGGTTGCGGCGAGCCAGAGTGGTGGGTCTGGACGTGGCACCCAGTGTGGCTTGGCATGAGACTCGACTGGTTGGCGCGCCACGACCTTACGGATCGCGGTACTGTAGCGCTGCTTTGCAGCGCCTCGCATCGCGAAGTGGCCCAAACTCGATCTTCATGAGGTTATAAACAATGAAAAAGCTGTCTTTCGTTCTGATTGCGTTGCTCATGCCGGCTGCGGCGATGGCTCAGCAGCCGGCCAAACCCGCCCTCACAAAAATCGGCGTAATCGATCTGGCGCGGGCCTTGGCCGAGAGCGCCGAAGGCCAGCGAGACTTTGCCCAGGTTCAGATCTGGGTCAACGAGCAGAATGAAAATCTGAAGAAACAGGAAGTGGATTACAACAGCCGGCGCAACCGCTACATGCAGGAGCAGTTAAAGATGTCTGCGGACGCGCGCGCCGATACCGAGCGCCAAATTCAGGAAGGGGAAACCAGACTGCGCAGGCAACAGGAGGATCTCAACCAGGAATTGAATCAGCGCCGCCAGACAATTCTGAACCGGCTGGGAACCAAAATGCAGCAGGTCATTCAGCAATACGCGCAGGATAACGGGTACCTGGTGATCATGGTGGCGCAGGAAGGCATGTTTGCCTTTGTGGCTCCCGCCGGCGATTTGACGGATCAGTTGATCAAGCTTTACGATGTCAAGAATCCCGTAGCCGCAGCTCCCCCCAAGAAGTAAAAAGACTGTCCGTTGTCAGTAGTCCGTTGTCAGTTGACTTGGGAAGGTCGAAAGTTAGAAAGTCGAAAGTCGAAAGTCAAAAACCAACCGGCGACCTTCGACTTTCGACATTCGACTTTCAGACGTTGAGATCGCCACTGACCACACTGACAACGGGCAACGGACCACGGACCACATTCAAATTATCTCCTTAGTTTTTTCCATCAACCATATCGGGCCGATTACTATTTTGCTGTCGACTGCCTTGCACATGTCGTAGAGCGTCAGGGCGGCCACCGACACCGCCGTCAACGCTTCCATTTCAGCACCGGTCGGCCCGACGCACACAACTTTGGACTGGATTTCAACCCCCTGGTCGCTGATCGACAGATCGATGTCTACCTGAGTGATCGCCAGCGGATGACACAGCGGAATCAACTCGCTGGTCCGCTTGGCTGCCTGAATGCCGGCGATGCGAACGGTTTCAAAGGGATCTCCCTTCGGCAGCAGACCTTCGTTGATTTGACGCAATGTTTCGGGAGAAAGCTGGACTTTGCCCAACGCGCGCGCGACTCTCTTCTGGTCCGGTTTGTGTGAAACGTCCACCATTCGAGCTCTGCCATGCGCGTCAAAGTGGGAGAATTCGTTCATTGTCGGCCTGTCCTTTCCAGATAATCGTTTAGCAGCAACACGCTGACGCGGTCTCCGGCTGTCAACTCTGTGTCGGGGGGCAACAGGACAAGGCTGTCAGCCTCCGAAAATCGAAAAATGTCGGCGGAACCCCGTATGGCGAGAATTTTTGTTTCCCACCCGCCGTCGGTGCAGCGGGTAAGCGCAGGAGCATAATACGGCCTGGGACCCTTGTTGGTGAAGCTGTTTTGCGCCGTCGCGAGGATTCGCTGCGGCGCGTATTGTCTTCCCTGAAGCGCCGCGATTACCGGTCGAACGAATATCTCAAAAGTGACAAAGCAGGAGACTGGATTGCCCGGCAGGCCGAACAGCAATTTCCCGTGTAATGTTGCAAATGTCAGCGGCTTTCCGGGTTTCAAAGAAACCTTGTTGAAATGAATCCGGGCTTTTAGGCGCTCCAGGCAGGTGGAGATCAGATCATATTGGCCCACCGAAACTCCACCACTGAACACCGCCACGTCGTGCGCAAGGGACGCTTCTATTTTGGACTGCAGAATTTCTTCTTTATCGGGTGCCACTCCCAGATAATGAGGCTCGATCCCGCACGATCGAACCTGGGCGCGAAGCGAGTAGGCATTCGAATTTCGAATTTGCGTCCCTGCCGGTTTGCATCCCGGTTCGATCAATTCGTCGCCTGTGACCAGTACCGCCACTTCGGGATCGCGATATACCGGCACGCGGGTCGCGCCGAAGGCCGCAAGCACAGCCAGGTCGGCCGCGCCGATGCGACGTCCCGCCGGGATGAAATCGGACATTCCAACCTCACTTCCCGCGGGAGCAATATTTTTGCCTCCGTGCCCGGCTTCCTGGATGACGACTATCTCGCCTTCCGAGCTGGTTTTCTCAACCATCGCGACACAATCGGCGCCGCTGGGAACCGCCGCTCCGGTCATAATGCGTACCGCCTCGCCTCGCCCGACTGTTCCAGGGAACCCATGACCTGCCGCGGATTCGCCGACAACACGAAGCCGGGTTCCGGGAAGGGAAACGTCGGCTGCGCGAAAAGCAAAACCGTCCATAGTGGCGCGATGAAAAGGGGGAATGGGCGTGTCGGTATAAATATCTTTGCAAAGCGTTCGTCCGCAGGCATCCTCCAGGCTCACTTCGTCCGGTTGTGGTGCGGGCGTATGGACTCGAATTATTTCCAGGGCCTGACTTACCGAAATCATGGTCAAAACATTCAGCATATCAGCAATTCCGTCGTGGTTTCGAGTTGGGGTCACATCCAAATTCGGATTTCGGAATGCGGAATGCGGAATAATTGTCCGTTGTCCGTGGTCAGTTGTGCATGGCCACGTGATCGGTTAGCAAACAATGGACCACGGACCACGGACGACAGACAGCTCTTATTCCGCATTCCGCATTCCGAAATCCGAATTTGAGGCTGGCTAGCCTAAACTTGCCAACGGTGCTAAGTTGGATTCAAAGATATGTTCTTTAAGAATTTGAGTCCTGAAGAAATTGATCGCATTATTGCCCGGGCTGACGATTACACCGCCGACGGACAGCTTGGTTTTGCACGCCTTGAATACATCAAGGCGCTTCGCGGGGCGGAACCCGGCCATCAGGCAGATGAGATCAGCCAAAAGCTGCGCGCAGTAGAACAGCAACTGGTGCAGAAAAATCTTGAGCGCTATCAGAACTTCATGGACGCGGGCGAAACCGCGTCGGCTGTCGAGGCGTTAGAGACCGCCTTGCCGCTGGCAGAGGAAGGCAGCGACCAGTACTGGAACTTGATGAAGCTGTATGAGCAGGCCGAGTCAAAGGAACGGCTGGAAGACCTTTCCGAGGAATTGAAAATCTGGATAGATCAGGGTGTTGAACCGGGAGTCCAGTTCGCCGACCGGCATCGGAAGTGGTTGATGGCATTGACGGGCGCCAGCCCCTTTGACGACCGGCTCGATCATTCCGAAACGATTGTTTCCGAGGAGCTCCTTCGGCTGTATCAGAAAGTCATCGATGAGCCCGAAAACGCGGATGCCCGGTACAACCTGGGATTGACGCTGGCCCAGTACGGCCTGCTGCAGCGGGCAACGGCTCAGTTTCAGAAGTATGTCGGGCTGAAGCCGGATGATCCGGAAGGGTTCTTCATTCTGGCAAATCTGCAGGCCGACCGGGGCGTGTATGAAGATGCTCTGGTGAACTTCGAAAAAACGCTCCGCCTCAGCCCGGGCTACCAGCCAGCCTACTTTTACATGGCCGAAGTATATGAAAAAAATGACGATCCAGATGAGGCCGCAAGACTATACCGGATTGTCGCAGGCCTGGATCGCAACAGTGAATTTGCAGAAGAGGCCAGAAGCAGGCTGGAAGAGGTGCCGCATAGATAAAAGAATTCAACGCGAAGGCGCGAAAGCGCGAAGCTAAAATCATTTGCGCCCTCGCGCCTTCGCGGTTCCGCCTTTTCCTCGTCGAACGCACCTCACTAACCTCGGTAAGTCACTCATTCTTAATCTGATACGTTTGTTCCGTCCCTCCTTTAGCTCACACGCCGGCAACACCCGGCAATTCCGCGATTAACACTTCGGTCCTGCATCGCACCGAACAAGAAAAAACTGCATCCAAAAATGGGTGCGGTCTGCTTTCTAGTGAAGAATCGTGCTCACCACTGGGACAAGCCCGGTGGCGTCGATTTTTTCACACGTTCTCTGTGAGTGGGCACGTCGTTCAGGCCAGTTAACCTTGACTTTTTTGCCTTCATTAGAGACTCTTGTATTTAGCTTAATCCCGGGAAGCCTACGCGCTGTAACTTGAAACATTTTCACAGCGATATTCGTATGTAGCCGTGCAGGAGTCTCACGTTAATGTCTAAGAAAAGGAAGATTATTATAGGGTCGGTAGCATTGGTTGTCATCGCGGTGGCGATCTTTGTCAGCATCAAGGCCACCAGAAAGAACCGCGTCGTCGTACAGACGGGGAAGGTAACCCAGAAGGACTTGCTCGAATCCCGTGTTACGGCCTCCGGTGAGATTCGACCCAAAAACTATGTCGAACTGCAGGCGGAGATCGTCGGCGTGATCACTTTCCTTTCCGTCAAAGAAGGCGATCGGGTCAACAAGGGTGACATTCTGCTGCGAATTGATCCAACGCAGTCGGAAGCAGATCTGCGCGCACAGGCAGCCAGTGTTGAGGCTCAGACTTATGAGGCCTCGAATATGAAGGGACAGTTGTCCGTTGCGGAGGCCAACCTGCTGCGCGACCAGGCAACCGTTGATTCCTCGCGAGCCGAGCTGCAACAGGCCGAGAGTGATTTGGAACGCGCCAAGAGCAAGTTCAAGCGAAAGCAGCAGCTCCACGAAGAGAAGCTGCTGGCCAACGAGG
Source organism: Acidobacteriota bacterium (assembly GCA_036507075.1). Taxonomy (GTDB): domain Bacteria; phylum Acidobacteriota; class UBA6911; order JACQSX01; family JACQSX01; genus DASXQR01. Next base: position 17,700 of record DASXQR010000083.1, on the reverse strand, counting down.
ATTACGACGCGGCCAAGAATGAGCTGGCCAGTTACGAAGCCCGCCTGGTCTCGGCCCGTTCTACTCTTAAGAGGGCGGAAGCACAGATGAATGTTTCCAAAGTGAGCCTGAAGCAGGCCGATGAGAGCTACCGGGCGATGATGAGTCGTGTGGCGCAGGGCCGAGCCATGTTGCACAAGACGCAGGACTTGCTTGATAAGACGGTGCTTCGGTCGCCCCTTACCGGCATTATCACCAAGATGAATGTTGAAGCTGGGGAGCGCGCCGTCCCCGGAACTTTGAATAATCCTTCGGCCACATTGATGGTGATCGCTGATCTGTCCATCATCGAAGCCGAGGTGAAAGTGGACGAGACCGACATTATTAATGTGAAGCTGGGACAACCTGCAAAGATCACCGTGGACGCGCTGCAGGATAAACCGCTCAAGGGTGTTGTGACGGAAGTGGGCAACAGCGCCATCAACGCCGCTACCAAGTCGCAGCAGGCGGTTCAGACGAGCTCCTCGTCGCAGCAAGCAAAAGATTTCAAGGTTGTTATCCAGTTGGCGGAACCTCCTCCCAATCTGAGGCCCGGCCTGTCGGCAACCGCTGAAATTACCACGGCTACTAAGCAGTCCGTGCTGACTGTTCCGATCCAGGCCTTGGCCATTCGTGAGGTAGATGTCGACGAAAAGGGAAACTATGTTCCGCCTAAGAAGAAGCCGCGTGATCCCAAGGCGGTGCGCGCCGATGACGCTAAGAAAACCAAGAAGAAGGAACTGCAGGGAGTTTTCGTTGTCGGAAAGGATGGGAATGCGGTTTTCCGGCCGGTTGAAACCGGAATCACCGGAGTCACGGATATCGAAATCACGAAAGGACTTACCAAAGGCGAAGAAATCGTAACAGGCAGTTACAAGACGCTGCGAAATCTGAAGGATGGTGATGCCGTGAAGGTGGACAACAGCACGGCAGCCAAGACCGAAGAAAAGGCACAGTGATGGACGCGACCAACGGCAACTTGATTCAGACGGAAAACCTCTGGAAAACCTACCAAATGGGTTCAGAGCAGATCCACGCCCTCAAGGGAGTGACATTCAATATCAAACCGAATGAGTACGTCGCTATCATGGGGCCGAGTGGTTCGGGGAAATCTACACTGATGAATCTGATTGGCTGTCTGGATACTCCTTCGCAGGGCCGCTATTTCTTGAACAGCAAGCTGGTCAGCGACATGGCCGACGACGAGCTGGCGTATATCCGAAACAGGGAGATTGGATTTGTGTTCCAAACTTTCAATCTATTGCCGCGTGCCACGGCTCTGCACAATGTAGAGCTCCCGCTGATCTACAACGGCACGCCGCCCGCCGAGCGTCGGGAACGCGCCAAGGAAGCTCTGCGCAAAGTCGAACTGGAAGACCGCATGAATCACCGGCCGAACGAACTTTCCGGCGGCCAGCGCCAGCGCGTCGCTGTCGCCCGGGCCCTGGTCAACCGGCCATCCATCATTCTTGCCGACGAGCCGACGGGAAACCTGGACTCGCAGACCGGGCAGGAAATCATGGCTCTTTTTCAGCGCCTGCACGACAACGGAAATACGATCATTCTGGTCACGCACGAGCACGATGTTGCCGAGCACGCTCATCGGATCATTTCGATCCGCGACGGCCAGATTGAAAAGGATGTATCGCGCCGGTAGCCCCCTAACTGGGGTCAGGTCTTCAGAATTCATTTTTTGGTTGCATTTGCTTGAGTCCGACGGCCAAAAAATGAATTCTGAAGACCTGACCCCAGTCCTCCGGATGGCACTTTAAACATGAAAGACTCCTTTACCGCGGCTGCGTCTTACCCGGAATCCCGGGGCTCCGGGATCGCGCCGTCCGGATCGCAGCATCTGCGACTGGCTGCGCACGAGCACACAGGGATGCCGGTCAGCGACGGCTTCAAGATCGCGCTTCAGTCGCTGCGCGCCAATAAGCTTCGCACTTTTCTTACCCTGCTGGGAGTAATCATCGGGATTACCTCCATTATTGCGGTGATCTCGATTATTCGCGGGCTGGATATTTACTGGCAGGAGAAAGTCGCCGACCTGGGAGCCAATGTCTTCATCGTGGATCAGTTCGGGATCATCACGTCGCATGAGGCTTTCCTGGACGCGATAAAGAGGAACCGCGAGTTGAAGATGGAAGATTTCGACGCCGTACGCAGCCAGTTGTGGGACGCTCAGGAAGTAGGAGCGCGCATCGGCATGCGCGAAACACTTGGGTATGGGAATCAGAAGATGATGGACGTGATCGTGGCGGGGATGACGTCCAACATGATCTATATCCAGAAGGTCAATGTGGGTTCTGGCCGATTCTTTAGCCCTCAGGAAGGGGATCGCGATGCGCCCGTGGTTTTTATCGGAACCGACGTTGTCGACAACCTCTTTCCCAATAGTGATCCGGTCGGTAAGACCCTGAAGATCGGCGGGCGTGACTTTCTGGTTGTGGGAGTGGCCGAAAAGCAGGGCTCTGCTCTGGGACAGTCGAAGGATACCTTTGCCTATATTCCTCTGGGCATGTTCCAGCGTATGTACGGCATCAGGCGCAGTATTTCCATCTGGGTTAAGGCGAAAGATCCAAAGAGTATGGAAAACTCCATCGATCAGGCACGCATGGTTCTGCGCGCCCGCCGGCACCTGCGGTATAAGGACAACGACAATTTCGGCATCATCACATCGGCGGGCATCAACAACATATTCGAAAATCTCACGCGTATTATTTTTTCGGTGGCGGTGTTTGTTGTCGGAATATCTCTGGTGGTGGGCGGGATTGTGATCATGAACATCATGCTCGTATCGGTGATAGAGCGAACCAAGGAAGTGGGCGTTCGCAAGGCCGTGGGCGCCCGGCACGCCGACATCATGAAGCAGTTCCTGATCGAGTCGGTGATTCTCTGCTGCGTAGGAGGTTTTATCGGGGTGGCGCTGGGATTTCTGACTTCGTTCACCATCGCCCACACCACGCCGCTGCCTTCGCAGTTTCCGTTGTGGGCTCCTCTGCTGGCGGTGGGACTGTGCTCGGTGATCGGCATTTTTTTTGGAATCTACCCGGCGCGAAAGGCGGCCAGGCTGGATCCCATCGAAGCTTTGCGTTCCGAGTAGCGGGTTCAAGTTTATGCGACTGAGATTTGTAACCCTCAAGGAAAACGTGCTGCTGGCGCTCGACACGCTGCGCCAGCACAAGTTTCGCACCTTTCTTACCATTCTGGGCGTGTTCATCGGCGTGTTCATCATCATCGGCGTGGCTTCCGTGCTGAACGGATTCCGCCACAGCGTGATCAGCTCGGTGGAAGAGTTCGGCACCCGGAACATCTACATTCATCGATTCCCGCTTTTTCAGATGGGGCGCATGCCTCCCGAAGTGCGCCAGCGCAAGCCGCTCACAGTGGAGGACGCCGAAGCGATTCGTGATCTGTGTCCGGCCGTGGAGCATGTCTCGGCGGGACTGGAGAAGTTCCCGCCACCGGCGGTCAAATACCGCGGTCGGGAAGCACAAACGACTGGATTGCGGGGCGGTTTCTCCGAGTGGGAGATGGTGGGCAATGTATCTCTGGAGGATGGCCGTTATTTTTCCGCCGCTGAAAACGAGCATGCAACCGAGGTGGCCGTGATTGGCGCCAACGTCAAGGACGCACTGTTTCCCAACCTGAGTGCGCTTGAAAAGGAAATCACGGTTGACGGAAAGAATTTCCGGGTTATCGGGGTGGAGGAAAAGCACAAAGCGGGCGCCTTTGGCGATGACAGCGAGGACAACTATATTTCTATTCCTTACCGGACGTTCAAGAAGATCTACCCCAACGCGGATGACCATTTCATCGCAGCACGGGCTAGGGAAGGCCAACTCGACAAAGCCTTGGATCAGATCACTGAACTGCTTCGGCGCCGCCGTCATGTCAAACACAACCAGCCGGATAACTTTGGAATCGGCACCGCCCAGAGCATCATTGAAAGATTCGACCAGATCACCTTTGCCGTGCTTGCCGTGATGGTGGCAATTTCTTCGGTGGCTTTTATGGTAGGAGGAGTGGGCGTGATGAACATCATGCTGGTATCGGTAACCGAGCGGACCAGGGAGATCGGAATCCGCAAGGCGATCGGCGCCCGCCGCATTGACATCGTGTTGCAGTTTCTAACTGAAGCGATGGCGCTGACCGGCGCCGGGGGCCTGCTGGGGATTGTGTTTGGAATGTTGCTGGCGTTTGCCATCAATCGGTTGATGCCCAACCTGCCCGCCGTCGTTCCTGCCTGGGCAATCGCATTCGGCTTCCTGGGATCGGTGAGTGTGGGTTTGTTCTTCGGTATCTGGCCCGCCGCCAAGGCCGCAAAACTCGACCCCATCGAGGCGCTGCGGTACGAATAAGACTGAACCGCCAAGAACGCCAAGGTTTTGGGTTAATCTTCGTTGTTACCATCCTGCAAGCAGTTGCTATTCTGATGCTTGGATACCACCCGCTTAATACCTTGCTTTAGCAGTTTCACATTGAAGTTGAGTATGAACCCAAGTGTGAGTTTTCTCAGCTTAAGATATGTCAAGACCTGCGCCAAATGAATCGGAAGGATCCCTTCACACGCTTTAATTTCCACGATCACAGACTGCTCAACCAGCAAATCCAACCGGTAAGCCACGTCGATCTTTGACCCATCGTACTCCAATGGAACCGGCACCTCACAGTCGACTCGATAACCTCGTCTACGCAACTCGTAAGCAAGACATGACTGGTACGCAGATTCCAATAGACCTGGTCCCAGCGCTCTGTGCACTTTTATCGCCGAGTCGACGATCTCCCGCGCCATGTCATCAGGGGTCATTCTTGACCTCCTCCGATCACATAACTGACACAGAGTCAAAACAACGAAATTATTTTTATGGCTTGCCGCTCTTGGCGTTCTTGGCGGTTCAGTTTTTGGCGGTTCACGCTTTTTTGACTGTGTCATGATGCAGGAAGCAGGCGACTTTGTGTCCGGGGCGGAGTTCCACCAGCTCAGGCTCCCATTGGCGGCATTTATCCATGACTTCGGGACAGCGCGTGTGGAATCGGCAACCGGGCGGCGGATTCGAGGCGCTGGGAATATCCAGGGCCTCCTGGCCTGCTTCCCGGCTGGCGACCTCCTTGCGCGCATCCGGATCCGGCTCCGGTACAGCGGCCAGCAGCAGTTTTGTGTAGGGGTGCAGGGGATTCTCAAAAAGTTCGGCCGTGGGAGCTTCCTCTACGATCTTACCCAGATACATCACGGACACCCGGTGGCAGATGTGGCGGATCACCGGCAGGCCGTGCGATATGAAAAGAAACGCAAGCTGAAATGTCTTTTGCAGCTCCCCCAGCAGGTTGACAATCTGCGCTTGAATGGAAACGTCAAGCGAAGAGACCGGCTCATCGGCCACGATAAACTTTGGATTGGAAGCCAGTGCGCGCGCAATACCGATCCGCTGGCGCTGGCCGCCGCTGAATTCGTGGGGATAGCGCGACGCGTCCTGAGGCTGGAGCCCAACCAGCTCCAGCAGATCCGAGATTATTCGCCTGCGCTGCGGCTTCTGTGCCAGCTTATGAATAATCAACGGTTCTTCGACGGCAGTGCCGATTCGCATTCTGGGATTAAGAGAAGAATACGGATCCTGGAAAATGATCTGCATGTCGCGGCGTTTGCGCCTCAAATGTGAAGAGTCAAGTGCCAGCAGATCTTGACCATCGAATTCAACCTTACCCTCGGTCGGTTCGATTAGTCTCAGGATGCAGCGGCCCAGTGTGGATTTGCCGCAACCCGACTCTCCCACCAGCCCCAGTGTTTCACTGGGGAAAACTTCCAGACTGACATCATCCACTGCCTTGACAACACGAGTGTTCTTTCCGAACAAGCCGGCGGCGGAGCGGAAGTATTTTTTTAGATTCGTGACCTTAAGTAACGCTGGCGGCATATCCCTGGTTAGCAGACGTCAAGTTGCGGAATGCGCAAGGCGGAAGGCGGAATGCGGAATCCGGAATGCAGAATCCGGACTCCCGCTCTCCCACTCTCCCACTCCCCCACTCTCCCACTCTCCCACTCTCCCACTCTCCCGCTCTCCCGCTCTCCCACTCTCCCACTCTCATTTTCGATCATCCCTCACACACCGCCTTCGAAATCCACATTCCGCCTTCCGCAGCCGCCTCACCCCGCGTACGGCGCCCGCCGGATACATCGCGCCCAATGATCGGGGCCGACTTTTCTGAGTTCGGGCACAGCCGGCGTGCAATCGGGAATCATCTCCGGGCAGCGCGGGTGGAAACTGCAGCCGGGCGGGATGGCGCGTAAAGAGGGGACGCTTCCGGGGACTGCTTCGAGCCGATCGGACTTTCGGTCTAATCGCGGCACGGCCCGCAATAGGGCTTGCGTGTAAGGATGTTGGGGATGGTGGAACAAATCTCTGCAAGAGGCAAACTCCACGATCCGTCCGGCATACATGACGGCGACCCAATCCGCATTTTGTGCAACGATGCCCAAATCGTGCGAAATCAGAAGCATTGACAATCGATATTTCTGCTTCAGATCGCGCAGCAGATCCAGGATCTGCGCCTGAATAGTGACATCAAGAGCGGTGGTCGGCTCGTCGGCAATCAGCAGTGACGGTTCGCAGGCCAAAGCCATGGCGATCATGACCCGCTGCCGCATTCCCCCGGAAAGCTGGTGAGGATACTCCCGGAGCCTCCTTTCCGGATCCGAAATGCCGACCTGCTGAAGGAGTTGAACTGCGCGTCGTGTCGCATCCGCCCTGGAAATATCCAGGTGTGCCAGCATCCCCTCCGTAAGCTGGGTCCGAATGCTCAATACCGGGTTAAGCGAAGACATTGGTTCCTGAAAAATTAAGGCGATCTCTTTCCCCCGAATATGGCGCAGCTCGCGGTAAGTCATCTGGAGAACATCACGCCCACGAAAGAGGATCGATCCGGCTGTAATACGCGCCCCCGCAGGAGGCAGGTTAAGAATGGAGAGCGCCGTCAGGGTTTTGCCGGAACCCGATTCTCCCACCAACCCTACGGTGGATTGTTGCGGTACCTGGAAGGAAACGTTGTCGACGGCACGCAGAATCTGATCAGAAATCCGGAACTCGACACACAGTTGGCGTACCTCGAGGATGGGGTCTGTTGTGACTTGCGGAAAGCTTTCTCCCTCGCGAATACGCTCAGCCGCATCACGCTGGTCAATCTTTTCCGGTTGAGGCATGCCAGTTAGTTAACACTCGGTTTTAGTGGATCGGTGACCATAGAGACGTAGCATGCCGCGTCTGAGCTCTGACACGGCATACCGCGTCTCTATGCCTGAAAATGTCTTTCAGCCCTAAATTACGATAGTCTCCTGGTGTTCACCGAATACCCCTTTCAGTGACTTCACGATTTCGCCCACAGTCACCTGGGACTCGACGCACTCCAATATCGGATAGAGCAGATTGCCTCGCTGGGGCGCTGTGTCCACCAGTCTTTTCATTGCGCTTTCAGCTCTCTCACGATTTCTTCGGGCGCGCAGAGCTCTTACTCTCTCCACCTGGGCTCGCTCCAGTTCTTCTGGAACCCGAAGCAGCGAAACCTTTCCCGGCGACGGCTCGGTGAAGCGATTTACCCCAACCACGATCTGTTCTTCATGTTCAATTCGTTTCTGTTGCCGATAAGCAGCCTCCTGGATTTCCTGCTGCACAAACCCTGTCTCGATGGCGCGCAGCATCCCGCCCATACGATCGATTCTTTCCAGGTAGGACCAGGCTTCTGCTTCCAGTTTTGCCGTCAGGTTTTCGATCAGATACGATCCCCCGAGCGGATCCGCCACCTCGGCAACTCCGCTCTCATAAGCAAGGATCTGCTGGGTTCGTAATGCCAGCGTCGCGCTGTCCTCGGTAGGCAAGGCCAGCGCTTCGTCCCTTCCGTTTGTATGCAGAGACTGCGCTCCTCCCAGGATCGCGGCCAGCGCTTGATAGGCGACGCGTATTACGTTGTTGTCAGGCTGCTGGGCAGTAAGCGTGCTGCCCGCTGTCTGCGCGTGGAACCTCATTCGAGCACACTTCGGATCATTGCAGCCGAAGCGTTCCACCACCAGTCGCGCCCATAACTTTCGCGCAGCGCGAAACTTGGCAACCTCTTCAAACAGGTTGTTATGGGCGTTGAAAAAGAACGAAATCCGGGCGGCAAAATCCTTCAGTTTCAATCCCGCCTTCAAAGCCGCTTCGGTATAAACAATCGCGTTCGCCAGCGTAAAAGAAATTTCCTGTGCTGCCGTCGAGCCTGCCTCGCGAACATGGTATCCACTCACGCTGATTGGATTCCACTGCGGAAGCTCGCGCGCGCAGAATTCAAAAGTGTCGGTAGTCAGCCGCAGCGAATGCTGCGCCGGGAAAATATACGTGCCGCGCGCAATGTATTCCTTGAGTATGTCGTTTTGGATCGTGCCGCGAAGTTCCGAGCCGGGGATTCCCCTGCGCCGCGCAACGGCGTAGTACATGCAAAGCAGAATGGAAGCCGGTGCATTGATGGTCATCGACGTGGAGACCGAGTCTTGCGGAATCCCCTCAAACAGTCTGTCCATATCATCGAGGCTGTCGATGGCCACCCCCACCTTGCCCACTTCTCCGGCGGCGAGCGGATCATCCGAATCGAGACCGATCTGCGTGGGCAGGTCGAAGGCCACGCTCAATCCGGTCTGCCCCTGAGAAAGCAGGTAGCGGTAGCGTTTGTTTGAATCTTCGGCTGTCGCGTAACCGGCGTACTGGCGCATCGTCCAGAGCCGCGCCCGGTACATTTCAGAGTGGATCCCGCGCGTAAACGGAAAACTGCCCGGGTCGCCCAGGTCTTTCCGGTAAGAGATATGAGTTACATCATCGGGCTGGTAAAATGGTTTGTGTGTAGTATTTAATGAATTCTGAGGTTGGCGCGCGCGGGTCTCATGAACTGCAGACTTTGCAATTTTGTCAGCGGTATTATTTTTTTGCATGACCACTTTTGCCATGCTATCATACCCGCCAATTTGACCCTGGCGCAGCCAAATCGATATCAATTAAGCAGTTAAATCACAGGTTTTATTTCGCATGCAGGAAGAAGAACTCAAAGAATTACGGAAGAAACTCGAAAGCGCCATCAATGAATCCCTCACGGAATCGTCTAAGATCAACGTTACCATTCAGGATATCCGCGAAGCGGGCTACGAGGTCTTTTTGATCATCGAAGCCACTATTGGCTTCAATCGCACGGATTCCCAGTCGGAACCTGCGACTCGTGTAAAATCGAATACCAAGACTGTGAGGTTGCAGCTGACCTCGCAGGATGCCAAGTTTTTAAAATCTCTCAAGATCTCTCCCGAGTAGGAGTGTTCACACCGGAAGCAGGAAGAACACACGCCGCAGTTCTCTGTGTCCTTTGTGTCTTTGTGGTACTTCTTTGCTCTCCCACAGGCTGCACTCACCCGTCTATCCCACCCTTCACCCCCAGCCAGTCTCTTCAAACCTTTCAGATTGCACCCGGTTTTCGAGTTGAGCTTTTCGCCTCCGAGCCGCTGATCGCCAGCCCCGTGGCGATGGATTTTGACGAGTACGGCCGTATATTCGTCGTCGAGATGCCCGGCTATCCTCTCGATACGAGCGGCACGGGGCGAGTAAAACTGCTGGAAGACACCGATGGCGACGGCCGCCCGGACAGCAGCACGACGTTTGCCGACAAACTGGTCCTTCCCACCGGAATAATACGTTGGAAGAAAGGCGTGCTGGTGACGGATCCACCCAATGTTCTTTATCTGGAAGACACTGACGGTGATAATCGCGCCGACAGGCGCGAGGTGATTCTCACCGGATTTGCCGTCACCAATCCGCAGCACACTGTAAACACTCCTCTGTACGGTCTGGATAACTGGATCTATGTGGCGCACGAATCGCCGGCAAGGACGATACTGTTCCCGGAGAAATTTGGCGACCGCGGAGGATCGATCCGCTTCGCCGATCAGGGCGGCGAGCAGCACGGAGCGCCCCGGCCGGATGCCGCGCAAAAGTCGGCCCAGGCGGACGATGAGGAGGAAGACCCCGCGCGCAACGTTCGCTTCCGTCCCGAAACGCATCAGGTGGAACTGCTCTCGGGAAGTTCGCAGTTCGGACACGCGTTTGACGCCTGGGGTCATCATTTTACGCTCAACAACTCGAATCATTTGCGCCACGAAGTCATAGGCCCTGGTTATCTGCAGCGAAATCCCAATCTGATTGCCTCCCGGGTGATGCAGGATGTTTCCGATCACGGCAACGCCTCTCCTGTTTTCCCGATCACACGAAATCCGCAGCATCAGATGCTGACCGATATCGGGCAGTTCACTTCCGCGTGCAGTCTTACCTGGTATCTGGGAGGTCTGTTTGGCGCAAGGTACGCCAATGTCTGTTTTGTGGCCGAACCGGTTCACAATCTGGTGCACGCCGACGTGCTGGCCGGCTCCGGGACCACGTTTACAGCCAGGCGTCTTACGGAAGGATCCGAGTTTCTCTCTTCTACCGACAGCTGGTTTCGACCGGTGAATCTTTATGTCGGGCCGGAGGGAGCTTTGTACCTGGTCGATTACTATCGCCAAATCATCGAACATCCGGAATGGATGTCGCGCGAGGTAAATCAGTCCAAAGATCTTTACCAGGGAATAGACAGGGGACGGATTTTCAGGATTGTTCCGGATTCTCCTCAGCCGGCGGCGTTCCCGGGCAAGGTCCGGTTGGGAAATGCTTCCGATGCGGAACTGATTCGGCAGCTTGGCAGCTCGAACATCTGGATGCGACGTACCGTCCAGCGTCTGCTGATTGACCGGCGCACACCGGAAGTAGATGCGTTGGTTCAACTGTTCAAGGCCAGTGAATCTCCCTTCACTCGGCTGCACGCGCTTTGGACTTTGGAAGGTTTGAACAAACTTCCGCAAGAGCTGATTGAAAGTGCGCTCGGTGCGACAGAGCCAGGTATCCGCGAAAATGCCATCAGGCTCGCCGAGAACCACCTGCATGACTTTACCGCTCTGCCTGAAAAACTGATATCGATGGCAACCGATCCGGATGCCAGGGTCCGCCTGCAACTGCTCTGCACGCTCGGGAATGTCGATTCGCCCAAAGCCCGGGCGGCGCGGCAGCAGTTGCTTTTTGCACATGTCGAAGACGAGTGGATGCAGCTGGCGGGTCTTAGTGGAGCGGGCAAGGATGCTTATTTGCTGTTCGAGCGGGCAGTCTCGGTACTGGCATCCCATGAAACGAAAGCCCGCGCTTCCTTTTTCCGTCTTGTTTGCGCCGATATCGCGGCGCGCGCTTCCGGCAATGAACGGCATCGTGTGATTGAAAAAATCGCGGCAAACATTCGCCAGGGAACCGGGTGGTGGCGTTCCGCCGGCCTTGAAGGGCTGGCTGAGGGTTCTGGAGACCGTCGGGAATCAACCCAGGCGGTTGCCGGTGTCAGAGCTGATCAGGACCTGCTGTTGTCCTTATTCGCTGATCCTGATCGTGCCGTTCGTGGCGCCGCGCTTCACCTGCTGCAACAGATCGGTTTGCCGAAGGATCCGGCTGCTTATGCCGCGCTGACGCGGGCTGCGGAAGTGGCCGCGAATCCGGAGGGGGAGGCGCAGTTAAGAGCCGACTCGATCCGCTTGTTAAGAATTGAAGATGTCGACAAGTACCAACCGCTGTGGACCCGGTTGCTGTCTCCGCACGAACCGGAAGAGGTGCAGGCGGCTGCGGCCGGGGCACTGGCAAGGGTTAAGGACGCAGGGGCAGTAAAACTCCTGATCGATAAATGGAAAGCGATGACAGCGCCGGTCCGGATGGAAGCAGGCGATGGTTTCTTCCGCAATTCTGCGCGGCTTGAGCTGCTCGTTAAAGCCTTAAAGCAGGGCTCCATTCAACCGTGGACCCTGAGCGAGCGGCACCGGCGCCGGCTGATCATGAATCCGGACCCGGTGGTGCGCGAGACGGTAAGAGATCTGCTCAGACAGGCCGTATCGGACCGCGAAAAAGTTCTGCAGAAATACAAGCCGTCCCTGGAGGAGCAGGGGGATGTTTCCAATGGGGCACAGGTATTCCGGAAAAATTGTTCAAAGTGTCATCAAATTAATGGGAGCGGAGGAAAGTTCGGACCTGACCTGAATCCAGTGCGCAGTCACGCTCCGGAAATCCTGCTCACTGACATTCTCATCCCGGGCAAAGCCATCGCCCAAAACTATGAAGTATACGTCATCGAGTTGCAGAATGGCGGGCTCGTGGATGGCACGATCGCGGCTCAGACACCGACGGCAATCACGCTTCGGCATGAAGACGGGCGCGAGGAAGTCGTATTGCGCAAGAACATAAAGGAAGCACGCGCATCCGCTGTTTCCGGAATGCCTGGAGATCTGGAAAAGCAGATTGATGTGAGGCAGATGGCGGACCTGCTTGCGTTCCTGAGAGGACGAAAGTAAAGACCTTTTTGTGCCCTTTTGTTACTGGACTGTGGAATGTGGTTTTCTTAACCACATTTTTCATTGCACGTTGGGAAGTGGAGAGACGGCCTGAGGGCCGTCTCTAGACCGCGAAGCGGTCAAAGAGAATAGCCGGGGGCAAGCGCTTTTTTTGCGCGCCGCCCCCGGTCGAGGCTGGCACCCTTTCAGGGTGCGCTGGTTGGGGGAAGCTCACCGGGGGCGGCGCGCAAAAAAAGCGCTTGCCCCCGGGCTATTCTCTTTGACGCTTTCAGCGTCCAGACCGACAATTCAATCCTTTAGACTGCGACGTGCTCTCTTTTTGGTTGCGTTTCTGCCACTGCAGGCTCGTGAACATGGACGGCCTTTTGGTTGGGGCCTGCGGCCGGGCTATGCCTTTGTGGTGATCTGAATTCGTAATTGGGATCGGTCATGCTCCCGCGTCAAAATTCCTACAAAGCCATCGCCGACATTTACGATCTCTGGTATCGCGAGGAACCGCTTGCTTACACCGAGTGGCTCTTTCACAAGCTGCAGCCGGAGATCCACAGTGCCGAACGCATTACCGATCTTGCCTGTGGAACCGGTACGCTCGCGCTGGCAGCGGCGAAGCTGGGCAAGAAGGTTTGTGGCGTGGACATCTCGTCCGAGATGCTGGGTAAGGCCCGTTCAAAGGCGAAAAGGGAAGGGCTTGACGTTTGCTGGATTGAAGCGCGCATGCAGCAATTCCAGGTGCCCGAGGCACAAGACCTGGTCGTCTGTGCCTTTGACAGTATCAATCATCTTCTCTCGATTGAGGCGCTCCGGCATTGCTTTGTTTCCGTCTATCGGGCGCTGTCAAACGAAGGCCGCTTCATCTTCGATGTAAACAATCTTCGCGCCTTCCAGATACTGTGGAACCATGACGAGGAAGACGCCATCAATGACATTCACATCCACATGCACAGCCACTTTGATCCCGACCGGCGGCATGCACGCTGCACGTTGACTATTACTCGGCGCGGCAGAAAGCCGCAGGTTCAGGTCATCGACGAGCGCTATTTTGCGGCTTCAGAAATCGACGTCGCCCTGGTGCAGGCGGGTCTTCGGGTGCGGCGCCGCGAACCCATCAGCCCCTTTGCTGAATTTGGGGCGATTAAGGATCTTTGGTACTGCCGGCGGGATTGATCCGGAAAGCGGAAGGCGGAAAGCGGAAGGCAGGAGGCAGGAGGCAGTAAGCGGTTCGGCTAGCCTTCCCGCTTCCTGCCTCCTTCCTCCTGCCTTCCTGCCTCCTGCCTTCCCGCTTACTGCCTCCTGCCTCCTTGCCTTCCGCCTTCCGCCTTCCGCTTTCCGCCTTCCGCAATCTCCTCAGAAACAAGCGGTCCTACTTCAATCTCTGCCCCTGCGCCGGTGGCTCAGGTGTTACCAGGCGAACGGCGTCGGTGAGCTGAATCGTAATAGAGTCCCCTCTGCGGAATTCCACGTCCTTTCCGCGTTTGAAAACTCCCAGCAATGCCCCGCCGGCCGCGCCAACCATTCCGCCGACGCCTGCGCCCTTCAGGGCTCCGCCCCTGACCGCGCCGGCGATGGCGCCTATCGGAGCGCCGGTGACAGCGCCCTTGACGGCGCCTTCTGCCGTCTCACCGGCCTGGGTGCCTCCCGCCACCACGGTTCCCTCGGTCTGTGAGACGCGGTTTGTCGAATAATTTTCCGTAGATGAAACGACTGCGCGCATGTCTCGCGTAACGCCATCGGGCAGGATGACACTGTCGAACCGCAACTCCAGTTCGCCCTTGCCCTTCAGATGCCCGGGTCGACGCAGTGACTCTACATGGCCGATGATGGTACTCCCCTCTGGAATCACAATCTCGTCTTTGATCGTCACAGGCACCGCAACCTCGCCATAGAACTTGTCTCCTGGCGCCGCAGTCCGTGTGCTTATGCCTCGCTTCAGGGTAACGAAAATATCAGTTTTGGCGGGAATCACGAGGCTGTCCAGATCCGCTCCCAGAACGGAGCCGATCGCAATGATCGCAATTGCTAACTTTTTCATTTCTTTTCTCCAAACCGGCCGTGTGGCTTCCTGATTAGATTCCACAAGCGCCAGGAAAGTTCACTTTAAAATCTGCAATAATAAGCCATGCGCCGCGTCGCACCTTTCCTTGGAATCTTTATTGTGGTTTCCGTTGTCATGGGTCAGGATAACGACCGGGCTGCGTCCTATCTTTTCGATGGGAGCGCTTGTCTGGACAAGGGAGACTTCGAAGGAGCATCTCGCCGATTTGAAGAAGCTTACAACTGGCAACCTAGTTTCCAGGCGGCCTTTGGCGCCGGCTTCAGCTATTTCAAGCTGAAGCGGTTTTCCGAAGCGGAACTCTGGTTTCAGAAGGCCTCGGCAATCGACCCCGGCAATGAGCAGGCCGCCGTCTATCTGGCGAGCGCGCAGATCGCAAACTCGAAGACTGCTGAGGCGCTCGGGCAATTGGAAAATTTTGTCAGGGACCACCCGCGCTCGGCACGCGCTGCGGCCACGCTGGAAGCGATCCGGGACGATCTTCGCCCCCGGAGTTTCCGTGCCGGCGGGACTGCGGGTGTCAGTCTTTACCTGGCGAGCGCGGCGGCGGTCTTTTTTCTTTTGTTTTTTGGTTCCTTCCTGCTGCCCGACGCCGGTCTTCGAGCAGTAGGCAGAGGTCTGGGCTGGAGCGCGCTTACTTCATTCCTGCTGCTGGTTTCGCTGCCCGCCATTCTGGCTGTACTCGGATATCTGTGGGGTGCTTTGTTATGTGCGCGGGGCTTGCAGGAGCATTGGTACCACAAAGGCCATGGAAGCTGGTCTCGGAAAATACGTTCTGATCTGTTTCGAGTGGCGGGCGTCTTCGCCGGCGTTTCGGGCCAGACCGATCGGCAGCGCCTCCGTGGTGTGCTGGAAGGCTTGATCAGGGCGGGTCTCAACAAGTCAATCGTTCGGGAGATCGAAGAACAACTACAGGGCGCCAGGCCCGATACTCTACAGACAGAGGAGGCGTTGCAGAAATTTTCCCGCGCGGGACGCCGTTTCCGCCGCGAAGTTTTGCGTCTGCTGGTGTCCGTGGCCGTGGAAGTCGGATGGAACCGGCAGCAGGAACGCCTGTTGAAGGATTTTGCCGGGAAGCTGCAAATGCAGCATCTGCTGCCGTCAATGCTTGCTGAAGTTGGCATTACTGCGGCCAAAGCGGAGGGATTTGAAAGCAAAGGCACGGCGCCGGATTTTGTCGCACAAAGCAGACCCGACCCACTGTTGCCTTACTTTCGCATCCTGGAAATCCCTCCCAGCGCCGATCGTTCTCGAGTCAAGTCCGGCTACCGGCGGCAGGCGCGGCGCTATCATCCCGATATGATTGCACGAGCGGATGCGGCCGCTTCCAGCGAACAGTTTCGCAGAGTCCATGAAGCCTACCAGCACATCTGCAGGGCCCGCGGCTGGGAGGAATGACTGACGGAAGGCGGAAGGCAGAAGGCGGAAGGCAGAAGGCAGGAGGCAGGAGGCAGGAGGCGGGAGGCAGGAAGTAGGAGGCAGGAGGCAGGAGTTGGAAGGTGGAACGTGGAGCGGGATGCAGAGGGGCGGAAACGCTGTGCTAAAGAAGTGAGACTATCGAACGATTTCCGACGAGGTAATAGCTTGGAGATGACAGATAACTGTAACCCTGTTTGCCGGCCCCATCCGCCTTCCGCCTTCCGTCCTCTGCCTCGTGCCTTCTGCCTTCTGCCTCCTGCCTCCTGCCTGCCGACTCCTGTCTCCCGCCTTCCACTTTCCCGCTTCGCCACCACTTGTGCTGCCTGTAACTATGTTCTCCCGCCGTGTAGCATTTGATTCGCCGCTGAACCGGCTGACAACGCTGCTTTCAGAAAAGATGCAGCGTGGAGTCCGGATTATCGATTTGACCGAGTCCAATCCGACCCGCGCTGAAATCCGTTACCCGGACCAGCTTCTCGCGTCACTTCACGCCGATCGGGCGATGTCTTACCAGCCGAATCCGGCAGGGTCAAGAGAAGCGCGCCGGGCCGTGCGCTCCTATTACGAATCCAAAGGCCTTCAGGTAGATTTGGAAAGCATCTTTCTTACGGCAAGCACCAGCGAAGCCTATTCGTGGATTTTCAAATTGCTGGTCAATCCGGGCGAAATCATTTTGACGCCGCGCCCCAGCTATCCCCTCTTTGAGCACCTGGCGCTGCTGGAGTCAGTCTCCAATGTGCAGTACCTGCTTGACTCTGAGACGCGCTGGCGAATCAATTCCGACGACCTTGAATCGAAACTCGATAAAAAAACGAGAGGCCTGGTTGTTGTCAACCCCAATAATCCCACCGGAACGTTTATCACCCGCTCGGAATACAGTGAGCTGGCCGGAATCTGTCGCAGAGAGCAAATCGCTCTCCTTGCAGATGAGGTCTTTGCTGATTACGCGCTGAATCCGTCGCCCTCGGCCATTACCAGCTTGGGAGGCAGGCAGGACTGCCTGAATTTTGTACTCAGCGGCATCTCAAAAATCCTGTGCCTTCCGCAAATGAAACTCGGCTGGATCTTGGTGCAGGGTCCACAAATGGAAAAGGAGGAAGCTTGCCGCCGTCTGGAGTTTATCGCCGACGCGTTTCTGTCGGTGAGCGCGCCGGTCCAGCATGCTCTGGCCGCATGGATGGAGCAGCGGACGCAAGTTCAGACGCAAGTGATCGAGCGGCTGCGGCGAAACCTGGCGTTTCTCGAAAATGTCACGGCACAGTCCACTTGCCATCCGTTGCCGGTCGAAGGGGGTTGGTACGTGGTGCTGCGCGTTCCCGCGACGCGGTCCGAAGAGGAGTGGTCGGTCACACTGCTGGAGCAAGAAAATGTTCTCACACATCCCGGCTACTTTTACGACTTCGCCGGAGAGGCATTTCTGGTGCTCAGTCTACTGACGCCCACAGATCGCTTCGAAGAAGGAATCCGCCGATTAATCACCTTTGTGGATAGAAACGCCTCGCCGACGTAGGGCACACTGCCTGAAAAATCTAACCAAAGAACCTTGCCAAAATCCATGCAGGACCGTCACTTCCAGCCGCGGGCCAAAATGTGAGACGAATCACTCGGATGCGCTGAGATTACGGGCTATTTTCGTTAACACACTGAAAAACTAGTGCACTGTAACAGCAGAATCGCTAGTGGTAGCGCGATGGCGAGAGGCGCCCACGCCGGGCTTGCCCGGGCGTAGCGCAGGATTCTTCACTACGCGGACCTTGCACTCTGATACCCCGTCGTGCTGCACCTGCCCCGCAAG
>DASXQR010000082.1:0-69566 GCA_036507075.1 Acidobacteriota bacterium | reverse complement strand
GTTCTTGCCCCGGTGGTGAGTACGATTCTTTACTAAAGCCGTCCCTGACTCACATTTGGATTCACCAAGGCATGGTGGGGCCGACGGTCTAGTGAAGAATCGTGTTCACCACCGGGACAAGCCCGGAGGCGTCCGATTATTTCACACGTTCTCATTCCCGCGTCAGCCAGGTCAAGACAGCTTGACTCTGGCGGAAATCCGCCGCTGCGTCAATGCTTGCATCCGAATAACGGCGCCGGCTGACGCCGGCAGTACGGACATTGGTGGAACCGTCCACCCACGCGGCCTGACGCCCGCGGTGCTGACATTCGTGGAGCCGCCTTTACTGCAGCCATATTTCTTTTACACAACCCTGATAAACTGTACTTCTCAGAAGCTCAACGAGTGTGTTTTTCGCAATGAGCTCACACATCGGAATTGACCGCATCAGCAAGCGCAAGCTCGAGAAGCTCACGTTGATCGTGTTTCTGCTTCTTCCTTCGTCCACGATGCTGGGACAGAAGTCATCTTACTTTCGCTACGACAATGTCACAGCCTGCTTACTACGAGACGGTTCAGGCTGGCGAGCCCGAGACTTTGCGGTTGTCGTTTTAAATCCCAATCGCGATCGCAAACTCAAAGTTATTCTCAGGGTGTCGGCGGAGCCAGACTTTCTGTTTTGTCCGCAAGGCCCCGATTCCTGTCTGGCCGGAACCCTATCGGGCCGCCTCCTGTTGGATAGATTTGGCGATGATGTAAAAGAGATCGCTGCCGGGGTCAATAGTCCTGGTTTCTTGTTTCCGGCCCCTGCTTTTGGAATGGAATATGACTTCAAAGGAACTGTCGAGGTCTATTCCTGTAACGACGTGGATCCTTACAGCAAATGCGATCCACCCAGGACCGCTGAGGAAAAAGCCCTCCGGCCTCCTTTCTATACTCAAAACATCCCTGCTTTTACATCGCCCGAAGGACACGATCCGAAACCGGAGGGCGCGTTTCGGAACTCATGGCAACGATTCGATCAAACCATGGACGTTTTCTGGGACAAGGACCTCCAGCGAATCATCGTGCCGTTTGCAAACCTTTATCGGCATATCTCGGACTGGCGTCTCGGGTGGCAAACACAACTGACTGTTGAGAATACTTCCAACAGGGATGTCGATCTGCAGGTTACGAACCATCTCTGGTACGGCACGCACAGTCATGCACCCAGATGTGAAGCCAACCATGAGCGGACCCTCAGCGGATCGTTTCGGATTGGCGCGAACAGCGCCCGGCTGATCGATCCTTATCGGGAAATATCCTCACATCAGAATGCCGATCCAGGCCAGGCTTTCGTACTGGCGCAATCCGATGACCTGCCGTGGGAGCATGACAGTTCTCTGTCGATTAAGGTTTGTCCGGATAGTGCTGATGCGGCCTGCTTTGAGACATTGCAACGCGATCTGAAAGTGAGCGCTCGTGTCTTTCCCAACGAGCAAAATAAGCAGCTATGCATGAAGCCGCAGGACTTGGTTCAACAGATGTCAAAATCCTATCTGAAGCGCGAAGCAACAGAAGCCGAAGTCAACTTCTGGCTCGCAGAGATTTACGACAATCGCAAGACCGCCGCCGAAATTGAGTCCACTATCGCGCGCAGAGGTTCTCCCTATCCTGCCAAGAGAACATCGCTCTCCAAGAAGAGTGCCGGTCAGCCACGCAAGGACCGGGCGCTGTCGCAAACTTCAGCCGGCTTGTTTTCCTTTGCGGTCGTGGCTGCGGCCGGCGACCCTGCCCCTGGCACGAATGGCGGTACTTTCTCCAATTTTCTATTGCAGCCCCACTTGAACGACAACGGCCAGGTGGCGTTTTCGGCCGCGACAGGCAGTTCACCCGGCGGTATTTTCCTTTTTTCTCAGGGCAGCACAACTCCGATTGTATTAGCTGACCAGGTATTCAGTGGTAACTGGAAGTTCAGGAATTTTAGCGATCTGGCGATCAACAAGAGAGGCGATATAGCCTTTGTGTCCTGGATATCCGACGGTTCTATCCTAAAGAATGGCGTTTTTCTCTTCTCTAAAGGCGAGACCACGCCAGTTGTTTTGTCAGGGCAACAAATGACGGATGGTTCAGTGTTTTCTTCGGCCACCAACCTTGACCTGAGCAATTCCGGTTCTATCGCTTTCGCCTCCTCCGACGGAAAGATCTATCTGGCCTCGGGCGGGTCAATCACGGTTGTCGCAACGCCTCCGACGGTCGGCTTCATCGATGCTTATGACAGGCCCTCGATGAACAATATCGAAATCGCCTATGTCAACGAATACAATGCGTTCAGAGCGACAAAGAGTGACGCGGGCATATCGCTTTACTCGGGAGGCACGAACAAAACGATATTTTCGGGCGGCGGCATGTTGACTCCTGATATTAACGATAACGGTACTGTAGTGTTTCAGGGATGCCAAGACCTGTGCGGTCTCTATCGCTTCGACGGTAATCAGCCGGTCCTGTTGGTTCCTTCCTCAGGAAAAATCTTCGGAGCGCCGCAGGTTAATAATCTCGGACAGATAGCATATGCCGAAGGAACTTCTTATAACAGCGAAGGAATGTTGAGCACCTTGAGCGTTTACAGCAGCGGGACAGTGATTCAAATCGGGAATGTGGAAGCTCCCGGACCGGCAGGCAATCGCTTCACTGGCTATGGGGGGCCGTCGCTAAACAACGCCGGCGCTCTGGCGTTTATCGCGTCAACCTTTGTGGAAGGCACAGGTATCCGAGGAAAACAAATTGTCCTCGCGGCGCCACTTCGTGCCCGACGCCGGCCCTGATCTGCCCCACGTTGGAAGCCCGCCTCAGTGGTCCTCTTTT
Source organism: Acidobacteriota bacterium (assembly GCA_036507075.1). Classification (GTDB taxonomy): domain Bacteria; phylum Acidobacteriota; class UBA6911; order JACQSX01; family JACQSX01; genus DASXQR01. Next base: position 66,743 of record DASXQR010000082.1, on the reverse strand, counting down.
CGCGCCTCGTAAATGCGATTGAACGGTGTTTCGGTGGCGCGACGGAAATGCTTGAAGCCGCCTGCCGCTACGGTTTTGCGCAAAGCTTCCTCCGTGGCCACGGCGCCCAGCGCCGGGCCTCCCGAAGCCAGCCAGTTTGGAGTGCAGCACAGCGTCGAAGCGGCAGAAAACGTACGCCCAATTGGATTGAAATTCTCCTCCACTGAATTGCCCGCCATCGGTTCGACAATCAGGACGCTGCCACCGGGCGAAAGAGTTTCATATGCCCGTTTTGCCGCGCCGATCGGATTGCCCATGTCATGCAGGCAATCAAAAAAGGCAATCATGTCGTATTTTTTACCCGGGAAACTGGTTGCGTCGCTTACGTCAAATGTCACCCGGGCGGACACTCCCGCCTCCGCTGCCGCTTCGCGTGCCCCCGTACGGTCACCTCCCGCCTCAGTACCGCGATCCGTAAGGTCGCGGCGCACCAACTTGTCGAGTCACCGGCCAAGCTGCTCCAGAGGCCACTTCCAACCCGTCACTCTGGCTCGCCACAACCTGACGGTTGCGGTACTGCGATCGGCGTGGCGATTAAAATTGGGGTCTGTCCCCAATCTCGGCGAACCTCAACCTCCGCCCGAATTCCCGGCGAAGCAGCAGCATGCTCAGCGCCAATTGCACGAGAACGGATCCTACCGACAGATACCAGATCCAGTGCAGCTGGAATCCCGGTATGCGCGACAAAATGAAAGCCGGAATGGCGACTATGGTGATGCGCACAGAGGACGTAACGAGGGAGGGGATCGTGTTCCCCATCGCCTGGAACATACTGGAGGCGACGAAGATCAAGCCGGACGCCACGTAGTTCCATGAGATGATCCGCAGGTACTCTTCGCCGACGGCGATGACGGACGGATCCTTCGAGAAGATTCCCACGAGCGCGGCAGGCGCGGTATGGCACAGGATCGCAAACAGCACCATCACCCCGGCGGCCATCAGCGCGGCGTCCCGAAACGTGGCCTTTACACGTTGCGCCTGTTTCGCGCCGAAGTTCTGGCCCGCGACCGGCGCCACGGAAAAGCCGAGCGCTACCACCGGCATGAATCCGGCTTGGATCACGCGACTCCCGATCCCGAATCCGGCCTGGGCGGCTGCGCCGAACGGGCGAGCAAGCGCGTATACGACAAACAGATACAACGCCATGATGCCGAACTCGAAACCGGCGGGGAGTCCGATGGCAAGCATCTTCTTCCATAGATCGAGCCGCGGCTTCCAGTCGGCGACAACGAATCGCAGGTAGGAATCTTCCGCGACGAAGTAGGTCGCCAGCCATACGACTCCGATGACGATCGCAACCAGTGACGAGATGGCAGCGCCCGCGACGCCGAACGCATAGCCGGTGCCCCAGCCGAAAATCAGGAACGGCGCCAGGATCATGTTGATGATCACGGTCGCGGTGGACACCACCATTCCTGGTTTGAAGTTCCCTACTCCGCGCAGTGCCGAGCCCATGGCGACCATCGCAAACTGCAGCGCCATCGCGGGAATGAACCACAGCAGATAGTCACCGGCAAGCGCAGCGGTCCTGGCGTCGGCGCTCATCGCGGCAGAGTAGGGCGTGCGTACGGCCAGGCCGACGATGAGAAACAGGATGCCCGTCACCATCGCCAGGACCTGAGATTGATTGAACAGAAGCAGGGCCACCGGATGATCCTTCCGTCCCACCGCGTGCGACACCACCGTGGTTGTGCCGACACCGAGCATCTGGCTAAGGGCGAGAACGATGAAAGTCAGATTGCCGGCGATGCCCACAGCAGCGACGGCTTCTGTCCCAAGGCGACCGACCCAGTAGAGATCAACCAGGAAGTACAAGGTCTGAAAGACCATCGTCACGAGCATGAAACTGGTGGTTTTCAGCAAATGGCGTGTGACGGGGCCGGTGGTGAGATCCTGCATGGGTCAGCGGTACCCCGCGGCTTGTAATTTAAAGAGTTGCGCATAGCGGCCTGCGGCTCCAAGCAATTCGTCGTGCGTGCCCAATTCCGTAACCCGCCCGTGGGCGATCACCGCGATCCGGTCGGCAATGCGCACCGTCGAGAAGCGGTGCGAGATCACGATGCCGATACGTCCTCTGAGGTTCTCCTTCAGTTCGGCAAAGATCGCAGCCTCCGCCTCCGGGTCGAGCGAGGAAGTCGGCTCATCCAGAATCCAGATGTCGGCGCTCCGGAACATGATTCGCGCCAGCGCAAGGCGCTGCCACTCGCCGCCCGACAGGTCATGGCCTCCTTCGAAGAGCCTTCCCACCTTGGAATCGAGACCCTTCGGCATCTTCTTCACCAGCCACTCGCTGCGAGAGTCCCGCAAAGCCTCCATCACTCGCTCGTCGTCGACGTTGCCGTCGGGCCGGCCCATCACGACGTTTTCCCGGATTGAAAGCTCGTAACTCGCGAAATCCTGAAACAGCACTCCGATCCGGCTGCGCAGAGCCTGGGGATCCATGTCCTTCAGATCGACGCCTCCCACGCGCACCGATCCGCGGTCTGCATCGTAAAAGCGAAGCAGCAACTTGACGAGCGTGGTCTTCCCGGCGCCATTCTCGCCGACCAGCGCGATCAGTTCACCGCTGCGTATGTGCAAACTCAACCCCGCAAGAGCCGGCTCCGTTCCACCGGGGTAGGCGAAGGTAACGTCGTCGAACTCGATGCCTTCTGTAAGCGAACCCGGTATGGACCGAGGTTCGGCCGGCACGTGCACCAGCGGCTCGATAGCCAGAAACGAAAAATAGTCCTCGAGGAAAGTGGTGTGCTGGTCGACCGCCACAAACGTGCTCGAAATCTGTCCGAGGGTCCCTGAAACCGCCGCGAAGGCGCCGATCACCAACACGACGCCCCCCGGATCAATAGCGCCTGCCGCTCCCTGAACAGCTACAAATACATAGGCAAGCGCAAGGGTTGTCCCGGTCACAAGTCCGGTCAGCATCGAGATACGGGTACCCGACCGGTACATCTCCTCTCTTTGTTTGAAAAGATCCTCGGACAGGTTGCGGTGCCTTCCAAGCAGGTAGTCGGCCAGAACGTACGCCCGTATTTCCTTGGTGGTGCGGGGCTGGACAAGCAGGTCGCCCAGATACTCGCGCTCTCGCTCCTCGGGAGTCTCTTTGTAGAAAAACTCGTAGAGACGCGATGTCACACGACGCTCGAGAGCAAGCGAAAGTACTGCCGCCGCCAGCGCAAGAATGACCAGCAGGTAGTGAAGGCTTGCCAGCAGTGTCGCCATCAGCACTATCGTCACCATGTTGCCCGACAGCCCCAGGACCGACCAGGTGAGGTCGCCGGGTCGCCAGGAGACATCGCGCTTGGCGCGCGCCAGGCGATCGTGCCAGTCGGAGTTGTCGAAGTGACCCAGGTCGACTTTCGAAGCCTGAGCCAGCAAACGCCGCTCGGCTTCCAACTGCACGCGACGCACGAACAGATTCCTGCCGTAGCCCATATAGGCGCCCACTGCCCGCTGCACTCCAGCGGCAATCCACAAGCCGATCAGGATGGGGAGCATGTCCTTGAATTGAAGCGAATGCACCCGGGCTTCGGCGATGCGGTTGACGAGACTGGCCCCCAGGAAGACGGCGATGGGAGGCATAGTTGCGCTCAGCATCCCCAGCAACGAATAGCGGATCAGCGAACGCGGGGAGGCGGCCCAGGCGAGAGCCATACCCTGCCTCAGGTTCTTCATCACCCTGCGGGTGCGGCCTCTCGTTGGGGAGGGACTGGTTTGCATTCTCTAAATCAGGCCGAATAGGCAAAGTTTTCAACGCCGTCTGAGTAGCACGTTAGCAATTTCTTGCTTTTTTGGCGAAGTTTTTCAAGTCGTCCAGGGCGACTCGACCCGCCACCTCCGTCAGTAGCTGTGAATTAATTCAAAAAGCTTGAACCGCGAAGAACGCTAAGCTCATCATGGGTCCAGACAACCGGCTGACTGCAAGCAATTGAAAGTTCTATAGAAGTGTCACGTGTAAAGTGCAGTAACATTTGAACTGCCGGACTGATGAACTGCCGGACTGAAAAAGAAATTCTTAGCGTTCTTGGCGGTTCAATTTTTTCCCGTTGGAGAGGAATTGGTGCCGGATTTCAAGGAAAACGAGATGGCCAAGGAATGTGCGCATCTGAAACAAGTGCGTGAGGTTAGTCCGAGTGCTCAGGGGTGCGAAGAATGTTTGCGCACCGAAGACCGGTGGGTGGAACTGCGTATCTGCCAGATCTGCGGGCATGTGGGCTGCTGCGACTCTTCAAAGAACAGGCATGCGACCAGGCATTTTCAGACAACCGGGCATCCCATTATCAAGCCTTTCAAGTCGGGGGAAGACTGGCGCTGGTGCTACATTGACGAGAGCTATGTTTGAACGGCTTCGGTGGTGAATTTTTTTTACCTTTTCGAGTTCCTTATTCAACCGCTCTTCTTCGGCCTTCTTGCGCGCTTCGAAGATCTCCTTTGTCCAGATAATGACCTCAATTGTAGCCGAGGGCGTCAGCCCTCGGTCGCGTATTTACAAGCCAAGCCGCGGAGGCGGCGACAGAGTGTTGACCTAACATCGAGCAGGAGAGGAACGTTTATATCGCCGCTACGCGACTTTTGCCGGGAATGACCAGCATCGTCACCGATAGGCAGCCGCTTGAATGCCGTACAATTCTGAGTACGTGCCGCCCGCAGCCATGAGATCCTCGTGCGAGCCGATTTCGACAACGCGCGCGCCGTCGAGTACGACGATGAGGTCGGCCATGCGAACGGTGCTGAACCGGTGCGAGACCAGGACCGTGATGCGGCCATTCGCTCCGTCGGAAGCGCCTGAACGATCGTCACCGCGTGTGGCCGCGGCGTAGCGCTCAAACAGCGCGTGTTCCGTTTCTGCATCGAGGGCTGCGGTCGGCTCGTCAAGCACAACGAGCAGCGGTTGATCGCGCATGAAACCGCGGGCCAGCGCGATCTTTTGCCACTGGCCAAACGACACCTCGACGCCTCCGGGCCACGTCGGGCCGAGCTGGGTTTCGAGACCTGCGGCGAGGCTTGATACGACATCGCCAGCCCCGGCGCGATCGACCGCGACCGTCACGGCGGGCTCATCATCGAAACGCGGCACGTCGCCCACCCCGATGCTGTGGCGAGCGCGGAATTCAAAGCGGAAAAAGTCCTGGAACGCGCCGGCGAGGCGCCGGCGCCAGGCGTCGGCGGGCATGCGAGCCAGCGGCTGGCCATCGACATAGATCGCGCCCGACGAGGGCTCGTAGAATTTGCCGAGTAGCTTGACGAGCGTCGTCTTCCCGGCTCCGTTTTCGCCAACAATGGCGATGACGGCGCCGGCCGGCAGCTTCAGGGACACGTCCTCGAGCACCAGGCGTTCGGTACCGGGGTAGGCGAACCTGACCTTCTCAAAACGAATCCCGTCGGTCAGCCGCGACGGCACGGGCAAATCGGCCGATGCGGTCAAGGACGCGACGTAATCCTCGAGCCAGGCGAGGCGCTTGGATCCATCCATCCAGATGCCGCGCAGGAATCCGATCTCACCGACCGTCGCGCCGATATACGCCGACAGACGCGCGCCTGCGGCCAGAACCAATAGTACGTCGCCGGCGGGGGCTCGCAGACCACTCGCCACGAACACGACCGCGCCTGCATAAGCGCCGCCGAAGATGGTCCACGCCAGCGCATGCCATAGCGCCGAATTCCACCGTGCCTTCGATACCGCGGCGTACCACCACTCCCAGGCGTCGCGGCGTTCGGTGATCAGACGGTCGCCGATGCCTGTGACGCGCACCTCCTTGCCCGGAGCGGCGGTGGTGGCAGTGGTAAACAGATGCCGAGCCAGACGGTTTGCCGACGCGCGGCTCTCCCATGCGATGCGCTCGACGGCGGGTCGCCAGGTTGAAGTCCATGCAGTCGGCAGCGCGAAGACAGCGAGCAGAATCAGCGTGGGATGAATCGAGACGAGAAGGGCGACAGTGACGCCGAGACGCAGGATCCAGCCGCACGTCGAGAACAACGACATGTACATGTGGTCGAGCACGAATACCTGGTTGCGCAACATGGCGAGTCGATCGAGGTAGTCCGGCCGCTCGTGAAGCTCGATGGTCGCGACCGATGCCTGCAGCCTGGCCACGTGCGACTCGAGCGCGATAGTGACCTTGTCCCGGAAGCGCCGCTGCACGCGCGTGCTGACCGTTACCAGGAACCACGTGGCCGTAGCCGAGACGCCGAGGCCGATCGCTGCTGCGAGCACCCGTCCCCGATCCTGTTGGAGTACGCCGTCGCCGAGCACCTTGAGCCAGACGGCGACCAGCGAGTCGGGCAGCGCCGCCAGAAGTGAAATCAGGAACGCGGCAAGCAGGAGTCCCGGTTCGTGGCGGTAGCCGAGCTTGCACAGACGCCACATCGAAGACAGCCCGGGCGGCAAATCACTCTTAGGTGAGGACATCATACGCCATGCCCTCCTCGTCCTCGGTAGCGTTGAAGCGTTGGGCTTGCAGGTCAAACATTGTCCGGTAGCGACCGCCAAGGGCCATGAGCTCGTCGTGCGTACCGAGCTCGACGACCGCCCCGTCCTCAAGGACGCAGATGCGATCGGCATGGCGCACGGTTGAGAAACGGTGCGAGATGAGGATCGTTGTGCAGTGTCGCGTCGCGGCGAGTATGCGGTCGAAGATCTCGGATTCGCCGCGCACGTCGAGTTGGGCGGTCGGCTCATCGAGAATTACGACATCCGCTCCGAGCCGCACCGCGCACAGAACACGCGCCAGCGCCACCCGTTGCCATTGCCCGCCCGACAGATCCGTGCCGCCTTCGTAGCCGCGCGCCAGCACCGTGTCGAGATAAGCGAGCTTGCCTGCCCCGGCCGAGGCGAGCGCAGCGAGCACATGATCGTCCCGCGCGCCCTGGGGCGCGACGTTGTCGCGCAGCGGTAACTCGAAGCGGATGAAATCCTGAAAGACGGCAGCAATCCGCGACCGCCAGTTCTCGAGATCGAAGTCACGGATATCGACGCCGTCGACCTCAATGGTGCCAGACTGCGGATCGTAGAGACGGCAAAGAAGCTTTGCGGCCGTGGTCTTGCCGGCGCCGTTTCTGCCGACGATGGCGAGGGACGATCCTGCCGGAATCGTGACATCGAATCCCCTGAGCACCGGCTTGGCCGCCGCGAGCGCATCACCACTCGGGTACGCAAAGGTGACGTCGCGGAAGCGGATCGCCGTTCGGGGCGTCCCGTCTGCGCTCCGCTTGCCGGAACGCAACGCGCCTGCGGCGCTCATGGCGGCATCGAGGCGCAGCACCGCGGCAACCGGCGAGGCCGCCCAGTCGAGGGCCCAGTTGAGTCCGCCGAACGCGATCATCGACGTGCCCAGCGCGCATTGAGCGAACACGACGACCGCTCCAAGATCGATGCTGCCGTTCGCCGCTGCGTTCGCCAGCGACCAAAACACGACCACGTTTGCGCCGGCGACGACGAGCAGGCTCCAGACGACTGGCTTCTCGCGCAGGCGTGTGGCCTGGTACTGCAGCTCGTGCAGGCGGGTCCGCCGGGCAATGAAGCGTTCGATGACCCAGCCCGCAAGTCCGAACAACCGCAGTTCCTTGGAGGCGGGCGGATCGACGGCAAGTCGATACGCGTACTCCGAGTCGCGCTGCGCCGCGCGTACCTCATCGGTGTTCCGATCGCGCCAGATGGCGCTCTCGCGCAGTAACCAGTGCGTCGCCAGCCAAGCGCCGGCGAGCACGACCGGCGCCCACCAGCTATACCACGCGAGCACGACCGCCGATGCGAAGCCACCGACCATCCCGACCAAACCCCCGGCGATGAAGTCCATCGAGATCGAGAGCGGCGGCCCCATCATGCCGAGGTCAAAATCCCGGGCGACCGACAGGTCGCCAGTGAGCTTCGGATCCTCGAGGTGGCCCATACCCGGCGGGCGAACGCACGCCTCCGTGAGCCGGTCGTAGAGCCAGGCCGCCGTGCGGTCGCCAAGGTTAGAGCCCACGGCTTGGTGAATCGGCGTGAGGACCTGCAGCAATACGAAGACGGCGCCGGCGAAGAGCAGTGGACCCATCAGGCTGCCGTCACGCTGGACGCTGCGAACGACGATGCCCATCGCCACGGCGAACATGACCGGAAGCACGCCCCTGAGTACAAGAAGCAGCCACCAGATGGCGGCGAGCGCGCGGTCTGCCCTCGGCAGGACCGCGAAGAACTTCCACTCTTTGCGCTCGCGCAGGCGTTGCATCAAGTTGCCCCATTCTTTCATATCACACCAGGTCCAGTTGGCCGCGCTTAAGGCCTCAATCTCCCCAATTGCCAATAGATGTATAATTGATGTACCTTAGAGTGTATGAAACGCATCAATGTGATCTTGAGCGACGAATTGGCCGAACGGGTTGAAGCAGTTGCGGCCCAGAAAGAGCTTGCCGTCGCCGAATTGGTCAGGCGCGGGTTAGAAGATTACCTCTCTCGCTACCCGCGCAGGTCCCGAAGGGTTGCGAAATTACCGGTATTTGAACTGGGCAAGCTGCGAGTGCGTGACATCAAAAGGGCACTCTACGAAAAACGCGCGGCGGGATTGCTCGAATGAGCAGCGCAGTCGACGCCGACATGCTGGTTTACGCGCACAACGCTTCGGTTTCGCAGCATGCCGTTGCCAGAGCGTTTGTTGAAACGACAATGCTGGGTGACGGAGACGAAGAGTTCGTCATCGTTCATCAAACTCTGTTTGAGCTGTATAGCGCCTTAAGCAGCGCTTTGATTCTGCCCAAACCGCTGACGGGCTTGGAGGCCTGGGAGGTCTGCAGAATTTATCTCGAGCATCCACGTCTTCAAACCGTCGGCTATGCACCTCCAGTGATTGAAATCATTGAGGCCCTCCTAAAACAGCATCCTTACCGAGGTAAACGATTCTTTGACCTGGTCCTTGCAGCAACGCTGAAATACCACGGCATCACGAAAATTTATACCCATAACACAAAGCACTTCCGAGGATATGAGTTTCTAAAGGTGGAGAATCCGCTGCTCTAGCCGTGCGCTGGTCGTGGTGGCTGAGCTTGATCGTTATGAAGCTCGCGCCCTGCTTGCGACACCCCCGATACGCCCATTGACAATGAGTTGCCTTTCCGCGCAGACTTTGCGTAGAGCGCTCTGGGGCGCCTCCTGTCCGTGGCAAGGGAGACTACTCCCACCCTCACTGGATCGTTCGAAATCTCGGACCTTCTTCCGGCCTGTAATTCAGCGGACTTCAGGCGATACAACGGAAGGAAGGTTTCCATGAGCCGTCAGCTCACCGCATCAACCACTCTCGAAAACCTGAAGAAAGAAGCCAAGCACTGGCTTAAACGCGTGCGCGCCAACGTCGCCGAAGCGCGTGCGCGTCTGCAACGGGCTCATCCCAAGGTTCCCTCTAATCCCGTTCTTCGCGACGTGCAGCATGCAATCGCGCTTGAATACGGCTTTCCCGGCTGGACGGCGCTGAAGCAGGAGCTGGAGAAGCGGCCCGCCGCCTCCGTCCGGACCGATGACACGCACGCGCGACTGGTCGCACGATTCCTGGATTACGCGTGCCCGGACCACCACGTGCGGGGACGCCCGGCGCATCGGATGGCATGCCATGCCGCGATGCGCCTTTTGCAACACCATCCCGAAATCGCGCGCGTCAGCCTCTATACCGCCGTGGTGTGCGGCGAATTAGAGGAAGTGCAGCGAATTCTGCTGGAACGCCCCGAGGCCGCTCGCGAGAAGAGCTCCGCCACCGCGCCGGATCGCTCCGGCATCGGCGGCTCTGACGACCTTTTCAAAGACATTGGGCCCAAGGGGTGGGAGCCACTGCTGTACCTGTGCTTCACCAGGCTACCGCTGGAAAAGTCAAACGATAACGCCGTCGCCATCGCGTGCCTGTTGCTGGACCACGGCGCTGATCCGAACGCGTACTTCATGGCCGGCGACAGCCGCTATACCCCGTTGACGGGCGTTATCGGCGAGGGCGAGGAAGACCGGCCGCCGCATCCGCAGCGTGAGGCGCTCACGCGCCTGCTGCTGGAACGAGGGGCTGAACGCTACGACGGCCAAGTCAACTACAACATTCACTTCCACGGAAAAGTCCTATGGTTTTTGAAACTGATTTACGAGTTCTCCGTCAGGGCGGGACGCAAAGCCGACTGGGATGATCCTGAATGGCACATGCTCGACGCGGGCTCCTATGGGTGCGGCGCCCGCTGGTATCTCTCGGCTGCGCTTCGGAACAACGATCTGGAATTAGCGGAGTGGTGTCTCACGCAGGGCGCGAGTCCTAACGTCGCTCCTCCGCGGGACAAGCGGTTCCCGCAGCGCACTTTGTACCAGGAGGCAATGCGGCTGGGCTGTACCAGGATGGCTGAACTGCTGGTGCGCTGCGGCGCGAAACGCACGACGCTGGCGTTCGAAGGGGAAGACGCGTTTGTAGCGGCGTGTTTCCGGCTCGATCGCGTGGAAGTACAGGCGCAGATTGAAAAGCATCCTGAGTACGTGAATTCGTCCATAGCCCTTCACGTCGCGGCGGAGCAGGACCGCGCAGATGTCGTCGAGTTCTTACTCGACCTCGGCGTTTCGCCCGATGTTCCCGACCCCAAGCGCGGTAACCAGCATCCGCTGCACGTGGCGGCATATAACGGCTCCGAGAGTGTCACCGCGCTGCTCATCAAAAGGGGCGCCAAGATTGATCCGGTGGACTCGATGCATGACGCAACGCCGCTTTGGTTCGCGATGTGGGCTCAACAGACCCGGATCATCACTCTCCTTAGTCGATACAGCCGTGATGTCTGGGCGTTGAGTTTCACCGGTCACGTAGAACGCGTGCGGGAGGTGCTGCGCGCAGAGCCCCGGATCGCAACTATGTCTGGCGAAAGTACACCCCTCTTCTGGCTGCCGGAGGACGAACAAAAAGCCCTCGAACTGGTTGATTTATTTCTGTCGTACGGCGCCGATGCGAGATTTCGCCGCACACAAGACGGTTTGACGGCGGCCCAGGTGGCGCGACGTCGTGGGCTCGACGCGGCTGCCGACCGGCTCGCGGCGGCCGAGGGCGCAGCGCCGCCAGACGAGCCTCCAGAGCTGTTCGCGCCAGACGTTGCGAAATACGAAAACCTCGCCAAAAACATGGTGACCGTCTATGCGACCGGTGATGCCAAAGCTATGCAGCGCATCAACGAGCATTACGGGCGCTCAGCCACCGTAGACGATCTCCGTGCCACCGTGTGGAGGCTCGTTTACAAAGTCCGGCAAGCCGGTGGGTCTGCCGAAGCGTTCGGGATCGCCGAAGCGCAAGAGCTCATCGCACGTACAGCGGGTTTTCCTAATTGGACAGCATTGACCGAAGCGGTAGCCAAGGGTGCTCCGCCGCCGGGCGAGCCGTACGCCGTCGACGAGAAAGAAAACAAGATTGCCCCGCGCCGGATGCCGACCGACAAGGATTGGGACACGATCATCAACGTGATGAAGGAGCGCCGGATTACGGCGCTGGAAGCAAACGGCATGATGACCGACGATGCGCTGAAGCGCATCGCCGAACTCGATTTCGTCACCAGCCTGATCCTCGGAGGCTCGCGCGGTCTGAGCGACGACGGCCTTCTGCACCTGGCGCGCATGCCGCAGTTGCGGCACATGAACCTGAGCGAGTGTCCCGGAGGTAAGCTCACCGATCGCGGGCTTGAAGTATTGCGTCACTTGCCCGAACTTCGCACCTTCGAGATGACCTGGCAGAAAGGCATCTCGGACAAAGGAGTCGCCAACCTGCGATTCTGCCATCAACTCGAGAGCGTGAATTTGATGGGCTCTCCTACTGGCGATGGCGTCATTGAAGCGCTGCGCGGAAAGCCCCGCCTGCGGCGGCTCGATACCGGCCGGCTGGTCACGGATGAAGGACTGCCTCTCCTGCACGAATTCCCGATGTTCAAAACGTGGCATGGAGGAGAACTTCCCCGCGAGCCAAAGGACCCAAGCGACGAACCCACACACCTGCTTGTCGACGGGCCATTCACTAACCACGGTCTCGCGAGCCTCGCCGGGTTGAAGGGCCTGTACGCACTCGACCTGTTCTGGCATGTAACGGGCATTACTAGCGATGGCTTCGCAGTGCTGGTGCGTCTTCCGAATCTTGCGTCTCTCGGCTGTGATGGAAAGTTGAGTGACAACACAGCCATGCGGCACATCGCGGCCATGCCGAGCCTGCGCAGGCTGCGAGCGCAGGAATCGGTCGCCACGGACGACGGGTTCGCCGCGCTAAGCCGGTCCAAAACGATCGAATTCATTTGGGGACGCGAGTGCCCGAATTTCGGGAGCCGGGGATTTGTCGCGCTCTCGAAGATGCCGGCGCTGCGAGGCTTTGGCATCGGTTGCAAGAATGTGGATGACGCCGCGCTGTGTACTTTGCCGCAGTTCCCCGCGCTTCGGGAGCTTACGCCCATTGGCTTTCAGGATGATGGCTTCCGCCATGTAGGCCGCTGCCAGCGGATGGAACGCTTAACATGCATGTACTGCCGCGACACGACCGATGTTGCTACCGGGCACATCGCGGCGCTGCAACTGAAGTACTATTACGCGGGCCTGACGCAGATTACCGACCGCAGCCTGGAGATCCTGGGCAGCATGACCTCGCTGGAAAAGGTCGAGTTCTTCGAGACTAAGGGCGTAAGCGATGCGGGCCTCGCCCATCTCGCAAAGCTGCCGCGCCTGCGCGAGGTAGAACTCAGCGGATTACCCAACGTTACGCTGGAAGGTACGAAAGTCTTTCCGGCGCACGTTCGCGTGAACTATGACGTCTGAGAAAGGAAGACGGAACCGTAAGAAGTTTGAAGTCGTGGTGACTAATGACGGATGACCAATGACCAGTTGCGGTCCGCAGGCCGTATGCCCAAGTCTCACCCCAGCGAGCGGTTCAGCAGATCCACGGCCGAGTGCTCGGCTTGGCTGATTTGGCCGACGATGTCTGCCATCTTTGTGTAGAGCGACAGGGCGGCTTCTTTGGTGAGCTTGCATTCGGCGGCGAGTTTGTGGCGCTTTTGCCACAGCTCGGACGATTCCTTTGAAATACTTTCGCCGTGCGCATCGCCAAGCTCCAGTCGTCGATCCGAAATCTCACATGCCTGGCGCACCGCAGGATCGGGACACTCGGTGATCAGGCCCGACACCTGCGCCCACAGGTCACCGGTCTGACGATACGCCGTCGCCGCCTGTTTCAGGATCGGCTGAATGAGCGCCCCGGCGGCTTCATCCAGGAAATCGGCGTAGAACCCGCGCCCGGCAGACGGAGCCGTTGATTCATGCTCGATGCACTGGTAGGCGCGATGCAGCCCGGCGTATGCAAGGCCGGCCTCGGCGAACACACTCGGCCAGCCCTTCTTGTCCTTGCGGTCGGTGAGCATCTGCCGCCACTTGTCAATGCCGGAGAATCCACAGTTGACCCAGAACGAGCGAGGCACGGCCGGTTCGACATAAGATCGGACCGTGTCGGCAATCGCGTCCCGGATCGCCTGCCTGGCATCGTACTTTGGCTGCGGGCCCTCCACAGTGATCAGGCGGTTCTTCGCCCGCCGGTAGCAAGCTCGGGCTTTGTCGAGCTGATTGATACTCAGGCGGATCGGCCGCGGGGGCCGATCATCGATCCAGACGTCGTCGCCGTCGCGGCCGATCACAGCGATCATGTGCGGCGAGCCGCCGGCGAACTCGTGAGGCAGGCCGTACCAGGGAAGCGTGGCAATGTCGGCGACGCAAATCGCCGCTTTTCCCGCCGACAGGGCTTCGTCAAGCGCCCTGCGGGCAGGCTTGGAGCTGGTGGTTTCGCTCTTTTTCAGTCGCACGCCGAGACGCGAGAGGCCTTCGGCGGCGTACAGGTCGGGCATAGACCGACTGCGCAGCGTCATCGATAACATCGGCGGCCAGCCCTTGTATTCAAAAACCGCGTAGAGGAATCCCGGTCCGCCGCACAGGCCATTGATCATCGCCTCGGTGTACGGCTTGCCGGTAATGGGCGAGGTGATACCCGCGTGGCGCAGCACGTTGTGCATCACGGCGGTATCGCCCTGGATGCCGCCGAACCGATCGTAGCCTTTGAGCAGACCGGGAAATGTCTCCGCCGTCAGGGGCAGTTCAGGCAGTTTTGCCAGGATTTGCGCGCGGGCGGCGGTGTAGCGTTCGCCGGTTTTGGACATGCGCTCGCGGACGAGCTGCTTGAAGTCACGTTGTTTGGTCATGATGAAAATTCCTTCGGTTCATGCCAATACCTGCATGCCCGCCCCGCACGCCGGCATCAGCCCGATGGATGAAACGACCAAACTCACGCGAATCCGGAAAGGGCGACGCCCTCCTTTGCTCCTTCAAGTGGCCCAGAGGCGGCGGGCCGGACAGGAGTTAGGCGACGGATCAACCGCCGCCGGTAGACTACGCTCCCTGGTAATTGACCGCAAGAGAAACCTTTCGAATGGGGATTTCGGAATGAAGAATGCAATGCGGAATGGGGAATGCGGAATTCCGAATGCGGAATTCCGAATGCGGGATAACTTCCCATTTAAGACTTCGAAACCGTGACAAAATCACTTCCTATTCCTTATTCCGCATTCCGAATTCCGAATTCCATTCTGCATTCCGAATTCCACTGCGCACTTCACTGGGCGAGTTGACGATGTAACTCTTCTGCGCCTCACTCCAGGCGACCAGATGGTGGCGGTACCAGGCGACGCGGTCTGGATAGGCGGCAGAAAGATCATTCTTTTCCCCCGGGTCGACGTGCAGGTCCCAGAGTTTGACGCGACCTGAGTCGATCTCATAAATAAACTTCCACTGCTGGTCACGCAGACCCAGCAGGCCCAGCGAGTAGTCAGTGAAGAAGAGCGCCATCGTCGATTCGGACTCAAGCATCGAACGGCCTTGATACGAAGCGGGCCGCTCCAGGCCTAGGAGATCAAGAACCGTCGGCGCTGCATCGACAAGACTTGCCGTGCGGCCCACTCGAACCGGATTCTCGAACAGGCCGGGCGCAAAAATGAGAAACGGGACGCGGACATTTTCTTCATACAGAAAGAACGTATGCCCGAAGTTACCGGCATGCTGGCCGAATGCTTCACCATGATCGCCGAAGACAACCCAAAGAGTTTTCTCTTCCAGACCTCTTGCACGCACTCCGTCGAGCAACTGGCCGAGCGCCGCGTCACCGTAGCCAAGAGCATTGCAGTAACGGCCAAACTCTTCATTCTCGGGGAAGCGGCCGCGCTCGGGAGTTTCGTATGGGTGATGGCCGGCGACAGGCAAATAAGTGACAAAGAACGGCCGGCCCGCCGGAAGCGTGTCGATCCAACTGAGAATTCTTCGCACTGTGGAAGGTTCATCGACGCCAAAACTAGACTGCTGGTCGCCTCCAATATCTCCGGCATCTTCAAGCGTGTCATAGCCCCGCCCATGGACCACTGAATCCATTCCGAGATACATGAACCTGCCCGAATGGAACAGGGCTGTTCGATATCCGGCCTCACCCAGCACCGATGGAAGCGATCGGCAGGCAGCCTTGGCGTGCTCTTCGGCAGTCGTGTCGAAAGCAGGAAAAGTTGAACACAAAACGGAAAACAAACCCTTGATGCTTTCCGGATAGGCGGCGTAGGCGTTCTCAAACAGGATCCCGTGGCACGCCATTTCCGAAAAATTTGGCATCAAGTCCGACCGGCCGCCGTACGCGGGGAGGTATTGGGCCGCCACTGATTCCAGACTTACCAGAATCACATTCCGACTCCGCGCCATGCCCCGGTAACGCGACAGGTCTTCGACTGTCGATGGGGATGCAAATGCGGAGACACGCCAGTGGCGCGAGATCGAAAAGTCAGGGTACGGGCCAGCGCTGCTCGGCAGCGCAGCCAGCGGCTTGAGAAGTTCGACCACCGCATTGCGGTGCAGGCCGAGCGTATCCACTCGGCTCAACGCCAGGGGACCGACGGCGGCGATTAAGCCGAAGATCAAACCGCCAAATTGCACATGGCGCCGGGTCAGGAATCGAAACGCCGCCGGCAGCACGGCCGAAGAGCCGACAATCAGAATAAGCAGCAGGATATTTGCGGGACTGCAGTGATACACCAACGAGTCCCACAGAGGACCGCGCGCCGCCCGCAACATCGGCCAGGTCAGCGGGCTCGATGTCACAAGCGTGACCGGAACATTCAGAGCCGTGTAGGCAACCAGGACGACATACAGAGGCCAGCCGGCCCAGGATCGCCGCCATACCCGATCGAGCAGGGCATAAACGAGCCCCACCAGAATGTCCTGCCAGAAGTACGCAACCGGCATCCAGAACGACGCAGGGGGCCGGTGTGCCACAAGGATAACGATCCTGGACAACAGGAGAACGGAAAGCAGACTGGCAGCTCGAGCTTGCATAAATAAAAGGGGACTGTCCCCATTTTTAAAAGGGGACTGTCCCCATTTTTAAGAGGGGACAGTCCCCCATTGAGATTTCTGCGGTTCTGGCCATCCAGAAAGGACTAGAGCAATTCTTGCTTTCGCGCTTTCGCGCCTTCGCGGTTAATTTCTCCGCACGTTGGGTACGGTTGGCCGAACCAGATTCAGACGCTTCAACAGGAAAATCGAAATAATCCGGCCGGTGCCACGCCTGCGCCAAATCCAGTCGTGGACGAAAAGAAACGGGGCCGGAGGATTTCGATAGAGCGCGGCGCGATCTCCGACGAACGCCAAAGGAATGACGACCAGATCAAAACCGGTGTGCTGCGCCGGTTCGTATCGGGCGTTGACGAAGTCAACTGCGCAGTCCAGAAACGCGCGGGCCCTTTCGATATTCTGAGCGTTACGATCAATGAGGACCAGTTTCGCCTCGGGAAGCAACTCGCGCAAGATGAGCGCCGTGCGGGGAAAGAGTCCCCCTCCAACGATCGCAATCCGGTGTGGCCGGGGCAGCTTGGAAAGCAGCGAGGAAAAGGCTCGCCTGTGGCTTCGCAGGACAAAGTTCTGCAACAATCTCGAGCGCAACACAGGCTTCTCCAGCCATTCAAGCGCGCAGTCAAGCCAACGCAGAGGCGCCGGCCAGCAACTCGTCTCCGATCCCGTTTGGACCCGCTCGGGCAGGCGCCTCCAATGGAGTCCCGGCTCTCTGTGATGCTCGACATGAAATCCGTCGTTGAAACAGCAGAAGTTGTAGATAACCCCGTAGTGGCTGACCGTTCCACGAGCGTGTTCGTAATGCCCGTGCATCCAGCAAAGTCCCAATCCCACGGCATAGGCCGGAAAGTAAACGCTCAGGAGAAACATAGGATTGAGCCACAGCAATGTCGACCAGAGGGCCAGCACAACAGCGATCTCGGCGACCGCCGCCCGGTCTATCCGCAGCCGCCAGGCAACGCCGGTATGGTGGGCCAGGTGGCGCTGGCGCCAGACAGTCTGCGGGATGGAGAGCAACGCGCTCAGGTAAAGCGAAAAAAGCGCGTTCAGACGGCGGTCATGAAAGAAGGGTTTGTGAATAAAGTTGTGCGAGATCGTGTTTGCATTCCACCAGATTCCAAGCGCGATCACAGGCGCCAGCGGAACGGCAAGAAAAAGCGCAGCCTGTGCGATCGCAAGCGCCACAAAAAGTGCATCCCAATCAGAGTGGCGGAAGAGACGTGCCGTGACCATCGCGAACCTCACTTGCTTTGATCGAGCAAGGCACGGATAGGCGCGTAGTCGGTATCGGTCCGGATTCTGCTCAGGCCGGATGAAAGCGGATAGACATCGGGAGACTTCGGTTTCTCGTCCGCCTTTCGAACACTGGCCTTCAGGTCCCAGCGCTTTCCAAAGGCAATGACCTGGCGCGAGCCGGCGGCTTTCTTCAAATCAGCCCACTCCTTGCGGGCAATTTCTTCTTTGTCCTTGGGAGCGGAAAAATACATGTAGCCGCGGGCGACCGGATGGTAGTAGTTCACATCATTGGCGATCGCCACGGAAAAGGCTCCCCAGATCTGAATTCGTTCAGGCGCTTCCGCGTTGGGTTCCAGGACGACCTTATCGATCAACGCGTAGACCCCCACGGGATCGCTGGCCCGGGCGGAACTGGCCGACAGGCCGAGCACCAGCAATGACATTGCAAGACGGGTAGTTGCTCTCATCATTTTTCCCTCCAGAAGGAATCGCCGGCCGGCGGCCGGCATCCACGGGCCCTCTGCCCGCGACATCCTGCAAGACGCGTTGGGACGGGGAGCGTTAACAGGGATTATTGAGGAATGGGGGATGCTTCTTTATAACCACAGAGGCACAGCCCGGCGCAGGCCGCGACCAAAAAGCCGTCGACGTTCACGAGCACGGGCACGTCAACGACCACGTTGTGGTTGACGTGAACGTTTTTGAAAAATCTTGCTAAAAAAACAAGAAGTTGCCGACAGGTTACACAGGGGACACGGGAAGTTCTCTGTGTCCCCTGTACTACTAACCATGAGAATTTTCGCGGCCTGCGCAAATTATTCGGGAGCGGAGAGACGGCCTGAGGGCCGTCTCAGCTTGGCAGGGCACCGCAGAGAGACGGCCCTCAGGCCGTCTCTCCTTGATAGTTGCAGCTTTGCCGCGCTAAGCCTCTGTGGTGAATTCCTTTTAGACCTTTACGTCAAAAAAGAACCTTCATCCCAAACTGAATCTGGCGCGGGTCGCCGGCTCCGAAAATGCGACCCACCTGGGCCGGGACGGAGATGTTGGCAGCCGGGTTGCCGAAGTTTGGGTGGTTGGGCAGATTGAAAAATTCGGCCCGGAACTGCGCCGTCACCCGTTCTCCAATCTTGGTGTTCTTCAGGACGCTCAGATCAACGATGATGTCGCCCGGGCCGAAGAGCATGTTGCGGCCGGAATTCCCGTACGTGAAGGGCGCAGGCACGGCAAAGGCCGAAGGATCAAAGAAGCGCGTAATCGATCTTTGCGAACGCGGAAGTTTCGGATCTCCTACCAGATTGGCGCGGCTCGAGAACCAGCCCGGCTGCGTGGAGCTGAAAGTCACAGAGAACGGCTGGCCTGTGCGCAGGTAAGTAATGCCGGCAACCTGCCAGCCGCCCGTGAGCTTGCCCAAAGGTCCGCCGGCATTGACGAAGCGCTTCCCCGGACCGATCGGCAGATCGTAGCTGTAAGCCAAGGTGAAGATATGCCGTCGTATCTGGTCGGAATTTCCCCGGTCGGCCCGATTGTTGTACGGATCCTGCGGGCCGCCGACAATCGGCACGTCGTCAAGCGAACGGTTCCAGGAGTATTCCGCCTGGAAAGAGAGGCCGTTGGAATAACGCTGGATGGCTTCGAGCTGAAGTTGATGGATCGTGGAATCCCCGCCGCCTGCCAGAAGCAGAATGTCCGACCAGGGCTGATACGGGCGGCGCGGTTGAATGGCGCCGGCTGCCTGTGTCTGCGCAACGTTGATGGAACGATTGTACCAGGGGAGATGACTGGTTTTGTTGCCGACGTAGGAGATTCGGATTCCAAGACTCGCCCGCAGTTCTTGCTCCAGTGTAAGGTTCCATTGCTGCGCTTCGCTGTTCTTGATGCTGCGCTCCACAGCCGTGATCGCAGGGTTCGGGGAAATCGTCCCTGCTCCCGGAAAGGGTTGGGCCAGCGTCAGAGAAGGCGTTAATCCCGCGGCGGCCTCGAAAGTTTCAGACAGCAGGAAGGGCGGATTGCTGAACCCCATCTGCCGAAAGCCGATGTAGACGGGCAGTGTGTTGTAAAAAATCCCGGCGCCGCCGCGGATCACTGTTCTGCTGTTGGCGAATGGACGATAAGCAAAACCAATCCGCGGTGCAAAGTTGTTCTTGTCTGTTTCCAACACCTCGTCGGGCAGACCTGCCTGTTTGGAGGTGACGATGGGATAGGCGCCCACAAGTCGCGCAATAGTCTGAGGCGGAAGCTGGCTTCCGGGAATGACCAGTTTCCCCGATGCGAAATCTAAATTGGCCTGGGCCCGGTCCCGCTCTTTCCATGAGGTCTGCACCATGTATCGCAGGCCAAAGTTCAGAGTCAGCCGAGGCGAGACGCGCCAGTCATCCTGAACATAGCCGCTGTAGCGGGTCTGGTAGAAGAGACTGACGGCAGTGGGAGTAGAGCGAAATGTGGTAACCGGATAGCCGAGCAGAAAGTCGGCAAAAGCATGCGCGGGTTGCGCGGCAGCCGAAGGATTGTTATTGGTATAACGCCCGTTGAATGTGAACCGTCCGAAGGCCGCCTCTTGCGCGATGCCCGTCAAAAGACCGAATGCCCCCGGAGGAGTGGATACCCGGTAGTTGGCAAAATCAATGCCGGTCTTCAGCGTATGCCGCCCACGCACGTAAGTGAAGTTATCGATGTACTGATTGGTGTACTGCTTTCCGCGCGCGCTTCCGCCGTAGTCTCCGATTGAAACATGATTGCTAATCCCGACGTTGGGCAGTCCTCCCTGCGGGAGAGGGCCATAAAGATCGGGGAAGAGCGTTCTCGGATCGAAGTCGGTGTTCATGCCGAGACGCACGCTGCCATGGTAAAACCAGCCAAAGCGAAACTCGTTCATGGCGTGTGAGGAGAAGGTGTGCGCGTGTGTTACATTCAGGTTCTCGGTCTGGTAACCACCATCGCTCCAACTGCCATAACCTGGCGGGAATGCCTGTGCCACGACGTAAGGAGAGCCCTTGGAATAATTAAAGCTGCCCCACAGGCTGTCAAGGTTCGACAGCCTGTGGTCCAGGCGGACGCCATACCGGTTGATGTCGGAAATATTGCCGATGTTTCCCACATAGTTGTTCAATGTTCCAGCGGGGCCGATTCCGGCCAGATTCGGCAGGGGCACAAACTTGAGCAAAGCCTGCGAGCGCGCATCAATGCGATTCGATGGAATCCGATTGTCGGTGAACGGCTGGCGAGTTACAGGATCTATGATGGGCGGCAGCCCGGTAAAATCTCCGCCGCGCATGGCCGCAGTGGCAACGGACAGAGTGTTGACGCGTGGAAAGCGCTCTCGCAACCCTTCGTAATCGGCGAAGAAGAAGGTTCGGTCCTTACGAATCGGACCGCCGATGGAAAAACCGAACTCATTGCGATTAAAGGGCGGCTTGGGCACAGTGGTGGCAAAGCGGTTCTTCGCCGCATAAGCCTTGTTCCGGTTGAACTCAAAAACGGAGCCGTGGAACGCGTTGCTTCCGGTCTTGGAAACGATGGTCACAGAAGCTGAGCCTTCAAACTCGGCCTTTTGATTGCTGGAATCGATCTTGAACTCAGCCACAGCATCCACCGAAGGCAGGGTCGCGGCGCCATTGCGGAACGAGTAAGCAGCGCCGCCATTGCCCGAATCGTTGTAGGTAATGCCATCGAGGTTGAAGTGAATCCCTCCCCAATAGGAGCTGCCGGCCACTCTCGGGTTGGAAGCACTGTCAGTGGTGACGCCGGCAGAGATGCGGATGAGCCGATCGAGCGTGCGCCCGTTCAATGGTAGTGTGGTGATGATCTGACTTTCCAGAATATTTCCGATGGTGGCATTTTCAGAATTGACCACCGGAGCGGTCGCTTGCACTTCGATCCGTTCCGCAATCTCTCCCGGTTGCAGCACTACCTCCAGGCGCACCGTGCGATTGGCCAGCAGCCGGACCCTTTCGATTACATTCACCTTGAATCCGGGAGCCTCGGTTCTGACGTCATAGACTGCCGGCAACAGGCTCGGAGCCACGAAGTCTCCAGATTCGTCGGTTTGGACTGCGACCTGGACATTCGTATCCATATTAATCAGGCTCACTCTGGCGCCTGGTATGACCCCGCCCGAACTGTCTTTGACGGTGCCCACGATCGTCCCGGTGATGTTCTGGGCCAAAGCGTCCGGAGCCGACCCGGCGGTAAGACACCAACTGATACAGAAGGAGAGAATGAGATCTGCAAAGAGATTGCACGATCGAACTGAATGTCCTTTTCTGGTATTCATTTAGATTCTCCTGTCGACAGAGCGACAAATGATGGCGGGGCCAACTGATGGTCGATTTGACCAAGATGACAAAGGGTAGGCTCCTTTGGGCGTGCCGGCAAAACACCGAGCTGCATCAGGGGTCCCCCTAGGCTTGCGTGGCATCTAATATGATCTTTTTGTCATAGATAGACAAGCTTTTCTGCCCTGGAGTTTCTACATTTTTGGGATGGGAGAGACGGCCTGAGGGTCGTCTCAGGGAATCCTTTTGTGAGGAGAGACGGCCTGAGGGTCGTCTCAGGGAATCCTACTTTTTGTGAGTAGAGACGGCCCTCAGGCCGTCTCACCCATCTCAATTTTTTTTCGCAAAATCGCTTCCTGTCCGGTTATGTCCTGCATGACTCTTTTTCGAAACTACTACCGCGTTGAACCCGCGCAGATGGGAGATGAAACGGCAGAGATAAGCCAGCGGAGAGACGGCCTGAAGGCCGTCTCTGGACGCGACATGTCGCGTCCGGGGGCCGCAAAGCGGCCCCCATGGAGTTCGGATATTTTCTGGTGTAGAGACGCGGCATGCCGCGTCGGAGCTCTGCCGCGACATGCCGCGGCGCTACGTTTGTAAATGTCCAAACTCCAGGAGACGGCCTGAAGGCCGTCTCAGCGCGATGTAACCTGCAAAGCTGAGACGGCCCTCAGGCCGTCTCTCCGCTTCCAAAATGTAGAAACTCCAGGGCGAAGCTCTGCTCGCCGTTCAATCCATGTTTCTCGGAAACCATCTGAGTCCGCTCGCTGGCGCTCCTGAGCGCCGATGCAGTAGAGGTGCTGGTCCGAGCGAATGAAGATCTGTCGCCGCGCCACCGCCAGAGACGCCCGGCACAGTTCGTTCAGGGCATTCCGGGCGAGGATCACGCACTCGCGACCCGCCTGCAGCACCACTGTCTCGCCGTCCTCATTCAGAAGATAGATTTTCCCGTCCGCACCGACCGGCGAGGCCGAAAAGTTCCCGCCGATTCTCTGCGTCCACAGCGTCGCTCCAGTCTCCGGATCGATGCAGCGAACAACTCCGACTTCGGTCGCCATATAAAGCAGCTCCCGGTAATATAAAAACGACGAGACGTAAGGCGCTCCCGTCGGGACCCGCCAGAGAACGCGCGTCTGGCTCACATCCCCGCTTCCGCCGGGCCGGATCGCCATGTAGGGCCCGCTGTTGTATCCGCGGCTGGCATAGAGGATACCGTGAGCGCTGACCGGCATCGGGATAGGCACCTTGCAGTCGCCCTCAGCATACCAGAGGAGCCGGCCCGTTTCCGGGTCGTACGCGTCGATGCGCGGATTAGAATTGACGATCAACTCGCGGCGATCCCCGACTGCTACCAGAAAAGGCGTGCTGTAGGAACGAAGCTCCTTGCCCCGGTCCGCCTTCCAGATCTCCTTTCCAGAGCGCCGGTCGAGGGCGAGCAGGTAGGCCGCCGGATCGTGATCGCAGAGCAAGATTAAATAATCCCTGTACACAACCGGCGAGCTACCGTGGCCCCAGAGCAGCTTGAACGGCGAATACTCCTGCGCCAGATTGCGCTTCCAGACGACCTTGCCGTCCAGTGTGAACGCAAACAACTGGCCCGTTCCGAACCAGACGTAGACACGCTCGCCGTCGGTGACCGGGCTGGGCGTCGACAGGTTGTGAAAGACATGGACCGGAGGAAGAGGCTTTTCCGCAGCCATGCGATGCTCCCAGAGGAGCTTCCCGTCCTCGCGCCTGAAGCATTGGAGAACGAAAGTCACCGGCGTGTCGTCGCTTGGGACGGGACCTTCATAACGCGCCGAACGCGCCTCCACAATGCCGGAACCGACCTGTGACGTCACAAAGATTCGGTCAGCCCAAATGATCGGCGTTGACATACCGCGGCCCGGAAGGCCCACTTTCCAGGCAATATTCTCCGACTGGCTCCATCGGACCGGCAGTCCGGTTTCCTGAGAGACGCCATTGGCATCGGGCCCGCGCCACTGCGGCCAGTTCTGGGGCGAGGCCGTACTCGAAACAAGCAAGAGCAGCGCGCCGGTTAAAAGCGGATGGGAAAAAACTGGATTCCTCATGACTGTACCTCATTACCGCTTCACTGTTACCCAGATCGGCGAGGACCACGCCATCTGTCGATCGTCCTGCGTCACGCGCACGTAATACCATGCCTCCTGATTTTCCAGCGGCTGGTTGTCCATCAATGAAAGGTCAACATTTTGCGATCCCGGCTGAAGGGTGTACAAAAATTTTCCGCTGCGGATCAGCGCCAGCTCGGAAATTTTCGACGTCCCATAAATCTTCACCGTGAACCGCGGCTTGCTGCTTACCGCTGTCACGTCGCCCATGATGTGCTCGCCATCATCGCCGGTGGTGCGGAAATCGACGACGATGTTGTCGGTCGCAGCGTAGGTGTGCCGCGCCTTCATCGCATCCATCAGCGCGCTTCGCGAGAGGTCGGCGGCGTAGATGCACGCGTAAGAAGTGTGAGTCGCCAGGTGATCGGAGCTGGCCTGAACTCCCAGCTTGTATCCCTTATTTAACGCGTTCCACCAGAACCCCGCAGGCTCGTAACCGCCATGCACACGTTGGATGAAGCGGCTCGTCTCCGCCTTGGGAGCGCCTTCATATTCATATGAAGCGTGGTATCCCTGGTAGAGCTCCACAATCGGCTCCAACTCGATGTCCCAGTCGCGCCAGTCCGAGCCCTGGCTGGTCGCGCCGGAATGACTGGTGGTAATCCCCTGGTTCTGTCGCAAGTGCGGATAAAGAATCGCGCCGCTGTTTACCCTTCCCTGATTTTCTTCCGGCTTGATGGGAAGCGTTCGCACGCCGCGCTCCAGGAATATCACGTTTCGATGTCCGTTCGGGTAGCTCACGCTTCGCTCATATCCATAGAGAGGAACAAATGTGCTTCCGATCTTAAAAAGGTCATTCGATTTCTGAGTGCGCCACCAACTGTACTCGTCGTCGCCGCCCATGTTGTGATCGGAGACCAGGACATAATCGAGCGAGGCGGCGTCGAGCGAATAACGATAAAGATCCAGCAGCGAGCCGTCGCCGGCGCCGTCGGCGGAGATGTCGGTGTGCCGGTGCAGGTCGCCGCGAAAGATCCGCAGCGTTTTTCCGCCCATTTGCACCTGATAGGTTCGAATCTGCTGCAGGTTTTGTTTCTCGTCCGGGTGCACCGGTGAAGCGACCAGAGGGCCGGGGCGCGTAGGTTCTTTGAGCGCGACCTGTTGAGGGGCGGGGCCGCCGGCCTTAATCCCCGCCAGAAAGAGATTATTGTTTCGCGTGAAGCGGGCGCCGAATCCTCCGGCGAGCCGGAACGGGCGCTGGTCCGAGGACCAGACAACGCGCAGCCCGTCGGCGGCGGGCGCCGCAGAGACCGGGACCTCGCTTCCCCCGACACTTTCATTAATATACGTAGCCGGCAACCACCGGTCGCCGTCATAACGGGTCACAAAGGTCTCCCAGCGGCCGCCGTTCGCCCAGCCGTCGTAGCGGTTGTTCAGGACGGCGGTGCGGGTCCGAAAAAAAACCCAGAGTCTCCCTTCTGCATCGAATACGGGCTGCGGTACCTGCTGGAAACGGCGGAGACTTTCAGGCAGGGCGTGCTGCAGCGGGGCGGCAGTCGCCTTCACGCCGTCGGGGCCGACACGCGCGATCGCGCTGTGCCGCCACAAGTAGAGAAGCGAACCGCGAAACGTATCATCGCGCGCCCAGTCTTTCCCCCAGTTTGCGGCGCCTTGGTCCCAGGCGACCCACGGATTTCCCTGCGCATCGACAGCTACGGCCGCATGCGCTTCAAAGAGGGCCGAGTCGGCGACTGGAATAATCTTGTCCGCAATTCCGTTCTGCACGCTGCGCAGCACGACATCATAGTTGCCCGAACTGTAACTGTCCCAGGCAATCCAGAGTCTGCCATCGGCGCCAACGGCAGCAGAGGGCTGCCAGTCGTTGCCCGCGGAATCACTTACACGCATTTCCGCGCTCCAGGCGTTGTCACGCAAAGAGCGTAATAAGATGTCTGACTGGCCCCGTCGAAACCCCTGCCACGTTAGAAACACCGCCCCGTCGCGCCCGGAAACCGCTTTGGGAAACAGATCGGGTTCCGGCGATTCGGTGAGTCGATCAATCCCGGACCACCGGGTGCCGTCCCAATGGCGCGCGAAAATATCCCAGTTGCCGTCCTTCTGGCCCGACCAGAAGATCCAAACGCCGCCCTTGGCGTCTGCAGCCAGCGAAGTCTGGTAGTGATCTCCCCATTCACTTACATCAAACGTCTGACTCCAACTGCCGTCCACATTTTGAAACCGCGCGCGCACGATGTCTTTGGACTGGCGATAGGCAATCCATGAAATCCAGAATCGCTGCCGGTTGTCGAAAGCGGCTGCGGGGTAATCATCCTGGCTTGAATCATCGCCAAGTTTCTCGCCGCCTTCAATTGCTTCCACCGAGACCTGCCCGTCCAGCAGCGTCCGCGACGACCCCGGTTGTATGTCTGAAGGCGTGAATTCAAAGTATCCGCGCGCTGTACTGATCCGGATCGGCGCGCGCGCATTTGATTCCACAGCGATGATGACGCCCTTCGGAACAAGGTTGAGCGGAGGAGGCGCGTTGAACATCCCGGGAGAATTGAAGACAGCAAGTCTGGTTTTGCAGCGCCAGCTCAGGCTGGCCATGTCGATGGTGTCGGCCTCTTCAAACTGCCAGCCTCGCAGCGAAACGATGCGACGGTCGGTGCTTTCGACTTTGCCATCCCACGTCGACTCGCCATTGTCGCGCAGGCCGAAGCGGACGAGAAAACTTGCAGGCAAAGAGGGCAGCTTCGGCAGTTGGAATCGTCTCGGCGATTGCTGCGACTGCTGCGCACCCGCCGTGTTCTGAGGCGAAGAAAACACCAATCTTTGCTGCGAGGAGAGTATAAACTCGGGAACTCCCCTGGCCCACACAATAAGGACTACGCAGGAAAATGCAAGGCCACCCGCGACCAGGACTTTTCTCATCAGCGCGAACCTCCTGATTGATGGTCAGAAAACAAACTTCAGTCCTACCTGGATCTGGCGCTCCGGAGCGCGCACGCCCTGGATTACTCCGGCCTGGGCTGTTCCGATTACGGCTGCCGGGTCATCAAACTGGGGGGTGTTGAAAGCGTTAAAAAGTTCGGCGCGAAGCTGAATCCGCATCCCTTCGCGCACGCGGAAATCCCGGTGGATGCCGAAATCGAAGTTCACAAAGCCCGGTCCTCTCAGGATGTTCCGACCCGAGTTCCCGAAATTGAATCCGACCGGGGCCTCAAATGCCGTCAGGTCGTAAAATCTTTGCAGCGTCCGCCGGCTGCGAGACAGGTTACCGTCCCGAAGGCGATTGGGCCGGGCTGACGCCAGCGAGTTTGTGGGGTCGAAGTTAAGCGTTGGCGTAAACGGAAGCCCGCTGTGCAGGCTTGCGATACCGGTCCAGCGCCATCCGCCCAGAACGGCTCCGGCGATTCCCTCCCGGTTGAGAAAGCGTCTTCCCTGCCCAAAGGGAAGATCGTAAATGTAGCTGGATATAAAGCGGTGACGAATGTCGTTGTTCGAACTGGCGCGCTCGGCCCGCAGGTTGCGAAAATCCTGAATGTCCGCTCCGGATTCATTCATGAACTTGCCGTTGTCGATCGAGTGTCCCAGCGTATAACTGTTGATGAAGCTAAGGCCGCCGGAAAAGCGCCTTTCCGTCTTCACAAACAGCGAGTGGTAATTTCCCTTGATATAGGGATTGTAGAGAAACACGTTCCCAAAGCCGCGGATCGGCCTGCGCGGATCCACTGCTCCCTGGCCCGGCGGAGGACGGTTCACGTTAACCGCCAGCCAGAGCTTTACCGACGAAGAGCCCACATATCCAGCCTGAAGCAGGATGGCGCCGGGCAGCTCACGCTCCAGATTCAAACTCCATTGCTGAACGTAGGGAAGCGGGAAATCCTCCGGGTAGTTGTTGACCTCGGGGTTGATCATGTTTGCTGGATTCAATATGCCGGCAGGGAACCCTGTGCTCAACACGATAACGGGAGTGATCTGGTCGGTGGGAAAAGGAATGCGCACAAAAAACGGAGGATTATTGGTGAGCCGGCGGCTTACTCCGATGTCTTCATCGCGGCCGTAGAAGATACCAAAACCCCCGCGCAGCACGGTCCTGGAAGCGAACTGCCAGGCGAAGCCCAACCGGGGAGCGATGTTGTTTTTGTCCAGCTTTGAAAAGGCCCGGTCTTTGATGGAACTCCCTCTGGCGCCCGCAATCACGATTTTGCCAAAGTCCGGGCTCGTTCGATCCAGAATGAAATTGCTCTGCTGGTCATTGACTTCCCAGGATGGAGTAATCAGCTCGTAACGCACGCCGAGATTGAGCGTAAGGCGGCGCGTGACCTTCCAGTCATCCTGCAGAAAGAAAAGATACTCGCGGCTTCGCAGCCCGGAGCGCGACTGCGTGCTGGCGGTGGCAGTGTTTGTCAAACCGAGGAGAAAGTCGGCAAACGCATGGCCCGTTCCCGCGCGGCGCTGGGGATCCTGAGTAAACACGCCGTTGAAATTGAAGGAAGGCCGCGCCGTTAGAGTCACATTGGCGTTCAATTTGTTCCATCGCACTTCCCCGCCGAACTTGATGCCATGATCGCCGCGCACCAGCGATACCGTGTCAGAGACAATCTCATTCTGCCCGGCCTTGGTGATGGGCAGATTACCGCTTCCGGTCACCTGAACCGGCAGATTTGCCGCCGGATCTGCGGTACCGAGCGTCTGAAAGCCGCTGACGGCGAACGTCGGCAAACCTTTGATCTCCGGAGTTTCGACAGCGCCCTTGATTCCGAATTCCTCAAACCGGCGAGGGGTATCGATATCCTGGTCGAGCAGTGTGCGATTGAACCCTCCGCGAAACTCGTTGACCATTCGCGGGCTGAAAGAGCGCGTGTATCCCAGCACAAATGAACGGCCATGAATGAAGGCTTTGGACAGGTCATTGGCCGGCGGCGGCAGCGGTGGTGGCAGCGTGTTGACGTCGTTGGCCAGACTGAAGCGCACAAACAGGCTGCCGGCTTCATTCAGTTTGTGGTCAAGCCGCAGATCAACCTGGTCGGATTGCACCCGCTGCCTGGGGTTGTAAAAGTGGTTGAGAATATTACCCGGCAGATTCGCCCTCGGGTAAAGCTCAACCAGGCGGGCGGCCACCGGATCCCAGCGAAGTCGCGGCACCACGCTTCCCGCAAAGGGATCGCGCACAAAACCAGAGCCCGCTGGATTCGGTTTGGTCGTGCCGGGATCGAAGATTCGCGTGGTTCCGAATCTGCCTTCGCGCAAGGCATCGGTGGGAACAGTTGTAATGCGGGGCGCGGCGGTCAGCAGGCGCGTGCCTTCGTAGCTGAAAAACAGAAATGTGCGGTTTCGGCGTATCGGCCCGCCCGCCGTGCCGCCGAACTGGTGCTCGATAAAGAGCGGTTTTTTGGTATTGGGCGGCTGAAAATAAGGAGTCGCATCCAGCGCCGAGTTGCGGTGAAATTCGAACAGGCTTCCGTGCAGCGAATTAGTGCCTGACTTGAGAGTCGCATTCACCACCGCTCCCGCGCCCTGACCATATTCGGCGCTGAACGTACTGGTCTGAACTTTGAATTCCTGGATGGCGTCCACCGAGGGTTTGTGCGTCAGCGCGCTGCTCTTGTCAAAGCCCACGATGTGCGCTTTGTTGTCCATCCCATCCAGGATGTAGCTGTTCTGAATCGGCCGGTTTCCGTTGGCGATGAAATTGTCACGCTGGACGGTCTGGTAAGAAGGCAAAACACCCGCCGACACTTGGGCAAGCTGGATGAAGTTGCGGCCGTTGAGCGGCAGATTTTCGATCGTTTCGCTGGTCATTACCTGCCCCAGGCTGGAAGTTTCAGTTTCCAGCAGCGGCGCCCGTGAGGTAATGACCACTTCTTCTGCGATTTCTCCCACTTGAAGGCCGATGTCAATTTTCAGCCTTTCCTGAATCCGCAGCACTATTCCCGCGCGCACTTCTTTCTTGAAGCCGGGCAATTCCCCCGTCAGGGTGTAACGTCCCACCCGCAGCGGAGTGATCACATAATTGCCTTCCTGATTGGTGACTGCCTGGGTGCCGATCCCGGTATCTTCGTTGACAGCCGTGATGGTGACGCCCGGAAGCACTGCACCGCTCGGATCGGTGGCTGTTCCGGTGATGGAACCGGTGTCTACCTGGGCGAAAGCGAGTCCGCTCAAGCACAGGAGGATTGACGGAACGATGGCTCGTCGATGGGCAAGCTTACTCATGGCGTGAACCTCCGTTTTGCCCGGAGGTGTGAGAAAATCGACGCCACCGGGCTTGGAACGTGAAAAAAAATCACAGGTTGCAAGCCCGATGACGTCATTTTTTACACCTTCTCGGCCGCAGGCTAACTCCGGGTAGGGCGATTTTTTTTTGAGTTGATTATAACCTGTAACAGATAATACTGGTCAAAGTACCGAAACCATGAACCAACGACAAGTGCGACCATGAAGCCTCTGACTCTGAAGACTCTTTCGCTGACTCTTTTAGCGTTCGGCTTAACGCTCACGCCTGCTCACGCCTGGGGCAGGAAGGGACACGAGATGACTGCCCGTGTGGCGGTTCGCAGCCTGCCCGCCGACGTACCGCTTTTCTTTCGCGGCGCGGAAATTGAACTTGGATATCTGTGTCCGGAACCCGACCGCTGGAGAGTGGAAAAGAGAGAGCCGGCACTCAAAGGCCTGGCGGATCGCGATCATTGGATCAAGCTGGAAAATATCACCAAGCCCCTGCCGGCGAATCGATACGATTACTTATTGCAGTACTTTGGCACACCCAAAAAGAACGGCGGCGTTTATGGCTACAACGACCTTGGCTATGCCCCCTATGCAATGGCGGAATACTCTGAGATGCTGGCAGTCAATTTCATGCTCTGGCGCAGGGCGCCCGATCTGAGCAATGCCGAAAAGCGAATCAAGCGGCAGATTGAACAAAACATAATCCATATCGCCGGCCTGCTGGCTCATTTTGTGACCGACACCGGCCAGCCTCTGCATACCACCATTCATATTGCGGGCTGGAGCGCCGAGGCCCCCAATCCCGGCGGTTATGTCGGCGAAAAGATCCACGGCCGGTTCGAGGACATCTACCTCAATCAGGCGATCGAAGAAAAGGATTTCGAAAACCTGGTGGGCCCGCCTCGCGCCCTGGGTGTCTGGCTGGACGAGGCCATGCAACATATCCGCGCCACCCACGCGCATGTCGAAACGGTTTACGCACTCGACAAAGCCAACCCCTTTGGAAGCGGCAAGGAAACTGCCGAAGCCAAGCGGTTCACCTGTGAAATGCTGGCGCATTCGTCCCAGTCACTGCGGGATTTCTGGTATTCGGCCTGGATAAAATCGGCCGCGCTGCCCGAAAAGTAAGCGTGAGGGGAGAACATGTGAAAAAACTTACCGCGAAGATGCGAAGAGCGCGAAACCAACTATGACTTTAATCTTGTTGAAGCGGAAATATCTGAAGATCAGCCTCGCGATTACGCTCTGCGTGCTGGCCGGCGCTGCGGCTTATTCGGTGGGGAGGCAGCTCGGTATTTTCCCGGTGTTCCGAAGTTCCGTCCCCCTGGGCAAGCAGCCCGACGGAACTTACCTGCTGCCCAGTAATCAAGTCTTGCGCCCACCTTCCCAGCAGATTCTGATCCCAGGACGGCCGGTCGATCTGGCGATGAACGCGTCAAAGAATCGTATCGCCATCCTAAATTCCCGCGGCGTGTTGATACTGGACGCCGAAACCGGAGCGCGGCTGGGAGAAATCAAATCCGCCTCGACTTCCTATGCCGGCATTGCCTTTCGTCCCAATTCCGATGAGCTGTGGGCCAGTGAAGCGACTCGAAACGGCCCCGACGGGATTCTAATCGCATCGGTTCCCCCCGCAGGCGAGCCGCGCGAGCTGGCGCGAATCAGACTGCGCGGGCATCCGGTCCCAACAGGGATCGCCTTTTCAGCCGACGGCACCCAGGCGTTCGTGGCACTGAGCCGCAATAACACGCTGGCCGTCATCGACACAGGCAGCCGCGACGTAACGCTGGAGGTGGATACCGGAATCGCTCCTTTCGGCGTGGCTGTGTCCGACAAACTGGGACGCGTCTATGTCTCCAACCGCGGCGGACGCCGGCCTTCTCCTACAGACACGGCAGCGCCAACCAGCGGCTCGCTTATTGCGAGTGACCCGGTCACGGGCGCGGGCGTGTCGGGCACCGTCAGCGTGATCGAAATGAAGACAATCTCGATTCGCGAGGTAGTCGTGGGCCTGGCGCCTTCAAGCATCACGCTCAGCCCGGATGGAAAAGCGCTTGCCGTGGCCAACAGCCATTCCGACTCGATATCGCTCATTGACGCGGAGACACTGGTGAGAAGAGACGTGCCGATTCCGGCGTTTCCCCACGGCACGCTGGGCAGCCAGCCGGTCGGCGTTGCTTTCTCGTCCGACGGACAGGCGCTCTACGTCGCGTGCGGCGGCAACAATGCGGTCGCCGTCCTCGGCCAGGCGGCGCGAATCGGGGCCAAACGTGGTTCTATTCAAGAGTGGACGGCCAGGGGAGCGCTGCCGGTAATGAAGGGTGCGCTGGGGGCTGGATGGTTCCCTTCCGCCGTTGCGATCGGCGCCGATGGCGCGCTGCGCGTCGTCAATATCAAAGGAGTGGGAAATACCGCCGACGGCAAAGGAACGTTCAACAGCCGGCAGTATGAAGGATCGCTGGTAAAAATCCCCGCCCCGGGTCCCCGGCAACTGGCAGCCGGGACGCGCGAAGTACAGGAAGCAAACCGGCCTGTGTTTGAACCTTCCGGAGGAATCCGCAATCTGCCGGCGCTTGGAATCCGGCACGTGTTTCTGATCATCAAGGAGAACCGTACCTATGATCAGGTCTTCGGAGACATGCCGAAGGGCAATGGAGATCCGAAACTGGTGATGTTCGGGCGCGATATCACCCCCAATCACCACGCGCTGGCAGAGCGGTACGTTCTGCTGGACAATTTTTACGCCAGCGGCGCCATCAGCTTCGACGGCCACCACTGGCTGATGCAGGCTTTTGTCAGCGACTACGTGGAGCGCGCATTTTCCGCTTCGCCGCGCGGGTACGCCTGGAATATGAGCGATGCGCTGACGATCGCTCCCGCTGGATTTTTCTGGCAGAAGGCGCCGCTGCCGCTCGATGTGCGCATTTACGGAGAGTTTGCGCTGCCGGTGCGCCGGGATCCGGCAAAGCAGAACGCCGTCGATATGGATGACACAGAGTTGCTTACCTGGAGCGAATACTGGCGCAGTTATAAAGAAGGCAAATGGCGGGACGTCATCGCGGTTCGAAGCGGCATCCCGGCTCTGACCAAATATCTTTCTCCCCGCTTTCCTCCCAGCAATCAGAACATCCCCGACCAGATTAGAGCCGAGGCATTCCTGGAGGAATTCGCCGAGCGCGAGAAGAAGGGAACGGTGCCGAACCTGAGCATTATTGCGCTCACTTGTGATCACACCATGGGGACTCGGCCCGGCGCGCCTACCCCGCGAGCCATGGTAGCCGACAACGATTTGGCACTGGGCAGGGTAGTGGAACGCATTTCCAGGAGCAATGTCTGGCCGCGGAGTTTGATTCTAGTGGTGGAAGACGATGCACAAAACGGAGTGGATCATGTCGACGGTCACCGCACCGTGGCGCTGGCAATCGGGCCTCACGTACGCAGGAGTAAGGTCGACTCCAATAACTACAACCACACTTCCATGGTCCGCACCATCCAGGAAATATTTCAGATTCCACCGCGCACGCGGGCGCTGCAATCCGCCCGTGCGATGAACAGTGTGTTTACCGGACAACCAGATACCGGCGCCTGCGAGACGCTGACGCCGGAAGTAAGACTGGACGAGATGAACCCGCCTCTCAACGCGCTCAACGGCCGCGCCAAATGGGCGGCGCGCCAGTCGCTGGCGATGAACTGGTCTGAAGTGGATGATGTGCCCGAGGACGTGCTCAACCGCATTCTCTGGTGGAACAGCAAGGGTTTTGATGTGGCCTACCCATCCGCCCAGAAGGCGCGCAGCGAAGCTGCGCCGGGCGCCGCCAGGCGCCGCCCGTAGAGACGCGACATGTCGCGTCTGAGCTCTGACGCGTTCGTCCCCACCGGCCTTGGAACGTGTGAAAGAATCGCGTTCACCACCGGGACAGCCCGGTGGCGTCCTATGGCACGCGCGCAATGGCGTCAATTTCAACTTTCATTCCCGCTGCCAGGACCGATTGAACCGTGGTGCGCGCCGGACGCACGCCCGGGAAAAACTGCGCGTACACTTTATCGAATCGCTGAAAATCTTTGATGTCAGACAGGTGGCAGGTGCACTTCACCACATCTTCAAATGTGCAGCCGGCCTCCTTCAGGATCGTTCCGATGTGGGAAAGCGTCAATCGCACTTCCTCTTCGATGCTGCCTGACACGACTTTTCCAGTCTTGGGATCAATCGGCCCATGGCCGCTGATGAAGAGCCATCCATCCATCAGAACTCCTGCCGAGTAGGATCCCGTGCTGGCAGTTTTGTCAGGGTGCTTGATTTCAGTTTTTGACATGTCTTAATCCTTTATATTAGACACCGCCAGGGATCAAGTCCGGTACAACAAAACTGCACGCCAGTGATAAGCTGGTGACAAAACAAGACTCAACTGAGCCGAAACTCTTAAGGGATCCCGCATGACTGAATTATTGCTGCAGAATCAATCTGCAATCTCGCCTGCATCGTACGAGATTCGAGACATCAAAAGCGCTTTGACCCCGGCTTTGGTCATCTACCCCGAGCTGGTGGACGCCAATATTGCCACCACTCTGCGGCTGCTGCAGCATGATGCCCGCCGCTGGCGTCCGCATGTCAAGACGGCGAAGCTGGGTTTTGTGATGCGGCGGCTCGTGGAGAACGGGGTTCTCCAGTTTAAATGCTCCACAACTCTCGAGCTGCAAGTGGCCTGCCAGTCGGGCGCAGAAGATGTGCTTCTGGCTTATCCGCTTGCCGGTGCAAATACCGGGAGACTCAAATATCTGGCGCGGAAATATTCCACCAAAAAGATTTCTGTTTTGGTCGACAGCGTCGAGCAGATCCAACCCTGGGCAGGGCACAGCATCGGTGTGTTTGTCGACGTGAACCCCGGGATGAATCGAACCGGCGTTGCCCAGGATCGGACCGATGCTCTGCTCGGTCTGGCGCGCTCGCTGCGGGAGGCGAGGCTTGATATTCGAGGAGTTCATTACTACGACGGCCACCTAGGAAGCGTGCCGCCGGACGAGCGTGAAAACCTTGCGCATCGCGGATATGATCGACTGCTGGAGATCGTCCAGGCGTTGGAAGAGGAGGGAATATCCGTGCGTGAAGTAATCACGTCGGGTACTCCTGCATTTTTGTCGGCAATTTCCCACCGCGGACTGTCGAGTGGAAACTTTGCGCACCAGGTTTCGCCAGGCACCGTGGTCTATTGCGATTGCACCAGTCTTGCGCAGCTCCCGCCTGAGCTGGGTTATCATCCGGCGGCGCTGGTGGTGACCACTGTCGTCAGCCGGCCCCTGCCGGATCGCATTACCTGCGACGCGGGTCACAAGGCAGTTTCCGCCGATGAGGGCGTGCCGACGTGCGCCGTCCTGGGACGACCCGACCTGCGCCCGCTCAAGCCAAGCGAGGAACATCTACCGATCGAAGTCGCGGCAGGGTCAAAAGCCCCTCACATTGGAGAAGTCCTGTATCTTGTACCGCGGCACGTCTGTCCGACGGTCAACAACTTCGACAACGCCCTGCTGGTTCGCGACGGCTCGATCCGGCAAGTCGAAAAAGTGACTGCGCGCGGCCGCGAAGGTCCGTTGCTGGGCGCCCGGGAATAGGACAGTGGAGGAGCGGGAGAGCGGGAGAGTGAAGTTCTGCTGTGGGCAATCAGCTTTCAGGCGTAGAGACGCGACATGTCGCGTCTCTACGCCTGAAAGCTGATTGCCCTATTTAACCCCGTTGATCTCCTGCGTCTTCAGGATATTTTTGGGCCAGCGCCCGAATTTGGTAGGTGAATTCCTCAAAGAGTTTTTGCCAGCGCTTCGCCTCTGAGTGTCTGTAACGGTAAAATCCCTTGCCGTTGGCAACCCCCTGCGCTCCGGATCGGACCAGCTTTCGCATCAGGCGTGGCACGCTCGTACTGCGGTCAAGATCGGGTAGCAAATCGCGCATCACTGCCGCATAGGCAGGGATGCCGGTGAGGTCCATGAAACGAAACGGACCGGCAAACGTGATCCAGTACCCCAGGTCGTTGCGAAGAGAACGGTCGACATCCGCCGGTGTCGCGACACCCGACTCAACGAGATAAAAGGCTTCGCGCAGCATTGCGTACATTACCCGGTTTGTGACGAATCCGCGCACATCCCGCCGGACGAGGACTGGCTCCTTGCCCCAGTGCCGGGCCAGCGCCATTGCCCTTTCGGCGGCATTGCGGGTGGTCTTTCGGCCGCAGATGATTTCCATAAACCGGGTGATGTGCGCCGGTTCGGCCCAATGCATCCCCAAGACCCTGGACGCGCGCAACGCATCCTTTTGCAACTCGGTTACCGGGATAGAGGAGGTATTGGTGGCAATCAGTGTATTCGGTCGCACCACCCGCTCCACTCGTCGCAGAACCGTCTTTTTGGCACGCAGGTCTTCAAATACCGACTCTATGACGACGCCACAGTCGGACAACTGGGCGTAATCAGAGGATATACTCCACCTCTTTATTACCGTGGCGGGGACCGACAACAGCAAGCGTTCCTTGCGCAATCCGTTCAAGAGCGCGAGCAGCCGTTGTTTGGCGAATCTACGCCGCGACGGATCCGCCTCGACGCAGGCCACCTGATGTCCGGCCGCCAGCAGGCATGCAGTGATGCTGGTTCCCATCAAACCCATACCCACTACTCCGATCTTTAAGCGTGTCAGTCTTTGTGTCTGCGAAGTTCGGGAAGAGCCAGCCGGATTCAAAGCGGTTCCCTGCCTGGATCGAACGTCAGGCGGCGCGGGCGATCTCTTCTCGCCGTCTGGTGCGTCCTTCATAGATGGTGACAAGAAATGTGCTGAGGAAAACCAGAAAGCCTCCAATCACCAGATGCAGCGTTAACTTCTCGCGCAGCGTCAGGTTGGAGAGGATCACGCCGAACACAGGCAACAAATAGATTGAAAGAGATGCTTGAGTGACGTCAATGTGTTTAATCACCCACAAAAAAAGCATCATCGAAAAGCTGAGACTAAACACTGCGATTATCAGCAGGCTGAACCATACAGATGATTCCAGAGCGGCCAGCCGGGCCCAGGAAACCGGTTCATATTTCAACATCAGGGCCAGCAGGATCAAGTCCGCTACGATGAAACTGTATACGAGCACCTCGGACGGTGCAAAGCGTCGCAGCAGCTTCTTGCTGTAAGTATTATAAAAAGCGCTGCCGCAGCAACTCAGAAATATAAGGAAGTTGCCGAAGAGGTACTTTCCATGGAAAATTTGGAGGGATCGCCACTCCATATCCGAAACCAGCAAAACCCCCGCAATGGCCAGGGCAAAAGATATCCACCGCAGCCGCGTCATACGCTCCTGCAGAAGGACGGCTGCAATCACGGCTGTCAACACAGGAATCGTCAGGTTGATGACGGCGGCATTGGAGGCCAGCGAGCGTTGCACTCCCCAGACCAGGAACAACTGCGCCGCGATTGTACCGGCCGTGCCCAGGACTGCAAATTGCAGAATTGTCGTCCCAACCCGGGGTCGGCCGGCGGGCTGCCCATCCCGGCGACGGCGCTCCAGAACAATGAACGGCGCGAGCAACAGCGTCGACATGGCAAGCGGAAGGAAGGCAACAGTGATGGGTCCCAGTTGTGCCATGGCGAGCTTGGCCCCGGAGAACTGGAAGGCCCACATCAAATTGACCAGTACCAGAATCACAAAGTAGCGCATTGGCGGGTTAACCCGAAATGGCATCCGGCAGGCTCGTCTTGGTCGTCGCCGTGGATCTGCCGCTGAACATGCTTCGCAATACGTCTTCGCAAGCTTCAAGGGTTTGCTCTACATCCGCGCTGGTGTGGCTCAGACTGATATGGTTTCGCTTCAAATTTATAGGGAGCTTAAAGATTCCTCTGTCGATCAGCCTCCTTCGGAATGAGATAAAAGCCTCGGCGTCATTCCTTGTCAGGTCCAGGTAATTTTCGATCGGTCCCTCCATGAAATAGACCAGAAAAACCGATCGGAAGCCGGCCACGGTGGCTTTGATCGCCAGTCGCTGGATGATGTCGGCCAGACCCTGGCGCATTCTTTCGCCCAGTTTGAAAAGATGCTCGTATGTTGAGTCATTTTCCAGTACTTCAATCGTGGCCAGAGCTGCCGCGCAGCCGGCTGCGTGCCCGTTGTAAGTCCCGGCGAAAAATACGTTCCCGTCCGGATGGGTATTGAAATGCTCCATCAGTCCGCGCTTTCCGCAAACGGCTGCCATGGGGAATCCGTTGGCCATCGACTTGCCCAGCGTTGTCAGGTCGGGGGTGACGCCGCAAATCTTTTGGTACCCGCCCAAACCATGGCGGAACCCCGTAATCACTTCATCAAAGATCAAAATGATGCCGTGATCGTGTGTGATCTGGCGCAGATCTTCAAGGAATTCCGTTTTTGGCACGATGCAGCCAATATTGTGGGGGACAGGCTCCAGAATCAATGCGGCGATTTCCCCCCTGTTTGCCAGGATTGCGCTTTCTACCTGGTCCAGGCTTTGAAATGAGCAGACGATCGTTTGAGCCAGGGTTTCCGGCAAACTTCCGGCGGAAAGCGGGTCGTGACGCCCCAGCCGGTTGAACGGAGTAATGACGTTAAGCGCCACCGCGTCATGCCAGCCGTGATAGCAGCCCTGGAACTTAATCAATTTCTTTCTGCCGGTAACGGAGCGCGCCAAACGGATCGCCTGGTAAGTCGCCTCCGAGCCGCTGTTGCAAAACAGTACCCGCTCGGCGCAGGGAACATGCTTGCAAATCTTTGCGGCCAGCTCGATTTCCGGTTCGATTGTGCCCGCGCCGACCAGGTCTATCCGTTGCATCGACTCCAGCACACGCCTGTTCACCGCTTCGAAATTGTGTCCCAGGAGGATCGGGCCAAATGCAGAGTGATAGTCGATGTAGCTGGTTCCGTTGGCGTCTGTAAGAATCGCGCCTTGAGCTTGAGTGAACACGAGATTGGGGAGGAATCTGCGCAGTGACGTGTTCACTCCTCCCGCGATTACTTCGCAGGCTCGCTCAAAGCGCCGGCTGTTGCTGCTCGAAACAGGCATAAAGAAGACGCCGTCCAGAATCATGGACGCTGGCCGATCTGGCCTGTCAAAATTCTAAAGACGGCCGGTGCACTGTCAAGTTCCAGCTCTGTTAGAATGTGTGCCCTGTCCAGAATGTCAGACAAAATACTTGCAGGAGCTTAAGCAATGTCGAATCTAAAAACTCCCTCCGTGCCTGCCCTGGAGAGGGGGCTTTCGGTTCTCGAGTTGCTGGCAAAATCAAAGACCGGCCTGACTCTTTCCGTGCTCACTCGCAAATTGCAACTGCCCAAGAGCTCCACCCACTGCCTGCTGCTGACGCTGGAGCGTTGTGGTTACCTGCAGCGAAACGACAAAACGGGCCGCTACCTTTTTGGACTGAAGATCTTCAGCCTGGCCAACATGGCGGTTAACGGAATTCAATTGCGCGAACAGGCTGCCCCCTTTCTGCACGCTCTAATGCAGCGCACCCGTCTCACGGTGCATATGGCGATCCTGGAGCAGAACGAAGCCGTGCTGATCGAGAAGGTCGAACCGCCGGGATTGCTGAAACTCGCCACTTGGCTGGGTAAGCGGATGGACGTGCACTGCACCGGAGTGGGCAAGGCTCTGATCGCCCACATTCCCGATGAGGAGCTGGATCTGTTGATACGCGAGCACGGTCTGCCACGGCATAACGAAAACACGATCGCTTCGCCAAAGGCGCTAAAGAGAGACCTGGCACAGATCCGAAAACAGGGCTACTCGCTGGATGACGAAGAGGACGAAATTGGACTGCGCTGCCTTGGCGCTCCGATCTTTGACCATCTGGGCAGCGCCATTGCCGCCATCAGTGTCTCAGGAACCACCACCCAGATTACAACGGAGAACGTGCCGCTCCTGGCCGGCGAAATAAGAAAGGCCGCTTCAGCAATCTCCCGGGTGCTGGGATTTCACCTCAAATAACCCTCCCCTGATACCCAGTTAGAAGTTCTGTCCATTAGTCTGGAAAACGTTTGACTCCTTCACGCCGCCGATATTGACACTCCGATCTGCTTTCCTACAATTGGGCGACCCGAAAAGACCGCCCGTCCAATTAACTGGACGGCGCGGCGAAGGGCAATGAGGTTGCGAACCTCATTCCCGTCTGTCTACAGAGTGACGGCGGAGTTGGACGTCTGGTCGAATCCGATACTTTTTGGAGCGGAATATGGGTTTCAAAAAATTAGCAGGTTATTTGATCCTTGTGACGACGTTTTTCATTGGGACTGCAGCATTGGCCCAGGGCACGGGCACTA
Organism: Acidobacteriota bacterium; assembly: GCA_036507075.1. Taxonomy (GTDB): domain Bacteria; phylum Acidobacteriota; class UBA6911; order JACQSX01; family JACQSX01; genus DASXQR01. Next base: position 26,224 of record DASXQR010000082.1, on the reverse strand, counting down.
TTCATGGGACTGTCACGGATCCTTCCGGGTTGGCTGTCCCCGGCGCCAAAGTCACCGCAACTCTTGAGCAGCGAGGCATCACGAGAATGGTGCAGAGCAATTCAGCGGGTGGATACGTCCTGCCTCTGATGCCGGTCGGAACCTATACGGTAGTGGTGGAAGGATTGGGTTTCAAGCAGTTCCGTCAGGAAGGCGTCACTCTCAATGCCAATGAGAATGTCCGTATAGATGCAAAACTTGAAATGGGGGCTGTCTCGGACCAGGTCACTGTGACCGCGGAAGCGCCGCTGGTGGACAGCAGATCCTCCGTGCTGGGTACACTGATCGATGCGCGGCGCGTGCTGGAGCTTCCGATGAACGGGCGAAACGTGATTGGACTGGCCGTTCTGTTGCCCGGTGTTTCTCAATTGAGCGTGCCGCAGGCGTTCACAAGAGATGTGGATGGCCCCACTGTCTCCGTGTCGGGTTCTCGCGGTAATCAGAATCTGTTCCTGTTTGACGGTGCTCCCTTTAATGCCATCTTCCGGAACACCGGTCTGAATTATCCGCCTCCGGACGCCCTGCAGGAAGTCAAAGTGTTAACCAACAGTTTCGCCGCCGAGTATGGTCATAGCGCGGGCTCGGTTTTTAACGTGGTGACCAAGTCCGGTTCAAATGAGATACACGGCAGCGTTTGGGAATTCCTGCGCAACCACAGCCTGAACGCCCGCAATTTTTTCGCTCCTCCACAGCTGGTTCCGAAGAAACCGCAGCTAATACAAAACCAATACGGGGCCGCTGCCGGCGGTCCGATTAAGAAAAATAAGCTTTTCGTCTTCGGATCTTACGAAGCGCTGAAGATTCGACCGGCGTCACTGTCAGCTTCGGCCTTCCCGCTCACGGCTGCAGAACGCACAGGCGATTTCTCGGCCAGCAGCAGTCCCGTCAGGGATCCTCTCACCGGCGTCCCATTCCCCGGCAATCGAATTCCAGCCAACCGCATCGATTCGGTGTCCGGTAATGTGCTGTCACGAAGTTTGATGCCGCTTCCCAATCAGCCAGACGGAGGGCTGCGGACTACTTACCCAAGTCCCAGGGACAATAACAATGTTCTAGTTCGAGTCGACCGTAACCTGGGCAGGCACACGCTTGATGGTCACTACAATTTTAATCAGATTGATGAAAAAACTTTTGACGGCAATGTGCCAAGTTATCTTCCGTTGTCGCGCGGTGCCAGGCTTCAGAGCATCACATTGGGCGACACATTCAACGTCGCTACAACCTTTCTGAATCAAGCCCGTCTGAGTTTCAACCGCTACATCAACACCATTGAAGTCACAAACCACGTTCACCTTTCTGATCTTGGCGCCAAGGTCCCGATTGTGGGAGACGGGCGGAAGATTCCCCCAAACCTGAATATTTCAGGGCGAATAACTCTGGGCAATGACAGCAATCTGGATGACACAACCGTAAATGAAACGATTCAATTCAGTGAAGGCGTTCTCTGGACCAAGGGAGTCCATAGCGTGAAGGCGGGCCTCGAGGTGCTCAAGCATCGGTGGCTGGAACGCTCTTACTTCAGCTCGGAGGGTCGCTTGGACTTCACTGGAGCATTCAGCGGTAATCCGGCTGCTGACTTTCTACTTGGGAAGGCCGCAGTGTACAGGCTGAGCAGTCCGGTGAGCGAAGAGGAAAAGCTGCAAACGGCCACCTACGCTTATATTCAGGACGACTGGAGGATGCATCCACGCCTCACCTTGAACCTCGGCCTGCGCTATGAGTTGTCTCCGCCATGGGTGCATCCAAAGGACTATGCTACGACGTTTGTGCTCGGCCTGCAGTCGCAAAAAATACCATCGGCGCCGAAAGGAATAGTGTTCCCGGGCGATCCGGGTGTTCCACGCGGACTGAGAAAGACGGATAAGAACAACTTTTCCCCGCGCCTGGGATTTGCCTGGGACCCGTATGGCAACGGCAGAACATCCGTCCGTGCAGCCTACGGCATATTTTATGAAACAATGAACGCCGACAGTTTCCCGACTTTTAATGGTCCACCTTATCGCAACACCTACTCGATCAATGCCCCGGCTACTCTGTCCGATCCGCTGGCGGGGCAGCCGCCAATTCCCCTGGTGGTGGATCTGAGCAACCCCAGGTTTCTTCCCTTCACCGAGTTTCCCTTTCCGGACCTGAACATGGCGACTCCCTACGTGCACCACTTTCACTTCACCTTGCAGCGTGAGGTGGTCAAGGACATGGTCGTGCAGATAGCTTACGTCGCAAAACTGGGGCGTCATTTGCTGGTTGGCATATCGAAAAATCCGGCTGTCTTTGCCCCGGGCGCCACGCTCGGCAACATCGACCAACGCCGCGTTATTCCCGGATTTGGCAACCTCAGAGGTTCGTCATCTATTTCGGAATCCAGCTATCACGCTCTGCAGTTGGAATCCTATAAACGGTTTAGCCACGGCTTTTCCTTGCAGTGGGCCTACACCTTTTCGCGATCCATCGATCAGTTTTCAGAGATCTCGCTTGGCGCCGGGGTGCCCAATCCTTTAAATCTGAGCGCAGAGAAAGGTTTGTCCGCTTTCCATGCAAAACACATTTTCTCGTTGTCGTGGCTTTGGGATCTCCCCAGTCTCGCATCCAGCCACGCCCTTGTCCGAGGAATCGCCGGAGGTTGGGAACTGACTGGATTGGTGACGGCACGGTCCGGATTGCCGATAAACATCACGACGGGCTCCGATAACGCCCTCAGCGGAACCCCTGCGCAGCGGCCCAACCTCGTTGGGAACCCGGCGCTGTCCGGCAGCCGGTCGCGGGGAGAGAAGGTCCTGGCGTGGTTCAACCGCGCTGCCTTCGGCCCGCCGGCGACTGGAACTTACGGAAACGTGGGTCGGAATCTCCTTATCGGTCCGGGTGCCTCCGACGTCAATCTCGGTCTGTTCAAAAATTTCGAACTGCCGGGTAGGGAGGGGCTCAAACTTCAGTTCCGATCGGAGTTCTTCGACGTACTTAACAGGCCCAATCTTGGCAACCCGGTGTCGTCTTTGAGCGCCGGAACGCGCATGGGGCAAATCACCAGTGCCGGCGGGTCGCGCGTAATCCAATTTGCGCTCAAAATGCTGTTTTGAAGCCGGCGCAAGTTCGTCGCGGCATGGCTCATGCCATATGGAAAAGATTCTGCTGCGCGGTGGCTGCTTAATCGATGGCACCGGCGCACCGCCGAGCCCGGGCGACCTGCTCGTGATCGGGGACCGAATCGCCGAGGTAGGCTTGTTTGACGCGCCCGCCGACGCTGCGGTCATCGATTGCCGCGGACTTACAATCACTCCTGGTTTTATTGACGCTCACAGTCACTCGGATTTACAAGTCCTGGAAAATCGGCCGGAAAAGATCGTCCAAGGCGTTACCACCGAAGTTGTCGGAAACTGTGGTTTCTCGCCCTATCCCGCGCCCCCAGATCGGAAGTTGCTCCATGATTTTGCCAACGGAATCTTTTGCGGCAACGAAGAATGGGGTTGGAATTCGGCAAGGGAATATCTGGCCGACGTAGCCAGATCTGCAAAGTATGCCGGTGTCGCTTCTTTGGTCGGGCACGGTTCTCTCAGAATCGTGCAGGCGGGGGCCAGGCTCGGGCCGATGCCTGAGCGCGATCTTGAGGCTATGGAACAGAGGCTCTCGGAAGCTCTCTCTGAAGGAGCGAGCGGATTTTCCAGCGGCTTGATGTACTCGCCCGGGGCGAGTGCTCCTTTCGAGGAACTGGAGCGGCTCTGTTCGGTTGCAGCCCGCCACGACAAGATTTACACAACACACATGCGCAGCTATTCGGCGGAACTGGAAGCGGCATTGGGCGAGCAACTGCAGCTTGCCAGGCGCACCGGCTGTCGCCTTCAGATATCCCATTTGCAGGCGGTCGGTCCCGCAAACTGGAACAAACAGGCAAGCGCTCTGGAGAAGATTGAGAAGGCCAAGGATGAGGGCGTTGATGTCGCCTTTGACTGTTATCCGTATACGGCCGGCAGCACGGTCCTGACGCAATTGCTTCCACAGTGGGCACTCGGGGGCGGCATCAAAGGAATGCTGAGCAGGCTGACCGAGGCTGGACAGCGAGCCTTAATAGGCAAAGAGATCTTGTCGACCACAGCCCAAAACTGGAGCGACATTTATGTCTCGGCAGTCGCATCGGTAGAGAACGCGAACCTGGTGGGAAGCAGCATTGAAACGATCGGCACGGTACGAGGCTGTAGTCCGGTCGAGGTTGTTTTAGACCTGCTCTATGCAGAGCGTGGCGCTGTGAACATCCTATGCTTCAACCAGAGCGAAGCGAATCTAAAGCAGACACTGGAGCATCCGCTGTCAATCGTGATCAGCGATGGGTTCTATGTGCGTGGGCGGCCCCATCCGAGACTTTACGGGACGTTTCCGACGCTGCTCGGCAAGATCAGCCGCGATTTGGGATGGCTGACGCTGGCGCAGGCCGTGCATAAAATCACTGATAGCCCGGCGCGCCGGTTTAAGATTGAAAAGCGCGGCCGGCTCGAGCCGGGTTTTTTTGCCGATATTTCCATATTTGACGCGGAAAAGGTGGCAAGTCCGGCAAATTATGATCACCCTGATTTGCCGCCGGTGGGCATCCGCTATGTTTTCCGAAACGGCAGGCTGATGGTAAACAACGGCACGCAGTCTAAACCCTGAAGAGGTCCTTGCTGGCGGCCAGAAGGGGGAGAGTGGGGGAGCGGGAGAGTGGGGGAGCGGGAGAGTGGGAGAGGGGCAGAGGAGGGATTTGCGGGGATAAAGTGGTAAGCATGAAAAAATATTCGTGGATTTTGAAGTAGCCCAGTTATGTTTGGCATGGAGAAGCCTAAGAGTCAGAACATCAAGAACATCGAGATCTGGACGTGTTGGAAAACTCGTGAAAATGGGCCTTCTTCCGCAGGATTGGGCGCTTGGTAACCCGTAACACAGTGCCCCCGCTTCCCTCCTCTCCCACTCCCCCGCTTCCCACTCCCCCCACTCTCCCGCTCCCCCACTCTCCCGCTCTCCCACTCCGCGACTACGGACCGGCGTTATTCATTGTGAAGGTGCCGTTGGCGCTGCCGCCCGCCTTAAAAGTCAGCGTATAAGTTCCTGTAACCTTGTCGGGTCGCGCCTGTCCTGTCATCTGGAAAGTTCCCACTGTCGTGGACGGCACAGAGTTGGCAGTCATGGTGAAGCTTCCGTCCTGGCTGATGACCATGCTCATGGGTCCAAATACAGTGCTGGTTCCAGTGGCGGTAAAACCAGCCGGGTTGAAAGTTGCCGCAAGAATATTGGGAGCGAAGGTAGACGGAGATCCAAAAACATTTCCCCCCAGGGTAAACATCACGATCGCGCTGTTGGTCGGCCCGTGATAAGCAAATATCAAGGCCGCCGGTCCCTGGCTGTTGAATGTAGTGTTCGTCCAGGTGCCGAAAAAGCCCAGGTTCCGGAAATCGAAGAGGCTAAGCCTCCCGGCTGCCGCAGGCAGTACAGTGGTCGACGCGAGTTGCCCGGCGCGCAGCAACAGACCAAGCGCCGAGAATTGCCCGCCGGTTTTGGTTAGGATTTGAAGCAGCCCGGACACTCGATTCCCCGTTTGTTTCAAACCGAACTCGGAGAGAAACTTCGCCACCGAACCGTTCACCGCCAAAGGATTCAGTTCCGGCGGATCCACGGTTTCTACGGCCTGCCCATTCTCCATGTAAACGAGGCGAAGATTCACGGGTGTGGCTCCGCTGTTGGCGATTGCCAGTCCTGTGTCATTGCCGCCGCTGGTGCTGAAGACCAGGGTACCGTTGGCGATCGGCGGCGAATCCGAAACGCCTATCTGGCTTCCCCCCAATTGGTAGCGGACCACTATTCCAGCAGGGAAATCAGACGTGAATTTCCCCATTCCGATGGTCAAAGGGCCCCCGGGAGTGGTGACAAGAACAACACTCTGGCCGGCGGGAACATTAACGGCGAATGTGGAAGCCGAGCCCCTTCCATCGATTCCAATCACGCGCGGCGAACCGTCCGGGTTGAAAACGGCAAGCGTCCCGGCGACCGCTGCGCTGAAATTCGTATTCCCGATCGTGATGATGGCCTGCACCTCGCCGCCGGCCGGCAACTGAGGAACGATCCTGACATGTTGCGCGTTGACGGACGAGCCGAAAAGCAGGAACACGCCTGAAGCAGACAGCAAACGCAAAAGACCCAAGACTGTGACACGCATTTAGTACCTCCTTGTCGAGCAGTGAGTCGGGCACGGTTTTGCCCGCCAATAATAAATGCACAAACATCGAAAACATTTCAAATGACCAATGACCGACGAGCCGCTCCGCACCTCACTGATAATAGCGCACCAGCCATTGAACCACACAGCAGGGCCGTTTGCTTCCTTCCACTTCGACAGTCACGTCCCAGGTAGCCTGCACTCCGCCCTTGACGTCTTCAACAGCGCCCAGGGAAAACCGGCCGCGCATGCGGGATCCAGCGCGGACCGGCGCTATGAATCGAACCCGGTTCAAACCGTAATTGATCCCCATGCGCACACCCTCGATCCACAACGCGTTTTTTGCAAGTTCGGTCAAAAGCGAAAGCGTAAGAAAGCCGTGGGCTATCGTTGTTCCGAATGGAGATTCCGAGGCAGCGCGTTTCGGATCGGTGTGAATCCACTGATCGTCGCCCGTGGCGCGGGCGAATTGGTTGATCTGCTCCTGGCTCACGTCGATCCAGTCACTGACTGCCACTTCCTGATCCAGGTAGTCGCCTAGCTTCGAGAGGCTCTCAATGGTTAACATAGGTCGTATATCCGCAGCCGAGCCGCGCGCGTGCGGACCCTCCAGCGTGCCAGTCTTGAATCAGTGAATCGGCGGTCAATATTCGTCACATCGAGGGTCCGCTTGCTGACGCGCGCGGTTCGGCTGTCGTTGCGGCTTTGCCGGGCTGTGCCTCTGTGGTGAACTCCTTTACACCTTTGATGAACAAAATTCAGGTTGCGGGTCTGAAGTCAGACGACGATTATATACATGCGTTCCAATAGCCCTAGGAAAAAGGCTCTTATGCAGAACCCCAATCTGTCCGGGCGCATTGAAAATGCGGTTCTGATCACTGCTGACGGCCTGCGTCATCAAGAATTTTTTGCGGGCGCTGCTGACGACCTGCTGCGGGACAAAAAATCGGGTATTGAAAGTCCCGATCTTTTGCGCGATCAGTTCTGGCGCCCCACAGCCGAGGAGCGCCGTAATGTGCTGCTGCCTTTCTTCTGGGAAAGTCTGGCCTCTCGCGGCGCGGTTTTTGGAAACAGAAAGCTGGGAAGCCGAGTAGACGTGAGTAATGCCTACCGTGTCTCTTATCCCGGCTACGCCGAGATCCTTACCGGCCAGGCGCAGCCTTCCATTACGGGAAACAAGGCAGTGCCAAGCCCACGTGAGACGGTGCTGGAGTTCGTTCGCCGGAAATTGAACCTGAGCGCCATGCAGGTGGTGGCATTCGGCTCCTGGAGTTTCTTCCGTCATATCACCGCGCATAAACCGGGCGCCATTTTCTGCAACTCAGGCTACGAGGCGTTCCCTCATCAGATGGCGACGCCGCTGATGGACACGTTGAGCAGCTTCCAGCAAAAGGCGCGCACGGCGTGGGACACGGTGCGCCATGACGCCGTAACTGCGGGGCTGGCGCTTGAGTACCTGGGTGCTTATCGGCCGCGCCTGCTCTATCTTGCCATGGGAGAAACGGATGATTGGGCGCATGACCGCCGTTATGATCGAGTTCTCCAGTCGATCAAACTGTTCGACGATACCTTGCGAGAATTGTGGACGGCGATCCAGTTGATGGACAACTATCGCGACAAGACTGCTTTAATCATTACGTCGGATCATGGACGCGGAGCCACGTCGGCGGACTGGACCGATCATGGGGCTAAGGTTCCGGGAGCGAATGAGATCTGGCTTGCCGTGATTACTCCTGGTACCCAAGCACGGGGCGAGGTTTCTGATTCCGGAACGATATATCAGAACCAGGTGGCCGCTACGCTGCTGACGTTACTCGGTCTGGATGATAAGGAATTCAATCCCAATTCCGGCAAACCCATTCCCCTCGGTTAGCCCCTGATAACTTGCCGGAGATACAGCATCAACCAACAGGTAACTCCTGCCTCTGATAACTTGCCACTTGAATGGTACGCCTGAGAGGATTCGAACCTCTGACCTTTCGCTCCGGAGGCGAACGCTCTATCCAGACTGAGCTACAGGCGCACTGACGAGGCGGGTTTCGCCTTGGACGGAACATCCCCGGACTGAACAGCCTTCCATATAACCAGAAACCCTGCGTTTTCGCCACTTCAATTCGAAGCCCGCCGGAGGTTGACAGAGTCCAGACCCTTGCTACCATGAAAATAGAGGGCCGATCAGAAAGTAGTGGCTTGTGATCGTCTCCATGTTTTGTGAAGAGCGGCAGTACAGGTACATCTCAAGATCAGAGTCGAGAATCTCGGGAGGAAGAAGAAGATATTGAATAAGGAACCTAACGGTTCCTGATAGAAGGGGATTCATCGTCCAGGGAGATGAATCCCCTTTTTTTATGGCCGCTGCCGGAGTTCCGAATCAGCGAATTCAAAATCAGTCTCGCCGCCAGGTTTTGAATTCGTAAATCTGCAATCCGAAGAGGTTGGTACGCCCGGCAGGAGTCGAACCTGCGACCTACGGCTTCGAAGGCCGGCGCTCTATCCAGCTGAGCTACGGGCGCAACTAAAGCGACAAGTTACGGGTTTTCGAGTTGCGGGTTTCAGGTTGGCGATTTGGACCGGCTTGGTGCCTTGGTGGTGAAAAAACTCATGAACCACCAAGACACCAAGCCATGAACAATCCCCGCAACTCGTAGCCCGCAACTCGAAAACCCGTAACCCGAAACCTTACCGGTAATTCTTGCTCCTGTTAACTTGTAACTTGAACGGGTGAGCGACGGGGTTCGAACCCGCGACCCCCAGGGCCACAACCTGGTGCTCTGCCAGCTGAGCTACGCTCACCACACTGCCAATTGCAAGTGGTAAGAATACCAGAACAGTCAAAATGGGGACAGACCCCTATCCCAAAAGCTTGGCTCGGGTCCTTAATGAACCTACAATAGTCGAGTACGGTTCGCGTTGACTCTGGCGCTGGCTGCAGGAGTCGAGGAAAGGCCTATGAAAAGAACAACATCGGTAACCGGGAAATGGATGCAGTATCTTTGGATCTGGATCCTTTTCTGTGGCGTGCAGATTTCCGCGCACCCGCAGAAGTCGGATTCGGTTCCTGTGTATCGCGTCACTGTGGTGGCGCGTACCACCAAAGCCATCAATTACCGCCACCGCAGCGGATCCACCAAGATCGACTTTCGGGGAACACCGCTGCTTCCGCAGGGCCGGGGTGAAGCCGAGGTGGAAAGCAAGCAGGGCAGAATTGAAATCAGGGCCGAATTTGACAAACTCGAGCCTGCTTCCCGATTCGGTCCCGAATATCTGACGTACGTACTGTGGGCCGTCACTCCGGAAGGACGGGCGACCAACCTGGGCGAAATTCTGCTGGATCGCGATAAAAGCCACATCAATGTCACTACCGAGCTGCAGGCATTCAGTTTGATTCTCACGGCGGAACCTTACTTTGCCGTCACACAGCCGAGCGATGTGGTGGTGCTGGAAAACGTGGTGCGCAAGGACACGGTGGGAAAAGTGGAGGAAGTCGAAGCTAAATACGATCTCCTGCAGAGAGGGCAGTACACGGTCAACGTGAATCCGGTGGAGCTAAAGCCGATGAGCGTGGACCTGCGCGCCCCGCTGGAGCTGTACGAAGCGCGCAATGCCGTGCGTATCGCGCGCTGGGCTGCCGCCGACCGGTACGCGACAGAAACTTTCCAGAAGGCTGAGCAGCTCCTGCGGCAGGCGGAGAATTACCAGGAGCGAAAAGCCGGAAAGAAGCCTGTTGCCATGACGGCACGCGAAGCCGCCCAAACAGCAGAAGACGCGCGCATCATTTCCCTGAAACGCATGGAAGAGGAGCGTCAGGCCAACGAGCGTCGTGCCGCCGAGCAACGCGAAGCGAGCGCCCGCGCCGCCGCTGAAGATCAATCCCGGCGCAGGGAAAAGGCCGAAACCGAACAGCGGGCGGAAGCGGAGCGCCGCGCCCGCGCCGAGGTCGAACAGCGCATCGAGTCAGAGCGCCGCGCCAGGGCTGAAGCCGAGCAGCGCGTCGAATCGGAGCGCCGCGCCCGCGCCGAGGCCGAGCAGGCCGCCGCAGTAGCAAAGCAGCAGGTTGCGCAGGCTGAAGCGGAAAAGGCTCGCCAGCAGGCGGAGGAATCGGATCGGCTGCGCCAAAGAGCGGAGAACGAAAAGACTGAACTGCGAGCTCAACTGCTAAGGCAGTTGAATCTGATTCTGGAGACGCGCGACACGGCGCGGGGGTTAATCGTCAATATGGCCGACGTTCTCTTCGACACCGGCCGTTACACTCTCAAGCCCGTCACCCGGGAAAAGCTGGCCAAAATTTCCGGAATCATCCTTGCGCATCCCGGCTTGAAGCTGGAAGTGGAAGGCCACACCGATAGCGTGGGAGGCGATGAATTCAACCAGCGGCTTTCGGAAAAACGCGCAGCATCGGTGCGTGACTACTTGATTGCGCAAGGGGTTCCGCCGGACTCCATCACGGCGCGTGGCTTTGGAAAGACGATGCCCGTGGCGTCCAACGATACGGCTGCCGGAAGGCAGCTCAATCGACGCGTGGAGCTGATCTTGTCAGGTGAAGTTATCGGCGTGAAAGTAGGAACGCGGTAGTAATTCGAAAATCCCGCCTGCCTAGATTGCAATTCGGAATGTAGAATGCGGAATGCGGAATATTTTCAAATTAGGGTGTTTGAAGTGCAGGTGCTCTTCTATTCCGCAATCCGCATTCCAAAATCCGCATTTGAAACCGGCCGCGCCGTTTGACAGTTCCCGTTTTGATGGTATTAGTCTGCTGAGGCACAAATTATGGCAGACCTCACCGGGATCAGCATATTGCTGGTCGAGGACCGTGATGATGAGAGAGAACTTTATGCTACGGCCATGGAGGTGCTGGGAGCACAGGTTACTGCCTCGGCCACGATCAAAGACACTATCCGGATTCTCGCCATAAGCAAACCCGACATAATCGTCACCGATATAGCCTTCCCGGGAGAAAGCGGTTATGACCTGCTTCGGCACGTGAGGAACGATGAGTCGAGTGCGTTAAAGACAGTGCCGATAGTGGCAATCACCGGCATGATCAGAGTCGGCGTTCGCGAGGACACCAATGTTTTTGACGCTGTGCTGGATAAGCCGCTCGACATGGAGCAGCTCGGGGAAATGATTGCCGACCTGGTAAAAGGCAACAAGCCGGAATCGTAGTCTCGACCCGATGGAGGGATGGAGGGATTGAGGGACGGAGGGAGGGAGGGATTGAGAGGAGTGAAACTGACTCTTATTTCTCCTACTTCATCTCTCCATCCCTCCATCCCTCCATCCCAACTAAGGCTGCTGGCCGGCGATGAAGTGCTTTGTCACAAGACCACGGTAATCGGTATAGGCGCCCTCATCGTAATCCTTCAGGAACAGGACAATCCTTTGCAGTATTGTGGTGGTACGGTGGCCGGGAACATAGGCGGGATGAGGCTGTCCCCTCGTTGCGACCGCCCGGATGAAGACGCTGTTTTCGTCGATGGGCAGCTTTCGTACGTTGTCGACAAAGCCTCGAAAGACTCCGTTATCGAACAGGAACTGCTCCACGTTGGAAGTGTAAAATGCGCGGACGGTGTAGCCGTTTGTCCGGAGGTAACCGCCCACGGACGCCAGGGCCCTGGGACCTGCGAAGTCTCCGACAACAGGAATGATTCGGTTTCGCAGGTGAAGGCTGCGGACAAACCGGTAATCATCTTCGCCGGCCAGAAAGTTCCCTAGCTTTCCATTCAAGTCGGGCTGCAGGATGAGATCCTTCAGCGTGGGAAACCGCCGGATATCGCTTGCCCAGTTTGCTCCGTCGATGCGAAACGCAATTTCGAGACCTTGCTTGTGGAAAGCCGAATAGACGTACTTTAGCCGCTCCTCGTCTTGCTCGGACAGAGGCAACTGAAAATCATCCCGGATAATCTTTCGAACCCTGACAAGATTTGCGGAAAACACTTCCTCGCGCGCCGGTCCTGAACCGAAGTATTCCAAGAGGCGTTCGATGGAAGCATCTCTGGCGGGAGCACCGTCTCCTGCAAGTGGCCGGCACAGCAACGCCGAGAGAAAATCAGCGCGGCTCTCTGAAATGTGAAACAGCGCTTTGTAAAGAAGATGCTGCAGCATGGCCTGCCGCCGGATATCGACAATGAAGGCGATTCGTGGGCGGATCTTTGCGATGTAGGTGAAATTCTGTTCGGGTCCGACCCCGATGTAGGCGCCTCCCGAGATCCGCATCTCGTGCAGCCTGTCGACAACATGTAGATACGAAGTTTCGTTGGACGTAAAGTTGTCGGAACGAAAATACCCGTCCTCTTCAGACAGGTCTCTGACCAGCCGTGAAAACTCCGCCGCCGGGAGACTGTCGGTCGTCTGAAGCTCGCGGCTCGCCTGGGGAATCGCAGGTGCGGGAGCCCAGCTTACGGCAGCCAGCACGGCCAGCACCAGCAGGAAAGTCCAACTTCTCAAAAGTGAAAACTTCATAATTTAAAAAAGTCGAAAGTTAAAAGTCGAAAGTCAAAAGTCGAAAGTCAAAAGTCGAAGGTCAAAAGTCGAAGGTCGAACGTCGAAGGCCTGAGTTTGGTTCCAGGGGTCTGACTTCGACGTTTGACATTGGACCTCTAAGCTTTCGACTTTCGACGTTTGACCTTCGACTTTCGCTTTCGACCTTTGACCTTTGACCTTTGACCTTTGACCTTCGACTTTCGACCTATTCATATCGGAGCGCCTCGATCGGGTCAAGCGCCGCGGCTTTGCGAGCGGGGTAGTAGCCAAACACAACTCCCACCAGGAAAGAGAAGGTGACGGAAATGAAGACCGAAACGGCCGAGATCAGTGTCGGCCAGTTAAGGGCCCTCGATATCACCACGGAAGCCAGTATGCCGAGCCCTACGCCGATGATCCCGCCCACCAGCGACAGCGTGATGGATTCGATCAGGAATTGCCGCCGAATAACCCCGCTGCGCGCGCCGATCGCCATGCGGATTCCTATCTCGCGCGTTCGCTCGGTGACCGATACCAGCATGATGTTCATGATGCCGATGCCGCCCACCAGCAGAGACACGCCGGCGATGGACGCCAGCAGGTTGGTCATGATGGTGCTCGATGCGTCTGCGGCCTCGGCAACATCGGTGAGGTTTCTGATGCGAAAATCGTCTTCCTCGTTTGGACCCAGTCTATGGCGCTGGCGCAGCAGTTCGGTGATCTGATGCTGAGCCGTGAAAGTGGCCGCCGCGGAAACAGCCGAAATCATGGCGCTCTGGATGTAGGTGACCTGAAGCAATTTCTTTTGCGCCGTGGTATAGGGAATGATGACGGTATCGTCCTGATCCTGCCCGTATTGACTCTGGCCTTTCGCCACCAGCACTCCTACCACGCGAAATGGTAGATTACGGATTCTGAGGGTTTGACCCACCGCATCAGTTCCGGCGAAGAGATTATCGGCGACTGTCTTTCCAAGCACGCATACGCGAGAGGCGGTTCGCACATCGCCTTCAGTAAAAAACTGGCCGATAGCCACGTGCCATTCGCGAATACTCGGGAACTTTTCATTTGTGCCGCTGATGCCGCCTGATGCCGACCAGTTTTGATTTCCGAACACCAATTGCCCACCCGCGCGAACGCTCGGACTGGCGGCACGCACCGAAGGACACTCCCGCTCAATCGCTTCCACGTCATCGGCAGTCAGCGTGGTTGCTGATCCGACACCACTCCGCATCCCGCCGGCCATGCTCGAGCCGGACCAGACAAACAGCATGTTGTTGCCGAGTTGAGCTATCTGAGACTGAATAGTCGCCGAAGCGCCCTGGCCGATACTGACCATGGCAATCACCGCTCCCACTCCTATGATGATGCCGAGCATGGTGAGGATGGAACGCATCTTGTTGCGCCCCAGCGCGTGCAGCGCCACCTTAAGAGTGACCCAAAGGTTCATTCCTCCTCCTTTTCGTCGTCTTCAAGAGGCGGCAGCCGTTCGAGCTCTTCACGCGCCGAACGGTGATCTTTAACCTGATAATCCTGCTTGATGCGGCCGTCCTTGAAGATGATCACGCGCTTGGCGTACTGCGCGATGTCGTGCTCATGCGTCACCAGGGCAATGGTTATGCCGTGCTCACTGTTCAGGCGCTGGAAAATATCCATTACTTCCACCGAAGTGCGGCTGTCCAGGTTGCCCGTAGGCTCGTCTGCCAGAATAATCGCGGGCTGGTTCACCAGAGAACGCGCGATGGCCACGCGCTGCTGCTGGCCTCCGGAGAGCTGATTGGGCATATTATTGATGCGGTCGCCCAGACCGACAAGATCCAGCGCCTCGGTGGCGCGCCGGATGCGTTCGGAGTGTTTTGTGCCCAGATAGAGCATCGGAAGTTCAACGTTTTCGAGCGCAGATGTTCGCGACAGCAGGTTAAAATTTTGAAACACAAATCCGATTCTGCTGTTTCGGATGTCGGCCAGCTCGTCCCGCGACAGCTTTGAGACGTCCTGGCCGTCCAGATAATAGTGACCGCGAGTGGGTCGATCCAGGCAACCTATGATGTTCATGGTCGTGGATTTGCCGGAACCGGACGCACCCATAACGGCGACAAATTCACCGGGACGGATCTCCAGCGAGGCGCCTCTGAGCGCGTGGATCTCAATTTCGCCCATATGGTAGACCTTATGAACATGATCCAGCCTGATGAGCGGCTTAACGACTGAACCGGCCGCAATTTCGGCGACTCGAGGCGCCGGCTGTTGCTGGCTGCCTGCCGGGTCGACGCGTTCAACGGAGGACACGCTTTTAGCTTCCATGAGATTTCGTGTTACTGCCTTCTCCCTCCGCTGCCGAATCCTCCCGACCCGCCGAACCCGCTCGGACGCTGGCCCAGTGGACTTGCCGTCGGCTGCTGGCGCGCCGCGCCGACTTCGTTCTGTCCGATCACGACTGCCTCACCCTGACGCAGCTCGCCCGACAGGATTTCCGTGTTGCGACCATTGGTAATTCCGGTCCGAATGAGGCGAGCCTGGAGCTTGTCGCCCGGAGCCAGAACCCAAATTGTCTGCCTCTGGCGTTCGCCGCTCCTCCCCCCGCGGCCCCCGGCGGGGCGGTCTGCTGATTGGTTGCGGCGCGCGCCGCCGTCACCCGAGCTGCGCGCAGAAGACGCTGCCTGACCTCCCTGCTGTTCCCGCTGCTGCTGGTTTCCCGGAGCGCGTTGCGTCTCGCCGGCAGTCCCCTGGCCGGCCCCTGCTGTCTTGGCACGCAGTTGCTCTTCTTCCTTTTCGGTTAAGGTGGGATGGAACCGCAGTGCGGCGTTGGGGATCATCAGCACATTGTCACGCTGCGCCACGGGCAGAATGATGTTAGCGGTCATCCCCGGGCGCAGCTTCAATTCTGGATTCTCCACCTCAATGACGGCTGTGTAGGTGACAACATTCTGCAGTGTCTGCGCTCCCAGCCGCATTTGCGACACTTTGCCGCTGAAAGTTTCCCCGGGAAAGGCGTCCACAGTGAAAGTTGCCCGTATTCCCTCGCGAACCTGCCCCACATCGGCTTCATCGATGGAGGCAAGAACCTGCATCTTTGTCAGGTCATCGGCGATGACAAATAGGGTGGGCGCCTGCAGGCTGGCGGCGACTGTCTGTCCGATGTCGACATTGCGCGAGACCACGATCCCTTCAATGGGAGATGTGATGATCGTATGGTTGAGGTTCACCAGGGCCTGCTGAAGCTGGGCTTTTGCCTGTTCAAGAGAGGCCTTCGTCTGTTCGGATTTTGCCTGAGCTGTCGCAATCGCGGATTGCGCCTGTACTACCTGAGCGGCCGCCTGTTCGTATCGGCCGATTGCAGCGTTGGCCTGGGCTTGGGCCGCTTCCAAATCGCGGCTCGAAACCAGGTCTTTTAATTCCTGGTAGCGTTTGACCAGCGCGGCCGCGTCGTCGCGCTGGATTTTGACGACCTGCTGATTTGCTCTGGCGGCGGTAAGATTTGCTCTCTGGTTGCCGATCTCCACGGTGGCGGCTTGTATGGCAGCCTGGGCATTGGTGACATTGGCGCGCGCGTTTTCAACCTGGCTTTGAAAAATGGCGGGATCCAGCCTTGCGATCACCTGTCCCTTTTTCACGCGCGAATTGAAATCGGCTCCCAGCGACGCGACCGTTCCCGACACCTGCGAGCCTACCTGCACGGTGGTAACGGCCTGCAGCGTCCCGGTCGCCGAGACGGTTACCCGCAGCGTTCCCCGGTCGACGAGGGCCGTAATGTAATCTCCCGCTTGAACCTTCCTGTCCCACAATCCCAGAATGGAAAGCAGGACTGCCACCAGAATTGCAAGAATCGTTAACACAACCCAGCGATTCTTGAGCCAGTTTAAATTTTTCAAGTTTTTCTTCATTTACGTGCCTTGTTTGCCGCAATCACGAAGGATGGTGTAGGCTACCCAAGATTCGTTACGGATCGGACCTGAATTGTTTCGGTTTCCCCTTAATTATAGAGGCAGTCGCCCATACCCGAGTTGCAGAAAACAGACCACTACCCACTTCGATCGCCACCGGAAACATGATTGCCACAAAGCCACGAAGACACGAAGGTTCTTAACCATCAATTAGAAGCAACACTCTGGCGACAGCCAAGAAGATTAATTGAGAATCGCCACTTCTGGCTAAATGATTGCCCTTCGTGTCTTCGTGTTTTTGTGGCAATCAGTTTGTCAATGATCTTCAGCTTACGGTCGCGGTTCTGATTCTTTCTCAGTTCCAAGGCTGGACGCATGCAATCCGGACTTAACAAAACTGCCAGATCTCCCGGCAAAATATTCTGGAGGCGGCTTGGGAGATCCGAGTTGAAAGTCACATGAAATGTAGTTTAACTTAATAAAATCAATCACTTAAAGGAAACGGTCAACTACGTGAAGAAGATCACCGGTGTCTACGGCACGACCTATCACGCTCCGGTTCCCGATGTCACAGTCACCGCCGACCTGACCGAAATCGCCACCGACTAGTGCACTGTTTCACTTGAATCGATACCGTAGCGACGCGACATGTCGTCATATGGAGCAAACATGAAGAACCGATCTCGTGCTGAAGCTGGTGTTATTGCGGGTATCTGCCTGGCGCTTGGTATCGGTTCCCCGGTATTTACGCAGACCGATGCGCCGGTTCCAGGTGCTGTTCAGAAGGGAGCGATCATGACGGCTCATGCAAGTGGAACGTTTGACGTAAAGCTGATCCCTCAGCCGCCCGACGACAAAGCCGAGGGCGCAACCCTCGGCAGAATGACAATCGACAAACAGTTCCACGGCGATCTCGAAGGTACCAGCAAGGGTCAGATGCTTACAGCCGGCACCGACGTCAAGGGCTCGGCCGGTTACGTGGCGATCGAGCGGGTCAGCGGAACACTGCGCCGCCGCAGCGGCGCCTTCGTACTTCAGCACAGTGGCACCATGACGCGCGGCGAACCGCAACTGATTATCACTGTCGTGCCGGACTCCGGCACCGGTCAATTGGCGGGTCTTGCGGGCAAGATGGCGATCAAGATCGCTGACGGTAAGCATTACTACGACTTCGAGTACCCACTCCCTGAGAACGTGAGAAAAAATTGAACCGCCAAGAACGCGAAGAACGCTAAGAATTTCTTTTTCAGTCCGGCAGTTCAAATGTTACTGCGCTTTACACGTGACACTTCTTCAGAACTTTCAATTGCTTGCAGTCGGGCCGGTTGTTCGGACCCATGATGAGCTTAGCTTTCTTGGCGTTCTTCGTTTTTAGATGCTCGTGAATTGCACATGCGCCGCGCATGTGCGATACTGTTGCGTATGCCCAAAATGATACAAGTCCGAAATGTACCGGACCGTCTCCATCGAGAATTACGCCGGCGCGCAAGAGAAAGAGGAACTACGCTGACTAATTACATTCAGGACATCCTGGAGCATGAAATCGCCCGCCCACCGGCCTCCGAAATCTTCGACAGAATCCGACGTCGCACCCCTGTCGATTTGGGCAAAGGTGCGGCTTCCCTGATCCGTGAAGAACGGAGCAAGCGGCACGCTTCGTGAAGATTGTGGTAGCCGATGCCTCGGCAATTGTTGAATATCTGCTGCGCACGGAAAGCGCAACTTCGATTGAAAGGGTTATCACAGGAGTTGATTCGGACCTGCACATTCCGGCGCTGTGCGACGTAGAGGTCTGCTCAGCATTGCGCAGAGCTTTGCTGGAGAGGCGTCTTTCCGAGGAGCGAGCGAAAGAAGCGCTAAGGGATTATTCAGACCTGCCAGTATCCCGACACGGTCACCTCATGTTTGTAGAAAGAGTACTGCAGTTGCGAAGGAATTTCTCAGCTTGCGACGCCACGTATGTTGCTTTGGCAGAGTATTTGAAGGCGATATTTGTAACGGCGGATCATTCACTGGCACGGGCGGTTCGTGAGTTTTTTCCGAAGTGGGACGTGAGGGCTTGATCTCCGGGCGACCTGCAGAGCGCGATCGTCAGCCAGTGATGTGACGCGACAGCACGGTGGCAGGAGCATAACATAGGGAAGTTCTTTAGCGCGTCACCGGTTCGAGTTGTGCCACCTCGGCCGCCTTCTCGCTTCTCATGGCATGCCAAAGTTCCCAGTCAAGCTGCAAGCCGAGCCAAAAGTCGGCCGATGTCCCCAAGACTCGGGCCAAGCGAAGCGCCGTATCCGGCGTTACCGCCCGTTTACGATGGATGATCTCGTTGAGACGCGGAAACGACACGCCCAAACGAACAGCAAACTCCGACTGGCTGATCCCTAGCGGCTTCAGAAACTCCTCGAGGAGCATCTCGCCTGGATGCGTCGGAGGCCTGTTTCTCGGCAAACGCCGGCCAACCACACCCGCCGACGGAGCGCGCCTGTGCCTTCTTCCTCGTTTATTAGTGATAGTCCGTGATTTCGACCTCGTAGGCATCTTCACCCTCCCAGCGAAAACATATTCGATACTGTTTGTTGATCGACCCGTTCGCAAATTCAGAATGTCTTCAAATTTTGCGGTCTCCTCTCGGCCGGACTCGCCCTAAAACTCCAATCTCGCCACCAGTTGCATAAACCGCGCTGCGCGCGCTCCCGTGATCAGTCCGAAATTCGGCGAATTAAAGACAGCCTGGGCGGTCTTGGGATCGACGGTCACCGTCAGCGACGTGTCGGGCGACAGGAAGTTGGTGTGGTTCAGAAAGTTGAACGCCTCACCGCGCACCGTGAGCTTGACACGCTCGCCGATGGGAACATAACCGAGGACGACCTGGTAGCCTGTCGAACAAAAACTCGCTTCATGATGAAACCCTCGTATTTCGTTTCATTTTATGCCTTCATTTCCCGCGGGCCAATTGAAATGGACCGGCCGGCGCAAACGTGGAACTCAGCCTGAACAAACTCTTGCCAACTGGAGCGTTGATAGCTATATTATAGCTATGCGGCTTGTCGAGGACTCCGAAGCGGCGGCGTGGCTCGAGTGTCTCACCGGCGAGCCTGACGACTTCGAGTGGGACGAGGGGAATCGAACGAAGCATCGGAAGCATGGCGTTGCAACGCGCGATGTAGAAGCAATGCTCCACCAGCCGCTTCTTTTTGCTGGACGAATCATCGAGCCCGTGTATGAGGAAATTCGATGGCTGGCGCTCGGGCAGGACAATACCGGCCGCAGGCTCACGTTGATCTTCACCCGGCGCGGCGATCGTGTTCGATCCATCAGTTGTCGACCCATGCGACGCAAAGAAAGGAAGCTTTATGAAGAAGCCATTGCGGAAAGAGAAGAGTAAGCGAACCACGAGGGATGCTCAGCTCAGCGAGTTCGACCGACGGGACTTGGGCGAAGACATCCGCGCAAGCCGGACAGGGCGGCTTCTGCGGCAGCGCGCCAAACCGACGTCAATTCTCCTTGACCAGGATCTGGTGCAAAAACTCCGTGCGAAGGGCGCCAAGCGAGGCCTCGGTTACCAGACCATGCTCAAGGTGATTGTGCGCGAGCATCTGGACGAATACTGAGATTATCGGTTCGGAAGCTTGGGACTGTAAGAAAGCTTTTGCCGATGAGCTCCCAGGACGCGCGCACAGCAGGTCCACTGATGTCGAAGCACGCGCAGGGTTTCAACTGGTGTCCATTTCGGCGCAGCGTCTCAGAACTATGCGCGTACTTGGGGATACCGGTCACGAGCGGTGAAGTGGGGCGACTGGTGGAAATCCGAAATGACTGGGCTCACACGGAACCGTATGCGGCTTCTCATTCGTACTGCGAAGAGTCCCTCGCTGCGCTCGGGCTCTGACAGGTGATGTTGATATACCTTGTGGGGGCACCGCCGGTGGGCGGCCATTGTAGCGTTTCTACGAAATTGCATTGGAACACGGGACCAGCGAGGCCACTGGTAATTCTGGCCGCTGAAAACTTGTAACTTGTGTGGCGCGCCCGGCCTGGCTCGAACAGGCGACCTACTGCTTAGAAGTTCTTCTCATTTCCCTCGATTCGACGGTGACTTACGCTGCACAGAGCGGCACAGAGCGGCATTTCAACGCACTTTCCGCACCCTGGGCGCACCCGAAATCGGCATTCTCCACTCTCGAGAATCGACTGTCGCCCCCCATACTTCGCGCAATGCAGTGACTCTGAATAAACATATGCGGCGCTGTTTTCCAACCCGATTCCGACGATCAATGAAATTGAAACAGCGTGGTGGGAAGATCGAAGACGGGTAGCTGGAGATGCTATACGCCGAGAGCGACCGGCCGAAGTAACCCCAGATTCCTCAGTTTATTGGCATAGCCAAAATCGGTTGCAATTTAATTTCATCTTTAGCAGATAATAAGCGCACTGTTTCCGTCCAAAAAAGCGCCAGAAGTATTTATGGGATCGGTTTCCAGGACTTCACACGGCGGTTCTCTGGATGACACAAATCAGATTCATAGTCTATCGCGTTTGCGGCTTACTGTTTTGGATTTCGTCCGTTTCGGCAACCTTTATGAGCGGCGCGCTGAAAGCCGAGCCGGCAAACTACTCGACTCACCAGTTTTTGTTCGACCTACGGCAGTTACCTTACATTTATCGCCCTACGATGTCCCCGAAGCGGTAAGAGGATTTTACGACGAAGATCTGAAACGCTTCGTCATTGAGTTTCGGTACATAGGCGACGAACCAACGGAACGTGCCGAATCGTCAGTGGCACATTTTGGGTTTCGGGTTGGGAAGAACAGTAGTCGCATTTATGCGATTGAGATAGATGTGGATGCGCTGAAAGCCAAGCAAGTGGCGCTCAAAGTGGAACTCCAGAAGGCGATCGACAATCTCACGGAAAGAGTGTCTTCACGAAAATCCGCAACTGATCTAAGAAAGGAAAACTACGCGCTGGCCAAGGAGATAATCACCCACGAAGGATCGAAGATTTTCGAACATCTGGACGCGCATTGAGGCTTCAACTTCGTAGTGTCTCAATTGGTCCGGGGATTACTGATCTTCAGCCACGTCCGTCTGCCGCCGGACGAATCGGAAGCCATTCCATCCTACCTTCTGTTTTCCGATCACGTCGAGGAACGGGGAGTGCTGTATTCCGGGAAAGCCTGCGAGTTGATCGGTTCCGCCAAGTGACTTTGAATTGTTGGCGCTCAAAAAGGCTGGAACATAAGTGAGACGTGCAATGCCTCCCATTCTTGATTAACCGACGACGTCGGTCGCTGGCACCACGGCGCCCATCCGTTCAACGGCTTCGACCACGGTGCGAGCAACAATCAGCGGGACAAACGAGCCCCAATATTCTAAATGCGTGCGCTCTGGAAGGAACGCGACTGAGATCGATCACCAGCTTTCTTCCCATCCGGTATTGAACTGACACGGTCGGCCCGACCCGCCGGCCTCGGTCCATTTCATGATCTGCGACTTTGTCTCATCCAGGCATCTTACGACACGCGTCGCATTCATGATCTCATGACATTCTTGTTCCCCCACGGTCGTCGGTTCCATTGGAGGGTCTCGTCCTCAAGTCCCATTGGAATACCGTCCGGCTGTATGCTAAAAACGCTCTTTAACAGCGCGCTAGCAACTAGGGAAAGGAGTTATCTTTCTTCAGCAGCATGAAGGGGCTCACCGTAGTTCTCATAAGGTTCGTGCGTCACCGAAAGTCGTTCGCGCTTCAACCCGTGCGAAGTTGCTCGTAGGATGAGCTAATGTCAATGAACCGCGAGGAATTCACGCAATACATCGAGAGCGTCAGGGCCACTCACCACCTTCAATTCTTTATTGAACGATTCTTTCGTACAAACGACGATTGGGAACGCGTCGCTGCTCACGAGTTTCGTAATATCAGTCTGTCCTCACGAACAGAGGCCACCTTGGAACAAATCATCGCGCGGGGAGTCGCGATCATCCTCGGAGAACCAGGGTCGGGAAAATCGACGGTTGCGAAGGCATCCGTTCAGCGCGCGATCGATTCAGGTATGGCGCCACTTGCCGCGCATCTCCGCTCATACGACGGCGATTTATTGACGCTGCTCGAACAGAGTGCGCCGGCCGAGTTGGTCCGAGATGGCCTGGTTGATGGCATCGCGACGGAACGCGCCTTGATTCTTGACGGAGTCGATGAAGTGCCACACGCTTTCGTCGACACCTTCGTCGCGGACCTCGAGAGGACGATCGAATCTGGCGCGTATCGTCACGTTATTCTGACTGCGAGGCAGGCATTTTTTGCGACCAATCGCAGCCGCTTCAGAAATCCACCGGAAATGTTCTACGTCCTTAGTCTGACGGAGCGCGATGTTCGGGCCTATATTCAACACCACGGGGGGAATATCGACTTGTTCCTGGCCGGGATCCGCAACTTTGGTCTTTGGTCTGAGATCACCAATCCGTTCGCCCTCGAAGTTCTATATCGGATGTTCGCCGAGACCGGTGCGCTTGGGCGCCTTCGGCACGAGGCAGTCAACCACGTTGTTGAATCGTTGATCAGCAGTCGTCCTCATGTTGCTGCCGACCGTCAGCGGCGTGCGCTACGCATGCTTGCGGTCGCGATGGAGACCGCGTCCCGAAACGAGCTACGGATCAACGAGGCAGTCCAGCTCCTTCAGGCCGCCACGCCGGTCACCGCGGAAGGGGCCGAAAACCTTCTCAATGAACTGACGCACTCGATTCTGGTGCGGACTCCCAACGGCATTTCATTCCAGATGCGCTCACACGGCGAGTATCTCGCAGCAGTGGAACTGAAAGGAACGAGTCTTGACCGCGTTCAACTGCTTGTGAACTATGATCAGACTAGAATACCGAACGAGTCATGGCGTAACTGCGTCAGTTACTTGGCCGAGTTGCATCCGGGCGTGAGACGATCCTTCGCACTTCACAATCCGGATTGGGTCATCGCGACATCGCCACATGCCTTCGACGAGGCCGAACGGACGATCGTAGTCAACCGATTGTTTGATCGGCTTGCTGATGAGCAAGAGTACATACGCCGCCATCCTTTCTTGAATCTAGACGCCTTGACGCGCTTTGTGACGCCGGACGTTGAGCGTCAACTTATGGCAGACATCGCGAACCCGAACCCCGTGAGAGCCGCAAACGCCATGGTCACTCTCGGAGCGCGCAGGGTTCGCAGTGTCGTGAATGTCGCTCAGCCGATTGCCGTGGATCGGAATCGGCCGCAGTTATTGCGCGAAAGTGCGATCAGTGCGGTCGCGGCGGCGGGGGATTCGTCGTTAATTCCAGATCTCGTGCGAGCACTCGACCCCAACGATACCCTTTATTCGAGTCTGCTTGGGTGCATCGGAGCGTTGGTGGATGCCACGACTCTTTCGACAGTGTTACCGATTCTTTTGAATACCGATTCGATGGTTAGTTCGGCGTTCTATCGCTTTCGAGAGCTTCAGAGCCGAGACACTGTGCAGGCATTTCTCGATTTCATGACGGGACATCCGACCGCCGTCAGTTCGACTTGGTTTAGCAGCTACAGCGGGCCGTTGTGGGAAGCGATGGCGGAGCTCTGGGATCCGCATTGGGCTGAAGCCGTTGCACACGTCATGGTCGCTTGGGAGCGGGCGCGTATCACGCCGGATGACGTGGAGAAGCCGATCGCAGCGATTAGAAGATTGCCAGACCATGGCGAAAAGGTAGGTCAGGCTATCCTGGCGAGATTTCTCGCCTCGGGTGACAGGCTAGTCTTTTTTTCACGGATCGTCGCGGGCTTCATCACGCCCACAGTCGCCGGGTGGCTTGCCCAACAGCCCGATTCCCGAGTGCTGATGGAAACGATGGCGAGATTCGGCAGCCGGGAGGTCCGGCGGGTCTTGGCGCCACATCTTGGCGGACTGGTTGAAGCACAGGATGAAGCTGTCGCTGCGATGCTGGCCGCCGACCACGTCCGAAACGAGTGCGAGCGAGTGAGACTCGCTGACCAACACAGCGTGGTGCTGACTGAACAGAGCTTGGGTTCGGTTCTGGGCGTCCTATCCCGTCTGAATGCGAAGGATTGGCCAGACCTAGACGACGGGCGAAAAGCATGGCTCTCCCAGCAATGCGAGACTTGGCTGCAAGAAATCGACCCGCTGACGAACGTTCGGTGGATCTCTGAAAACCAACTGTCGCATAACCCCGCGCTGCCTTGGTTGGTTCGGGTAATTGAGCACTATGGACTGAGGATCACGAACGACGTACTCATAGTCCAATGCATGATGTCATCTGAAGGCAACTCGGTGGCTGCGTACCATCGACGCCATGGCCTTTCTCAAGCCGCAGTAACAGAGCTAGAGCGCATTATCGCCGATCGGAACACTTCAAGCGGCGCCCTATACCACTTCCTAAGCTTTCTCGGAGCGGTCGACATCTCGACGTCTGCGGTCGGTGCCGCTCTGGTTGCGATCGCGGACAACGCGCAGCGCCCGGAACATATTCGGTCATGGGCAATTCGACTCGCTTGCTCCAAGAGCGTTCCGGACGCCGATTTGGTCGAACTCAGAGGCCGCCTTCAGGGCAATTTGAAAGATGAGACGGAACGTGGGCTCATCGACCGCCAGCATCGTCCGACAATTGAACGCCGTATTGCGGCGTTGCTTGCCGACGACGCAGCAATGCAAGCCGGCGACGTGCCACCTCCGCACGACTGGAACCTTGGATGGATCGGACAAATTACCAGCGACGTTTTCTGGCCCAGGTTGGTGGCATTGCGTGCCCAAGCACTTCGATTGGCGCTTCCCAATATGGCTGGGCTCATAACTGGCATAATGTCGAAGATCGACGGTGGACGTCTGGCGGCGGTCGTTCGAGATCAGATTGCCGTGGCACCAGCGGCGTGGCGGGATGCTCAGGAAGTTCGAGCGACCGAATATGAGCGGGACGCTCGTCTTGGGAAAGCTCAGGCGACGCCGTTTGAACGGATTATTCACCGTCTCCGTCGGGCAACGACGCTCGGTATGTTCAAGATTTGGTGCGAGGGCCTCACTGACGGTCCTACGATCGAAGAATTCCTCGCGAAGATACCAGATTCTACCGAACTATGGATCGTGACGGATTCGCTTGGTGGTTGGAACAACATCCTGAGCCCGCGCTGGCGGCCCGACCGACTGCGCGACGGTTGCTACGATTTAGTGGTCCTCTTGGATGGAGACAAAGGTCGCGATTTCACTGCGCCCGGCCGTCCGCTTAATGCAAACGCTCTGCGTGTCTACGAAATACTGGCGGATGTCGGTGTGGAGTTGATTGTTCTCGACAGATACGGAATTGAGAACTACTTTAGCCGGCCTGCATGCGAGGCCGTGCTGGGTCTCGCGGTGGGCCGATGTTTTCCACTTTCACTCTTCGCTGATGCGAACTTGAATCACAACAAAAACGACAACCCGCGCATCGCTCGCGAGATGAACATCGCCGATCTCGCTGGGACTGATTTATTGCAACATCTTGAAGTGATCGTCGCACGAAGTCACGTTTGAGCGACATTGCTGACGAAGTTGGCAGATCGCTTTGGTACTAGGACAATTGTCGGCAGCAGGGACAGGGCTCCCTCAGTCGCGTTAATCAGTCGCCGCCGCAAATCGACGTCGAGGACGGCGCCATCGCATCGAAATCGAGCAAGGAA
>DASXQR010000081.1:0-6718 GCA_036507075.1 Acidobacteriota bacterium | reverse complement strand
GGAGTGGGTGGCTCGGGTAAAGATGGGTCGGCAGGCGAGTCTACAGAGAGAGCGGGTGAGGGTGTTGTCAACAGAGCGCGGGCTTGCTGGAGTTTGTTTTTATTCGAGGGGCTCCAAATGCCGTAATAGCGCACCTTCGCGCAACCTCGGGGGAGCACGTGCTGCAGGAACCGGCCAATAAATGACCTTCTGGCCGCAATGATCGCACTGTTTTAGATGACCTCCAAGGTAAGCGGTGCGGCAGTTTTGGATATCCTGCATCGCCTGCCCCTGACTGGCCGGCAAACGATCTGCCAACTGCGCGCAATAAGCTGCACCATGGAGGCGGAAGATATCGGCCACCTCCAACATGAAGACCTCTGCTGATGGATCAGAGGTCTTGCATCAATTGGTTGAGCGGATCAGTCAGGGTGGCTCTCACCTGCTGCGTTAGATGAGTGTAGATCTGCGTGGTGCGGGCGCTGCCGTGGCCGAGGGTTTCCTGAATGATCCTGAGGTTGACTCCAGCTTCCAGTAAATGCGTGGCGTAGGAATGACGCAGTGTGTGCACGTGCGCCCGCTTGGCGATGCCGCTCTTGAGAAGTGCTCGGCGGAACGCACTTTGTAGACTGCTGTCTGTCACAGGCCCCCCGTTGTTGGCCAGACTGTGTTTAAGCCCGTGCCGGGTAGGAGCGGGAAACAACCACAGGGGCGAGCGATGGGTCCGCCAGTAAGAACGTAGCATCTGAAGCGTCGACTCGGGCAGTGCCACGTAGCGATCTTTCTTCCCCTTACCATGGACGTGCAGCACCATGCGTGCACTATCTACATCGGGCGCCTGCAGCCGTGCTCCTTCTAACAAGCGCAGGCCGCAGGCGTAGATGGTGGTCAGACAAGCCCGATAGACGGGAATGCGCACACAGCCCAGAATGCGACGCACTTCTTCCCGACTCAACACCACCGGCAGTTTCTTCTCCCGCGGCGGTCGCACAAAACGCAGCGTGGTCCAGTTCTGATGCAAGGTGTGCTCGTAGAACAACTTAATCCCGCACAGCGCAATGGTGGCCGTCGCTCGGGCCACCTTCTTGTCGTTGGCCAGGTATAAAAAGTACTGGCGCAGATCCTCCTCGGTGAGTTGGTCTGGACTCCGGTGATAGTGCCCAGCCAGTTGGCCCACAGCGGCCGCATAGCACTCTTGAGTCCTTGCCGAAAACCCCCTCAATTGCATATCCTCAATCATCCGTTGCCGTAACGGTGTCATAACAGTATCTCCTTTCCGGGGAGCGGCATTGCTCCCTGGAAAGGAATACTGTCCCCGACTACAGCTTGAAGTGAATTGGAAAGACGAAAGATCGACGGAGAGTTTTTATCTATCCGCCGCAGGCGGATTTAGTTCAACAAGCGGCTGGAGCGGACCGCTGAAAACGCGGCCGCTCAGCCGCAGGCCGTTAGCCGCCTGAAGGCCCCCGATAGATCGAGTAAAAGTTCAAGATTCCCGAATTGCTTGCATGGAGACGCTAATGACCACGTTCCGAACCTCCCGTGATATTCCTGCGTCGCCGGACCAGGTATTTGCAGTCGTCCCTGTGGGAGGACCACTACGTGCCGGGCGTCATCGGTATAGAGAAGTATCACTACGAGCCGAGTGGAGACGTATACAACCTGTACTTCGAGCAGTTCGCGCTCCAGTTCGGCACCAGGGAGTTCGTCATGTACAACCCGCGTGACCAGCAGGCTATGACGAGCCATAAGAGGGATCTCCTGCAGTTAACACCAGAAGAACTGGTACTCGAGCAGAGCCGAGGCCATTACGCCGTTCATGACGCGCCGCAGCCGCACTGGAAATACTTCTGGTTCGATTGAGGGCACTCGGCCATGCTTTTCCACTGCGACCTTGAACGTCGGACGGAAGACCACCTAACGGTTGCAGCGGACGGTCCGCGGCGCGGCCCGCCGCTGAACCGGGGCGTTAGACGGCGCTGTTAATGTCTGCTCCCTCTGTGCGCGACGTTCGAGCCGTGCGAACGCCTTTGTACTACGGGTGGGGCATTCGGCTGACTCCGTCTGGGTGGCTCTGGAACATCTCCGGGCTGGGTGGAGTGGAGATCCAGTTTGACGGCGGTCACAAATTTCGTATTGGATCGGATGAACCCGACAGGCTCGCAGAAGTTCTTCGTCGGCAGACGGCCGTCTAAAACGGCGCTGCAGACCGCCGATCGGCGCGCATTGGTTCGGGCTCATCGCGCGGTGACTCCCGCGCCACTCGCGGCTGAGCGCCAGAAAAAATATTATAGATGCCTGTCACAATTGGGGCATGTGAAATCAATGCTGACAGCAGTTTAGAGATATAGCAGCGTTGTTTTTGCCTAGCTGATGCGAGGGTGAAATCTTCCTCTTGTGGGGCCGGAAGCATTGTGGCCAGCGACTGCGCGTCAGACAGCGCGAACCAGCCGTAAGACCGCCGCTCGGTCCTCTAAACTTTAGTCGGGAATTTAATTTCCGCATCCAGACGGTGACAGGCAATGTCTGTTATTTTTATTCTAGAGGTACAGTGACCAAGGATTTGTTTGCCATAGGGGTGGCTTCGTTCTCGCTCCTTCTTACGGGATGCTACGGAGATCCTTGGCTAATGTTCCCGAAAAGAGAGCCCTGCGTGGTCTGGAATCCGGACATACGTCCTCTTTTGGTCGGTCAGTCAACTCACATGGGGTTAGGGCACATGAAAGAGTCCGATTGCATTCCACGACGTGACTCGACATTCAAGTGGACCACTTCCGATCCAAGCATCGTCCGAGTAACTCCCGACGGGCAAATTAATGGCCTCTCACCCGGTATTTTCCAGGTAAGAGCAATGCGAGGGCCTAAAGTGCTGGAAGAACGAGGATTCGTCCTACCCATAGGCTGGACGCTTCGGATCCTTCCTGCACGAGCAACGGTTCGCGTAGGGGATTCGGTCACGTTTCGTGTCGTCGCATACGACGCAAGTGGTCGCGAATTGCCCACCGTCCCATATTCAATTTACACTCCGGAGTTTAATCGGCCCAGTTCAGGCGAGCGGCCACTCGTGGATAAATGGTCGTATCAGCACACAACGGCACCCGCAGTTTTTCGGGCCCAACGTGTGGGCGAAACCATCCTCACTGGGGTAATTGGGAAACAAAGTGTAACGGCTTTACTTGCCGTCGTTATCCCAACAGAGATCCGTTTCCGGTCGCCTGCAAATGCCCCTAACCACGGGAATCCAGCGGATGTCAAACCGCGCCGTCGCTGATGCCGGAACTTATGCGGTCTGAGGTACATCACGATGGCTAATCGCGTATGGATCCCATACGCCTGAGCCGATAACGACGAAGGCGACTTCGATCACCTTGCGAACTGGCTCGAGGCGGGCGGCGTTCTAGCCACCTACAACAAGATCGCGCTCATCGCCGGTCATCTACCATGTCAGGTGCAACGTGTTCCACGGCGAGAAAGGAAAATGTGGCCAAGAAAATGTGGTCAATGCCTCTCACCCTCAGCCGACCTAAGTAGCCGCCGCTATTGAAATCATCTACCAGGCAGTGCTGTTGTCACTGCCAGTTCATCGGTATCCGACGCCCACGGTACTAATGCGGCTCTGCCGCCAGCCGTGCGGTAAGGCTCCGCCTTACCGGAAAGGCAGAGCCTTTCCGCACGGCGGGCGGCAGAGCCGCCGTTAAGGACTTGGCAGCTAGGGTTGACGTCAGGTCTTGACATACCTAGAACAGCAATGTATAAGACTTCTACGTATGGACATGAGTAAGGACCTGGTTGCGGCTTCCGCCACGCCGCTCGTGCTCGCCATCGTTGCCGAAGGCGCCAGTTATGGCTACGCCATCATCAAGCGAGTGGCCGAGTTGTCAGGCGGGCGCCTGCAGTGGACCGACGGCATGCTCTATCCGGTGCTGCACCGGCTCGAGCGCCAAGGTTACGTCGCGGCGAAGTGGGCCGCGTCCGAGAGCGGCCGCAGGCGCAAGTACTACCGGATCACAAAAGAAGGCCGGGCGCACCTCGCCGCCCAGCGGCAGCAGTGGAAGGCTGTGGACGGCACTCTTGGGGGAATCTGGATGCAGGCGTGTACAGCATGACGACTTTCGACGATCAGCCAATCGAGGATCAAATCGCGCAATGGCGGGCGTACTTACGCCGCCGGCAGGCCGTTCACGGTCGCGACGTGGAGGAGCTCGAGGGACATCTGCGCGACCAGTTGACGGCGCTCACAGAGTCGGGCCTGGCCGCGGATGAAGCGTTCTTAATCGCCGTCAAACGCATGGGCAACCTCGATGCGCTGTCACGCGAGTTCGCACGCGCGCATTCCGAGCGGCTGTGGAAGCAGTTGGTCGTGGCGCCTGATGTTGACGCACCGGCGAATACCTCACGCACCGAGATCCTCGTCGTCCTGAGCCTTGCCGTCGCCGCGGGGTTGGCTGTGAAGATCCCGGCGCTGTTCGGTCTTCCGCTCGGCCCTGATCAAGAAGTGCCGCCTTTCTACTTCCGGAACGCCAGTCTGTTCGTCTTGCCCCTGCTGACGATCTACTTCCTGTGGAAGCGTGGGTCGGGCGTTGCAACCGGCCTTTGGCTCGCCTTGCCTTTCGCAGCCGCGGCTGTTTTCGCCAACGTCTACCCCTTCCACAATCCAGAACGGCTCGACAACTTCCCGAAGGGCAGCGACACTCAGGTGCTGACCGCTCTGCACCTGCCAATCGCATTGTGGCTGCTGGCCGTCGGCGTCGCGTACGTCGGAGGCCGCTGGTTCGCCTCCGGCCGGCGCATGGACTTTGTGCGGTTCTCGGGCGAGCTGGCCATCTACTACGTGCTCATCGCGCTCGGCGGCGGGGTCGTCACCGCCTTTACGGTCATGATGTTCTCCGCCATCAATATGAATCCTGGGTGGTTCATTGGGGGCTGGCTGATCCCGTGCGGGGCGGCGGGGGCCGTCATCATCGGATCCTGGCTGGTGGAGGCGAAGCAAAGCGTCATCGAGAACATGGCACCGGTGCTGACCAGGCTGTTCACGCCCCTGTTCACGATTCTGCTCCTCGCGTTTCTGGCTACGATGGCGTGGACAGGCAACCCCATCAACGTGAAGCGGGAGGTACTGATCGGCTTCGACCTGCTGCTGGCGGTCGTCGTTGGGCTGGTGTTCTACGCCGCCTCGGCGCGCGACCCGCAGGCACCGCCCGACTTCTTCGACGGCCTGCAGTTGCTACTCGTGGTCAGTGCGCTCGTGGTTGATGCGGTGGCGCTCTCGGCGATCGCAGCACGCATCTCTGAGTTTGGCTTCACTCCCAACCGAGTGGCGGCTCTTGGCGAGAATCTCATTCTGCTCGTCAACCTGGCGTGGACGGCGTGGCTCTATGCGCGCTTCGTGCGTCACCGCGGCTCGTTTGCCGATTTGGAGCGATGGCAGATCGCCTATCTGCCCGTGTACGCAATATGGGCCGCACTGGTAGTTGTCGTGTTCCCGCCCTTGTTCGGCTACCGCTGAGAAGATTATTCATATGAAGGCGTTTCTCTTTGCCAGGTCGTGTTCGTACAGGGGCGCACCACGCTCAGTTCTCTACGGCCTGCTCGCGCTCGTCTCGATCGGTGCCTCAACCGCAACCGCGCAGTCCGGCGGCGCCCTGTGGTGAAGTTCCGGAAAGAAGATTAGACGAAACACAAGGCGCCGCATTTTTAGGTTGCATTCCTCGCTGGCCGTTGTATGGTAAGCGTATGGCGCGCTTGATTTCGACAACGGTTCGTCTCGGGGAGGAGGACGTAAGGGCGTTGAAAAGAGCCCGGGCCGCAGGTTACTCGGCCTCCGAGCTCATTCGCAAGGGTCTGCGTGTGGTGGCGTCGCGATACTACACCGGGCGACGCGCGCCCTCGACGCGTCTCTTCGAGTCGACTGACAACAAGCTGGGAGACGAATCTGAGCTCTTCCGGGATCTCGAGGGTTGATCCCGCCGATCGTTGCCGATACCGGCGGGCTTCTGCGGGCGCTCGCCTCCACTGCCGATGGCAAACCAACCTTTCCTGAGTACGAGAATGTTCTGACCTCCGCGAGTCTCGTCATTGTACCGGCGCTCGTTCTCGCCGAGGTGGACTACTTTCTTCGCGAGAACCGGCCAGCGATGCGAAAGCTGGTTGCCGAGATTTTCGACCCGGGGACACGGTACGAGTACGAACTACCGCTCCCATCCGACATTGTTCGAGCGCTTGAGCTCGACGCCAGATTCAGGAAGCTGAATCTAGGACTGGTCGATGGGACCATCATCGCCGTTGCTGAGCGACGACAGGTGTACCGCATTCTGACGACAGATCGCCGAGATTTCGGCGCAATCCGTGTTGGTCCACGTCTCGCCCGCACGCTTGAGCTGCTGCCTTGAAGCGGCGACGAGGCTTGGTGACAGGCATTGTTCATCCTTTCTTCGCCGCCAAAAGCGGCGGCGGGCGGCTGATGCCTGACTCGTTAGGCCGACCAACTCAATCAGGCCGAAAATGCCGGCGATGGTGGCTGTGGCGCGCGCAACCTTCTTCTCGTTGGCCAAGTACAGAAAGTACTGGCGCAGATCCTCCTCGGTCAGTTGCTCCGGGCTGCGATGATAATGTTTTGCCAGTTGGCCCACAGCGGCCGCATAGCACTCTTGAGTTCTTGCCGAAAACCCCCTCAATTGCATATCCTCAATCATCCGTTGACGTAACGGTGTCATACAGTATCTCCTTTCCGGGGAGCGGC
>DASXQR010000080.1:0-11828 GCA_036507075.1 Acidobacteriota bacterium | reverse complement strand
AGCCGCAAAAAACGCGCCTTCCCACTTTCCCACAGGCCCTACTACTGGTACGGTCTTCATTTCTTTGTTGTTAAAAACCAAAAAAAGTGTCAACGATGTTGTGAGGTCAAAGTGTCAACGATGTCCTGAGGTGTTCACAGTGGTCAGTTGTCCGTTGTAGTCCGTGGTCTGTTGTCACTCTCGACCTCAATATGCAAGAACCACGGACAACAGACCACGGACTACTGACAACGGACAACGGACCACTACTGTCCGGTTAAAAGTTGAATAGAGAGAATTGTTTACAAAGGGTCGATTCCTCAAATTTGAAATCTGATTCCGTAAGTGTTTGATTGAGCGGGATTTTTTCGAAAATGCTCACGCTCAAGATTTGCAAAATTGTGTAGAGACTGAGGTCTGATTTCAGTTGCTTTTTGACAATCGCGACTAGCACATAAATGGAGACGGCGATCCAGAGTTGAGTTTTGACTGCGTTCTCGGATGTGCCCAAGAACTTTTTGATTCTCAGATGCTGTTTGATCCATTTGAAGAACAGCTCTACTTGCCAGCGACATCTGTAAAAGTTCGCGACGTTCAAAGCGGGAAGAAAAAAGTTGTTGGTTAAAAACACGAGACGTTTGTTGGTCTCCGCGTCGAAGTAAGAAACTCGACGCAGTTTCTCCGGATAGTACTTGAGGGGATAAAAGCTGGTAAGGCGGACCGATTGATCGCTTCGCAGCCCGGTGGTTTTGTCCACCTGATGAGAATACAGCCGCTGTAAGCTTACGTCCTTGCGGGCGCGCACGATGAAGAATGCCAGACTCTGATGCAGTGTGTAGAGACGGGCGAAGTCCAAATAGGCTCGGTCCATCAAGTAAAGAGATCCCGGTTCGGGTATCAATTGATCGAGGATGTTTAATTCGTGAACTTTGGCGGGAGTAACGTGGATAAAGGATGGAATGCTGGTTCGCACATCCAGCAGCGTATGAAGTTTGATGGCCCCCTGGGATTGCCGAAAATGAGTCCAGGGAAACATCGACAGGCAAAGATGAATGACAGTGCAGTCCAGAGCGTAAATGGAATGCGTGAGTTCTTTGGCCAAGTCTTCGTCGGCATAGAGCTTGCGAGCCATTTGAATCAGTACCCGGCCGAAGTCGGCATAGATGCGCCAATCCCGACGTTCGTTTGCGTCGGCCAAAGTGCTGCGCGAGACTCTGCCCTTGATTCCAACGTGGTAAAGCTTGCTGTGCATGGCTCGCAGACAAGTCTCCACATCGCGCAGACTCTCGCGATAGGTGAGCTGGGCAAAGGCCATACAGAGGAACTGATCCCAACAAGAGAAATATCTGACTCTCTGATTTCCCGCGTAGCGCTTCACACATTGGCGAAATTCGTGACGAGGAATGAAATCGACTAACTGAGAAAAAACCGTCCGTCCAGTATTCATCAGCCGCAGCCTCCGTTTCGGCTGGAGGATGGATCGATCGAGAGATGAATTTCAAATCGATAACAAACATTTTTGGACCGAAACTCATGTTAGTTAATAGCTTAAGAGATTTTCGTAAAACCTTAACCGGACAGTAGTGGTCATTAGTCATTGGTCATTGGTCATTAGTCATCGGTCACTGGGGTCCAACCTTACGACATCGTTGACACAATAACCTCACAACATCGTTGACACACTTGCAAGATGTGACTTTCAAAAGGGGGCATTATCGGACATCCGTCTTCCTCAGCAGTCACAAGCGACTGACCCACCCCTATGGTCGGTGACTAATGACCGATGACTAATAACGACGGATTATGACCGATGACTAATAACCAATGACTGATGACTATGGAGGGGTCCGCTTGCTCACGCGCGCGGCTCTGATGTCGGTAGCACCCGCTCTCCCGCTCCCCCACTCTCCCATTCCTCCGCTCTTCCACTCTCCCGCTCTCCCGCTTTTCCGCCTTCCCTGCCGCGCATGCCGCCAATCAAACCCTGCAACCGCCAAGCGTCGAGCACCTGTCGAAAACCGAAGTTCTCCAAAATGCCGGCAGCGAACAACCGCAACAGGTCCCGCGCGCTGGAGTAACGTGAAAAGACCAGCTGCTCAAGCGCAATGGCGCTGACAGAGAGCCCGATGCCGAACAGTATCGAGACGGCGAAAAACAGCAACGCCGTCTGAGGAGCAATGAGGCGAAAAAACAAACCGACAATGGTGACGACATAGCCGGCCAGTTCAACCAAAGGTCCGAATACTTCAAACAACGCAAAGTAGGGAACCGCGAACAGTCCCACCACGCCAAACTTCGGGTTGAGAAGCATTTTTCTGTGGCGCCAAAGAGTTTCCACCGCGCCCTGCTGCCACCGGTTTCGCTGCTCCCGCAGTTCTGTCAATGTTTCGGGAACTTGGGTCCAACACAGTGGATCGGGCACGAAGACAATACGGTAGGCCTGTTTTCTTTCCCGCCACAGCCGGTGCAACCGGATAACAGGCTCCATGTCCTCGTCGACCGTCCCGGTAAGAAATCCCCCGGCCATGACGAGCGCATCTCTCCGAAAAAGACCGAATGCGCCGGAAATCCCCAACAGCGCGTTCATGAAGCTGAACGCCGCGCGCCTTCCGAGAAACGCCTTCAAGTACTCGACCAACTGAAACTGAGCCAGCAGCGCGCGCGGCGCCCTCAGTCGCGTGACCTTACCGCGGCGAACCTCACACCCGTTTGCCACCCGGATGATGCCACCCGCGGCCAGAGTTCCTTCCACGTCGTCCAGAAAGGGCCGGACGGCATAAAGCAACGCATACTCTTCAAACAGTGAATCCGAATCCACTGCCGCGATCAGGGGAGAACGCGCCGTGTTCAGTCCGGCATTGAGCGAATCGGCCTTCCCTCCGTTCTCCTTGTCCACCACCACGAGCGGAATGGGATCACGAGACTGATAAATGCCGCGGATCGGCTTGGTCGCGATGAGGCCGGCCGGGCTGCGGGAAGATCGATACAGCCGGAACTCCTCGATCAGAATTTCTAAAGTATTGTCGGTGGAGCCGTCGTTGATCACTATCACTTCGTGGTTCGGATAGTGCAGATTGAGCATCGCGTGCACGCTGGCGCGGATCGTCGCCGCTTTGTTATGTGCAGCGGCAAGCACCGATACTTGCGGGAGAAGGGGAGATTGCAGCAGGCCTTGGCGTTCCGCCAGCGTGTAGCGGGCGACGGATCGGCGCAAGGCGAAGTAACCGAGCGCCATCAAAACAAAGTAGACAGTGTTGATTGCGCCCAGGTAAAAGATGATGAAAAACTCAAGCCAGTTGAATATCGAGGGAAAGTCAATCATGACGATGGCGCCTGTTCGGCCGACTGAGTGATCCTGGATTTCTCCAGCGCCTCCAGCGATACTGCGGCCGAAGGTCCCTGCGACAGCAGTACTTCATTCTCAAGAACCAAAGTGCCGGCCGGGTCGATCCGCGCCAGAGCGTGGGCGGCGGCCAAAGTCACCGTGGCATCGCTTGCATGCAAACAGGCAGCCAGCAAAGGAACGGCTGATTGCAGGCCCAACCTGCCGGCGGCAAAGGCGGCCGACGTCCGTACCCGGGGATCGGCGTGGTGCAGGGCATCCAGCACCTCGTCTTCGACATTCCCGGCGTTCGTCACAAAAGGAAGGACACGGAACGCCGCCCCGCGCACCTCCGGATCACTGTGTCGCAGCAGGCGGGAAAAGCCCGGCACCGGGACGACTGTTTTCCATGACTGCACTATCTCCAGCGCGGCCAGAATCTTGTTCGAATCGGCGGAGGCCACGGCCTCAGGAACAGCAGACTCGCAAAGTACCAGGCTGTGCGGCAGAAAGTCGCGGGCCAGAATAGCGCGCACAAATAAGACCTGCGTAAGCGCAAATGAAAATACTTTTTCGAGCTCGCGCTTTCCTCCCGTTCGTGTCAGACCGCGCGACGCTTCCAAACGGATCGCACAATCCGCATCGACCAGCGATGAAAGCAGCGCAGCGTCGGGCACGCCGCCGGAGAGTTGCGCCAGCCTGGCGATTGCCTGGCGGTGTTTTTTCAGATCGCGGGAGCGGCACTGCTTTCTCCAGATTGAAACCATCCCCAGGGTGACCGCGAGGTGCGACAGCCGGTCGCGTCCTTCCGCCGAAACCGTGGCGATTAGCTCCATCATGCAGAGTTCTGTCTCACGAGGATATTTCCGCCGCATCTCGACGAGTTGCTCAATCCTGTTCAGACCCGCTGCGTGCGAAGCCATCCGTTCGCGAATCAGAGCCTGAATGCGCTCGGCCCTGCGATTGCGGATGCCCTGCCTCGCCTTGAGAAACAACACGCGGAGCAGCATGAACAGAATAATGACCGCCTGCGCCGCGCCGAAACTGATAATCCATCCCAGCGGGCGGGAAGAGATACGCAACATCAGCAGGCGGTGCGCCAGGTAGATGCAGAACACGTAGCCGCCTGTAAGAGTCAAGGCTTTCAACCAAATTTCAAAATGGCCTTTTTCAGTGTCTAAGATCACGGGCTCAGCGTTGTCTCCTTCCAACGGCTCGACGCGTAAACCTGGAATCCGTCGTCACCTTTGCGCACCAGTAGCGCCGCAATGCGCTCGAGAGAATCCAGCAGCGGTAACGCGGCCGGTCCGAGAACACTCAATCCGGTCGCCAGCGCGTCGGAGGTGGTGGCATCGGAGGCCACCACCGTGGCTGTACTTTGCCCTGTTACACCGATTCCCGTATGGGGATCGACGATATGCGAATAACGTTCGCCTCCGATTTCGATAAATTGCTCTGCGTCGCCCGACGTGGACACGGCCGCATTGGCAAGCAGTATCCGGCGGGTCGGGTTCGAACCGGGCTGGTCCGCAGCCGCGACGGCGACCGTCCAGCCTTTCAGTCCCGGAGGCGCATCAGCCACGGCTATGTCGCCGCCCGCCGCGATCAGAACACTGCTGTGTCCACGGCTCTTCACGGTCTTGAGGGCCTGATCCGCCGCGTAACCTTTGGCGATGCCGCCCAGATCGAGCTGCATCCCTGGTTTTAGAAGACTCACCATCCTTTTAGAATGTTCCAGTTCGATGTTTTGATATCCGATCAGCGATCGGGCGCGGGCCAGGTCCTCCGGCGCGGGCAATTCCCCGGTCTGCCGGGCGCGCCGCCAAAGCCTCACTGCCGGGCCCACCGTTACGTCGAAAGCGCCATTCGTTTTGCGGGCCCACATTTGGGCCTGCTCCAGCACAGAGAACAGGTCATCGCTGACGACGACTTTCCCGCTTCCGGCCCGGCGCGACAATATCATTAATTCACTGTCGTAACGGTAGTCACTCAGCATTCGATCGAGCTCGGCGATTCGTTGAAACGCCGCCCGCGCCGAGACGGCCGCAGCCGAGGGATCCTGGGAATAGATAACAATTCGGAACAGCGTCCCCATATGGGGCTCAGAAAACTCATAGCGCTTGATCAAATCGGACCGGTTAGCGGCGCGAAGGGGCCTGGCCGGCAAGGCGCACGATGTCCACAGCGGAATGGCAAAAGCCGTTGCACAAATTAGAAACAGGATAATGGCCGGGTATTTGGTAAATCGCATTGCTGGTTATCTATTATGAGCGAGCACAAGCATGGTGTCGACGGCCTACCGCGACACCAGGACCGTATTATTCACCAAAGTCGGTACCGCGGGCTCAGAACGTGAGAAAAAATTCAAAAAGCTTGAACCGCGAAGAACGCTAAGAACGCCAAGCTCATCATGGGTCCGAACAACCGGCTGACTGCAAGCAATTGAAAGTTCTGAAGAAGTGTCACGTGTAAAGTGCGGGTAACATTAAACTGCCAGACTGAAAAAGAAATTTTTAGCGTTCTTCGCGCTCTTGGCGGTTCAATTTTTTCACACGTGCTCGCGCCTTCGCGGTTCTGGCTTTTTATTTTTCACTCTCGACCTCAGCGGAATGATAAAACTAAAGTGTCTGATTTAGTTGCAGGAGCTTACATTGAAACGAATCACGTCTCCGTTCGTGCTTTTTCTGTGCATTTGCGCCGGCGCGTCGGTCGTGCTGCGACCGCAGTCGCAGCCTTCGGCACCAAAGACGGCTGCCGCAGACTTCCAGCCGTATCAGGAAATAATCCCCGGGAGTGAAGTAAAATTCGAAATGATTCCTGTCGCCGGCGGAACTTATACGATGGGAAGTCGTCCCGATGAGCCCGGGTGTTCCCCCGATGAAGGGCCGCAGCATCAGGTGACTGTCGCTCCCTTTTGGATCGGCAAAACGGAAGTGACCTGGGACGAATATGACATTTTCGGTTTCAGCCAGGATCTGACGAAAAAGAAGCGGCAGAAAGTGGATTTGAGCGCCCAGCCCGCAACCGAAAAAGCCGCCGACGCAGTTACCCGGCCTACTCCACCTTACGCCGATGAGACATTTGGTCTGGGTCGCGAAGGTCAGCCGGTCATCTCCATTACTCACCATGCCGCGATGGAATACTGTGCCTGGCTTTCCGCAAAGACAGGCAAGTCGTATCGACTCCCGACGGAAGCCGAATGGGAATATGCGTGCCGTGCCGGTGCGCAGACCTCTTATTCTTTCGGGAACGATGCTTCGAAGTTGGGAGAATATGCCTGGTTTGCGGAAAACTCAGAAGGCAAGCCCCAACTGGTCGGCAAAAAAAAGCCCAATGCGTGGGGCCTGTACGACATGCACGGAAACGTCGCCGAATGGTGTCTGGATCGCTACGGAAAGAGCTTCTACAGCAGCTTCAAGGAAAAGGTGCCCGCCCTCTACCCGGTAAACCTTCCAGGAGAAGAGGAATACCCTCACGTGGTGCGCGGCGGATGCTGGGATGATCCGGCTCCGCGGTTGCGCAGCGCGGCGCGCCGATCGTCGTCAAAGGAATGGAATAAGAGAGATCCCCAGATTCCGCAGAGCATCTGGTGGCTGACGGAAGCCATCCACACCGGCTTCCGAGTGGTGCGCCCGGTCAACGAGCAGCCCAACCTGCGGGGGTTCCGCTCACGGACGAAAGCGGGGCAGGGGACGGCCGAAGAAAAATAGGTTGCACTGGACACGGTTGCGCCTAAGGTTTACCTTATAGGTTCGGTCCACATAACCACATTGGAGATATGCGTATGAGCGACTCAAATGATTCCAGCAAGAGCTTAGCCTCGCGGCGTGATTTCCTTAAGATTTCAAGCGCCGCGGCA
The DNA here is from genome assembly GCA_036507075.1 of Acidobacteriota bacterium. Classification (GTDB taxonomy): domain Bacteria; phylum Acidobacteriota; class UBA6911; order JACQSX01; family JACQSX01; genus DASXQR01. The sequence goes on along the minus strand of DASXQR010000080.1, from coordinate 4,668 downwards.
TTCGGCACTGTCGTGGCTTCCGGCTTGGCCACAATTCCCACCGTTTATCCCGCGGGGACCGATCAAATCCGGGTCGGTTTGATTGGATGCGGAGGAAGGGGAACGGGCGCAGCCGGAAACGTGCTCGAGGCCGCTCCCAACGTGAAGCTTGTCGCAATGGGCGACGCGTTCAAGGATAGGCTCGACGAGAGCCTCAAAAATCTACAGAGAGGTGGCGGCTTTGCCGACAAGATCGATGTGCCGGAAGAGCGCAGATTCATCGGATTCGACGCGTACCAGAAAGTACTCCAGAGCGACATTAATTACGTCATTCTTGCAACTCCTCCGGGGTTTCGGCCGACCCATCTGAAAGCCGCGGTCGCCGCCAATAAGAACATCTTCACAGAAAAGCCGGTGGCTGTGGACGGGCCGGGTATCCGTGCCGTGCTCGACGCCTATGAGGAAGCCAGGAAGAAGGGCCTGGGCGTAGGTGTCGGAACGCAACGCCGCCATCAGACCGGATATCTGGAAGTGATGAAGCGCATTCACGACGGCTCCATCGGCGACCTGGTGGCGGCGCGCGCGTACTGGAACCAAGGCGGTCTGTGGATGAAGGAACGCAAGCCGGAATGGACCGACATGGAATGGCAGCTTCGCAACTGGCTCTACTTTACCTGGTTGTCGGGAGATCACATCGTGGAACAGCACATCCACAACATCGATGTGATCAACTGGGCGATGCAGAACCATCCGCTTCGCGCGTCGGGAATGGGTGGACGTCAGGTGCGAACCGATCCCGCGTATGGGCACATATTCGATCATTTTTCGATCGATTATGAGTATCCGAACGGAGCGCACATGCTGAGCATGTGCCGGCAAACGCCCGGTACCGAGGGAAATGTTTCCGAGGGTTTGACGGGAAGCAGGGGAAATTGCATCACGGCCGATAAAAAGAGCTATAAGATTACCGGCCCGAACACATTCGAGTTCGATTCGCAGAAAGACAATAAACCCTACGTTCAGGAGCACACTGACCTGATCGCCAGCATTCGCGCCGGGCAGCCCTACAACGAATTGAAGCAGGTGGCCGAGAGTACGCTTACGGCGATCATGGGAAGAATGGCCGCCTACACAGGAAAGACCGTAACCTGGGAGCAGGCTCTGAATTCACGTGAGGACAATATTCTTGCTGTTGAGCTGGCTTGGGGTTCGGTAGTGGTTCCTCCCGTGGCCATGCCCGGACAGACCAAGCTCGTGGCCGTTTCAGAGAATCTGCGGGCACAGTCGTAGGGCTTTCAATGCGGAATGGGGAATGCGGAATGGGGAATAGTGATCGGTAGTTATGCCCATCCGCGCTCTGAGGAAATCTCTGTGTTCTCAAGGTGTTGCGGTTAAAGTGGTCGACGTTTGGTAGAAAACCCTTTGTATTTCCCATTCCGCAATTCCGCATTCCACATTCCGCGTTCCTCAGTGTGTTTTGTTCCCTTGCCTCGCATAATCCCAATCTGTGTTCCCTGTCACACCGCTAATGCAATCGTGCCGTCACAATGGTGCAGCGTCAATTTTCTGACAGTCGCCGACTGGCTTAGGGGCAAGTCAGATGGTAAGCGAGGATTAGCTGATGCCGACTGGGTCGGGACAGCGCCCCGATGTAACTGACTGACAGCGACGTGCTAGAGGAATGGTTCAGCCACTCGACTCCTGGCTCCTCGAACGCTCTGGTTCGAGCCAAACGCCGGTAGACATCCAAGATTCCACAGCCCCGTCACCCGAACAGGTTGTGGCCGGAAATCCGACCAATTGGGCCGACGCGGAAAGGGTGCAGCAGCTCAGACTCGCGTTTTTGGCGGAAGCCAGCACGCTGCTCGCCTCCTCGCTGGATTACACCACCACCTTGACCAGCCTTGCGCGACTGGCTGTCCCTCGACTCGCAGACTGGTGCGCGGTGGATGTAGTCGAAAAAGACCAGTCTGTCCGCAGGTTGACCATGACCCACCTGGATCCGAACCGGATCGAAACCGCCGCCGAATTGCACCGGCGCTTTCCAGCCGAACCCGATCCGGTGGTACACCGTGTAATTCGTTCCGGCCAGTCTGAGTTCTACCCTGAAGTAACCGGGGCGGTGCTTTCCGATTACGCGCGGAATCCGGAGCAATTGGAGGTCGTGCGGCAGCTCGGAATGAAATCCGCGATGGTTGTTCCCTTGCTTGCCGGCGGCCGAACGCTCGGGACGATTACCTTTGTGCTGACCCAGGAATCTGAACGCCGCTACGGCGCGGATGAACTGGTGCTCGCCGAGGACCTGGCGCACCGCGTAGCCACAGCCGTTGACAATGCGCGCCTTTACGAGGAAGTACAGGAGGCGGTGCGGGAACGTGATTCAGCTTTGGAGAAACTGGAGGCTCGCGTTCGGCAGCAGGCTGCCGTGGCCGAGCTTGGGCGCCGGGCGCTGACGGCGAGCGACCTTTCCAGACTTTTCGAAGAGATGGTTTGTCTGGTGGCGGAAACACTGAAAGTGGAATACTGCGAGCTTCTGGAATTTCTCCCGGGCAAGAACAAGCTGCTGCTGAGAGCCGGATCCGGTTGGAAGCCGGGCTATGTAGGCCAGCTCACCGTCGGCATGGAGCCGAATTCGCAGGCGGGTTATACGATCCGCCGCACCGATCCTGTGATCGTGGACGACATTCGGACCGAAACCCGGTTTAAGTGTCCAAAGTTGCTGGCCAGCCATGGCGTGATCAGCGGCATGACTGTTGTGATTCGCGGACGCGAGGCACCGTTTGCGGTCCTGGGCGCGCACTCTCGGCGCCGCCTGACGTTCAGCAGGGATGACACTCACTTTTTCCATGCGGTTGCAAACGTCCTGGAATCGGCGATCGAGCGAGACCGGATGCAGACGGAGTTGCGCAGCCTCTCGTTGACTGACGAACTGACCGGCCTTCTCAACAGGCGCGGATTCCTTACGCTGGCCCAGCAGCATCAAAAACTGGCGCACAGAATGCGCAAAGGGCTGTTGCTGGCCTATGGAGATCTGGACGGTCTGAAAAACATCAATGACACCTATGGCCATCATCACGGGGATCTGGCGCTGATTCACGTTGCAAGAATCTTGAAGGATACGTTCCGGGATTCGGATATTCTTGCGCGGCTGGGAGGCGACGAATTTACCGTACTGGTGATGGACGACTCCACCGCCAGGAGTTCCACGATCCGTGCCCGGCTCCAGCAAAGGCTTCACAAATACAACAGCAGCAGAGAACAACCTTACCAATTATCGTTGAGCGTTGGTGTGGCGCGTTTTGACCGCAATCAGAACCTTTCGGTTGAAGAAATGCTGCTGCGCGCCGATGAAGCCCTGTACCGAAGTAAGCGACGCAAGCAGCGCCACGAGGTGGCATAACACGCGCCGGGTTTGCACATTGATCCGGCCGTTTGATCCTTCCCCAACTTGCCGCCTGTCTGCGGCAATCGTCCTGCTGCTGGTATTGCCCGTCGACCTGTTTGTTGCATGCGCCGGTTCCGTGCCCGTCGGCCTGACACTCCACGCCACCGGTAAGTCATCGAATTCCCACCGCTCCGGCTCTGTGAAAAAGCGAGCTCCCGGCGCTCTGGTAATCGGTTGCTGGAGCGCACCGCAAAATCTGGATCGAGAATACTTTTCCTGGCTGGCCGAGATGAACTTCACGCATACTCTGTACTGGCGCAGCCCGGAAATAAGACCTGAGCAATGGCGCAAGGACCTGGATTCGGCTGCAAACAGCGGAATCACGCTGATTTTCGACAGCTGGCAACCCGCCGCTATTCCGGAACCGTGGCTCCATTCCGTGCTCAGCACGGCCTGCTCGGCCCCTGCATTCGGCGGCGTTTACGCGCCCGATGAACCCGGATATCGATATTCGCGCGAGACGAAAGATCGCGTTCCCTCGCCGCAGCGGCTCCAATCCGCCTACCAAGAGATCCGGCAGTGCGGGCGGGGAGCGCTGTTTCTGGTGGATGCCTTTTCTGCGGAAGAGTATTGGGTAAGACGCTTCGTTCCCTTCTCCGGCGTCTTCGGCCTCGACGTTTATCCGTTCAAGGCTGGGGTTGACTGGGCGGAAAAGACAAGGCAGGCCACTCACAGGGCGGTAAAGCTAGCCGGCAGCAGGCCTGTGTGGATGGTTCTGCAGGGACATGGACGCGCCGACTGGTACCAGTATGCGACGCACCGATTGAATCTCGAACTGCCCGTCGAAACGGCTCCACGCCCTACACCCGATGTACTGGAAGGCATGGCCCGCGCGGCCCTCAACTCTGGAGCACAGGGCATCTGGTGGTGGTCCTTTGAATTGTACGACTGGAAAAACCCGGAACACCGCAAATTCATTCTCCAGTTCAAGGATGTGAATCGGCGGCTGAAAAACTGAGCTGTGGGTTGGGGGTTTGCAAGTTGCCGCGAGTTGCGGGTTACGAGTTTGCGGGTTACGAGTTGCGGGTTTGCGAGTTCCGGGTTGCGGGTTACCGGCCACGGAGTTTGCGAGTTCCGGGTTACGAGTTGCTACGAGTTGCAGGTGCGAGTTCCAAATTGCACCGTCAGTACCGCGGGCGTCAGCCCGCGTGAAAAAATCGATGCCACCCGGCTTGTCCCGGTGGTGAAGACGATTCTTCACTAGAACGCGCGCCCAAAAATACTTCACGAACACTGGCTTAGTG
>DASXQR010000079.1:0-16568 GCA_036507075.1 Acidobacteriota bacterium | reverse complement strand
GCCAGGCTGGTGGGACTTTCGACTTCCCAACGCGCAATGCGCAAACCCGCAACGCGCAAACCTATAACGCAGAGTTAATATACCATCCATGAGAGTCGGAATCGTGGGCGGGGGTCCGGCCGGAAGCCATGCGGCTGCCCTGCTATCCCAAACGGGACTTGAAGTCACCCTGTTTGAAAGAAAACGAGGAAGAGAAAAAGCATGCGGCGGAGGCTTCACATCCCGCGCGCTGAAAGCCTGCAGGCTGGCCGAATCTGGCGTCCCTCGATCCTGCATAAAGGAACTGGAGCTGATCTCGGGTAAAAGAAGAGTCATCCTTCCTTTGGAAGCTCCTTTCCAGATTTTTGCCCGGGCCTGCTCCGACACTTATCTCCTCGAGCAAGCGGAGGCGCAGGGTGTCACGATCGAAGACCGCAACGTCACAGACATCCGTGCCTGCGGATCCGGATGGGAGATCAAAGCGGGTGACGTCAGTTTTCGTTTTGACTGGCTGATCGGCGCCGACGGCAGTCACAGCCGCGTGCGCGCGGCCTGCAGCCGGCCTTTCGAGCTGGCCGACTTGTCGATGACATTCGGATACTACGCGCCGGGAGAATTCCACCCACAGCGCGCTATCGTGGAGTTTCTTCCGCGAGGTTTTCAAGGATACCTCTGGTCATTCCCGCGCCCCGACCACAGTAGTGTTGGAGTGATCCACACGGCAGACCATCCGATAACTAAAACTCTACGGCTGCACGCCGATAACTTCCTGCGCCGCTATTACGACATGCTGCCTCCCGGGAAAGAAAGGATCTATGCGGCAACGGTGCCGACACTTCGACAATCGACGCTGCGAACGAACCGCTGCTCAGGTTCCAACTGGGCTCTGATCGGCGATGCCGGCGGATTCGTCGATGCCATAACCGGCGAAGGAATTTACTTTGCGCTGCGCGCTGCCCAGCTCCTTTCACAGCTCGCTCACGAAAAAACATTGGAAGGATTTGATGCGCTTTGGCGGCAGGATTTCGGCGAAGAGCTTGCCGCATCGTCACGGTTGAAAACCGCGTTCTATTCCGGCGCAAGGTGGAAGTGGAGCTACGCCGAATTGCTTCTTCCCTTTACGGAACGAAGCGCCACAGTGAGGAAGATCGAGAACGAATACATCGCCGGATCTCAAGGGTACGCAGGACTAAAACAGCGAATTTTAAGGTCGGCGCCCAGGATTTTATGGGAAACAGCGATGACTTTTCTTACACCGCGCGCCTAAGAGCGGGAGGGAGGGATGGAGGGAGGGATGGAGGGACGGAGGGATGGAGGGATGGAGGGACGGAGGGATGGAGGGATTTGGGAACCGCGCTCTCAGTCACTCAATTCCTCAATCTCTCAATCTTCAGTCCCTCAGTCCCTCCATTCCTCAGTCCCTCAGTCCCTCCATCCCTCAATCCCTCAGTCCCTCAATCCCTCAGTCCCTCAATCCCCACACCGCGCGGGCACATTACCATTTACCGGCCGGCACGCGATAAAGCGAGATCGAGTCGGCGAGAATCAAGTCGCCGTTGGGAGCGATTGCCAGCCCGACGAGGATCGGGCTGGCAACCAGTTGTTCGACCTTCTTGTCATCGGAGACTGCGAATACCCCCCGTCGTCCCTGATAGCTTCCTGTTACCAGCAACCTTTTCCCGTCAAAAGCGATTCCCTGCGGCCTCCCGAAGCCATGAAAAAAAATCTTCGGCTGCCTGTCTGACCCGATTTCATAAATGTTGTCCTGCGTCGCCAGTGTCGGGCCGGTGACAAACAGTTTTCCATCCTTACGCAAAGCCAGGTGAAACGCCGAGACGCTGGGCTCGATTTCACAAACCACTTCGTCTTTGCCTCCGGGATGGATCTTATGGATCAACCCGCTGCGGTCCCCCACATAGAGATTTCCGCCGGGATCCAGCGCCATCCCTGTCGCGATGCCAAGGTTTTCAGCCACCTTCTCCACGTTCTTATGAAGGTCTGATTTGTAGACCGTGCCGGTATGGCGACTGGAGATGTAAATGGTGTCGTCCGGGGCGACGACGATTCCTGTGGCATTGACGATGTCAGCCAGAAACGGTTCCTTTTGTCCGCTGCCCGCCAGAATCCGATAGACCGAAAATGGAACTGTGGCTCCGCGAGAGCCGCTGAAAGCGACGAAGATATTGCCGTGCCTGTCAGTAGCAGGATTGCTGACCGGATTCAGCTCGGTAGCCAGGATCTCTCCCGTGTAGATCGGAAACGGCGCGGAGGTTTTCCCACCCTGAGAAATCGTGATGGCGCATTCGCCCTGCACGTCGGGTACGCGAACCAGCGTCACACGAGACGAGGCTCCCACCACCAGGGCAGGCTGTGAATCGAATCGAACTTCGATATCACCTCCGCCGGCATCCAGACCCGCGGTAAGCAGTTGTGTCAGTCCGCCCGCCAGCATCACCTTCGGATTAGTCTGTGTGATGTGAAACGCAGCCATCGCCGCGACTATACAAGTGAACCGTAAGGCGGGCAAGGGGGATGGAGAGATGGAGGGATGGAGAGATGGAGGGATGGAGAGATGGAGAGATGGAGAGATGGAGAGATGGAGGCTCTCAGTCACTCAATCTCTCAGTCCCTCCATCCCTCCGTCCCTCCATCCCTCCATCCCTCAATCCCCAAACCCCCGCTCTTGAAGTTCGCCTCCTCCCTCCCTTACACTGGATCTTTTGACCAGGTACAGGAAATCCTGCTGTGCGGCCTGCACGGCGGGTTTGGCTGGATCTTGTACGCTGTTATGAGAAAACTGGTAACCGCTGCCGCTCCCAACTTCTCGCCGGAATGCATCTCCATTCGCGGCGCCCGGGTCCACAATCTGAAGGGGATCTCCTGCGATATTCCGAACAATAAGCTGACCGTGGTCACCGGTGTTTCCGGGTCCGGAAAGTCCAGCCTGGCATTTGACACCCTTTACGCGGAAGGGCAGCGCCGTTATGTCGAGTCGCTGTCCGCCTATGCCCGGCAGTTTCTGGAGCGAATGGAAAAGCCCCGAGTAGACGAAATTCTCGGAATCAGTCCGGCTATCGCTATTCGCCAGAAGAACACTTCGCGCAATCCGCGCAGCACGGTCGGCACGGTTACCGAGATTTACGATTTTCTGCGGCTGGCCTACGCCCGGATTGGACGAACGATCTGTCGCCGATGCGGGCGCCTCGTGAAAGCTGACTCGGTTGACAGCACTGTTGATCTGCTGATGCAAGCTGCGGGAAGGCGCATCTATGCCCTGTTCCCGCTGCGAGGAAGCGCCTTCGACCTTCTTTCAGAGTCGAGCGGGCCCGGGGGTGAAAGCACCTCGAGCGCTCTTGTTTTCGATAATTTGAAAAAGCAGGGCTTCCGAAGGGTTTTCAAGAACGGAGAGATCCAGGATCTCGACTCGGCGCCACGCGTGCAGGTGGACCTGGCTGACATCCGTGTGGTGGTGGATCGATTACAAATCGAGTATTCCGAGCGCCAGCGATTATCCGATTCCCTGGAGCTGTGCTTCCGCGAGGGAAACGGACTGGCGGAGATCTTCTTTGCAGATCCTGGAGACCTCCCCGACAAACTGAACGCCCGCGCCGTGGCAGGCGCCGGCGAGCCTCAGCAACTTCAACTGCTTCGTTTCAGCCAGCGCTTCGAATGCTCTTCGTGCGGGCTGCTCTACAAAGTGCCGGAGCCCAGGCTTTTTTCATTCAATAATCCGTACGGAGCCTGTCCGGTGTGCCAGGGGTTTGGCAACACCATAAACCTGGATCTGGGCCGGATTATTCCCGACCCGACGCTGTCGATCGCGCAAGATCCGATCGATCCCTGGAAACGCCCGCGTTATCGCAACTTCCAGAAAAAGCTCAGGGACTGGGCCGCCAGGAAGAACATCGACGTCAATAAACGTTACTGCGATCTGTCTGAAGAACAGCAGCGCTGGATCTACGAAGGCGAAGGAAAGTTCCCGGGCATACTCGGGTTTTTCGATTATCTGGAAACAAAGAAATACAAAATCCATGTCCGCATCCTGATCAGCCGTTATCGCGGCTATACGCTGTGCAGTGAGTGCGGGGGTGAGCGGTTGCGGCGCGAAGCGCTCGATGTTTATCTGAACGGCAAGCGCATCACCCAGGTCACGGCGATGACGATTCGCGATGCCGCCCGGTTCTTCGACTCACTGGAGCTGACCGACATGGAGCACGCAGTGGCCGACCGCCTGATACGCGAGATCCGCTCGCGCCTCGATTTTCTGCTGCGCGTCGGTCTTGATTATCTCTCGCTGGACCGTCTCACCTCGACGTTGAGCGGCGGCGAAGCGCAGCGCATCCAACTTGCCACCGCGCTCGGGTCTTCGCTGGTGGGAGCACTCTACGTGCTCGATGAGCCGAGCATCGGCCTGCATTCACGCGACAGCAACCGGTTGATCGACATACTGAAGAAGCTCAGCAGCGCCGGCAACACAGTCCTGGTTGTCGAGCACGACAAAGAAATGATGGAGGCTGCTGACCACATCATCGACATGGGACCGGGAGCGGGTGAGGCGGGAGGCGAAATCATCCACCAGGGAGACTACGCATCCCTGCTGCAAAGTCCCAGCTCGTTGACCGCACGCTATCTGAAGGGAGAATTGCGCGTCGCCACTCCCGTGTTCCGCCGCCAGAGCAACGGCCAGGAATTACTGATCCGCGGCGCACGGCAGCACAATCTGAAAGGTTTGGATGTTCGGATCCCTCTAAACATGATGGTCTGCATAACCGGCGTCTCCGGCAGCGGCAAATCCACACTGGTGCATGACATCATTTACGCCGAACTGAAAAGGCAAAAGGGAGAATGGAAGGACGCGGTCGGCCTGCATGACGAAGTGGCAGGGGGAAAGCTGGTTACTGAGGTTTTGATGGTCGATCAGTCTCCCATCGGAAAAACGCCACGCTCCAATCCAATTACTTACATTAAGGCGTTCGATGAAGTCCGGCACATTTTTGCCTCCACTCGCGAAGCAGCCTCGCGAAATTTCACACCCGGTCACTTTTCGTTCAACGTCCCGGGAGGGCGATGCGAAGTGTGTGAAGGATCGGGAAGCGTCACCGTGGAGATGCAGTTTTTGGCCGATGTGGAGCTGACTTGCGAAGAATGCAAGGGAACGCGATTCAAACAGTCCGTTCTTGAGGTCATGTATCGCGGCAAAAACATCCATGAAGTTTTGAATATGACCGTGCGTGAAGCGGTGCTGTTCTTTTCCAGCCATGCTCAACTGGTCAAGAAACTGAAGGTTCTCGATGAAGTCGGTCTCGGATACCTGCGTCTCGGTCAATCCTCGACGACGCTGAGCGGCGGAGAAGCGCAGCGAATCAAGCTGGCCTCATTTCTGATCAAGAGGACTTCCAAAAAGCCGCTCTTCATTTTCGACGAACCCACCACCGGCCTGCACTTCGATGACATCAATAAACTGCTGAAGGCGTTTGACCGACTGATCAGGGAAGGCGCTTCACTGGTTGTCATTGAGCACAACCTGGATGTGATCAAATCGGCCGACTGGATTATTGATCTGGGGCCGGAGGGCGGAGATCGGGGCGGCGAAATCGTCGCGGTGGGAAGGCCGGAAAATGTCGCGCGCAGCGAGAACTCCTACACCGGGCGCTATCTGCGAAGTTACCTGGGAGACTGATCATCGCTCACTCGTCATCGGTCATTGGTCATTCGTCATTGGTTATTGATCATTTCACTACCAGCCGAACCGCGCGCGTCAGCTGGTAGTGAAATGACCAATGACAAGTATCTAGATCTCCGTGCGCGTGATTCGCTGGATGCTGCGCGCGCGGGCGCTGGTCTCGTCAATGTCGACCACCACGCCGCTCAGCCTCGGACGACCCTCTGCCGGCTCGAATTTCCTGGGAATCTGCATCAGAAAACGCTCGATCGACCCTTCCTTCTGCATTCCGATAATGGAATCGCTCGGACCCGTCATTCCCACATCGGTGATGTAGGCCGTGCCGCCGGCCTGTACTGTCTCATCGGCCGTGGTCACGTGTGTGTGCGTTCCCACCACGGCGCTTGCCCTGCCGTCCACATAAGCGCCGAAAGCAAGCTTTTCGGATGTGGCTTCGGCGTGAAAGTCTACAAAAAGAATGCATCCGGAGAGCTCGCCGGCGCGAAGAGAATCAAACGCGCGGAAAGGACAGTCAATAGGGACCATGAAGACCCGGCCCTGCAGATTCAGAACCGCGAACGGAACATCTTTGACCGTGCCTTTCCAAAAACCGTATCCCGGGACTCCAGGAGGATAATTCGCCGGCCGCAGCATTCGCGGCTCGGAATTCAGGAAATCATACGCCTCACGGCGATCCCAGATGTGATTGCCGGAGGTGAGGACATCGGCCCCGGCCTGAAACAATTCCTCCCCGATCTTGGCGGTTATGCCGAAACCGGCGGCGGCGTTTTCACAGTTAACAATGGTGAAATCAGCCTGGTAGTCCTGTTTCAGGAGAGAGAGATGACTTTGTGCGATCTGACGGCCGGGTTTGCCGACGATGTCGCCGATGAATAGAATGCGCATCAGGGGAATTTCACCACAAAGACACAAAGAAGGCGGACTTGCGACTTTTTTTCGTGAGCGTTGACGTGGTCGTTGACGTCTCTCGTTGACGTGCACGTGCACGTGGCCGTCGTCGGCTTTTCTTGGTTGCGGCTTCGCCGGGCTGTGCCCTCCGGGTGAATCTTCACTTGGCGTAATCCACCACTCTCATTTCGCGGATTACGGTCACTTTGATCTGTCCCGGATACTGCAGCTCACTCTCGATCTTCTTTGTGATGTCTTTGGTAAGCCAGAGCGCCTGCTCGTCGGAAACCTTGCTGCTCTCCACAATGATGCGGATCTCGCGTCCAGCCTGAAGGGCGAATGCTTTGGCCACTCCGCTGAATGACTCGGCCAGCGCTTCCAGTTTCTCGAGGCGCTTGACATAGCTCTCCAGAATTTCGCGGCGCGCTCCAGGGCGCGCCGCAGAGATCGCATCGGCAGCTTGGACCAAAACCGCCTCCAGGGTGCGAAACTCCACGTCGAAATGATGGCATTCCATCGCGTGCACCACTTCCGGACTCTCCCCGAACTTGCGCAACATTTCCACGCCCAATTGGATGTGTGTTCCTTCTATTTCACGGTCCACCGCTTTTCCGATGTCGTGCACCAGACCGGCGCGCTTGGCCACCGAGGCATCGGCCCGGCATTCGGCCGCCATGATCCCGCACAGATAAGCCACTTCAATCGAGTGATGGAGCACATTCTGGCCGTAGCTGGTGCGATATTTGAGCCGCCCCAGCATTTTTAGAATCTCCGGATGAAAATCGTGGATCCCCACTTCAAACGCGGCGACCTCTCCCTCATGCAATATTCTGCCCTCCAGCTCGGTTCGCGCCTTGCCCACCACTTCCTCGATGCGTGCCGGATGGATCCTACCGTCGTCGAGCAATTGCTCGATCGCTATGCGCGCCACCTCGCGTCTCACCGGGTCGAAACCGGAAAGAATAATGGCGCCCGGAGTATCGTCGACAATCAAATCGACGCCGGTAGCCTGCTCCAGGGCGCGGATGTTCCGACCCTCGCGTCCGATGATTCGCCCTTTCATTTCCTCATTGGGAAGGTCGACCACCGAAACCGTGGATTCCACTACGTGCTCGGCCGCGCAGCGCTGGATCGCCTGGACGATAATTTTTCTGGCTTCCCGCTGCGCCACTTCCCTCGCCTGGTCTTCGATGCGCTTGACCATCAGCGTACTTTCACGCATCGCGTCGGCTTCCAGGTTCTTGAGCAACTGCTTTTTGGCATCCTCGGACGTCATGGAAGAGATGCGCTCCAGGTTCTGGAGTTCAGTGGAAATAAGCGAGTTCAGCTTTTGTTCCAGCAGTTCCACGGCCTTTTCACGCCGGACAGTTTCAGCGGATGTCCTTTCGAGGTCTTTCTCTTTTGAAAGGATGGCGATCTCGCGCTTTTCCAGGTTTTCTTCCTTCTGGGTGAGGCGTTTCTCCAGCGCTCCCAACTCCTTCTTGCCGTCGCGAAGCTGCTGGTCAAAATCGGACTTCAGGCCGAAAACCTCCTCCTTGGCCTCGAGCAGTTTTTCTTTCTTCAGCTTTTCCGCGTCTTCGCGGGCCGTATGGACCAGCTTGTCTGCTTCGGCTCTTGCGCGGGCCAGGTTCTGATCGATCAGCTTGCGCTTGGCGATGAAAAATGCGACAACGCCGAGAATCAGAATCAGGACCGTAAGAGTTACCAGTCCTGCCGTAACCATGATGGACTCCAACAGGAAGGGTTTCGGGAAGGAAGTAACAGGAAGGGTGAATCCCCCGCTCCGCCGTGTGACTCACCTTTATTTGAATCCTGGCAACCAGGTGGGCGCCCTGCTTAGCGCTTTAGGGAATCTCGCATCGGAGACTCACACACCACGCAAAGACTCAGGCACCCCTTCAAACAAGGAAAGACTCAAATAAAATATGTCATTCACAAACGTCGCAGGGGCTTCAGCCAGCATTATATGCGCTTTTCCGACACGGTCAAGACTTCACTCTCTATCTGTTTAATTCTTCCAGCATCAAAGAGCACTCGCGCAGTTCGTCGCCGAACCAGCGTTGATCTTCTTGCTCAGCCTTTCGCAATCGAAACAGCTCATCGGCAATGTTGAGAGCAGCCAGAATGGCAACTTTGAGAGTGTCTACCGAGGGAGTGCTGTCGGAAATCTGCTGGAGCTTGCGGTCCACATACTCAGCCAGCTCCCGAACATAAGCAGGATCGTCGGCACTCCGCACATGGTAAATCTGATCCAAAATTCTTACCTTTGTCAGACCTGTGTCAGAACCTTCCATGTCAGTGCTCCGGAAGCGCGGAGCGGCTTGCAGCCGCCCTACACTTTTCCGGACTCCGGATGTGAAATGTTTTCCAGAATCCTTTGCACTTTGTCCCGAACCAGCTTCCTTTCGTCTAAAAGTTTCGCAACTTCGCGCCTGATGCCGGATGCCGACATATCATCCAACTCAGCTTCCAGCCGGGCAACCCTTTCCCGCAGTTGCGCGTTTTCTTTCTTTACTGACTGAAAAAGTTCGATCGACTGCTGCAGTCGCCTCTTCAACTCCAAAAAGGACTCTCGGATCGAATCTTTCTCGGACACGTCGTTCTGATCGGCGTGATTATACAGGATTTCCGTCGCAGAAGGAAATTTGCCACAAACAGAATTTGCCACGAAGACACGAAGACGCGAAGGTTCCATGTTGAACTAGACGTGGAATTTCCTGCTGCCCCTTCGACCACTTGTGCCTGAGTGCCACTTCTAGATGAATCCCCGGCCTTCGTGGCAAATCATCTTGTCACCTGGGGATGACGCCGAATTCCCTTCGCAGGCCTTCAACGATCTGATCTCGCGCCGCCTCCACTTCTTCATCGGTAAGGGTTCTTTCCGGGTTCTCAAAGAACAGCCTGATGGCCAGGCTGATCTTTCCCGGAGGAAGCCGGCTGCCGCGATACAGGTCGATCAGTTCCACCTGCCTCAAATCTTCGATCTTCTGCCTTGAAATATACTGGCGTAATTCCGCAAAAGGGACAGTTTGGTCGACCAAAAATGAAAAGTCGCGAAACACACGAGGAAATCGCCCAATAGGCACATAAAGAAGAGCCCGCTGTGTTCTTCCCTCCAGCGCGCCCAGATCAACCTCGCCCAGGAACAGATCGTCCTGGATCTTGAGTGACTCCTGCAGTTGCGGATGCAGGCAGCCGATGCATCCCACAACGCGGCCCCCCTCGATGATGTCGGCGGACTGCGCCGGGTTCAGAAACGGCAAAGATGCAGATTTCAGTTCGGGCACTTCAGCCGACAGGGCATGGCTGATCTGCTCCAGCACGCCCTTCATATAAAAATAATTCAGAGGGTCTTCGATCTGGGTCCAGTATTTGCGGCCCTGAGGACCCATTGCCACCCAGGCTGCGTGCTCCCGCTCCACGGTCTCCCCGGCGCTGCTGCGGCTGAACGTCTTGCCGATTTCAAACAAACGTATCGAGTCCTGCCCGTGGTTTTGATTGTGTCGCGCAGCCAGCGCCAGATTGGGAATCAAGTGCGTGCGCAATTGCGAAGCGTCTTCGGAAAGAGGATTCTTCAGCGCCACGGGCAACTGTTCATAGCCGAAAGCCGCATGGATCTGGGGATCCATGAACGTCCAGTTCATCGCCTCGCTATAGCCAATCGACCGAAACAACTGCGCCAGGCTGAGCCGGCGCCTGGTTTCCGGAAGCAGGTCCCCCTTTCCCCTCCACGCGGGAAGCGATGAGGGGATCTTGTCGTAGCCATAATGCCGCACCGCTTCTTCGATCAGATCTTCTTCCAGCGAGATGTCGATTCGATGACTGGGAACCTGTGCCTTCCAACCCTTCCGGCCTGATGCCTCAACTTTGAACCCAAGCCGCTGCAGCGTGGAAACAACAAACTTATCCGGCACTTCGGTCGCCGCGTACAACTTCATTCTCTCCTTCCGGACAGAAACAAAGAGCGGCCCCGCCGGTTTCGGAAATACATCAATCACCCCGGTAGCCGCGCTCCCGCCTGCCAACTCCAGTATCAACTCGACGCAGCGCTGCAGGGCCAAAACGGTCGCTGCCAGATCGGCCCCACGCTCAAACCGATGGGAGGCTTCTGTTCGCATCTGATAATCACGCGCGGCACGACCGATACAAACCGGGTCAAAATAGGCGCTTTCGATCAGCAAATTAGTGCTGGCGGCGGAAATCTCGCTCGATTCGCCGCCCATGATCCCGGCCAGTGCCACCGCGTTTTCGCGGTCCGCGATTACAAGCTTCTGATGGTCTAGTTTCCTCTCCACCCCGTCCAGAGTCCGGAGCACCTCGCCCGCACGCCCTCGCCGCACGATGATTTCCGGACCCTTGAGACGGTCCAAATCGAAAGCGTGCAGCGGGTGCCCCAACTCCAGAAGCACATAATTTGTTACGTCGACGATGTTATTGATCGGTCGCTGTCCCACCGCAGCGAGGCGTTTCTGCATCCAGGGCGGCGAGCTCTTGATTTTCACGCCGCGGATTACCTGTCCGGAGTACCGGCGGCAAAGATCCGGGTCTTCGATTCTGATGGAGAATTTCTCGCTGCCCGTTTGCTGCGCCGGGGACGGCGGCTTCAGATCACGATCGTAGATGGCGGAAAGCTCTCTTGCGATCCCCCCGTGGTTGAGACAATCGGGGCGATTCGAAGGAATCTCGATATTCAAAACGACATCATCCTCGATGGAACTCAAGGACTCCACAACCAGACCCACAGACGACAAGGCATCGCGCAGCTCCTCGGGTGAGGCATCCAGTTCGATGTAGTCGCGAAGCCAGAGGTAGCTTATTTTCATGTCAGTAGTCGGTTGTCAGTAGTCCGTTGTCCGTTGTCAGTAGTCCGTGGTCCGTCGAAGGTCGGAAAGTCGAAGGTCGAAGCTCGGAAAGTCGAAGGTTGCGGTCGTCACGACTTTCGACTTCATACTACCGACGAACGGCGGACAACGGACTACTGACAACGGACCACTAACCAAATTGCTGCAAGAATCTGAGGTCGTTCTCGAAGAACAGGCGGATGTCGTCAATGTCGTATTTCAATTGCGTGACCCGTTCGATCCCCACTCCCCAGGCGAAGCCGGTGAAGCGCTCCGAATCGTAATTCACAAACTTGAAGACGTTGGGATGGACCATGCCCGCCCCGAGAATTTCAATCCAGCCGCTTTGTTTGCACACCCGGCACCCCCGGCCGCCGCAAAACGAGCAACTGATATCCACTTCTGCTCCCGGTTCGACAAACTGAAAGTATCCGGGACGGAACCGAACACGGGTCTCCGAACCAAACAGTTCACGCAAAAAAAACTCCAGCGTGCCCTTTAGATCCGCCATGGTAATGCCCTCATCCACCACCAAACCTTCGATCTGGTGAAACATGGGAGAGTGCGTGGCATCGGGCGCATCACGGCGAAACACGCGCCCCGGACAGATGATGCGGATGGGCGGCTGCAGCTTTTCCATGGTCCGGATCTGCACCGGAGAAGTATGCGTTCGAAGCAACATCTGTTCGCTGATGTAAAAACTATCCTGATCAGCGCGCGCCGGGTGCTCGGGCGGAATATTCAGCGCTTCAAAGTTGTAGTAATCATGCTCGATTTCGGGCCCGATCATGGCCGTAAAGCCCATCTTGACGAAGATGGTCTCCAGCTCTTCCTGCACCGAGCGCAATGGGTGTCGCAGGCCCAGGGGA
Source organism: Acidobacteriota bacterium (assembly GCA_036507075.1). Lineage (GTDB taxonomy): Bacteria > Acidobacteriota > UBA6911 > JACQSX01 > JACQSX01 > DASXQR01. The sequence continues at coordinate 4,308 of DASXQR010000079.1, read as the reverse complement.
TATCGATATCCCGGAAGCGTGATATCGATGCGCTCGCGCTCCATTCTTTCTTTTGTTTCTTCGTTCTTGATGAGCAGGAGGTGCCCATCGAGCTCTGTCTCAATCTGATGCTTGATCTCGTTCAGACGCTTACCGGCGGCCGGGCGTTCGGTTGGCGGAAGTTTGCCGATAGACTTCAGGAGGTTGGAAAGCAAGCCCCGTTCGCGGCTAAGGTAACGGTCGCGTACCTGGTTCCACTGGTCCAAATTACGGACCGAGGCAAATTCTTTCCGGAACTCGTCAAGGATTTGGTCGGCTTCAATCATCAGTGGAAAGTCCGACTTGGTGTCTTGGTGGTTCATACCTTTTAACCACCAAGGCACCAAGCTACCCAATTTACATGAATGCAAGCAGCGCCTGGTCGCGGTTCCGCTTTCTTTTTTGGAAATCTGATGCTTGCGATTATGGCGCCGGATACGATCGCAAATCAGGCGTTCAGAGCCTTGGAGGCGGTTTCTGCCAGGCTTTTAAAAGCGGTTGGATCGGTCGCCGCAATGTCGGCCAGCATTTTGCGATCCAGCCCGACACCGGCCTTTTTCAATCCAAACATGAATTTGCTGTAGGACAGATTGTTCGATTTGGCGGCAGCGCTGATGCGCACAATCCAAAGAGACCGGAAGTTGCGTTTTTTCGCCCTGCGATCCCGATAGGCATAGTTCAGCGCCCGGTCCACAGCCTCTTTTGCAGAGCGATGAAGCTTGCTCTTCGTACCCCAGTAGCCCTTGGCCCGGGACAGGATTTTCTTTCTCTTTAACAGTCTTTTCGTTCCACGTTTAACGCGAGGCATTTTTCCCTTGCTCCTGAGTAGTTAGAGACCAAGCATCTCACGTACTCGATTTTCGTCCGCCTTGCTCACAAGCTTGCTTGACCCAAGCTGGCGCTTCCTCTTAGCCGATTTCTTCGTCAAAATGTGACGCGCAAAATTGCTGCGCCGTTTGATCCGTCCGCTGCCAGTCACCTTGAAGCGCTTGGCGGCGGCTTTTTTGGTCTTTAATTTGGGCACCTTGTTCTCCTGATCTCAAAAAAACTGAACCGCAAAGAACGCCAAGAACGCTAAGAGTTTTTCTTCAGCCTGGCGCCATCGGTCCCTATTGCTAATTCACTTTACCTGAAGAGAAGCATCTGCACACTCCAACGGGAGAGCCCCTTCATAAGCTTAGCGTTCTTGGCGTTCTTGGCGGTTCAAGTTTTTGTCTTTTTAGACCCGTGGCTGCGGTGCCCGCGCTTTCTGCAGGCGCCCCTTCACTTCAGCCTTCGGGCCTAAAATTACAATGTACTGATTTCCTTCAAGCTTTGGCTCGCGTTCCACTTCGGCGTAATCATTCAGATCGGAAACGAGCCTGTCCAGCATTCGCCGGCCTATTTCCGTGTGCGCGTTTTCGCGGCCCCGAAAGACCACGGTAGCCTTCGCCTTATTTCCGTCCTGCAGAAAACGAATGATGTTGTTCTTCTTGAACTGGTAATCGTGCTCGTCTGTCCTGGGTCGGAACTTGATCTCTTTGACGTGAATGCTCTTCTGATGCTTTTTCGAATCGGCAGCCTTCTTGCTTTGCTGGTATTGGTACTTGCCGAAATTCATTATCCGGCAGACCGGGGGATTTGCCGTAGGCGCCACCTCCACCAGATCAAGTCCCCTCTCCTCAGCAATCTGCTGGGCTTTTCGGGGGTCCATAATCCCCAACTGCCCTCCATCCTCGTCCACAACCCTTACCTCACGGGCGCGGATGGCCTCATTCACTCGTGTTCGATCCTTAATAGAGCCTCCTTTATCTAATATTCCCGGAGTCCCCATGCCCTAAAGCGGGGAAAAGGACGCACGGGCCCCCGGGATTACTTGCTGATCTCCAGGTCCAGGGAGCGTCTGGCATCAAGCTGCCGAATAGAGTGTACCAAATCTTCAATGCTTCGAGACCCCAGATCACCATCGGACCGGCTTCGCACAGATACAGTTCCTGACTGCGCCTCCCTGTCCCCCACAACCAGCATGAAGGGAATTCTCTGCAACTGCGCCTCCCGGATCTTGTAACCCATCTTTTCGTTGCGATCATCCACCGCCGCGCGGATCCCGGATTGTGTCAGCCGGGTGTTCAATTCTGAGGCATAAGCGTGATGCTTTTCACTGATCGGAATCACTGTGGCCTGTATCGGGGCGAGCCACAAGGGAAAAGCGCCGGCATAGTGCTCGATCAGCACTCCAAAGAAGCGCTCCATCGAACCGAGCAGCGCTCGATGAATCATGTAAACCGTATGCTCCTTCGAATCGGGTCCGATATAGGTGATATTGAACCTGCGGGGTAGAGTGAAATCGAACTGAATGGTGGTCGCCTGCCATTCTCTTCCGATGGCATCTACCAGCTTCAAGTCGATTTTGGGCCCGTAGAACACCGCTTCACCCTCCATCCGGCGGTATTGCCAGGCTCGTTCATTCAGGGCTCTGGCAAGATTTGACTCGGCGAAATCCCACTCCTCGGGAGTCCCGGCGTAATCCTGCGGCTTTTTCGGGTCGCGAACCGACAGGTCCACACGATATTTCTCGAAGCCGAAGGTCCTCAGCACAACCTCAGCCAGGTCCATGGCCTGCACAATTTCGCCATAAACCTGCTCGGGAGTGCAAAACAGGTGGGCATCGTCCTGGGTGAAACCTCGTACGCGCAACATCCCATGAAGGGTGCCGGACCGTTCGTATCGATAGACCGTCCCGAATTCGGCATAGCGAAGCGGCAGGTCGCGGTAACTGCGCATGTCGGATTTGTAGATCAGAATGTGCCCCGGACAGTTCATCGGCTTCAGCACATACTCCTCTTCCTCAACCTGGAGCGTGTACATGTTTTCCCGATAGTAGTCATAGTGTCCGGAGGTCTTCCAAAGGTCGTTTCTTGCGATGTGCGGTGTGTAGACGTATTGATAGCCCCGGCGCTCGTGTTCGTCACGCAGAAACTCCTCGATTACGGAACGAATCCTGGCTCCCTTGGGATGCCAGAAGATCAGTCCGGGCGCAGCGCTTTCCTGAATGCTGAAAAGATCGAGCTCACGTCCGACGCGGCGGTGATCCCTTTTTCGCGCTTCCTCCAACCGCCGGACATGTTCCTTCAACTCTTCCTGGTTGAAGAAGGCTGTGCCGTAAATGCGTTGCATCTGTTCGCGCTTTTCATCGCCCTTCCAATAGGCTCCCGCAACGCTAAGAAGCTTGAAGGCGCCGATCTGGGCGGTGCTGAGAAGATGGGGGCCGATGCAGAAATCGGTGAATTTACCCAGTTCGTAGACGGACAGCATCTGATCGGCCCGGTCGCGTATCAACTCGACCTTGAGACGTTCGTCCATCGCCGCGAACATCTTCACAGCCTCGTCAACGGTGATAATAAAGGGACGGAAAGGCAGATCCTGCCGCGCAAAGTCGGACATACGCGATTCGATGCGCTCCAAGTCCTCGGGCGTGAACGCCTTCGCTCTCTCGAAGTCGTAGAAAAAGCCTTCGCTGGTTGGGGGACCGATCCCGAGATGCACTTCCGGAAACAGATCTGTTACGGCCAGGGCCATCAGGTGGGCAGTACTGTGCCGCAGTACCTCAAGCTGGCGCTCGGGATTCGAAATCTGCTCCCTGGTATTGTCCCGATGAATAATTTCTACGATACGATCAGGCATTCTGGTTATCGGTCATCAATCACTGGTCATCGGATCAAGAATTCTGCTGAAGGAGCAGCGCAAAAACCTTTCGCGGCGGCCTCCGGCCTTCGCAGTAATTCAGGAGCGAAAAAAATCACCACCAGAACGGCAAAAAGCGCCTCTGCCTGTTCGGGTGGTGATTTTTGCTTCCTTGGTAGGTGCGAGCGGATTTGAACCGCTGACCCCTTCCGTGTCAAGGAAGTGCTCTCCCCCTGAGCTACGCACCTAAACGAACTCGCACTGTACAGAAAACATTGAACTTACCAGAGAGAGCGCCGGAGTGTCAACGTAGGGTAGACGTTATCGTAGACGTGGCCGTCACCGGTGGACGTTGGACGTGGTCGTGGTCGTGAACGGAATGCGGAATGCGGGAATGCGGAATTGGCAAGGATTTTGGTCTCAGCTAAAAAAGTTAGCTTGGATATATTCCGCATTCCGCATTCCGAAATCCGTATTCGATGTCCTCTGTACTACTAACCATGAGAATTTTCGCGGCCTGCGCAAATTATTCGGGAGCGGAGAGACGGCCTGAGGGCCGTCTCAGCTTGGCAGGACACCGCAGAGAGACGGCCCTCAGGCCGTCTCTCCTTGACTTTTGGTTGCGGC
>DASXQR010000078.1:0-7237 GCA_036507075.1 Acidobacteriota bacterium | reverse complement strand
GAGGCACGCACAAAGAAGCGCATGCTGGATCGGGGAAACGTAACGCACCTTTGCCAGATCCTGCAGTTCGCCCAGGATGCTCAACCCCTCGCGCGAATTGCCGGACCTTGCATAGGCACATCCTAATTCCGCCAGCGCCGTGCCCGACCTGTCCAGAGCCCGTTTGAGTTCGGCAATAGCTTCATCGTGTCTCCCGGACTACGATCCTAAACTGGATGCGATCGTGCGGACCGAAGCAATGCGGCTGCGGGCCCGGCTCAGCAAATATTACACAGGTGAAGGCAGCGGCGACGCGCTGGTCATTGAGCTGCCGAAGGGCGGCTACACACCGGTGTTTCGCCAGCTTGAGGCAGCGCGTAAGGAGACTAAAACCCGCTCTGGGCGGCTCTGGATTACGGTCGCGCTTGCCGCCGTTGCTATTGCACTGTCAGCCATGGGCTGGTGGAGGACTTTGCAGCGGCCGAGAAGGCGATTCAATTGGACCCACTGCTGGCGGAAGCACATGCCGCGCTCGGCCTGGTCCACGCACGGGATGGCCAATGGAACCAGGCGGAAAAGAGCTTTCGCCACGCCATCGAGCTCGATCGCAATCGCTCGCGCACGTACACGGATTACGGCTACTGGCTACTGGCGGTGCTCGGCCGCCTTGACGAGGCACTCGAGCAGTTGCACGCTGCTGAGAAAGCCGACCCGCTTGCACACGAGGTTCGCCAGCTCCTGGCCACCGTGCTCATTTCCGATGGCCGATACGATGAGGCGGCCGATTGTTGCCTGAAGTTGCCTGCCGATAATACCTTCAAGAGCCAATTTCTGGCTCGCGCGCGGTTTGGTCAGGGGAGGTTCGGAGAGGCACTCCAGCTCCTCACTAATGACCCGCATCTGCCCAGGAATCCGCAAGGCCGGGGCTTTCTCGGTTACACCTATGCGCGGTCCGGCCGCCGCGAGGAGGCCGAGAAGATGGCGGCCGCTTCCAATTATGCGAACGAACAAGTCCTGATCTTCGCCGGTCTCGGCGACAAGGACCGAACCTTTGAAGCTCTCGATCGCATGACTGCCCAGCGAATAGGTCTTTACCTCAATTATCCCGAACTGGCCCTGCTTCGCGGCGATCCGCGGTTGAAGACTTTTCGCAAGAAGGTTGGTTTGCCGGAGTAGTCTCCTATTCACTTCTGTGTATTGCGCTAGAAAAAGACACCGTCACGGCCGAACTGTAAGGCTTGCCGAAACCGCGATATACGGACCGCTGTGGTCTGCGATATCTCTGTGCGCGCGGACTGAGGCTACTACGTAGGTCCCCGCCTGTGTGGATGCCGGGACAGTGTGGGTTGCCGAAGTCCCCTGCTGCCAATTGAAGGCTTCCTGGTCGGTATTGCTGCCCGGTGTCCGAAATCTGATGTCAAAGTATGTCTGCGCGGAAAGCCCTGCTCCTGAAAAGGCGGTGGTAAAGGTGCCGCCCGGTGAGACAGTGATCGGGTCAAATGAGATGCTGAGGACCGTGGGCCGCAAGCCATCGACACAATTGCTGTCAGCCTGCATCGCCCCCTTCGCACCTGTCAGCGTGCCGAGGCTGCCGGATACATACGCCCCAACCGAGCAGGCGAGGCCAAACCCGCCGTTGCTCGTCCCGGCATCCGTCCTGTTGAGCTGTATAACCGCCTGTGACCGCCCGAAATCGAGATCTATCCCGGAGCTCCCGCTGACGGCGATGCCGTTCCTCACGTTGCCGTTGATGATGTTGTCCGTAATGTCCGCCTGGGATGCCCGTTCAATCTGAATGCCATCGCCTCCGTTGTTGCTGATTGTGGCGCCGATGATGCGTGCACTCGAATTGTGCAAGACAAAAATGCCACTGTCGGTGTTGTTCCGAATGGTGTTCGGGAGCCCCAATACCGTGGGGACCTGCCACCCGATGCGAGCGGACGAATTGTCGTCAACCGTAATTCCCCATTGGTTGTTCTCAATCGTGTTGTTGATGATGGAGGCAGAGCTCCCCGGCCCCAGAAGGATGCCTTGTCTTACGTTGCTCCGGATTGTGTTGCCATCGATGACGGCCGTCCCACCGCGTTGAACGATGATTCCATTGTTGCCACCGCTGATGGTAAAGCCTCTTACCGTAATTTCCCGGCCCTGGATCGCGATGGCGTTTTGGCTTGGGGCTGGGCTCTGGATCGTTGCGCTCCCGCCTCCATTCAAAGTAATGCGTGAAACCTCTGCCTGGATTGCGACGCTTTCATTGCACGTGCCTCTCACTGTCAGCGTATCCCCTGGCTTCAGGCTGCCCAATGCTCCCCTGATTGTGCCGCCGCTGCCACAATCGACCACCAGTCCCTGAGAGCGGACTTCCGGCGGATAGAGTAATATCGTGAACGCCAGGAAACTTACGAGCGCAATCAGTCTGCTTCTTTTCATGACCTTGCCTCCTCAGAGAAAATCATGGTTTTCTTCCGCAATACTTCGGCTCAGGGGCGAAGTCTCGCAGGTTTAGCTGCGGCGCGGTATAGCATGCGCATGCGTTTTTTTGTGCGTCTGCGGGTGGTCAGTGGAGACTGGAGAAATCCTAGGAGGCTGTCCGAGAAATCGACGCCACCGGGCCCGTCCCGGTGGTGAGAACGATTTTCACTAGAAGGCGCCTCACTCAATGCGCTCACCACCGGGACGAGCCCGGTGGCGTCGATTTCTCGGACAGCCTCCCAGGAACAGTCCCCGATTTTTTTCTCAGGAGATGATGCGATTGCGGAGGGCCTTGCTGACGGCTTCGGATCTGGAGTGCACGTGCAGCTTCTCGTAGCTTGTGCGAATGTAGTCGCGGACGGTGTTCAGGCTGACGTTGAGGTAGCCGGCGGCTCCCTCGTAGCTGTAACCCTCGGCGAGTAACTGAAGGAGCCGCACTTCCTGCGGCGTGAGCTGCCCCTCGAGCTTTGCGGGTGGGCCGGTCTTCTGAAAGAGCGTCACGACCTTGCGCGCAACCTCCGGCGACATGGGCGCGCCGCCGCCGTGCGCTTCCCGGATCGACTCGAGGAGCTTCGCCGGTGGCGTCTCCTTCAGGAGGTACCCGCAGGCGCCGTTGCAGATCGACTCGAAAACCTTTTCGTCGTCGGCGTAGATGGTCAGCATCACGACCTCGGCCGAAGGGTGCTTGTGCTTGAGCGCTCGGACGCCGTCCGAGCCGAGCATACCCGGCAGGTGGATGTCCAGGAGCACCACATCAGGCGGGTCGTCGTCACGCGACTGAAGCGCATCCTCGACCGAGCGAAAAGTGCCCGCACAGCAGTACCCGGGAGTCCCTCCTATGAGGATTCCAAGGCCCTCGCGCGTGGCGCGGTCGTCCTCGACGATTGCTACGCGAATCGGGCGGCTCGATAGGTCCCCGGGGGCTTTTGGTGTCATATTTCCGACGCTGCGGAAGCGGCAACGCGACGCTACACGAGACCGCCTGTTCTTCTCAATAGCATGTCCATGCGGGCCGGTTTACCGCCTCAGCGGGATCAGTAATCGCAGACAGGTTCCCTGGCCCGGTCCGGATTCGATCGACAATCGTCCTCGGAGGTGGGCGGCGCGCGCCTCCATGTTCTTGAAGCCGTGGCCACCGGATTCCGCAACATCAGGCACCGGCTGCTCGAGCCCACGCCCATCGTCCCGCACCTCGGCGACCAGGCGGTGGCGTTCGGCCGTGAGCGAAATCGACAGGGACCGGCACTCCGCATGTCGCACGGCGTTTGTGACCGCCTCCTTGAAGAACAGGTGGAGATGCCGTCGCTCGTCCGGATCGAGCCTTATCTTCTCGAGCCCTGGGGCCGTCCGAAGATCCCACCGGATGCGACGTGGTTCAAGGAGGCCCGACGCGAACTGCCGGACGCGAGAAACGACACCGAGCAGGTCATCGTGGCGTGGATTGATCGCCCAAACCGTATCCCGCACCGAGTCCACCACAGCACGCGCGGATTCGGCGATCTCGCTCAGCAGCGGGACTGACTCCTGCCCGGCGCCATCGACCTGGCGCTTGCACACCTCGCTCAGGATCGCGATCCGCGAGAGGCTTGCCCCGATGTCGTCGTGCAGGTCTGTTGCAATGCGCGTGCGGACTCGTTCGAGCTCGACGAGTCGCACGACTCGATAGCGGTACATAGAATAAGCAACCAGGTAGATGGCTATCGCGGTTGACGCGAGAAACCACCATCGCTGCCAGATCGGCGGGAGTATAGTCAATGAGACACTGGCGGGCGATTGGCTTGTTGTGCCTTCACTCGTCACCGCTCTCACCAGAAAGCGATAACGTCCGGGTGAGAGCTGCGCATAGTTGACCGAGCGTTGATCCGAGGGAGCGCTCCAATCCGCGTCAGCGCCTTCAAGCTTGTACTGATACCGTAGCTGTTCGCCCGTTTCAAAGCTGAGACCAACAAAATCAATTTGAACCTGGTCATCGTTCGGCCCTAAGCGAATCTCAGGCACTTCCGTTTCACCCAATTCAGATAATGGATGCCGTTCGCCAACGATCCGCAAGCCGCTGATCAGAATCGGCGGTGGTGCCTCATGCGAATCAAGCTCCGGGATGAGCTTCGAGAACCCCGCGTATGTTCCAAACCACAGCGCGCCGTGACGGTCGCGGAAGGCAGTGGTCGGTATGTCTCCAACCAGGCCGTCAGTCGTAGTGTAATGCTTGATCCGTCCGGTTGCCGCATCGAGGCGATCCAGACCGCGACCAGTGAAGGCGTAGATGCGCCCCCACTGGTCTGACGTGACAGACCACACCTGATTGCTTGAGAGACCATTTGCAGTCGTGTAAGTGACAAAGCGTGGACGGTCGGCTTTCGGATCATCAATGCGACTGAGACCGCGCGAATCAGTGGCGATCCAGAGCCGACCGTCAGGGTCAAGATAAAGCGCGCGAATCCCACTTGCCGGAACCCCGTCTGCGGTTGTGAACACTCTGAAGCGTCCCGCCGCGTAACGAGTGAGCGTGCCGCCACCCCCAATCCAGAGGTTGCCCGAAGCGTCTTCGCAAAAAGCACTTGCTCCTGGTGGAACTCCATCAGCTTTGGTGTAGCGATGAAGGGTCTCGGTCGCCCGCTCCCACCGCGCCAGCCCAAACGCGGTTCGAGAGCGTGAGACAATCCAGATGTCGCCGCCTGAGTCTTCGTAAATGCGCCACACCGCATCGCCAGTCAGACCATGCTCGGTTGTATAAACAGCATTAGGGCGCCGATGTGCGAGCTGTTCGGCGCGGCTCACTTTGGGAAAACGACAAAGCCCCTGGTCAGTAGGTATCCACCATTCGCCCGCACCGTCCTGTAATCCATACTGATTCCAGCCCAGCAAGCTGAAGTCAGTGATAGGTTTGGGAAACTTGGGCTGAATTACCGACAGACTGTACTCACCATATCGAATCAGAAAGAGCTTGTCATCCCCCACTGCAACAAAACACAACTCAGCCGATGCGGTTTCAAAAATGGAGAGGACAGTGAAAGGCGTCCGCCCGTCCACCTCGGTGTAGGTTATAAATCCATTTCGCGCCAGCTTCATTGCGCCGCCCGTCGCGCCTATCCAAAGATTGCCTGCGCGGTCTTCTGCCAGCGACATTAAATCCAGATGGCTCAGGCCATGAGCTCTTCCATAGCTGCGAAACTTCGGCTCGTCTCCACGCGCCCCAGGCGTAAATTGACGGAGCCCGGAAGAAGTACCGACCCATATACGCCCATCGGAAGATTGAAACAATGCGCTAGCCCCGTTACCGTACACGCGAGCAACCACTGGCTGGCTCGGGTCGGGCTCAGACACGAGCAGGTACAAGCCAGCCGCAGCGCCAACCCATAACCGGCCTTCTCGATCTTCGAGCAGCGCAGTAATGCGATTACCCGGCAAGCCATGTCGAGTGGTGTAACGCTGCACACTGCCATCGGGCAAGCGACGGTAGAGTCCGCTGCGCCGCGTGCCAATCCACAACGCACCTCGCCGGTCTTCCAGTATGCTTTCCACTAGAGAATCAAGGAAGGTCTCCGTTGGCATACCCAGCTCAACGAAATGAAACTTCACTTGACCTTTTGTTTCTTCGAGCCTGTACAAGCCACGTGTTGTCCCGACCCAGAGTGTGCCCGTGTGATCTTCGTAGAGAACCAGGATGCCTCTTACGCTCTTACTCGGATGGTAGACAACAAACATCGGTTCCGCAGGATTGCGGGACCGGGAGCTGTTTGGATTGAAGCGGCACAACCCATCACCAGTCGCTACCCAGTAGACCCGGCTGCGGGTTTCAAGCAAATCCGTGACGCTGCTGTGAGGCAGCCCTTGATCTGTCGTGTAGTTGGTGAAGCGGTAGCCGTCAAAGCGCGAAAGGCCCTCGGACGTGCAAAACCAGAGGAAGCCACGCGAGTCGCGCACGATGCGGTTGATCAGGTTGCCTGACAGGCCGTCTTCTGTCGTGTAGGCCTTCAGGGGCAACCGCTCACCCTGCGCGGAGGCGAGGCTCGACAGAATGAGCCCGAGCGCCCAAGCGCCGCAGAAAGCGGCAACCTTTTTAAGCCTGCCTGTGCCGATGCGCATGCAGATCAGCCCTGTTTCCACGGACGAGATTCAAATGCCATCAGAAGGAAATCGCTCGTATAGCGTAGGACCCCTGGTGCATGTGGATCAAGTAATTCCGCATCAAGTTTCTAACGAACAAACTACGGGGAAGTCTGAGCATAACGGTGCTGCACCCAATCAGTTCGGTTGGAAAATCTTGCTTAAAAAACAAGAAGTTGCCAACTTGCTGCGCAGAGCGGCATAGCCGCAGCCAAAGCGGTCACCGGTCAGCCCGCTTCCAGCGGGCTTTTTGCTTTTCGTTTAGCCCCGGCTTTTAAGCCGGGGTCTGGAGTTTGGACATTTTTGGGAGTGGAGAGACGGCCCGATGGCCGTCTCGGGCGAAGTTGACGCGACACCCCCTGAGACGTCCCTCAGGACGTCTCTCCGCGGCGAGGCCGCGCTGGCGCTGCTCTGCAGCGCCTAGGCCGCTGAAGCGGCCTGAGTCAGATTCTTTGGCGCTCCCAGCCAACCCTTCTGAATTAATTGGGGTCTGTCCCCATTTTTCCCTCGCTTCACTCGGGAAGGCCGAGACGCTGTGTCAGATCACGGAATTTTCTGTTGGAATGTAGTGGGTCGAACAGCGGCTCCAGGTGAATGACAATGAGTCCATAGGAGCGCTCCTCGGCCGCCTTCTCGAGCCAGCCAAGTGACTCTTCCGTCTTTCCGAGGCACGCACAAA
>DASXQR010000077.1:0-11658 GCA_036507075.1 Acidobacteriota bacterium | reverse complement strand
CGTTCTTCCATCGTCGACCTCTCTGCCCAGGGCATCCTGTGATCTCCTCAAAGACCCCATTCTGCCCTGTTCAATTGTGTCAACGATGTTGTGAGGTTAAAGTGTCAACGATGTTGTGAGGTTGTACCCCGACCACGGACCACTGACAACGGACTACTGACAAGAGTGTGTTAATCTAGGAGGCGGAGGTTTTTATGCCGATCTTCGAATTTGTCTGCAGTGACTGCGGAACGCGCTTTGAGAAGCTGTTGCGCCACGCTGATGAAGCCACTGACTGCAACCAATGCCATTCGAATAAAGTGACACGCCAACTGTCCAGCTTTGCCATCGGATCCTCCTCGGGAACGAAACGCTCGACTTTGGAAGACAGCGGGCCTTGCGGCTGCGGCGCGCCGCGCAAAGGAATGTGCTCTATAAACTAAGGTCGAATGTCTGAAAGACGAAGGTCTAAAGACCGCCAGCCTGGAGTATCAAAAAACTTCACCGCAAAGAACGCAAAGAACGCTGAGATGGCGCGGGTTAACGGCCTGGAGCTCAAAGCAGGAGGCCAACGAAAAAAAACCGCGACAGGCAATACTTATTGGCCTCCCTGCTTTGAGCTTCAGGCTGCCATCCCACACCGGTCTTAGCGTTCTTGGCGCTCTCCGCGGTTGATGTTTTTTGATACTCCAGGCTTGCGGACAATCTTTTCTATCGAGTAGACGCTCTTGCCTTGAGATTCGAAGTACGTGCGGCTGATCAACTCGGCCACCAGGCCCGACGAGATCAGTTGCACTCCCCCTAGAAACAACACAATGCCAAAGAGCATCAGCGGTCCGTGCTGTTCAAAGAGATCCGTGTCATAGATCAGTTTCTCCAGAACCAGCCAGAGAGCGATGAAAATTCCCGCGGAGATGCCGAGCAGGCCCGCCGGCCCGAAGAAATGCAGCGGCCGCGTGACATATCGGAGCAAAAACCGGACCGTCAGGATGTCGAACAGAACGCGAATGGTGCGCGACAGGCCGTAATGCGACTGGCCGTTTGGCCGGTGCGTGCTGCGGATTGGCGCCTCGACGATGGTCGCCCCATTCCATGAAGCCAGCGCCGGAATGAAGCGGTGCATTTCGCCATAAAGTCGGATTTGACGGATTGTATCCCGTCGGTAAACCTTGTAGGTTGTGCCGAAATCGTGGATGTTGACGCCCGACAGCTTGGACATCAGCCAATTGGCAATTCTGGACGGTAGACGCCGGAACAGAAAATTATCCACTCTGTTTTTCCGCCATCCGCTCACAATATCGCAGCCCGTTTCCTCAAAAACCGACAGCAGAGACGGGATGTCGCGGGGATCGTGCTGCAAGTCGCCGTCCATGGAAATGATCACTTCTCCCCTGGCGTGCTCAAAGCCCGCCGCCAGCGCGGTGGTCTGACCGTAGTTGCGTTTCAGTCGGATCATCACCACGCGAGAATCGTCCCTTGCAAGTTGCCCCAGCAACTGCGGAGTGGCGTCGGTGCTGTGATCATCCACGAATACAAACTCGCAAGGCTGCAGGCGCTCCATCACATCAGACAGGATGGCATACAATTCACGAATACTTTCCTGCTCGTTGTGAAATGGAATTACAACCGAGTACATCGGCTCATGCTGTTCGTTGAACATTTCAAATATCCCGGTAGCTGATCAATTCAACCTGATTGTCATTAATGGTCGTGCGCACCTGCGGGTCGGTAAGCGCCTCAACCTCCACTTCCCGCTCCCGCTTGAGACGCGTTACCGCCCGCTCAAGATGCTCATCATACAACCCGGGATGGCAAATCAGTTCTGTCACTCCGGATTCGAGCTGCCTGACCACCTCCTGGATGGCGCTGCTGTCGAGCATTCCGGTAAGGGAAATTCCATAGCAGCAGTCGGGTGCGCGCAGTTCTTCGGCCTGCAACCGGCCACGGAATGCTCGCCGGACCATCCGCATTGCCAGGGCCGCCGCCTGCTGTTTTTTGAATTCCCTCCCCTGCTGGCGCGCTCTGATTCCCCTCGGGCTGTTCCGGCGCACTTGCTCAAAAGGGTTGCGCACACGCGAAATTCCAAACTCCCGCGCCACTGTCACAAGAGCCTCGAAGATTCGGGGATGGGCGTGCAGGTGTTTGTGGGTATCCAGATGTGTCGGGTTAATGCCTGCCGACATCACGGTTTCTATTTGCGCGCGGAATTCGCGCTCGATGTGCTCCTGCTTTGCCGTTCCTGAGACCAGCCTCAGCAAAACTTCTGCCAGCGTACCCGGCAGGGAGCTACTGCCGTTCAGCAGGGACCCGATTTGGCCGGCCGGGGCAACCGGCCTTGCGTTCACCAGCGTCAGATGGCAGCCTACGGGAAGCCGTGGTTCCTGCCTGGCCAGTTCGACGGCATGATCAAATGCATCGCCCGACGCCATGATCGTGCAACTGGTGACGATTCCGTTTTGAAATGCCCGCACGATGCCGCGATTGACGCCGGAAGTAAAACCGAAGTCGTCCGCGTTGACGATCAGTTTCTTCATCGCAGTTGAGCACCAATTGTCCGTGGTCAGTTGTCCGTGGTCAGTTGTCCGTAGTCCGTGGTCTGTTGTTGCTTATCGGATGCCAGGCAGTTATTCAGTCAACAAGTACGAACCACTGACCACGGACAACTGACCACTGACTACGGACAATTCGTGCTCAGAACTTCCGGGATTGATAGGTCATCCCGTCATAAAGTGTCCAGGTGTCCTGCGGGCGCGCGGAAGGGAGGAGAAACAGGCGCCTGTTGATTTCAGGGTCGCCTTTATACACGCTGACGGCAGCGCCCCCGTGGATACGATACTCATACGCAGGCCGGCGCGAAGTTTGCAGATACTCGAATTGTCGCACGTTTTCAAAATACTTGCGCCCGTCCTGAACCAGGAAATAATCCACGGAGATCTTCTGTCGCCGCGCCACGCGGGCTTCGTAGATCTGAGAAAGGCGAACATATTTCAGGTCTTTTCTTCCCAGGCGCGAACTGTAGAAATGTGAAAGTTCCATCACTTCGGAGCCAACCACCGCGCCAGGAGGCGCATGGCGGCAAATATACTCCATCGCTTCACGCACACCGGCATCGTAGTACTCGCAGTGAGGAAACAGCGCGCCGGAACCAACCAGGCCGGACGCCACCTCGTTGAGATACACTCCGTAGTGCGGGAACTGGCTAAAGGCGAGCGCCAGCGGATTGAACAAATAGCTGAACGTCATCAACGTCATCACCGGCACCGCATAAAGATACTGCGGGTGTGGCCGCCGCAATATGGAATGGTACAGGTAAGCGAATGCCGCCATCACGCCGTAGGCAACGATCAGAACAAACACCGGCATCAGCGTCAGAACGTAACGCACGAATTTCCCCCCCGGCATCATCAGCACCACCGACCATGACAAAAACCAGACCAGGATCAGCAACTGGCGGTCATTGCGATCCTTGCGCAAAACGAGCGACAGGAATCCGATGAGAAAAGCTGCCAGCGTGATCAGCGGAACTTTGGCGCCGAGGTAAAGAAAGTAGAAATAGAAGGGCACTCCCCAGAAAGTGTAATACGCCTTGTTCGGGAATACCCTTCCCATCATGTAATACCCATGGTGGCTGCTGATTCGATGCAGGATGGTGTCCTGGATATGGGCGATGTTTTCCGGAGACAGGACGGTGGGATTGATGATTAAAAACGTCCCCAGGGCAATCATCATGATTTTCAGTCCCATCATGCGTTCGATCGTCCACCCGCCGGGACGTCGCTGCAAAATAGAGTAGTAAAGCATCAGTGGGAACAACACAATGACCAGATACCAGGAACCGAGCAGCAGACCGATGCACGCAGCTCCAAGAAAATAGTCGCGCCGCGCCTCACCGTCCTGCCGAGCCTGTGCCTTGCCGCGCATGAAAAAGAAAAATGTCAGAACCAGGAAAAAGACGGCGAGGGTCTCCTCTTTGGCCACACGGTTCACCGAGATTACGTTGATATCTGTGGCCCACAAAAAACCGGCGCACCAACCGACCGCGGGAGTTACCAGCAGAGCTCCCAGATAGACCATCGCCACAGCGGTCGCGGCTCCAAAGACCGCCGCCGGAAACCGCACCGCGCCTTCAATGGAGATCTGGTACTTATCGCTCCGCGGCTGCAGCCGCGCCGCGACGGCGTTCCATTTCTCGGAGACCGTCACCGATCCGGTGACGAGCAGCTTCAGCAGCATCGGATGCTCGCTGTTGACAGAGTAATATCCGTGACGGTACGAGTTGGACGCTTCCAGCTTGTTATATTCGTCCGCGCTCAGGCCTATCCGACCCAATCCGTTTAAGCGCAGCACCAGGGCGAGGCAAAAGAGCAGGCATATCAGCTTGCGGCTGGGCGCGATCTTTTCCGGTTTCGCCTTCACACATTGTTTGGTTTCATTCATAAGCAACGGCTCGGACTGGATCGATCCGAGAGGCATGATAGGCCGGATATGTGGCGCCAAGCAGAGCGCTGGCCAGCGCGATCAAACCGGATTTTGCCACCCAGTCGGGACGTATCAAGATCGAAAGAGTGGGCTTGCTGATCGCCAGGGAGGTCTTCAGCAGATAGGTTGTGCCGATACCCAAAAGATAACCGAGCAGTACCAGCGCGCAGGCCTCCGTAAGCATCTGACGCATGATGTCTCTTCTTTTGGCCCCGACGACGCGCCGTACTCCGATTTCGGTAATTCTGTCCATAACGGAAGTGTACATGGTCATCAGAATGATCAAAAAGCCGATCAGGGCAGCGAGAAAGACGATAATTCGGAGCGAAAGTTGAATTTCAGAGAAATTGGTGGTGGACATTAAAGTCGCGTATTCATCAACAGCAAGAATCTTGTATCCGGCAAAAATCTGTTTCAGCTCGGCAAGCAGCGCCGGAACATCTCCCCTGGACTCGACAAAGAAAAGCGTTACTTTGTCTCCAGAGCCCGTAATTTCCTGCAAAGCTGAAATCGGCAGAAAGAAACGCGCTCCCCGACCATGTTCAACAATCCCGCTGACCGTGAAGTCATGACCCAACAGCCGGACCCGGCTGCCGACCTTCATCCCCTGTGACCGGGATTTGAAGTCGTCGATCAGGACCTCATTCGCCGACCGCGGTAAGGCACCGCTTACAAAGCGGAAGCCGCGGCCCAGCCCGCTAAAGCTGGTAAAATCAACCCCATAGATCATATCAAAGCCCTTTTCAGTATCCAGGGCGACCAGCACCGGCGCGGCCTGTTTTACCTGCTTCAACTCTAAAATCTTATCTCGGATTTTGATCGGCATCGAGGCGCCGCCCAGGGAAAGCAGCAGCGAGGCGTTCGGAGGTTGAATAATGGCATCGGCTCCCACTCCCTGAACTCTTCGGCCAAAGTCCTGCAGGATGCCGCTGGTAATGCCGACAAAGGAAAGCATCATGGCTACTTCAATTCCGATGGCGACGATGCTGACGACGCTGCGGACAGGACGATTGAGCAGGCTGATCCAGATTTGATAGACATTCGTCTTCACCCGTCCAGTCTCACAGTTTCGGGAAAAAAGTCAAATCGGCGTAACCAAGACGTGCAGGTGAAAAAGATTGAACCGCCAGGAACGCCAAGAGCGCCAAGAGGATAAGGATCCCTTTGGTGGATTCTCTGTCGACGTTGCACTTGTTCTAGTATTTTGAATTGTTTGCCGGATGCAAGTTGTTTAATTCCATTTTGAGCCTGGGCGCTCTTGGCGGTTCCATTTCTTTCACACTTCTGAGCAGCGCGCGGCCCGGAAAGTTCAAAAAATCCTCTCAAAGCAGGATCCCCGCGATGCAGGCCGAGATGAAGTTGGCCATGGTGCCGGCGATCATTGCCCTAAATCCAAGCTTGGCTAATTCGTGTTTACGCTCGGGAGCCAGGGCGCCGATGCCGCCGATTTGTATTCCAACAGAACTAATGTTGGCGAACCCGCAAAGCGCGAAAGTTGCAATGGTGAAGCTGCGGGGTTCCAGTACCCCCTTCAGCTTGCCCAGTTCTGAGAAGGCAATCAGCTCGTTTAATACCATGCGCGTGCCCATCAGGCTGCCTACTTGCATGGCGTCCCGCCAGGGAATTCCGACCAGGAAAGCGAAGGGGGCAAATACCCAGCCAAGGATTTGCTGCAGGCTCAGTCCCGGCATCCTTACAACATCTCCCGCCTTTCCCAGGACGAAATTCAACAAGGCGACCAGCGCCAGAAAGGAAATCAGCATGGCGGCGACATTCAGTGCCAGGTGCAGGCCGTCGATCGTGCCGCGAGCCGCAGCGTCCAGGATATTTGCATCCGGCTTCTCGGTTACCAGAGTAACCTTTCCCCGTGTCTTCGGCTCTTCCGTCTCGGGCACAAAGATCTTGGAGATCATGATTGTGCCGGGAGCGGTCATTATCACGGCCGTGAGCAGATGGCGCGCTTCGATTCCGAAAGCAATGTAAGCGGCCATGATGCCGCCGGAAACGTGCGCCATGCCCGACGTCATCACGGTCATCAGTTCTGACCGCGTCATCTGATTCAGAAACGGCCGGATAGTGAGAGGCGCTTCTGTCTGGCCCATAAAAACGCTGGCAGCCACGTTCAAAGATTCAGCTCCGCTGGCATTCATCACGCGCGTCATCATTCGCGCAAACAACGCCACAATCACCTGCATCACGCCAAGGTAGTAAAGCACCGCAAACAGGGCGGCCACAAAGATGATTGTGGGAAGCACCTGAAACGCAAAAATAAAACCGATGCTGTTCGGGGAGACTCCAAGGGGGCCAAAGACAAATCGCGAACCTTCCGTGGCAAAGGACAGCAGCTTATTGACCCCGTATCCCATCTTTTCAAAGGCGATTCGCCCGTACGGCGTCTCCAGGACCAGCAGGGCAAAAAGAAACTGCAGCCCCAATCCCCAGGCTATTACTCTGCCGCTGACGGCTTTTCGGTCGGTGGAAAAGAGAAAGGCGATCGCCAGCATGGTGATGATTCCGAGAAGGGGCACGAATCGAATCAAGATGGCCATATGCATATGGGTTGGAGTCTGAACCTTGTGACAGCCGCCGATTGGGAAAGCCGTTGGTGAAAGATCCAGCGTGTTTCAGACGACTCCCCGGGGCCGCTAGAGCCGGGCAAGTTTAAGACTGATGGCGATGAAAAGTAAATTAGAATGCCGGATTGAACCGCGAAGGCGCGAAAGCGCGAAAATTCGCGATGGATTTTTCACGATTCTCAGAACCTGGCTCTAAAGAACACGATGGTCGCCCCCCAGCCGCCGGCCTGTTCCGGCGCATCGTGAAAGCGTTCAATGAAATCCAGCCGGCCCAACAATCGACGCACTCGATCGCGCTGAAAGCCGATGCCTTTTCCGTGTATCAGGCGCACGGAATGAAATTTCTCCCTCGCCGCCAGCAGGTACTCTTCTACAACGGATTCAATCTCGGCAGGCGCAAATGTATGCAGGTCCAGCACGTCCTCGATCGGAATCCTGACGGGTTCGTCTTCCATCGCGTAAAAAATATCAAATCAACGATTAAGTTTGGCTTATATCCGATTGTCCCCGGATGAGTCTGCGTGAAAACCTGTAGCGCCGGCCTCCGGCCGGCCCTTCCACCGACGAAAATGCCGGCCAGAGCAGAGGCCGACGCTGGGTTTGGACATTTTTGAGTGTGGAGAGACGGCCCGATGGCCGTCTCGGGCGAAGTCGGCGACAGGGAATCCTGCGACATTCCCTGAGACGTCCCTCAGGACGTCTCTCCGCGCGGCGAAGCCGCTGGTGGCTCCAGGATCACATTTTTCTTCGACTCGATGCCGTAAACTCACGCCCCGTCATCTCATTCCGGACACCGCGGGGGGCCGGTGCACTTGAGCCGCGGCCACGGATGATTTAGAATTGATTGTTCGCTTCACTTCATTGGTGAAGTGAAACGAGCGAAAGGAGTTTCCTCATTGGCTTCCAGTGTTCAGACCGCGTATGCGGATGAGACTCTAAAGAAAAAAAGAGAAGAACCGGTCATAAACGATTTCAGCATTCAGGTTGCTACCGTGAATGGCTCCGGCAGCCAGAGCAGCAACAACGTGCTGATTCGCTCGATATTCCAGATGGGAATTCCCGTGAGCGGGAAAAATCTGTTCCCCTCCAATATTGCCGGCCTGCCAACCTGGTTTACCATCCGCGCCAACAAAGACGGATACATTGCTCGCAAGAAAGAAATTGACGTCCTGGTGGCAATGAATGCGGATACGGCTCGCGAGGATGTCGCGGGACTTCAGCCGGGATCGGTTGTCATTTACGAAGAGGCACTGAAGCTGGGCGACATCCGGAGCGACCTTGTCTTCTATCCAGTGCCGTTCGCCAAGCTGGCCGCCGAGGTTACATCCGAAGTAAAGCTTCGAAAGCTGCTGGCCAACATGGTTTACGTCGGCGCCACAGGCCAGTTGCTCCAGGTTGAAATCGAGGAAATCCACAAGGCGGTTCGCAAACAGTTCAAGACCAAGCCCAAGGCAGCCGAATTGAATATCCAGGCGGTGGACCGCGGTTTTGATTTTGCCATGAAGAATCTCGCAAAACGCGATCGGTTCAACCTGCAGCGGATGAACAAGACCGCGGGCAAAATCATCATCGACGGCAACGCAGCTTGCGCGCTGGGAGCGATGTTCGGTGGAGTAACCGTCGCAACCTGGTACCCGATAACGCCTTCCAGCTCGCTCTGTGAATCGTTGATTGATTATCTCGGTCGGTTCCGAAACGATAAAGAAACAGGTAAAGCGACATATGCGGTGATTCAAGCGGAGGATGAACTGGCGGCGTTGGGGATGGTTCTGGGGGCTTCATGGGCCGGAGCGCGCGCCATGACATCAACCTCCGGGCCGGGAATTTCGCTGATGGCCGAATTCGCAGGCCTTGGATATTTTGCCGAGATTCCCGCGGTCATCTTTGATATCCAGCGAGTCGGCCCCAGCACGGGCCTGCCGACGCGCACTTCACAGGGTGATGTGCTTTCGACGGCTTTCCTTTCCCACGGCGACACGCGCCACGTCCTGCTGTTTCCTGCATCGGTTGAGGAATGTTTCACAATGGCGCTGGAGGCCTTCGAGTTGGCCGAAAAACTTCAGACACCGGTCTTTGTCTGCTCCGACCTTGATCTGGGAATGAACAACTGGATGTCTGATCCCTTCCCCTATCCGGAAAACCCGATCCAGCGAGGCAAAATTCTGACGGCTGAAGAATTGGAAAAACTGGGGAAATTTGAACGCTACCGGGACGTGGACGGCGACGCTATTCCCTGGCGCACGCTGCCGGGAACAAAGAGCCCGTTGGCCGCTTACTTTACGCGGGGAAGCGGGCACAATGAAAATGCGCAGTACACCGAGAGGCCGGAAGACTACAAGAACCTGATGGACCGTCTGGCCAGAAAATTTGAAACTGCCCGGCTCTCAGTTCCCGCGCCGCTAATCAGCAGCAACGGCAGGAATGCCGAAATTGGGATTATCGCGTTCGGAAGCAGCCACTGGGGAGTAGAGGAGAGCCGCGATCAACTGCGAAACGAACAGAATATAGAAGCGGATTACCTGCGGATCCGGGCGCTGCCCTTGAACGAGGATCTTTCGCAATTCGTCCGCGATCACGACCGGATTTATGTCGTCGAACAGAACCGTGACGGGCAGATGGCCGACCTGGTCAAGCTTCACGTCAGCGGGGACATTACGAAAATCCGCAGCGTTCTGCACTATAACGGACTTCCATTGGACGCCCGCTCGGTAACGGATGCAATTCTGGATCAGGAGAGAAACAAGTAGACATGGCAACTGTAGAGAGCAAACCAAAAACAAATCGTTTGGGGCTCACGCTGGCCGACTACAAAGGCCTGGAATCGACCCTCTGCGCCGGATGCGGCCACGATGCGATCACCAGTCAGATCATCAAGGCGTTTTACGAATTGGGGATTGAGCCGCACCGGGTCGCAAAGCTAAGCGGAATTGGCTGTTCCAGCAAGACCCCGGCTTATTTCCTGAACCGTTCTCATGGATTTAATTCTGTCCATGGACGAATGCCGTCGGTTGCCACCGGCGTGATGGCAGCCAATGCGACACTGCTGGGAATCGGAGTTACCGGAGACGGCGATACCGCCTCGATCGGCATCGGGCAATTCGTTCATCTGGTGCGGCGCAATGTTCCAATGGTTTATGTGATCGAGAACAACGGGGTTTACGGCCTTACCAAAGGGCAGTTTTCAGCCACCGCTGATAGAGGCTCGACGTCAAAATCCGGGGTGTCAAATCCTTTGCCACCGATTGATTGCTGCCAGTTGGCCATCGAACTAGGATGCGGATACGTGGCCCGCTCCTTTGCGGGAGACCCGAAACAACTGGTTGCGCTGCTCAAAGGAGCAATTTCACATCGCGGAACCGCTCTGATTGACGTGATCAGTCCCTGCGTTACTTTTAACAACCATCCCGGTTCGACCAAGAGTTACGATTACGCCAAAGAGCATGAAGAGCTGCTTCATGAAGTCGGTTTTATTCCTTATTTCGAGCCGATCACTGTCGACTACGACGAAGGCACAACCCGAGACGTGGTCCTGCACGATGGATCGCATATCCGTTTGAAGAAGCTCACTCGCGACTACGACCCGATGAGCCGCCTGGGAGCGATGCGAATGCTTGAGGAAACAAGGGAAAACAACGAATTTCTGACCGGATTGATTTACGTCAACCCGATCACAGAAGATTTTGTAACGCTGATGAACCTGGTGGATGAACCGCTGTCAACTCTTCCGCAGGACAAAGTCCGTCCCAGCAAGGAAGCTCTGGACGAAATCATGTCCGAGCTGATGTAAACTTTCAAAAAAACTGAACCGCCAAGAACGCCAAGGGCGCGAAGTGATTAATTAAACAGTACCGTGACCCTTTTCGCTCCAAATCTTTTCACGCCAGCGTTCAATTCAGGGTCTTGGCGCCCTTTGCGTTCTTGGCGGTTCCGTTTTTTTTTTTCGGCAGGAAACAAAAAGTCCCAAGTGATACTAAGATTTTCTGCCGGCGCCTTATGTGCAGGACCTCGTTTCTCCTGGCCCATTCGCTCCTCCGAAGAGGACCCAATGTTTATGGTCAGGCCCGCGTCCAGCAACTGTCGCCGGCTTCCTCGACGTCTTAAGTGCCGCCTCGTTCCACCGGCTTGCAGTCGACCGCAGGGGACGTCTGCCACCGGCTTTCCGAGCCCGACAACCGCCGTCGAGCTTCTCAATACCTCTTGGGACGGGGGCCAGTGTACACTGCTGTTTCTTTCAGTCAACCGCAAAAATGCGCCTTTTTTTGACTGCACAGAACATGTGCAATGGCAGCTCAACAGGATTGGTCGTGCACCGCGGAGCGCCCTCGAAGTTTTGCACAAACTTTTCCACATGCTGAGTATGTATTTTTTTTATGGGGACTAGTATGGAGATTATTAATGGGGACAGTCCCCTTTAATCGTAATGGGGACAGTCCCCTTTAATCGTAATTGTTGTCGCTTCACTCGGGAAGGCCGAGGCGCTGTATCAGATCACGGAATTTTCTGTTGGAATGTAGTGGGTCGAACAGCGGCTCCAGGTGAATGACAATGAGTCCATAGGAGCGCTCCTCGGCCGCCTTCTCGAGCCAGCCAAGTGACTCTTCCGTCTTTCCGAGGCACGCACAAA
>DASXQR010000076.1:0-7701 GCA_036507075.1 Acidobacteriota bacterium | reverse complement strand
CTCCTGCCCCCTGCCTCCTGCCTCCTGCCTCCTGCCCCCTGCCTCCTGCCCCCTGCCTCCTGCCTACTGCCTCCTGCCTCCCGCCTCCTGCCTGCTGCCCCCTGCCTCCTGCCTACTGCCTCCTGCCTCCCGCCTCCTGCCTGCTGCCTGCTGCCTACTGCCTACTGCCGCAGCTCCATCTTCTCCGGGTCCCAGTGGATGAGCCTGTTCTCGAAGAAAGCGTCGTTTGTCAGCAGCGCCGGGCCGGCGGCGCGGAAGCCGAAGACGGCGTCTTCGACTACCGGCTTTCGCGTTCGGACAGCTTCAAAGAAATTGCGGAAGTGATCGAGGTCCTCGTTGTAATTGCGAGGCGGACTGTAACGCTCTTCCTGCTCGGAGCGGATTTGATCCGGCTGTCCGGGATATTTCTGCCGGTAATCGGCAAGGAACTGTTGCTGTACGGCCTTGGGAAAAGTATTGATCGTGTAGCCCGGTTCTTTGGGACGCGCCGAACGCGTCACGGTTATGCCGGCTGAACCCAGTTGGAGCACGCCTTCCGTGCCTATAAAACGAAAACCGGAATTCTCGGCCACTCCCGCTGCGCCCGATTCAAAATTTACGCGAAGAGCGATGTTAAAACCGGGGTAATCATAGAGCCCGAACATGATATCTGGCACGTCGCGTCCATCCTTCCAGTAGCGAAGCGCTCCGGTCGACTGAACACGTGACGGTCCGAGCGCGCCGGTGATCACGTGGATTCCACTGAACAGGTGTACAAACAGATCCCCGGGTATACCGGTTCCGTAGTCACGGTAATTTCTCCAGCGAAACAGCCGGATTGGTTCAAAGGGCCGCGTGGGGGCGCCATCAAGGAAACGATCCCAATCGATGGTTTGCGGGCTGGCATCCGGCGGAATCGAATACTGCCACGCGCCGATGGCCGAGTTGCGGTCCAGCCATCCCTCGACCATATTCAGCTCCCCGATGGCGCCCGAGTGAATCAGCTCTTTGGCTTTCAGATACACAATGGAGCTTACGCGCTGGCTGCCCACCTGAATTATCCTGCCGGTGTGCTTTTGGGTGTCGATCACGCTCTTACCCTGGCTGATCTTCTGCACCATCGGTTTTTCGCAGTAGACATCCTTGCCCGCTTCCATGGCGTCAACGGCAATTTTCGAATGCCAGTGGTCGGGCGTGGCGATAATGACGGCGTCCACGTCCTTGCGGGCAAGCACCTCCCGGTAGTCGCGGCTGGTGAAAACGTCCTGGCCGTATGCTTCCTTTGCTCGCGCAAGGCGTCCATCGTACACGTCGGCCGCCGCGACCATTTTTACTCCCGGAACCTGAAGCGCGGTATTCAGGTCGCCGGTGCCCCGACCGCCGATGCCAATGACAGCCACCTGGATGTTATCGTTGGCGGCTAACTTCCTGTCTTCCTGGGCGTAGCCAAGCGGCGAGATCAGAGTGGCGGCAGCGGTTGTCTTTAGAAACGTCCTGCGGGTTGATTGAGTTTTTGACATTGTGAGCGTCCTTTCCTGTGTCCTCTGTGCCCCTGTGGTAAAAAGAAATCACCACAGAGACACAGAGGACACAGGGATCTCTTATCGGATTTGCGAATACGCCGTCGGCCGCAGCAACACGTTGCTGATGCTCGAAACAATCTCAGGATCCGTATAGCCGGGCGTGGCGCTCAGCTTTTTCCATTCTGCATCGGCGCCGAAGGCTGCCCAGTTTTTGTCGCGCGCGGCCATGTTGTCGTGCGCCAGCATATAGGTGAGATTAGGCAACCTGGATCCGATCAACGTCTCGCCGAAGAATACCGGCTGCAATCCGGCGCGACGGAAAATGGCGATCTCGCCCTTGTTGAACATTTCTATTTTTTTCCGGTTGGCCTTCTTGCTGTGGCTTTCATACGTGCGCAGCTCGAAGAGGCGGGCCTCAGATCTTGCCTCCGGGACCTCCAGCTTCGGTATGCCTTCAAACGAGACCATCAGGGAGCTCTCCATGCGCACGTAGCCCGGATCGGTTGCCGGCAAATCGATAAAATCCTTGCCCGCCTTCTGGTAGTCGGCATCCGCCGAGACGCGGTCGTAGGCGCTGCCGAAAGCATCCAGGCTCTTGTAAGTAAGCAGCATGTAGATGGTCGGATTGTCAGGCCCGATGGAAGTGTTAAAGAACCCAACCGGCCCGATTCCGGCGCGCTTCATGGCGGGCAGCGCCGCCTCGCGGAGAAAATCATCAAACATTCTTACTTTGGGTCCGCGTCGCAGATGGTAGAGACGAAGTTCATAGTATTCGCGCGCCATGCTTGCCTCGCTTTTTCCGGCCGCCCGTCCTTCGCTCTGTGCGAACGCGGCTCTGGCTGCCGCGGGCCCGACGACCAGGGAAGAAAGAACATTACGACGTTTCATAATTCACCTTGTAGGGGCGGCCTATCATGGCCGCCCGTGTGTCGCCAGTTGCCGAGACGGGCGGCCATGACAGGCCGCCCCTGCGGAATTCCTTATTACTTTATCGGTGTAACCGTCACTCGCCGGTACCAGACTTTTTGATGATCCCCCTGCAGCATTATCGGACCGGGTTCGCCTTCATTGGCATCCAGCGCGCCTCCGGTGATTCCCTCAATGGCGACGTTGCTATGTACCACCTGGCCGTTGAGAAGAACGGTGACTCGGTTCCCGACCAGAGTGGCTTCCATGGTTTGCCACTCGCCGACCGGCTTGCTGGCGTTTACCAGCGGAGGCACGCGGCTGTAGATGGCCATGTGTCCGTGGCTCTCGGGCTCCTTGCCATAGTCGTCAAGTACCTGCAGCTCGTACCGCCCGCGCAGGTAAATGCCGCTGTTGCTATGTTCGGTCAGCTTATATTCGGCATGAATCCTGAAATTCTGAAATTTTTCGTTGGAGACCAGATTATTGGCCGGCGGGGTGTTTGTCATCGCGCCATCCTCGACGCTCCAGCCCGAAGGTTTCTCCGCGTACTGAACGTGCCAGTGACTCATATCCCTGCCATCAAACAGCTCAACCGGTTTGCCGAACTTGAGCCTGCCGTTGGCATCATAGTTTCCCCATTTCGGAGGACGCACGCCGACCCAGTGCGTCACCCTGTCGCCCTCGGTGATAGTGCCTATCAGCTTTCCGCCGACCACTTTGGCACGATGCACCGGCTTGGGCCCATCTCTCCGCCCCGGGCCGGGCGAGAAAACAAGCTCCCCATTTTCCACAGCAATCTCCGGCAATGGCAGTACGCTGCCGCCGCGATTGAGAAAATTTCCGCTCAGGACACCATTCTCCTTTCTTACTTCCAGCCAGTAAGCGTAATTTCCCGGAGGATCGGTGGGATTGATGTCCCATTTTCCGATAAAAGCTTCTTCTTGGCCCAACAAGGGAGCGACGGCAAAAAGAAGACAAACCGACAGGAAGGTAATTCTGATTAGCATGAGTTCTCCCGCTGAGTGTGTGCGGTTGAATTTACAGTTTTTTGAACCAACATTCAAATCATTCACTACAGAGGCACAGAGGACACAGGGTAATTGCTTCTGTGTCCTCTGTACTACTAACTGCGAGAATTCTCTCGCGAAGAAAAACTTTTTCCTTATAGAGCCGCGCAGCGGCGTGAAAATTGTAGCCCCGGCCGGAGCGAAGCGGAGACCGGGGTTGGCCCATCGACCGGTTTCCTCAGGGTCAGTACCGCGGGGCGTGAGCCCGCGGCGCGCACATCAAACAGCCTGAGGCTTACGCGCGGCACGGATGGGTCAGAGGACGGTGATGAGCGCGCCGCGGGCTCACGCCCCGCGGTCCTGACGTAGTGGAGACAGATTAATTCGCCGTGCACGGGCTGACGCCCGCGCTACTGCAAGAGACAGAGCTGACTCGGCTTTTTGGTTGCGGCCTACGGCCGCGCTGTGTCTCTGTGGTGAAATCTTTTTTCGATAGCAGCCAAAACAGGAGAAATGTAATTCCCTGAGCCGCGGGGTGACTTGAGGCGCGGCTTGCTGATATACTGCACAATATATCTGGAGATAAATCGATGGGGAAACCGCTCATGCTGCGGGAGCAGGATATCAACCGGATTGAGACGTTGAAGCGCAGACTCGACATTGGAACCAAGGTCGACGTGGTAAGGGCCGGCCTCGATCTGCTTGAGCAAGAAGCTGATCGCAGACGGCGCATTGCGCGATGGCGATCGGCGGCGCGGATCGCCAGTCAATCGAGCCGTGAAGTGAATGCCGAATTCCGGAAGTTCTCGAGAATGAAAAAGGGATGAACTTTATTCCCAAGCGATGGCACGTCTATATTGTTGATCTTGAGCCGCGTGTCGGTACCAAGCCGGGAAAGCAGCGGCCGTGCCTTGCTATCCAGCCCACCGAATTTGCCGAGGCGGGACTTGAAAGCACCGTGGTCCTGCCGCTGACCACAAATTTGGTACGGGGGGATGCATTCCCACTGCGCGTCAGACTTCCGAATGGAACTGCAGGCCTGCGGCGCGACAGTGATGCGTTGGTCGATCAGATTCTGGCTTGGGACAATGGCTTATTTCGAAAAGAGCTGGGTGTGCTCCCAGACGTCCTGGTCGACAAAATCAAGAGTGCGCTTCGGGATTTCCTGGACCTCTGAAGGTAGTTGAATAAGTCGGGAAACAGGGTGTCTGTCCCCACGATTGTGACAGGCGTTGGTGTTGTCTTCGCTTCGGCCTTTTTGGGTCGGTCTTGGTTCAGCCGGACCTGCGGCATCCTTCCGACACCGCCGTTCAGTCGGGAATATCCAGAGCGACGCGCAATGCTTGATTGAAGATTCGGACCTTTTGCGGGGCGAGTGCCCCAACAAAGTTCGTGAGCACGGACTTTGGCAGGCTGACCAGCTCGTCGCAGTGGATACTGCTGTCATGTTTCAAGCCAGTCTCCGGACCAACCGGCACCTGCGTGGCTAATCCATCGTAAGCCATGTAGACAGGCGCGCAAATTACCGTCGAGAATCGGGAATCAATCAACACCTGCCGGCTGGCAATTACAAACACACGAGACCTTCTGGGATCGCGAGCCGAAGGATGGGCTACACGGTACAATTCACCCCGTCTCATAATGGGACTTGGTAGGCCAGGACTTCGGCTGCTTCCTTATTAAGAAAGTCTGCTCGCCGATTAATGATGTCCAGGTCACGGGCGTTTAGCTCTTGACGCTTCAGTTGGTCAATGAAGGCCCAAGCCGCCGCTTCGAGGAAATCGGACCGCGACTTCTTGTACCGCTTTCTACGCTGCCTAATGGCTTCAAGCAATTCTTCAGAGAGGGTGACAGAAGTCTTGATTTTCATACCACTATTATACTACCTAAATGGAATTTTGGCAGCCGATTGGTGATCACAAAAGATTTCTTTCCTTATAGAGCCGCGAAGCGGCGTCAGACTTGTAGCCCCCGGCCGGAGCGAAGCGGAGGCCGGGGTTGCCCCATTATTAGTAATGAGCCCCGCAGGGGCGGCAGAAATCGCCACCGCCTTCGAAGACTAGGGGAAAATCGCCAAAATCCATTTACCGGTCAGCAGCCCCGGCAGGTGCCAGCGTTATATCTCTCTTCTGGGTCCAATTCGCCCCCGCTACAGTTCTTAACGCCCGCTTCGCGGGCTCGACATTGGATCCAAGGAGTTCCATGGAGGGTCCACCAAAGGGTGTTGATCGTCTACATGCATGGATGTAGGATACCTACATGCCCAGGAAAGATCGTTATCAGAACCGGATTGAATTGCTGCAGGGGACGCTCGATTTGCTCATTTTGCAGACGCTGCAATGGGGCCCGCGGCACGGGTACGGAATCAGCCAGGCA
Organism: Acidobacteriota bacterium; assembly: GCA_036507075.1. GTDB lineage: Bacteria > Acidobacteriota > UBA6911 > JACQSX01 > JACQSX01 > DASXQR01. The sequence goes on along the minus strand of DASXQR010000076.1, from coordinate 1,907 downwards.
ATCCGGACCAATTCCGGCGAAGTGCTTCAGGTCGATACCGGTTCGCTCTATCCGGCGCTGCACAGGCTGGAACGACAGAAGTGGATCTCATCGGAGTGGAAGGTTTCCGAGAACAAGCAGAGGGTCAAGATTTACCGGCTGACCAGATCGGGTAAAAAGCAGTTGGCTTCCGAGCGCTCTCGCTGGGATCAAATCTCCGAAGCTATCGCGGGAATCCTGAATCCCGCGAAAAAGGGGAGCGTGGCATGAACTTTTCTCTGTGGCGTCGCCGGCGAGAAGAGAATCTGGAAGAAGAAATCCAAAGCCACCTGAAAATGGCAATTCAGGAACGCATGGAGCGCGGTGAGAGCGCCGAGCAGGCCCAGTATTCGGCGCGCCGGGAGTTTGGCAACGTCGGTCTGGTCAAAGAAGTTGCGCGCGACATGTGGGGATGGACGTCCCTGGAACGACTGGCGCAGGACTTGCGCTATGCCCTTCGCGCGCTGCGCAAGAGTCCTGGTTTCACCTCTGTGGCTGTCCTCTGTCTGGCGCTCGGGATCGGCGCCAACACAACCGTATTCAGCTTAATTGAGGCGACACTGCTGCGGATGCTGCCCGTGAAAGAGCCGGAGCGTTTGGTGCTGGTAGAGAACTCACAAGGACAGAGGCCGCGGAGCAGTTCCTTTTCCTATCCCCATTTTGCTTACATGCGCGAGCATTCCAATTTGACGGACATCTTCGCGTATTCCCACATCAGCCTGAACCTTAGCGCCGGCGCGCTGACTGATTCACCTTCCGGCCAGCTGGTCTCCGACAACTACTTCACCGTGCTGGGAGTGAGACCGGCGCTCGGTCGAGGCTTCGTTCCGGGTGATGAAGCGGTCGCGGTGATCAGTTACCGGTTCTGGAAAAGCCGCTTCAGAGGCGATCCGGGAATCGTGGGCCGGAGTGTGAGTCTGAATGGCGTCCCTTTCACGCTGGTCGGTGTGACGCCGCAGCGGTTCTTCGGTATCGAGGCAGGAACTTCTCCGGACATATTCGTTCCCCTGTTGATGTGCGATCGGCTGGAGCAGGGGAAACCAAGGCTCCCGATGCCGAACCGGTTCTGGCTGGGCGTAATGGGGCGTTTGCAGGCGGGTGTGAGCATGGAGCAGGCCGGCGCGGAAGCGAATGTGATCTATCAACAGGCCACCACCGAGCTGGCACGAGCGTTGCCCCCGAATAAGCTTGTGAGATACCTCCGCGGCATGCGCATCACGCTGGCGCCGGGGAATAAAGGAACGGCCAGCCTGCGGAAGCAGTTCGGTAAACCTCTGCTGATCCTGATGACAGTGGTTGCGCTGGTGCTGCTCATCGCATGCGCCAACGTGGCGAGCCTGCTGCTGGCCCGCGCAGCCAACCGACAGCGGGAAATGGCGATTCGCGCGGCGCTGGGCGCGGGACGTACGCGGCTGCTGCGCCAGGTCCTCACGGAAAGCATAGTGCTTTCGCTCGCCGGTGGACTGCTCGGTCTGCTGTTCGCATTCTGGGGCACCGAAACGCTGGTGAAGCTTCTGGCGCGCAATATGCTGGATGCTTCGCCCGACATCCGTGTGCTCGGGTTCACCCTGGCGGTTTCTATGCTGACGGGACTGCTGTTCGGCGCGGTTCCCGGGCTTCAGGCAACGCGGTCCAATCTTACTTCTGCGCTCAAGGAAGAGCCCGCATCAAGAGCGCCGCGACGACGCTTCGGGCTTCGCAACTTGCTGGTTGTCGGACAGGTGGCGGTCTCGCTGTTTCTGCTGATTGGCGCGGGCCTGTTCATTCGCACTCTCGCGAACCTCAAGTACCTGGATACCGGCTTCCACGCAGACAATGTGTTGTTGGTGTCGCTCAATCCCGGACTCAGCCGGTACAGCCCGGAACGCACCCGCAGCTTCTACGATCAA
>DASXQR010000075.1:0-13213 GCA_036507075.1 Acidobacteriota bacterium | reverse complement strand
CGGCGTGGCGCTGATGTCAAAACTCTCGCCGGTGGGAAGTTCCACCTTTCGAAAATGAAGCGCCAGCTCGGCCCGGCCGCGGAGACGGCCGGCGCGCATGGCACGCACGATGGTTCCCTTCAGAATGCTTCCCTTGGGAATGAGCACCCGGTCTTCTGATCCGAAATCTTCGGTCAGGGCGGAATCGAAATCTTCTCCTTTTTCTGCAGTCTTAGTGGAGATCTCGCGAGAGAGACGCACCTTGAGATGAGAGCCTTGTTTGACTTCGGCGGTTTGGGAGAAGGCAGAGATTTGTAACGTAAAAATAACCACAAAGACACCAAGGACACAAAGGATCCGCCGGTTGCTCTGTGGCAAAGAAAGTAGATTTTTCAAAGCTTGAAACACTCCCTGATGGGTACAAAGTATAGCACCCCCTTCGTGTGAGATGGGGGACAGGGTGGAATAGTTCATCGGGGGCGGGGGTGGAAGTCGTAAGATATTGCAGGTAAAAGATTTTCACCACAGAGACACAGGGGACACAGGGAGGGATTTGGGCTTGTCAGGAGTGAGGGGGAGCTTGTAACCTTTTAATTCTATGACCGAGATACGGTTTAACCTGGACAAGGATTGCGGGCTTTCTTTGTATGAGCAGGTCAAGGGGCAGGTGATTTCGGGGCTTTACACGGGAAAACTCAAGCCTGGCGACCGGCTTCCTTCGGTGCGGGAAATGGCGCTGCATGCGGGAATCAATCTGAAATCGGCCCAGCGCATTTACCAGAAGCTGTCGCAGGAAAACTACGTCGACGTGCGCAAGGCCAGCGGCGTTTTCGTGCGCGAGCGCGATCCGCAAAGCTACGACCGGATGCGGCGCAAGGCCATACACAAGCTGATCTCCGAGACCCTGGAGAAGGCGCGCGGCCTGGGGCTTTCCCCCGAGAAGCTGCAAGGGCTGATTGAAAATCTCAGCACCGGCAAAAACCTTCGACGGATCGTGGTGACCGTGGTCGATCACGAAGAAGAAGCGAATATTTTTTCAAACGAGATTCGGGAGAGGGCGGCGCCGGCCGAGGTCTATGTGCTGGCGCTGGGGGAGCCGGGGAGTGGGAGAGTGGGAGATGGAGCGAGGGAGGGAGGGGGAGATGGAGAGAGGGAGAGAAGGAGGGATGGAGAGAAGGAGAGATGGAGAGAGGGAGAGGGGGAGAGTGGGAGAGCGGGAGATAGACGGGCCGCATTGAGTCCAGAGCTGGTGGAGGCGGTGCAGAAGTCGGAGTACTTGATGACGACCAGTTGGCATATGGATGAAGTCAAGGAGCTGGCGACGCGGTTTCAGAAGCCGGTGCTGGAGATACGGCCCAACCCGCTGATCTCGGCGGAAATCCTGGAGGCGGCCCGCACGCGCAACGTGGCGCTGATCGTGCGCGACGAAAATACCATGCACGCGCCCTGGGACGTGCACATGACCATTTTCCATCCATCCACGGACAAAAAATTCTTCATCTGCCCCATCAAGAATGAGCCGCTGCTGGAGGAAATACTGAATGAAGCGGAAACCATTTACGTGACGCCGGCCTGCTGGGACCAGATGCGCAAAATCACGCCCGCGCACGTGGAATTGAAGACGTATCAGAGTTTTATCTCGGATGAGACGATCGCCACCATTCGGGAGATCCAGCTTTACGATTAGTCAGTTGTCAGTGGTGTCAGTGGTCCGTTGTCAGTTGAAGGTTGCCGGGTTGGCGAGTTGCGGGTTGGCGGGTTGGCGGGTTGGCGGGTTGGCGAGTTGCGGGTTGCCGGGTTCCAGTTGGCATAATGCATAACCAGCAAGTGCATTGCCACGATTACGGGTCTGTGTAGACGGCAACGTTGCATTCACCGCCGAGTCGCAGAACACGCTGAGTTTTCGCAGAGCCTGGATGCAGACTCTGCGAGACCTCGGCGGACTTGGCGTCTCTGCGGTGAAAGCAGCGTGGCTAATCGGCAGCCGGTAGATTTGAAGCATCACCCTCTACAGGCACGGTTGCCCTCGCAGTTAATTGAACCGCGAAGGCGCGAAGTTGATGAGGCAACGGACAACCGACTACGGACAACGGACAGCGTTTGAACTGCGCCAGATCCCCAAGCTGGAGCTGCACGTACACCTGGAAGGGGCGATGGGTCCTGGGTTTTTGCGGGAGTTGTCGCGGCGCTATGGGACTTCGCTGGGCAAGGAAGGGGAGGACCTTGTTTCAGAGCTGTATGCGTTTCGCACGTTTTCGGAATTTCTCAATGCTTACAAGGTCTGTTGCGAACATTTAAAGGGGCCGGAAGATTACGGCCGCCTGGCCGGCGTGTTGATCCAGCAGCTCGCGGATCAGCGCTGCGTTTATGCCGAGATCTTTTTTACGCCATCTATCTGCAAACGCTTCGGCCTTCCCGTCGAAGAGGTCATCGAAGCGGTGCTGGAGCGTACGTCCAGCCCTTCGCGAAGCGGCGTGCACGCGCGCTGGATTTTTGACTGCGTGCGGCAGTGGGGGCCGGACCCGTGCTGGCAAACGCTGGAGTGGGCGACGCGGTATCAGAACCGGGGAGTGGTTGGAATTTCCATCGGCGGGGATGAGGCGAGCATTCCGGCGCGCGCGTTTCGGGATGTATTCGAGACGGCGGAAAAGTCGGGATTGCATCGGACGGCGCATGCCGGGGAAATCTGTGATGCGCGCAGTGTGTGGGGGGCTATCGAGGAATTGCGGGCAGAACGGATCGGGCATGGGATACGCGCGTTGGAGGATCCGATGCTGGTTGACTATTTGAAGCGCAACAATCTGGCCCTGGATCTTTCCATTACGAGTAATTGGCGCACCGGGGCTGTTTCGGGAGAGTGGGGGAAGGAAGGCGGAGTGCGGAAGGCGGAATGCGGAATAAGGACGCACCCGATTGTTGAAATAGTTCGGGCGGGGATTCCGTTTACGGTGAATACGGATGATCCGGGGTTGTTGCAGACGACACTGGAGCGGGAGTGGGAATTGGCGGCGCAGATTCTGGGGTGGTTTCCGGAGCAGTTTGTGGAGATGACACGGAGGACGCTGGGATATGCGTTTTTGGGGGAAGAAGAGCGCGGAGAGATTCGGCGGTTGTTGATGTAAAAACGAGTTCACCACAAAGGCACAAAAGAACACGAAGAGATCTTTGTGCCCTTTGTGCCTTTGTGGTGAAAAATCATTTGGGACACTTCTATGCCTACTTTGAGAACGTTGCACCGATGGCTGGCGCCGATCGTCTTTCTGCAGATGCTGGCCTGGCTGATAAGCGGCATCTTTTTTTCCTGGAACAATTTCCGGCGCGCCGCCCGCGAGACTCCACCCGTCCAGAGGCTGATGGTCAACATGCCGCCCGATCCCTTAAAACTTCCCGTTCAGGACGCCACCACCTCGATCGCCCATCTCCTGGACACGCTCAAATTGCGCAGCTTCCCGACCGAATCGATCCGCTCGGTGCAGTACCGCGTCTGCGGCAACCGGCAGCTTTACGATGTGCAATGGATCAATGGAGCCGGCGGAACCTTCGACGCCAATTCGGCAGATCCCTTCCTTGGCATCGGGGAAATTGAGGCTTCCGAGCTCGCCATGCAGGCTGCCGGGCGCGGCGCAAAAATGGTGGAGTGGAGAGTGCAGGACCGCTTCGATATTGATTATCCTTCGTTTCACCTCGAACTGCCCGTCTATCGCGCCCTGCTGGAGGGCCCGTCGGGCAAATGGCTTTGCTTAATTTCGCCGCGGACCGGAAACTTGATCGTGAAAATGAACCCCCGGCAGCGGATCAACCGTCGAATGTATTCCTGGCTTCACATCATGGAGTATTCGCAGTCGCGGGCCGGCAGGATGTGGGGGTATGGGTTGCTGATGGTGTTCGGGGGGTTGATGACGGTTTCGACCGTCTGCGGGATTCCACTGGTCTGGAAACGCTCCTAAAATGCGGATTTCGGAATGCGGAATGTTTCAAATGCGGATCCCGGAATGCGGAATGTTTCAAATGCGGATCGCGGAATGCGGAATGCGGAATAGCGGAATGCGGAATAGGGAGGCGTTTTTCGAATGGGAGCAGAAACGAACTTTCGCTTGTGAAATAGACAACGCGAGTTCTGATTTGACCACTATGGCCCGGATCTGCAACCATTCCGCATTCCGCATTCCGAAATCCGCATTCCGTAGGTTCCGCATTCCGAAATCCGCATTAGGTTGGTTCCGCATTCCGAAATCCGCATTCGGTAGGTTCCGCATTCCGAAATCCGCATTCGGGGTATCTTTGTGGTAAAAAGATCGGAATGAATATCTCAAGAATACCCGGAAAAGCAATGCTTCTCGCGATTCTTCTTGCGGGACAGGCGTTCCTTCTGGCGGCCCAGAATAAAAACGACCAGCCAAGGCCCAGCGGCGCCGAGCAGCAGAAATTCGATCAACTGGTGGCGCGCTGGCTGGAAGACGTCACCCGCCTCAATCCTGTCCTGGCCACCATGCTGGGGATCCACAAATATGACGAGCAGTTGGGCGATTTCTCGGCCGATGGTTTTCACGCGCAGAGTGAAATGGCCAAAAAATACCTGGCCGAACTGGAAGCCATCCCGATCGCCTCAATGCCGATTTCCGCGCAGGCCGATTACCGGGTCCTGCAGGGCTCGCTGCGGGTCACCGTCAAGGACATTGACGAAGTCGAATATTGGAAGAAAACTCCCAGCCTTTATTCCGATGCCGCCACCACGGCAGTTTTCCTGATGGCCTCGCGCGAATACGCGCCCCTGGAAACGCGCCTCAAGCAGATCATCACCCGCATGCAGCAGATCCCGCGCGTCCTTGGAGCCGGCAAACGCACCCTGAGCAACCCGCCGCGCATCTGGACGGAAATTGCGATCGAGTCGACGCAGGGCAGCGTCGACTTTTTCGAAAGCGTGGTGTCCGGACTGGCCGCCAACGTCCCCGCGCTGAAGGAGTCCCTGGCGCAGGAAAGCAAAAATGCGGCCGACGCCTATCGCGATTATCTCGCTTTCCTCAAGGATGACCTGCTGCGGCGCTCCGATGGCGACTTCCGCGCGGGCAAGGAGAACTTCGAGTTTTATCTGAAAAACAATTACCTGATGGACGAAGGGAGCGACCAGCTCAACTCGATGGGCCGCATCCTCTTCGACCGCACCCGCAAGCAACTGATCGACATTGCAAAACTGATTGATCCGGCCAGGGACTGGAAAGCGGTGCTCGACGCGGCCAAGCTGCACCATCCCGACGCCCCTTCGCTGCTCGAGGAGTACCGCAAGGAGACGGCCCGCGCTCGGGTCTTCCTGGTAAAGCGCGAGCTGGTGGAAATCCCCGCCGGCGAGAAGCTGCAGATCATCGAAACGCCGCTCTTCCAGCGCAGCACGGTGCCTTACGCCCAGTATTTCAGCCCGGCGCCGTTTGAAAAGGATCAGACCGGGTACTTCACGGTCACCCCCGTTGACACCGGCAAACCGGCCGAAGAACAGGCCGAGCAATTGAAGGGACACAGCCACGGAGACATCGTCAACACCGTGGTGCATGAAGCTTATCCGGGCCATCACCTGCAGTTCGTCTACGCCAATCAGGCCGAATCGACGGTCAAGAAAGTGCTCTCCAGCTCGATCTTTTCCGAGGGCTGGGCGCTTTATTCCGAGGAGCTGCTCTCGGAAAACGGATACTACACGCCCGAAGAGCGCCTGGTGCAACTGCAGTGGACGCTGGTGCGCGCCGCGCGCGTGCTGATCGACGTGGAACTGCACACCGGGACCATGACGTTCAATGAAGCCGTCAACATGCTGACCGAAGAGGTGCGCCTGGACAAGCCGGGCGCCATCGGCGAAGTCAAGCGCTACACCACCAGCCCCACCCAGCCGCTGAGCTACCTGGTCGGCCGCGAAGTGATCACACGCATCCGCGCCGAGTACAAAAAAAAGCAGGGGAAAAAATACAAGCTGAAGAACTTCCACTCAGAACTGCTCAGCTACGGCACCATCCCGCCCACCTTAATTGAGACGCTGATGTTTCGGAAGGGAGTGCTGGAGCGTTAGCCCCGTTCGGTCAAAAGAAAGAATGAACCGCAAAGAACGCCAAGAGCACAAAGTAGCCCAGTCCCCTGCGCTTTCTTGGCGCTCTTCGCGCTCTTGGCGGTTAATTCTTTTCTTGATCGAACCGCGGGCTACAACCCAAAGATAAAGGCCTTCAACTCGTTGACGCTGACGGCGGTGCCGCCGCTGTTTTGCTGGTGTCCCAGCTTGAAGGTGCTGATGCCGACAACCGCGCCCGCCGAAGTCATCACAGGGCAGCCGCTGTTTGCCGGATCCAAAGGCATATCGATCTGAAGGATCTGCGTCCCGTTGATCTTGCGGATCGCGCTGATCACGCCGCTTGATCGCTCTCCCGCCCTGGGACCGGGAATCATTACTTCCTCGCCCACATCCACGCTGCCCGCGTCGCCCAACGCCAGATGCCCCGAGGTGCGGGTGGGAATCTGCAGCAGCGCCAGGTCGCGGGCGGCGTCCTTGCGCACCACCTTGCCCAGAAAAATATCGCCCGAAGACAGGGTCACCTTGATGCGCGATGCCGCGTTGATCAGGTGGAAGTTGGTGAGAATCCTGCCCTCTTCATCCACGATGAAGCCCTTGCCGGCGCGATCATCGGCCGTAATGGAAACAATACCCGGATCGGCGTTTCTTGAAAGCTCCTTGGCGGCGGGAGCGCTTGCGGGAGCGGCCGTTTCTTTCCCCGTCAGCGACCGCAGATGATCTTCTAGATTCACTGATTTATCCTCATTGCCTTTACGCAGTTTCACGGATCAGCACGGTATGTTTTGCTTTCGTGGATTGTAGCAGGATGCGCCCGTCGTTGCACCCTATTTTGTCCGTAGTCCGTAGTCCCTGGTCCGTGGTCAGTAGTCCGTTGGAGGGGGCTGGCTTGGTGTCTTGGTGGTTCAATCCTTTTTCACCACCAAAGGCACCAAGCCAGGTTTCCACAGGGGAAAACCATGAACAACGGACAACTAACAACGGACCACTGACCACGGACGACATTTATGGTAGCATCGCCCGTGACGTTTTTACTTCTGACTAAATCCTCGTGAATTCGCAAGCACTAACGGAGCCGGTCATTGAACGGGCGGTGCGTCCGGACAGACGGATCGTCGCCATTGCCAGCGGCAAGGGCGGCGTGGGCAAGACGGTCATCACCGCCAACCTGGCGCATGCCCTGGCCGCGGATCCGGCGTCGCGCCATCAGAAAATCGTCGCCGTCGATCTGGATCTCGGCTGCGGCAACCTGAACACCTGCATGGGAGTGCGCAACCCCAGCGGAAATATCAGCGATTTTTTGATGGGACGCACCACCAGCCTCTCGCCCATCCTGTCGCGCACCGAACAGCCGTCACTGGAGATGATCAGTTGCTCTTACCGCCTGGAAGAAGCGCAGCCGGACCGGGAGCGAAAGGGGGAGCTGCTCGAAAACCTGCGCGGCCTGGACGCCCGATTCGTGCTGCTTGACCTGGGCGCCGGAACTTCCCCCGAGGTGCTCGACTTTTTTCTGAGCGCCGATCACAAGATCGTCGTGATCACTCCGGAATCCCTTTCGCTGCACAACGCTTTCCTGTTTCTCAAAACCGCCATCATGCATTTCGTGCTGCGCGAGCTGGAGCAGAAGGATTTTCTGCAGGCGGTGCGCGCCAAGCTGAGAGAACTGGTGGAAGGAAAAGAGGACTTCAACCTGAGGAACGTGATCGAGCAGTTGAAGCTCTGGGACCTGTACGCCGGCTACATTCTGAGTGGAATGATCAACGATCTCAAGGTCAAGATCGTGGTCAACATGTACCGGGGAAGGCGAACCGACAAGCGGGCTCTCACCAACTTCAACAACCTGCTGTTTCGCTATCTGCAACTGAGAAGCAATCTGGGTTTTCTCGGGTTTGTGCATTTTGATCCGCACGTGCCCGAATCCGTGCAGAAGGTGCAGCCGTTTTTGCCCAGGTACCCGCGCAGCCGGGCGGCTCAGGACATCCGCCATCTGGCGGCCCGTTTGCTCAAGGATGCTCCCCTTGAATACATTCCTCCCTTGAAGTTTCCAAAACGCCCGTGGTGGGAACGAGTGCTGCGGAGATTGTAAATGGGTGTTTCGCAGTCGGGCGTCGACCTGCATGCGGTTGCCCGTCAGGCGATGCGCGAGCGCGGTTTTCTGACCGAGTTCCCGCCGCCGGTTCGCCAGGAGGTCGCGCGCGCCGCCGAACCTGATTTCTCCAGCCTGAAGGTGACCGACCTGAGCGCCTGGCTCTGGTCTTCCATCGACAATGACGACACGCGCGATCTGGATCAACTCGAGTATGCCGTCGCCGAAGGCGAAGCGATTCGAATCTACGTCGCCGTTGCCGACGTGAGCTGGTTTGTGCCATCCGGATCGGACACGGATCGAGCCGCGCAGCACAACACCACTTCCGTCTATACAGGCGTGGAAACCTTCCCCATGCTTCCCGAGCGCCTCTCCACCGATTTGACTTCTTTAGTCGAGAGCGAGAAGAGACTGGCTGTGGTCGTCGAAATGCTGACCAGTCAAGACGGCCGCGTCACTCAATCCTCCGTCTACCCCGCCATCGTCTGCAACCGCGCGCGACTGACTTACAACGCCGTGGCGGAATGGCTGGAGCGGTTCGGGGATGGAGGGATGGAGAGACGGAGGGAAGGAGGGACAGAGAGATTGAGGGATGGAGGGCGGGAGAGTGCGGGAGAGGGAGAGATGGAGAGAGGGAGGGATGGAGGGAAGGAGAGAGGGAGAGCGGGAGAGCGGGTGAGCGAGCTCCCACAGAACCGCGCGCGTCAGCAAGCGCCGGGGGATGCCACACCTCTCCGCCCGCAACCGAACCGCGCGCGTCAGCAAGCGCCGGAGAATGCGACACTTCTCCACCCACAACAGAACCGCGCGCGTCAGCAAGCGGAGCCTCCAGAGAAAGTCGACTTCGCCATGCCAACCAAACCCTCTCCGGAGAGTCCGCTTGCTGACGCGCGCGGCTCGGATTTCCTGTCAGACTCTCATCGACCTTCAGACGTTGGACGCCGTATCCTTGAAAAGATCGATTCGGATCCACCCCTTCAGCGGCAACTCACGCTCCAGGACCTAGCCGCCTCCCGCCTGCGCGAGCGCCGCCACGAAGCAGGCGCGCTCAATTTCGAAACCCGCGAGTTCCGCCCCGCCCTGCTGCCGGACGGCACGCTCGACCTGGCCTCGCGCGAGCCGAACCGCGCCGGCCGGCTGATCGAAGATTTCATGATCGCGGCCAACCAGACCACCGCCGGCTTTCTGGACGGCCGCGGGCTTCCCAGCATCCGGCGGATCGTGCGCGAACCGGAGCGCTGGGACAGGATCGTCGAGCTGGCAGGCGAGCACGGCGCCGGCCTTCCCGCCGAGCCGGACGCGCCCGCGCTGGAGGAATTCCTGAAGGAACAGCAGCGCCGCGATCCGGAACATTTTCCCGACCTGTCGCTGGCCATCATCAAGCTGCTGGGCCGCGGGCAGTACGTGGTCAAGAACCCCGGACAGGAATCGCCCGGGCATTTCGGGCTGGCCGTGCAGGATTACGCGCACTCGACGGCGCCCAACCGCCGCTACCCGGACCTGCTGACCCAGCACCTGCTGAAATGCGCCTTCGCGCGCCAGCCTTCCTCCTACGCGATGGACCAACTGGAGGCGCTGGCCGCCCACTGCACGCAGAAGGAAGACGACGCAAACAAGGTGGAGCGCTTCGTGCGCAAATGCATCGCCGCGGTGGCGCTGCGCCCCCGCATCGGAAAGAGATTCAACGGCATGATCACCGGCGCCTCGGAAAAAGGCACCTGGGTGCGGATCGCCCATCCGCCCGTGGAAGGAAAACTGCACGGCAACGTCGAAGGCCTTCAGGTCGGCGACCGCGTCCGCGTCAAACTGATCTCGACAGACCCGCGCCAGGGATTTATCGATTTTGAGCTGGACGGTACAAAAACCTAACCGCCAAGATCGCCAAGACCGCCAAGAGAGCTATTCTTGGCGTTCTTGGCGGTTAGGTTTTTGCGAATCGCAGGGCGTTATTCCTTTTCTCCCCACACGGCCGGTGTCTTGAATCCGGGCGCCGGTTTTGACTCGTACTTTGCCGGCGCTGCCTGGCGCGCGTAGCGGTTCAAGCGCGCCAGCAGGTCGCGCACCACTTCAGGACGCGCGCGCGACAAATCCTGCTTCTCGTAAGGGTCCTGCCTGATGTTGAACAGCTCGATGCGCGCCGGGCCCCGATCGTTTCCTTCTTCATCCACTTCACCGGACCGCGCACCCTGCTGTCGTGCCCGATTTGCGGCCGCATCCGAAGCCGGCGACGGGGCATTCGCCGGCAGCGACGCCAGAGCCGCGTTTGCCATCGGAAGCGGGGCATGCACGACCAGCTTCCAGTCGCCGCGCCGCAGGGCGCCGCGACCCGGCTCGACGTTGTGAAGGATCTCGTCATGAGGCGAAGGTTTTCCGCGCGCGACGGTGGCCCAGGCATCTTTCCCATCCAGCGGCAGCTTCTGTTCCAGGCGGGCGCCGGCCAGCCGGAGCAATGTCGGATACCAGTCGACCATGTGGAGCGGCTCGTTGACGATTCCGGGCTTCAGCTTGCCGCGCCATACGGCAAAGGCCGGCACGCGGACGCCTCCTTCGTAGACCGTCGCCTTGCCCGCCCGCAGCGGCCCATTATCTGCGCCGTTTTGCAGCGGCCCTCCGTTGTCGCTTGAAAAAACAATCAAGGTGTCGTCATAAATCCCTTTGCCCTCCAGGGCCGCCAGGATCCGGGCAATCCCGTCATCCTCGCACGCAACCATGGCGGCATAGGCGCGCCGCCTTTCATTGGCGATGCCGGCATAACGCTCCAGATATTCCGGCGGAGCCTGCAGGGGCGCGTGGGGCGCATTGAAGGCGACATAAAGAAATAAAGGACGCGACCGGTCGTGCTGCTCAATCACTCGAACCGCTTCCTGAGCGATCAGGTTGGTGCTGTAGCCTTCGTCGCGCGAGGCGCGGTCGTCGCGGTGCCAGTCAAAGCTGTCGTTGCGCACGTGCGTGAAATAATCGATGGCCCCGTTGTAATGGCCATACTGGTGATCAAATCCGCGCAAAGTGGGCAGGTAGGCGCGCTGGTAATGTCCCAGATGCCACTTGCCGGTGATCGCCGTTTCATATCCGGCTTCCTTGAGCGCCTGCGGCAGCATCCGTTCATTCAAAGCCAGGCCGTACTGGGCCCATGGCCGCACCACGGCGGTCTGCAATCCGTAGCGAATCGGGTAGCGGCCTGTCATCAGCGAGGCGCGCGTGGGACTGCACACGGGCATCACATAAAACTGCTCCAGCCGCGCGCCCGACGCCGCCAGCCGGTCGATGGCCGGCGTCTTGATTTCACTGCCGTGATACCCGACATCCTTCCACCCGAGATCATCGGCCAGAATAAACACAATATTCGGCGCCGGCTTCGGGTCGGGACCGGCGGCCCGCGCGCTCGCAAGCGCCGGCGGCACACGGTAAGCAGGCTCAATGGACAATCCCCAACGCCCCGCCAGCGCCGTCAAAACAACCGCACAAACCCCCCACGCCGCCCACAGGCGAACCGATCTCTGAACCATTGACCTTCCTCCGCTCGGTTGATTTGACATGAATTCTATTACACATCAATCCGCCCCGCACCCACGGGCGTCAGCCCGTGTGAAAAAATCTAACCGCGAAGAGCGCGAAGAACGCGAAGATCATTTAATCAGACCGCCCGTTTTTTGGGCGGGCGACAGCCTGTAGCCCACGGCGAAGCGAAGCGGAGCCGTGGGACCGAGCCCTCCAGAACCGTGAGCCCACCGTTTTTTTGGTGGGCGACAGCCGCCTCGGAGGACGCCTTGGACCACGAGCTGGCGCCCGCTCAAATGCGGCGGGCGAGGGCGCTGCGAAGCAGCGCTACAGTACCGCGATCCATCAGGTCGCGGCGCGCCAAACTGGTCGAGTCTCATGCTAAGCCACGCTAGGTCCCACCTCCAGACACGCCACTCTGGCTCGCCGCAACCTGACGGCGGTACTGACCCGACATTATCGTTCGTCAGAAATGTCTAAACCCCAACCGCGGGATGACGCCCGCCGTTCTGATCTTGTGAAAAATCCCGGCGCGCGCCCCCTCCTCCTGTTTCAAATTGAACTATACTGGCCCGGCGCTGGCCGCTCGCGCACAGTGGAAACATGAAATTCAGCAAGGAATTTGCCGTCAAACCCGGAAAGACAGTAAAGCTCTCCCGTTATGACCCGGACTACACGGCAGGCTTCAAGGATAAGAGCGAGGCCGAAGAGCTCCTGCAGAAGAAAATCGCGCGCCTGGATGAGCTGCAGAATCTTCTCTTCGCCGAAAGGAAGCACGCCTTGCTGGTCGTTTTGCAGGCCATGGATTCGGGCGGAAAGGACGGCACCATCCGGCGCGTGATGTCCGGGGTAAACCCTCAGGGCTGCGAAGTCACTTCATTCAAAGCCCCATCGGCCGAAGAGGCAAGCCATGATTTCCTGTGGCGGGTGCATCACGCGGTTCCGGCCAGGGGAGAAATCGGCATTTTCAACCGATCGCACTACGAAGATGTCCTGGTCGTGAGAGTGCACCACCTGGTCCCGCGCCCGGTCTGGTCCCGGCGCTACGAGCAGATCAACGCTTTTGAGCAGATTCTGGCCGAGAACGGCGTCAAGATCCTCAAGTTCTTTCTGCACATCAGCAAGGACGAGCAAAAAAAGCGGCTGAGGGAAAGAATCGAGGTTCCCGAAAAGAACTGGAAGGTTAATCCGGGGGATTTTGATGAGCGAAAGCTGTGGAACCAATACATGGAAGCCTACCAGGACGCGCTCAGCCGCTGCAGCACGGAACGGGCTCCCTGGTTTGTCATCCCGGCCAACAAGAAATGGCTGAGAAACCTTGCCGTTTCGGCCATCATCGTCGAAGCCCTGGAAAGCCTCGACATGAAATTCCCTGCGCCTCCGTGCGATCTTTCAAAGCTCATCCTCAAATGAAAAAAACGCGTTCACCACAAAGGCACAAAGAGCACAAAAGATCTTTGTGTCCTTTGTAGTACTAGTTCGAAAAATCTTGTTTTTTTGAGCAGTTTTTTTCAGGCTGCAATTTTGTTATCACGAATGGCGATGGCGTTTGCCATGATTTCAATTCCTGTTCTGGTGGGGCGATAGTAGTTGGTTCCGGAAAC
>DASXQR010000074.1:0-4699 GCA_036507075.1 Acidobacteriota bacterium | reverse complement strand
AAAGGACTCATGCCCCTCCTGATGAAGCGCCGCAACGGACAGCGGTGGATTCCCGAAGAGCTGGTCGAACTCCGCGCCCACCTCCGGCGTCTCTCTCACCTGAGCCCTTACCTTGTGGTGGTTGTGCTTCCCGGCGCGCCCCTCATGCTTCCTCTCCTGGCCTGGTGGCTCGACCGGCGACAGGTGCGCAGGGACGCAAAGGGGACCGCCGCTTCCGTGAAACCATCGGGACAGAATCTCTCCGAGAAGTGACGCGCCGGCGCCATCCTCCCAAACCTCTCATTCTGGCTCACGGCGGAGCGGGCGCGCGTATCGTGACGCCGGCCCAACTCACCTGCCTGACCGACGCGCTGGAGACAGGTTACGCTGTGTTACGACGCGGAGGGACGGCCACCGCGGCCGTGGAAGCCACCATCAAGCTTATGGAAAGCTCGGGCCTCTTCAACGCCGGCACCGGCGCGCATTTGCAACTGGACGGCGTGCGCCGGATGGATGCGTCCATCATGGAGGGACGCATGCTGCGAGCCGGAGCCGTGGCCGGCATCGAACAGGTCCTCCATCCGATCAGCGCGGCGAGATTCGTGATGGAGAAGACCGCGCACGTCCTTCTGGCCGGGGCGCAGGCGACGCGCTTCGCCCGGCACTTCAAATTGGAGCGCCAAGGATCAGCCCGACGCGGCTCAGTCTCACCATCCAAACGCAATGCTGCGCGCGAGGCCGTGACTGCCACGGGGCTGCAGCGCCGCATGCTTCGGCTCTATCAAAAGATGTTGGGGCTGGAAACCGTGGGCGCCGTCGCGTTGGACCGCCACGGGAATCTCGCGGCCGGTTCCTCCACCGGCGGCATTGCTTTCATGCTGCCGGGCCGCGTGGGCGACACGCCGCTGATCGGCTGCGGCCTCTATGCAGACAACGACGCCGGTGCGGTGTCGATGACCGGCCTGGGCGAGAGCATCATCCGTCTGACGATGGCCAAGGAGATCGTGGACCGGATGGCAGGCGGTACGAGCCCGGCGACGGCGACGCGGCTGACGCTGGAGAAGCTCGTCCGGCGGATCGAAGGAGGCGCGGCCGGCGCGCTCGTGCTGGCGCCCGACGGCCGCTTCGCGATCCGGCACACCACCCCGCGCATGTGCGCCGGCTGGTGGGACGGCAGCGGCAAACCCACCGTCGCCGACCGTTTTCGCAAATGATTGACAGGTGTAGGCAGGTGGCCTAGCCTTCTGGCAGTCAAAGGTTCGTCCTGTTCGGGGAGCGATCTTGACGCTGTTACGAACTATCCAAAACGCTAATGGCTGGTAACTAATTTAGGATGATGAAAATCTCACCAAAACTTCAATCAGCACTGATCTCCGTTGCCGTATCCTCTACCGTATTAATTCTTTTATACGCTCTCCAGTCCTACTTTAAGCTCTCGAAAGGCTTTATGGGGTTTATTGTATCTCTGATGCTATTGCTTTTGGTGGGTAGCGCCTTTCTTCTTCCTAAATACAAATCTGCCCCTGTTTTAATGAAAAGATCGCTTATTGCTTTGACTTTTTCTTTGTCCATTTTGGCGGTCCTCTTTGGAATCAAAGCTTTCTATATGGATATCAACATTCCTTTTTATCTTATTGCTGTTCTCTTCTTGGGACCTGCGCTGCCCCTTATGTTGCGCGAGCTCAACCACCGAAAATAAGAACGATCTATTGGGACCTCAAATCGCAAGGTTCGCAAAGCGTACGGGTCGGGGAGCCACTATCCTTTGAAGTCAAGCAGTAAAAGTCGAGGTAAGTGGTGATAATGTTCAAGCGGCCAGTTTTGGTTTTTGCTGTCGCAGGGACATTAATCCCCTTTATCTTGATTACCTTTCAGGAAGTATCGCTCTATTTCAACCCAAACTATATCGGTTCAGGCCAACTTTGGTTATTTATGTGGCCATCCAGCATTATGTTGATGGCACTTCATGGTAGCCAGTTCTGGTCCTGGGACACTGTACTCATTTATGCGATATCAATTTTTGTAAATGTCCTTTTGTATGCGTTTATTGGCTCAATAGTTGCTGCAGTCTGGTTTTTGTTTGCAAGGCGCCCGTTGCCAGCTTTTCGGATTTTTCTTTTGAGTGGCATAGCCCTAGTAATTGGCTTCGCGCTCACAGGAATGGGCCGTCCGGTCAGGTACGAGCTGCCTGAGGGATACCAGGGTTGGGTCGTAATCGAGTATTACAATCCAGACTGTGCTCCTATAGAAAGCAAAGGCATTTTTCTTGTCATTACAGTTCCGCCTTCTGGGCGGGTTTGTACATCCAGCCCTTTGCCCGATAATGCTTGGCGGTTATATTTGTATGAACATTTGATGTCCGACAGTACTCGAAGACGAATTCCATCATTTAATAATAAAGCGCGTGCGATCTGGGGAGGAAACTACCTTGTCTTTCAAACGAAAGAAGAAGGATTTCCCCAATATGGGTTCTTTGTGGGTGGGGAGAAAGAAAATGCAAATAGACCGCCCATGCCCTATACAAAACTTAAGTCTCTATAGCGCATTAATCCCAATTGCTGTGCTCATTTGGTTCTGGGGAACTCGAATCGCATGGTTCGCAAAGCGTACAGATCGGGGAGCGATCTGTACGCTGTTGCGAACTCGTGGGGTGTTCGATAGAGGGAAGATGGATTCTGTATGAAAGACCTCATCGGCATACCTCCGAGAACAGAATCGCCACTGGGACGAGCCTTTCGCTTCCTTGTCATTCTCGCATTTTTCACTCTTGTGATAGGCCTCATCATTGATGTTTTCTCAGGACTTCCGGTCACGAAAGGTGCACGCTCTGTCATGGCCTGGGTGGCAGGGATTCTGGGAATAGGAGCTCTCTATATAATTGGGGAATTAGGTGCAGACTGGATACATCAAAAAGATCGTGTTTCAGACCCACTGCTTAAGCGAGTCCTTCATCTCTTAGCATTGCTTGCCTTCGTAGTTATAGTCGTGCTCTGCATGATTACTGTAGTCCGTATGGCGACATAATAAAAAGTGGGGTCAGACTCCATTCTCGAAAGGGCGTACCCTGCCCCTGGACGATTAACGGCTTTCCTGCTGCATGGGCTCGAAGCTGAAGACGTTGGGATCGCGCGGGTCCACGGTGCCCTTGATCCAGCGGACGTCGGGCGAGCCGAAGGTCTCTACCCTCGTCAAATTGTCGATCGGCTGGCCGGTCTTCGAGTCACGCAACGGCTTATCGATGCGGAACCGATGGGTGTCGCCATGGACCAGCACCACCGGCTTGCCGCAGGCCAGAACCTCTCGCTCCAGCGTGGCCAGGAGTACGCGATACGGATTGCGCTTGGGTGACGATTGAAACTTCGGATTGGCGTGAATGACGACCAGCACTCCGCGCGCGCCGCTGTCCGTGGCGAGCCGAAACGACTCCTTGAGCCATGCCACATTCGCCGCGTTCCGCTCCTCAGATTCGCGTTTCTGTGCGCTATTATTGTAGCTGCCGGGAACGTTCAACGTGACGAACAGCACGTCTCCGTAGGTCCAGCGGACATTCTCCCGGAACTTCCGATAGCGGGCATCGTCGCTCTGGCGGCTCAACCGAAGAGTCCGTTTGCCGAGACTCTCACTCCCTGACGTGAAAATCTCCCGCAGCTTGTTCAGCCTTTCGGCCGGATCGTACTGGCCGGCCTCCTCACGACGGCAATCCACCCATTCGTTGTCGCCGAAGACAATAATCAAGGGATGCTCCACGCTCTGAAACTGTGCGTGCCGCCGCGCGAAGAGCTCATCCGTGCAGGGGCTGTGGCCATCCTTGAAGTCGCCGGCGTGCACGACGAAGGTCAGCGACTGATCGGCGTTGAGCGTCTTGAGCAGTTCCAGGAACCGCCCTTCCTCCTCGTCGGTATAGGGCGCGTCGCCGAGCAGCGCAAAGTGAAATACTGGGGCCTGGAGGTCGCTTGCCGCGGCCGCAACCGACCAGGCCACCGCGAAGAGCGTGAGGACAAGCCACTGTAAGGAAGAGCGCACCGCTACGCCATGAGCAGGTCCGCGAAGACGAAGCCGTCGCGCTCGACGATCTCGCCGCTGCGGAGCGGCACGGGGCGTTGGAACATCGGGCCGGCATAGGCGAAGGTATGGAACTCGCCGCGCTCGCCGCACGGATCCACGCCGGCGGGTAAATCGCGCAGCAGCGTCGCGTCGAATTCGCGGCCGGCGAAGGGCGCAGGCAACTGCTTCGGGTCCACGCAGGTCAGCCGCGCCTGGAGGCCCGCCGCCACCATGTCCCGCGCAAGCGCAGCCGTCGGCAGGCCCCAGATCGGAAAGATCGGCGTCAGGCCGGTGCCGGCCAGTTGCTGCTCTCGGTAGCGACGGATCTCTTCGAGGAAGAGATCGCCGAACGCGATCATCGTGACTCCGGCGGCGACCGCCTTCTTTACCGCCTCGCCCATGGCGGCTTCATATTGCTGATTACTGCAGGGACTCGGGATCGGCAACTTCCAGAGTGGCAGCCCCACCGCCTCCGCCTGAGCTTCGAGGAGCGCCAAGCGGACCGCGTGCATGGCGACACGCGCATGGACATCATTGATCGTGGTCAGCAGCCCCACGACGTCCACCTCTCGGCGCTGGCGCAGCACGTGCAGGGTCCAGGCGCTGTCCTTACCGCTGCTCCAACAGAGCAGGGCTTGCGGTTTGCCGCTCATCGTGACTCCGTCGCCTTCTTCCA
>DASXQR010000073.1:0-77072 GCA_036507075.1 Acidobacteriota bacterium | reverse complement strand
ATCTTTCATACCTTAAGCTCCAGGCCGTTACCCCCCGCTGTTCTTGGCGTTCTTGGCGCTCTTCGCGGTTAAAGTTTTGAATAATAATCCGGGCTTAGGCGCGCGGCGCCCCGCTCCAATCTAATAAAATTTCCCCTGAGCCGTTGTTAATAATGAGGCTGGATAGGCCAGCCGATGGAAGGCCGGATGGATTCCGACTGGTTGAGGTCGGCACTGGATCGATACGAACGCCCGCTTGTGCGCTATGCTGCCGGTATCACCGGCAACATTGAATCAGCCCGGGAGGTCGTGCAGGACACTTTTCTGCGCCTTTGTCGTCAAAATCCATCCAGGATTGGCGAGCATCTTGCGGCTTGGCTCTTTACCGTCTGCCGAAACCGGGCCTACGATGTTCTTCGCAAGGAGAGCCGCCTTACGCCTCTGGATGAAGCGGATGCGTGCAGTCGCGAAAGCGAGGCGCCGCCTCCGTTGACCGTTCTGGAACAGAAGGAAGGTTTGACCCAAGTGCTTTCGATTTTGAAAACGCTTCCACACAACCAGCAGGAGGTGCTGCGGCTCAAGTTTCAGAACGATCTTAGCTACAAGGAGATCAGCCAGGTCACCAAGCTGTCGGTAACGAACGTCGGGTTCCTCATTCACACTGCCCTGAAAACGATCAGGCGCCAGGTGAAAGCAGATCTGGCTTCCTCGCAGAAGATCTTAAGGAGGGTCAAATGAAATACGACCCGGATGACCCCAGGCTCACCGCGTATCTGCTCGGAGAGCTGGACGAAAAAGAAAGGGCGGCTTTGAAAGCGGAGCTCGCTGCGTCCGAGACGCTGCGAAACGAATTGGATGAGATCCGTCGCACCATGACGGCAGTGGAGCAGGAGCTCGAGAGTGAACCGCAGTTTACGCTGCTGGACGAACAGCGCGATCGCATCCGTCGGCAATTTGAATTTCAGAGGAAGAGAAATCACGGCAGGATGAAATGGTTTGCAGCGGGAGGACTGTCGGCTGCCGCCTGCCTGTTGCTGGTTGTCCTGCTGACTTCGAAACAGAGAACGCAGGAGCCGCAGTCGCCGGCCGAGGTAGCGTTAGTGCGGCCGGCCACAGATACGAGAGTTCCGGAGATGCCTCCCCCAGCGCGAACCGCCGGCGCGAGCGAAGGAAAGCGGTCATTTGAAACCGGCAAAGAGTCGCAATCGGCAGCAACAATAGTGGATCGGCGCCAGTCAGAAAATGTCAGGGGGAAATGGAGAGAGGGAACCGTCGCGGCGAACGTACCCCCGTCGTCGGCAGATGCGGTTTCGCCATCCGTTCGTGATCGATTCGCAGACAGCAGCGGCAAGGCGACTCCAGAATCGCGGAATATCGCTGAACGGGCAGACAGGCCTGCCGCCGCGCCGCAGCAGGTCAATTCAGGAATTTTAGCGGGCGTAATCGGCCAGGATGAAAAAAACAAAGAGCTGAAAAGAGAGGAAGCGCAGCAACGATTGAACAAATCGGTCGCAACGCCGGCTGAAGATCGATCGGCCCTTGCGAGTGAGGCGGAAGCGGCTTCCAAAAAGCTCTTGCTCGTCGGGCAGGGGAACGCCGGAATGGGAGCCGGAATAGGAGGGGGATTCGCAGCGGGACGCGCGTCCAAGGCGTCTCCGGTACCCGCGGGGCACAAAGTGCTTCTGGCACGCTCCGAATTGCATGTGAAGCTCGCCCCTGGAGTTGAAAAACTCAACTGGGTAATCGGTGTGCAGGCTGCCGCCGTGACCGAGGCCGAGTTGAGCGTAATGCAGGTCCGTTATTCGGACCAGTCGCTGAAGCAGCTCAGTGACTGGCCTTCGGCCGGCATGAGCATCGCCGCCGGGTTGATTGAGATAAATGCGGGCGTTGATTCCCCCGGTGGTTTGCTGGTGTATGTGAGAGCTCCCGCAAAGACCCGTGTAGTGGTCGAAAGTCTGGGCAAGGCGGTCGTTGACATGCAGTTGAGCGAAAGCCTGCTGGTCCGCAACGGCGTCCTGTTGCAGGAAAGGGTCGAAGGTCTGCAGTCTCTTCTGAAACCCGCCATGTTTAGTGGGAAGTGATTTATATGGTGATCGCGCGGTAATTATGTCCCTTCTCAGGACAGCCGCTCAATTCGAGGAACTGGACAGGCTCCGCCGGCAGTTCGCCGGTCTGGCGGAGAAGCAACGCAGCCGCGCTGTTGCGGAAAATCAGCGAGCCTACTCGGCCTGGCTGCTTGCCAAATGGCCGGGCGAGCCCTGCCTTGCCGATGTCGCGCCGCGGATCTCGCAATTGGCGGCGCAGCACGAATCCCTTGATGACGGGCTGCTGCGGGATCTCTGTCCGGGAATCGGATGGCGCAAAGATGCGCTTGCGCCCCTTACTCTCGACCATCAGCCGCTGCCGCCCGCCGAATCCATGGCGGCGCTCCACCGGTTTTTTGACTGGGTGGGGGAGGAAGCTTTTGCACAGTTGCACCCGGTGGAACAAGCGGCGCTCTGCCAGGCCCGGTTGTTGGAGATCGCGCCTTTCCAGCGCCACAATGTGGCAATGGCGCATGCGACTTCCTGTTTCTGGCTGCTGCGCGCAGGTTATCTGTTTCCCCTCTGGGAACACGAACAGCCTGGCAAGTATGAAGAGTACCTGAATGCAGCCTTTAAGCTTGACATGCAGTCTCTGGTGGACCACTTACTGCGGGGAGAAAATGGAGCGCTCCGGATGGTGCTGAGGAACTAGCCCTGGATTATTCAAAAAAAACTTAACCGCGAAGAACGCCAAGAACGCCAAGAGAGCGCAAAGGACGGGGGCTGAAACTTAAAGTATGAAGACTATCAAAATGGCGTCGGACTTGGCGCGATGCCTTCATACTTCAAGTTTCAGCCCCGTCCTTTGCGCTATTCTTAGCGCTCTTAGCGCTCTTGGCGGTTAGGTCTTTTGAATAATCAGGGCTAATCTGTCTCCTCTTTGACCTCGTTTTCCTTGTAGATGTATTTGATGTTATGTTTCGGAATCAAGAGGTTCGGCTCGGAGACTCGATTCACCTTGATGCAGTTCTTGTCGTACCATTCAATCACGCCGTGGATTTCTTCGCCATCCAGCAGCTTGACCACCACCGGATTCTTGCTCGACATCTGCTTCAGGTAGTAGTAGTTCTCTGCGTGCGTTTGCTCGGGCGGAACTCGCTTGCGCTGCGCGTTCGCGAACTTACTCGGCACCTGCTCTTTCAAATCGGAGAGCGACGGCCGAATAAGCTTCCGATTTACCATTCGATCAGCCTCCATAAAATTGCGTCTCTTTCTGAAAGTTCGCTGTTGAAATTCCAAACTGGAAATGCCGCCAGATGAAATTCAAATGGGGAACGTATTTGAAATTTGCCCATCACCTTAACGCTCGAACGTGATTTTTACAAGGAAAAAATCTGCTAAAATTAAACCTCTAAACATATGATAGGTTGGAAATTCAAAAAGTCTATGCCGGCTGTTTTTTTGAGTCTACTGGTGCTGCTTCCGACACTTTTGGCCGGGCCGATGGCTGTCCAGAAGAGGTCGCCAAAGCCTTCAGATCAGGAACCGCCTCCGACGAAAAAGCCGGTCCTGGTCCGCGAAGAGGTCGACAAGCCTAAGGAAGTGGTCAGGGATCCGGCCAAGGCGGAGGAAGAAGTAAAAATCGGAGACTTTTACTTCAAACGCGAGAATTACAAGGCGGCTCTCTCCCGTTACCAGGAGGCGCTGCTGGACCGCCCGGACTACGCACCCGCCCGAACGAAGCTCATCCTGGCTTATGAGAAACTGATTCAAAAGGTTGAAAAGAGCGATCGCGAATCTGCGCGGAAGTACATGCGTGAATACATCGAAAAATTTCCCAAGGAAAAGAAAGCAGAAGATTATCAGCGCGCTCTTGGGGCCGATGTGAAGGTTGATCACGAATTACACGAATTTCACGAATTTCACGAATTTTAAATTGTGAGCACGAATTTCCGGAAGTTACAAAAAAAAACTTCGTGAAAATTCGTGTAATTCGTGTAATTCGTGCTCAACTCTCAAAATAGAGCGCCTCGAATAGAATCTGCGGGTTCACATTGCGGTGCATTTCGTGCAGCGCGCTCCGGATTTGAGTTTCCAGACCGGAGATCTGCTCAAATGAGAAGCTGGCCGCCGCCTTTTCGATTCTCGCAATCACGTCGACATTGACCGCCTGCGACACGAAGCCTTCCTTGACGAGCAGCAGGTCGCGGAGCACGATAAGCATGACCTCAAACAGTCGTTCCAGAGACTGACGCATCTCGTCAGTTTTAATCCTGCTCCAGATGGAACGCACCTGGTGGAAATTATCAGGCCGGCAAAGAGCTTCCAGCACCTCAAGGGCGTCGTTGCGTACTATTTCGGTCTCTTCCCACTGCCGGGCCAGGGCTTGTCCCACGCTTCCGCCTGAAAGTCTGGCAAGAACGGCTGCTTGCGCCGGAACTACGCCGGTCTTGTTCAGCAGTTGCTCGATTTCTTCTGCCGGGACGTGCGAGAATCTGTAGACTTGGCAACGTGAACGAATCGTTGCAAGCAGCGAGTTTGACTGGCTTGTGACCAGTACAATCAAGGCGTGATCGGGGCATTCTTCCAGTGTCTTTAGAAAGGCGTTACTTGCCTCCTCGTTCATCTTGTCTGCGGGATCTATGATGTAGACCTTCCGTCGTCCTTCAAATGGCCGGTATTGGATGTCTGAGCTCAGTTCCCTTATCTGGTCTATTTTGATTTGCGTGCCTGCCGGCTCCAGTATCCGAAGTTCCGGGTACTCTCCTTTCTCAATTTTCACGCAAGCGGCGCAGCGGCCGCAGGAGTCATTTTGCGATGGTTGGG
The DNA here is from genome assembly GCA_036507075.1 of Acidobacteriota bacterium. GTDB lineage: Bacteria > Acidobacteriota > UBA6911 > JACQSX01 > JACQSX01 > DASXQR01. The sequence continues at coordinate 72,243 of DASXQR010000073.1, read as the reverse complement.
CGCAGTTCAGATATTTTGCCGCCAGAATGGCGAATCCTCTCTTACCGACCCCGTCGGGTCCGGCAAACAGCAGTACCTGCGGCAGCCTGTTGGCGCGGGCGCAGCGCAGGAACTGATCCAGCAGATGCCGGTTTCCAATGAATTCACTGAAGCTTGAGAGTTTCATGCATTCAAGAACGAGCTCACGATTTGCCGCACCCGCGCCTGCGCCTGCTTGAAATCACCGCCGGTGTCGATAAACCAGAACCGTTGCGGCTCCCTGGACGCCATATTTCGGTAGGCCTGCCGAACCCGCTCGTGGAAATCGACAGCTTCTCCTTCAAACCGTCCCTGGTGTTCCTGGCCGTCGTTCACGTTGCGCCTGCGGGCCCGTTCCAAAGCCGCAGAGACCTCCAGTTCGAACACAATCGTGAGATCGGGGGTCAGTATTTCAAGCTGGAGCGAGAGTTGATCGATCAGCGAAGCGGGTATGCCGCGGGCCGCTCCCTGATAGGCGCGGGTGGCGTCGTGGTAGCGATCGCACAGCACGTGCACGCCTCCTTCCAGGGCAGGACGGATTATTTCCTGCAGATCCTGCACTCGATCGGCCAGATAAAGCAGCAATTCGCCGTAGGGATGACGCGGAGCACCGGCAGGATTCAAAAGTATGCTGCGGATTTCCGCTCCGAAAGCCGTTCCTCCGGGCTCGCGGGTGAGCACGTAGCGCAGGCCCAGCTCGTCCAGATACAAACAGAGATGCTGCAGGTGCGTGGTTTTACCGGATCCCTCTATGCCTTCAAACGTGATGAACTTTCCACGCGCCATGCCCAGATCGTATAGTAAGCAGCGCTCTTCAGAAAGGTCGAAAGTCTGAACGTCCAAAGTCGAAGATCTGCCAAAAATCCTAACCGCCAAGATCGCCAAGAACGCCAAGGAAGCGCCAAGGACGGTGGCTGAAACTTGAAGCATGACGATACTACGTAGACGGAACAAAGGATTGCTGGCTTTCATGCTTCAAGTTTCAGCCCCCGTCCTTGGCGCTTTTCTTGGCGCTCTTAGCGGTCTTGGCGGTTAAGACTTATGAACAATTCGGGCTAGTAGATACCCCGCGTCCCAAAAATCGCTGTTCCGATACGCACCATTGTGGCGCCTTCTTCAATGGCAATTTCGAAATCGTGCGTCATTCCCATGGACAGATGCTTCAGGGGCAGGCCTGGCGCTTTCCTGCGCGCGTATTCCAGCAGCTCTCTAAGCCGTTTGAAGTAAGGCCGGACCCGGCCGGGGTCCTCAAAGAACGGCGGCAGAATCATCAGTCCTTCCACAGACACGCTGGTCAATCCTGCCGCCGCGGCCAGCGCGTCATCCAGTTCGGATTCCGGCATTCCAGACTTGCTTGTCTCACCCGCCAGGTCAAGTTGCAGAAGAGTACTTATTTCTCTTCCTGACGCGGCTGCGTGGTTTTCAAGCTTGTGCATCAGATCGACGCTGTCGACCGAGTGGATCCAGTGGAAAAGCTGCGCCGCCCTTTTCGCTTTGTTGCTCTGCAAATGACCAACCAGATGCCATATCAGGTCGGTCCGCGAACACTCACCGATCTTGTCTTCCGCTTCCTGCACGCGATTCTCTCCGAAATGAACCTGTCCCGAGCGTGCCGCTTCTTCGACAGCAGCAAGCGGAAAAGTTTTGGCTACGGCAACCAGCGTGATTTCTCCGGCAGATCGACCAACACTGCGGGCTCTCTGGTCAATTCTCGAACGGACTAAGGCGAGATTTTCGGCTATTGACATTCTTCGCTAAGGCTTATCGAGTTATCGAAGTTTCGGGTTATCGAGTTATCGAGTTATCGGGTTCCGGGTTCCGAGTTATCGGGTTCCGGGTTCCGAGTTATCGGGTTTCAGGTTACGAGTTCCGAGTTCCGAGTTCCGAGTTATCGAGGTTACGGGTTACGAGTTGACGAATTTGCACTCTCCCGCTTCTTCATTCTTAATTCTGAACTCGCAAACCCGGAACCCGCAACTCACAAACCCGGAACCCGCAACTCGCCAACCCGGAACCCGCAACTCGCCAACCCGGAACCCGCAACTCGCAAACCCGGAAACCGGCAACTCGCAAACCCGGAAACCGGCAACTCGCAAACCCGGAACCCACAAACCCGGAACCCGTAAACCCGCAACGCGAACGCTGTGGAAAACCTGTGGAAATCCTTAGAGTTTCATGAGAATGGGTTGTGCAAAACCACAGTATTTCGGGGTCTGCTTGAAAAAAGCTACTATATCTTGTATCTTTTACTTGACTCCCATCGGGAGCGGTTCTAGAATCCGGATCGCTGAAAGAAACCCGATAGCGATCTCCTGCGGGATATCTCCTGAGGAAACCCACGGCGGTTGCGCTGGTTCTTTAGCTTCCTGAAACCCCTGAACTAGCTCAATTTTAGAGTCTTTCGGTCGATAGGATGGACAAGCAGGTCTTTCGACTCATTTCCTCTGATCTACATTCCGTGGTTTCGATTTACCCGTTCAATACAATCAGAAGGGGGGTCCTATGAACAAAGAAACCCTTGAAAGCGCACAACCCGCAGTCAACGCAGCGGGCCTTGACGTGGAACGGTTTTTTACCCGGGCCGGCGTCAATCCGTTTGACACGGTGGAATGGGATTTCCGCACCGCCGAGATCAAAGACGGAAAAACAGGCAAGGTAACGTTTCGTCAGGAAGGTGTGGAGTTTCCCCGCTCCTGGTCTCAGCGCGCGACCGACATTGTGGCTTCCAAATACTTTAGAGGGCACATAGGAACGGCCTCGCGTGAATCCAGTGTGCGCCAGTTGATCGGACGAATTGCCGAAACGTTTACCAAGTGGGGTAAGAAGGGAGGATATTTTGCTTCTACGGAATCAGCCGAGGCATTCAACGCCGAATTGACATACCTGCTGCTCCACCAATACGCGGCGTTCAATTCCCCCGTTCAATTCAACGTGGGGATCGTGAAAAAACCTCAATGTTCGGCCTGCTTCATCAATGAGGTAAACGACAGCATGGATTCGATCATGAGGCTGGCTCGCACCGAAGCGATGATCTTCAAAGGCGGTTCCGGATCAGGGGTCAATCTGTCACGCATCCGGTCATCAATCGAGCCGCTGGCAGTGGGCGGCATCGCATCCGGACCGGTGTCTTTCATGCGCGGGTGGGATTCCTTTGCCGGCGCAATCAAATCGGGTGGAGCGACGCGACGCGCCGCCAAAATGGTGATTCTCAACGCCGACCATCCGGACATCAAGGAGTACATCTGGTGCAAAGCCAAAGAAGAAAAGAAAGCGCATCAGTTGATAGAGCTGGGATATGACGATTCCATCGACGGCGAAGCCTACCGCAGCGTTCAGTTTCAAAACGCAAACAACAGCGTAAGCGTCACAGACGACTTCATGCACGCCGTTCTGGAAGACAAAGACTGGACGACGCGAAAGGTAACCAGCGGCGAGCCGGCGAACACTTACAAGGCTCGTGAATTAATGCGCGACGTCGCCGAAGCGACCTGGATCTGCGGCGACCCGGGGCTGCAGTTCTACAGCACGATCAACGACTGGCATACCTGCCCGGAGACGGCCGCCATCAACGCCTGCAATCCCTGTTCGGAATACGTGTTCCATGACAATTCGGCGTGCAATCTTTCCTCTTTGAACCTGATGAAGTTCCTGCGCGAGGACGGAGCTTTCGACATCGAAGCGTTCCGGCACTCCGTGCGGATCATGATTCTCGCCAAGGAGATCATTGTGGGAAACGCCAGCTATCCCACGCCGGAGATCGAAAAGGTAAGCCACGAGTTCCGGACGCTCGGGCTCGGCTATGCCAATCTGGGCGCGCTCCTGATGGCGCGGGGACTTCCTTACGACAGCGATCAGAGTCGCGCTTATGCAGCAGCCATCACGGCTCTGATGACGGGGGAAGGTTATCAGATGAGTTCCGAAGTGGCCGAGAAACTGGGGCCTTTCACCGGATTCGAGGTCAACCGCCAGTCGATGCTGCGCGTGATGTACAAGCATCGCGACGCCATCTCAAAGATTAATTCCGCGCACGTCCCTTTTGATCTGCTGCGCGCGGCCATCAATGCGTGGGACAACGCGATTGAGTCGGGGGAAAGGCACGGATATCGCAATGCGCAGGTCACCCTGCTGGCTCCCACCGGCACGATCGCGTTTATGATGGACTGCGACACAACCGGAATCGAACCGGATTTTGCGCTTGTCAAAGTTAAGAAACTGGTGGGAGGCGGGACGTTAAAAATCGTCAACCATACAATTCCCGCAGCCTTGCGAAAGCTCGGCTATACCGACAACGAAAATCAGGCGATTGTGGAATACGTCGACCGGCAGGAAACCATTGAGGGCGCCCCTTATCTGAAGCCGGAGCATTTGCCCGTGTTTGATTGCGCCGACCGGCCGCGCAACGGCACGCGTTCCATCCATTACATGGGACACATCAAGATGGCGGGCGCCGTCCAGCCCTTTCTCTCAGGAGCCATTTCCAAGACCATCAACCTGCCCAATGAGGCTTCAGTCGACGAAATCATGCAGGCATACATTGCCGGTTGGGAACTGGGGATGAAGTCTGTCTCCATTTACCGCGACGGCTGCAAGTTGGTCCAGCCGCTCAGTAACAAGGAGACGAAAAAACAGGAGAGCGCCAAACCGGTGCATCGCAACATGCCTGCCGACCATCCCGCCTGGGAGCACGAATTCCGCATCCGCGGCTTTAAGGGCTTCCTTACCATGGGCATGTATCCGGAAGACAACACGCTGGGCGAGATCTTCCTGAATTTTGCCAAGCAGGGGAGCACGCTGCAGGGCATGGCAATGGCATGGGCGATCGCCATTTCCATGGGATTGCAGCGCGGCGTGCCTTTGGAAGATTACGTGCGGATGTTCGCGCACATGAGTTTTGAACCGGCAGGCCTGACGAACAATTCACAGATTCCGTTTGCCACGTCCATTCCCGACTACGTGGTGCGTTATCTGGCCACTAAGTATCTGCCGCGCGAAGCTCAGGCAAGCCTCGGTATTCACCAGGCCGATAAGTCGACACCTGTGGAAAAGGTGGGAATGACCGCATCGCCGGCGTTCCAGCCCGGCAGAGAGGGCAGATCGCTGCTGGGAATCGATCAGGGGGAGGCGCCCGCTTGCTTGAGTTGCGGCAACATCATGCAACGAAACGGGAATTGTTATATCTGTACCGTTTGCGGAACGACGAGCGGATGCTCCTGACGAGCGGATGCTCCTGATGAATTGCGAGTCGCGGAGGTGAATGCCTCTTTGAAGCGAACTTTTGTCAACCAGGTCAGACACGACGAAAAGGTGGTGGAACTCGCCCGCCGTTATGTTTCTCTCGGTTACCGGGTATTTGCCGACGCCAGGGGATGGGAAATCCCCCAGGTGATCAACGGCTTTCGCCCCGACTTGCTGCTGATAAAAGACAATAGCGGCGTGATTATCGAAGTGGAAACCTCAGATAGTTTCAGTCAGGATCACCTGCAGATCCACGCCTTCGATAAGTTTGCGCGTTTTGTGAGGAACGTGAAGTTCAAGGTGATTCTGATTTAAGACCGATGTGGTGAACGAACTATTGAGGTTCCTTGCTGGAGGAGAAAATCATTGGCTCAAAACGGAAGCTGCTCTTTGGTCTACTGGACGTCTTAAAAACCTCAAGATCGCGGCTGACGCCGAATATCACGCCGCTGTCGGGATCTCCCTTCTGCAGCCCGGCAAGACCCGCCAGATCCCACACCAGACCCATTGCCCGCCACTGTGCTCCCAGGCGCAACTGCGCGCTCTGGTCGGTTCCCGGACCGGAGTTGCCGGTCGCCCCATAGATTTCTCCCATAACCTGTACGTGTTTGTTCAACGGACGGATGAGCGCCAACCCGTAAATGAGCCGATCGCGCTGGTTTGCCAGAACCGTTGGATCATCGACGATCATGATGCCCACGTTGGAAAAGACATAATTCTTGCCGATATGCTTTCCCAGGAGAAGCGCGCCAAAGGTGCGTGTTGTGTCCAGTCCCATCCCGCTCTCGTTGGTTTCGTTGGGCAGCAGAGCCCCGATACGAAAGGAAAAGGCCGGCCAGTTTCCCGACTCTGAACGCAATCTTATCTTGGTGGCGAAAAGAAGATCGCCAACGGCGTGAGTGGAGTCTCCGCTAAAATGAAGCCGATCGGACAGCGGGGCGCTGCTTCTGGCCTTAATGCTCAAAAAGTCCTGCGCCACGCCCTGAATCTGGAATTCCACTCGCGACCCGAGTCCAAAACGCGACCCGATTACGCCGAACCGCGAGGAATCGCCCCGCAGGCCGGTAAGTGAAAAAGGCTGGTTCTGCAAAAACTCAATTCCCGCCTCCAGGCGAACTTTGCCTTCGGCAACGGGGTCGGGGATTTCGGTAATCAGGGGGCGCTGCTGGGCAAAGGCGGTCGTCAGGGTCGCAGCGAACGCCAGACAAAGCCAGAACCACCTCATGCCGCCGGATGGTATCATGGCAAGTTCCGATTTCTAATTCGAAAATTGTAGTGAAAAATCCTTTGCTCCACCGGCGCAAGGCCGGTGGGGGCAGCGCTCGGGCAGGGAAAGTTAGTAGTGATTTGTTTAGAACGGTGCCTAATCCGTCGCAAATCGAATGGCCGATAGAAGGTAGAGGGGGGCTGTTTCGGCGCGCAAAATCTGGGATCCGAGACTTACAGCCTGAAATCCTGCTGTCGCCGCCCCATCCACTTCAGAATCACTCCATCCGCCCTCAGGCCCAACCAGGGCGAGCACCTGTTGCAAATCCCGATGGAGCACTTCGCGCAACGGCTTCCCGCCGCGTTCGCTCAAAATCCATCGTGCGGCTGATGTTTCGACCCGCAGCACATCGGAAAAGGAGAGCGGTGCCGAAATCTCCGGCAGATAGCCCTGACCGGACTGCTTGAGCGCGCTGATCGCAATCTGTCTCCAGCGCGCAACCTTTCGAGCTTCTTCGCCGGATGCGATGCGAAGCACCGAATGCTCCGCTCGGATCGGGATTATTCGCGTCGCTCCAATCTCTACCGTTTTTTCCAGAAACCATTCCCACCGGTTTCCTTTGATCAGCGCCATTGCAATGATCACTTCGCACCGGGGAGGCGGAATGCTGTGTCTGTGCTCTATGTGCATCCGGCCGGTAGTGAGGTCCAACGGTCCTTCGAAGATGCCTCCCGAGCCGTCCAGCACCCGCACCTTGTCTCCGGTTTTCAGCCGCAGCACTTTCTGCGCGTGATGCAGTTCTTCCAAATCCAGGCTGATCGAATTGGCTTCACATTGTTGGGTGGCTGCAAAGAACGTTCTCATGGACGCGAGTAGACGACTGCCGCCCAGTCCCCCTGCCGTTCCAGGTGCTGGAGCCGCAGCGAGTTATCGTAGAGATGCCGAACCGGATCGATCTGCTCGCCCAGAAGGCCCGACAGGACCAATATAGCGCCGGGGAGCGTGCGTTCCAGAAAATCCGGCAGCAGTTTCAGCAAGAGATCCATTTGCAGATTAGCGACGATCAGATCAAACATCCCGCGCGTGGTGCTGATCTCGCCGCAGGCAATGGAAAAACGGACATCGTTGATCTCCCTGTTGTCGCGGCAGACCTGGCAGGCTTGAAAATCATTGTCCAGCGCCAGAACGCACAGGCGTGCTGCCAGCTTGCAGAGAGCGATGGAAAGTATGCCTGAACCACACCCAAGATCGAGCGCCGAGCGGCGCCCCGCAACCACGCGAGGAAGATACTTCAAACACATCTGTGAGGTTTCGTGTGTACCCGTGCCGAACGCGCCTTTCGGATCCATCACGACTTCCACCAGGCCTGGCTCGAACTGCGCCGCCTCCCAACTGGGCCTGATCAAAAAAGGCTCTACTCGAAAACTGCGGTAATTCTTCATCCATCGAGAGTGCCAGTTTTCGGACGGCAGGATGGAACTGCTCATATCCAGAACAGCTTCACAATGGCGGAGCTCTGACAAAATCGGATCACGCGCTACATCAGAAGGGAAATACGCGCGACAGGCTCCAGGGGCCGTCTCTTCCAGACCCAGGCAGTCGTGGCAGTAAAGGCATGCCCAGACGATCTCTCTTTCAGAGGGAACGTACTGAACACTTACCAGGAACCACTCATCCAAAGATGTCCTTTACCTTTTCGAAGATGCTCTTGTCCTGCGGCGAGTAGTTTTCATTGCGGATCTGAGCGAATTTCTCGAGCAGTTGCTTTTGTTCTTTGGTAAGGCGCTCCGGAGTCACGACCCGCATGGTGACGAACTGGTCGCCCCTGCCGCGTCCGTTCAGGCTTACGATGCCCTTCGCGCGGAGCCTGAAGGTGGTGCCGGTCTGAGTTCCTTCAGGAATGCGCAGCTTCTCCTCGCCTTCCAGCGTGGGGATCATCAACTCCGCGCCGAGAGCCGCCTGGGTAAACCCGACGGGAACTTCGCAGTAAATGTTGTTGTCCTGGCGCTTGAAGAAATCGTCCTCCTCGACGCTGAGCACTACATAAAGATCGCCTGGAGGCGCGCCATTGCCTCCCGCTTCGCCTTCGCCGGAAATACGCAGCCGGGAATCCGAGTCCACTCCGGCCGGAATTTTGACTTCCAGGATCTTCTCACGCGGCACCGTTCCCGCGCCACGACAGATTTGACACGGATTCTTGAGGATGCGGCCCGTACCCCGGCACTGCGAGCAGGTGCGGCTGATACTGAAGAAGCCCTGCTGGTAGCGAACCTGTCCGGCGCCATAGCAGGTAGGGCACTGGGTCGGTCCCGATCCCGGCTCCGCACCCGAGCCACTGCACTTCTCGCACGTCTCCCGCCGCGGCACTTTGATCTTGGTCTTAACGCCGAAGGCAGCTTCCTTAAAAGAAATCGTCAAATCATAACGAAGGTCGGCGCCCCGCTGCGCGTAGCCGCGGCGGCCTCCGCGCGTCGAACCGAAGATGTCCCCAAAACCGAAGAAGTCTCCCAATATGTCGCTGAAGTCGGAAAAGATATCCGGATCAAAACCGCCGAAGCCCTGAGCAGCGGCGTGGCCCAGCCTGTCATAGCGCGCCCGCTTGTTAGGGTCGCTCAGGACGGCGTAAGCTTCCGCAGCTTCCTTAAACCTTTCTTCTGCTGCCGCGTCGCCCGGATTTTTATCGGGATGATACTGCACGGCGAGTTTTCGATAGGCTCGCTTTATATCCTGCCCCGGCGCATCGCGTGAAATGCCTAATATTTCGTAGTAATCTCTCTTGGCCATTTTTTCGATAAACCCTTACAACACAGCGCGGCCGTAGGCCGCAACCAAAAAGCCGTCCACGTTCACGAGCACGTCCACGTCAACGACCACGTCTCACGTCCACGAACACGACAACACACAGACAGCTCCTCAGTTTCTGCGCAGTCTGTAACGAACCGAGCGAAGTCGTAAACGTAATCGTGGACGTTGACGTGCACGTGCCCGTAGACGGCTTTGAAAAACTTTGCAAAAGAACAGGAAGTTGCCAATTTGTTACACAGAGGGAAGCTTTTCAGTCTTGGCCCTGTCTGCGAGCGACTTTTACCTGGGCAGGGCGCAGCAGGCGATCATTGAGCCTGTAGCCCTTCTTCAGTTCTTCTATCACTTCGCCTTCCTCGTGGGAGTCGCTGGATTCATGAAGAATGGCCTCATGCACGTTGGGATCAAAAGGCTGTCCCACTGCCTCAATCGGCTCCACTCCAAATTTGGCGAGCAGGTTTTGTATCTGTTTATAGAGCAGCTCGTATCCTTCCCGGTAAGTCTCCAGAGAAGCCTCATGCTGATCCATACTCTGCAGGCCGCGCTCACAGGCATCAAGTACATTCAGCAACTCTCTCAGGATCTCCTGCCTGGTTGCGAAACGGAGATCTGATTTTTCCTTCTCCACACGCTTGCGGTAGTTTTCAAACTCCGCCTGCTTGCGCAGCAGCCGGTCATAGTAGTCATCCCGTTCTTTTTGCAGCGCGGCAAGCGACTGGGCAAAAAAATCGGTCGTATCTGCCGTCTGCGGTTCATCTGCCGCCGTGCCGGATTCCTTCTCGTTCTCGGTGTGCTCCGTAGCCGTGAAATCTTTCTTGTCAGCCATAAATCCCCGTCAGTTCCTGTTCAAAATTTTTTCCACCGCCTTAGCGACGTGATCGACCAGGGAAATAGCGCGAGCGTACTCCATCCGCTTGGGGCCCAGCACTCCGACTGCTCCCAGTGTCTGATCTGCGCACGCATAAGACGATGTTACCATGGCGAAATTGTTGGCGGCGGGCGTGCCCGCATCAATTCCGATGGTCACTTTCGGACCGGATTCACTGGGAATGCACTCGCTGATAATCTTCACCAGCCGGCTCTTGTGTTCGAACATTTCGAAAATCTCGATCATCTGCTTGACATCGGCAAACTCACGATTCCGGACAAGCCGCGCCGTTCCATCCACATAAACATTGCTCTCTCCGGCGGAATCTTCCAGGCCGGCGGTGCCGAGTTTGACCACCTGCTGCAGCATTTTGTCGTAAAGGGCCTTCTCTTCTTTCATCATCTGCAGCAACTTCCGTCTGATGGTAGGCAAGGTCAGCCCGGCGAATTGGGCCACCAGATATCGACCGGCATAATCCAGTTCGAGTTGGCTCAGGTCCTCATCAATGCGAATTACCCGGTTTTGAACGATTCCCGACTGGCCCACGATGATCACCAGCACACGCTTGTCGGCCAGTCGCAGGAACTCGGCGTGCCTGAGCACCATCTGGTGGATGGTGGGAGCGACCACAAACCCGACGTTGTTCGAAACGGTGGAGAGAATGTTGGAAGCGCATGAAAGCAAATCACTGGCGCTGGAGTTTCCGCTTTCCAGAGCGCAGTCGATTTCGGAAATATCCCGTCCGGAAAGCTCTCTTCGCTCCAGCAAGGCATCGACGTAAAAACGGTAGCCTTTCTCCGTGGGAACCCGGCCGGCAGAGGTATGCGGCTGGCACACGTAGCCGCTCTCCTCCAGGTCGGCCATCATGTTGCGGATGGTCGCCGGACTTAAGCCTTCCTCGCTCAATTCCGACAGGCGCCTGGAGCCGACAGGCTCACCGGTATGGATGTACTCCTGGATCAGGTGCCTGAGGAGCCCGCGCGATCGGCTGCTGGAAAGTTCTTCTTTCATAAATACTTAGCGAGAGAACCCACGCTCAGTTTTATAACATTCGCTTCGGTGCTAGTCAATGTGGGGAACGGGGGAGAGGGATGGAGGGATGGAGGGACGGGGTGACGGAGGGACGGGGTGACGGAGGGATTATGGAGTGTGAGACGCGGTAGAGTATGTGTCTCCCTCTCAATCCCTCGATCCCTCCCTCTCTCCCTCTCTCTATCCCTCCATCCCTCCATCCCTCCATCCCTCAATCCCACTACCGCCCCGCCAGCAACTCCGCCACCGGGCGATACTTTAATCCCTGGGCTTCGGCGACGGGTTTGCACGTCACTTCGCCGTCATAGACGTTGATTCCCTCACTTATCAGAGGGTCTCTTTTCAGAGCCGCGGGAAGACCACGCGCCAGCTTGGAAACATAAGGAAAGGTTGCGTTGGTGAGGGCCAGAGTGCTGGTTCTGGGAACGGCGCCCGGCATGTTGGTGACGCAGTAGTGCACCACTCCATCCACTTCATAGACCGGATCGCTGTGCGTTGTGGGCCGGGTTGTCTCAAAACAGCCGCCCTGGTCGACCGCCACATCGACAATTACGGAGCCTCTTTTCATGCTGGAGAGCATCTTTCGCGTGACCAGTTTGGGGGCCTCAGCGCCGGGGATCAGCACCGCGCCGATGACCACATCGGCCTGTGAAACCAGCTCAGCAATATTGAAGGGGTGGGACATGCGCGTTTCGGCACGCCCGTAGAAAATGTCATCGAGCTGGCGCATTCTTTCCGGATCGATGTCCATGATGATGACGCGCGCGCCCATGCCGCAGGCCACCTTGGCGGCATTGGTTCCTACAATCCCGCCTCCGATGATGAGCACCATCGAAGGCGGAACGCCGGGCACGCCACCAAGCAGGTTCCCGCGTCCGCCATTGGTCTTCTGGAGATAAAACGCGCCTACGTGAATTGACATTCGCCCTGCGACTTCACTCATAGGGGTCAGCAGCGGAAGCGTGCCGCGACGGTCCGGGATCGTTTCGTAGGCGATGCCGATGATCCTCTTCTTTAGCAACACCTGCGTAAGTTTTGGCGCCGGGGCCAGATGCAGATAGGTAAAAAGGATTTGCCGTTCCCTGAGACGTTCGTATTCTTCCTCAACCGGCTCCTTCACTTTCACGATCATGTCGGATCGATCAAAGACTTCTTTGGCCGATGAGATCAGGGCGGCTCCCGCTTTTTCGTATTCCATATCGCTGAAACCGCTGCCTTCGCCCGCCTCCTTTTCCACCAGGACTTCATGCCCGTCGACTGCGAGTGAATGAACTCCGGCCGGAACCAGTCCAACGCGATATTCATTATTTTTCACTTCGCGCGGAAGTCCGATGATCACGGCTGCGAATCCTCCAGTTGATCGATTTGAGCCCGCTGCAGTTTTCCGCTGAAATCCACATAAACTGATTTCCATTCGGTGAAGACATCCAGGGCGGCATGTCCCGCCTCCCGATGACCGTTGCCGGTTGCTTTGGTGCCTCCAAAGGGAAGGTGCACTTCGGCGCCAATGGTCGAAGCATTGACGTAAACAATTCCGGTAAACATATCCCGCACAGCGACAAACGCTTTGTTCACATCTCGAGTGTAGATGGACGAAGAAAGGCCGTAGTCGACCGAATTGCCGATCTCTATCGCCTCTTCCAGGCCGGTGACCGGCATGACGCTGACCACCGGGCCAAAGATTTCCTCCCTGGCGATTCGCATTTCTGGATCGGCGTCAAGAAAGATTGTGGGCTCGAAAAAGAAACCGCGTTTGTAACTTCCCTTCGCCAGGATGCTTCCGCCGGTGGCCAGACGCGCGCCTTCATTCTTTCCGATCTGAACATAGCGGTCCACCGTTTCCAGTTGCGCGGCATTGATCAGCGGCCCCATGTCAACCTTGGCGTCCAATCCATTGCCGACACGAAGGCGGCGAGCCCGATCGACCAACTTGCGCGTGAATTCCCGATAGACATTCCTGTCAACAGCCAGCCTGCTGGCGGCCGTACAGCGCTGTCCGCTGGTTCCAAAGCCTCCCCAAAGCGCGCCTTCGATGGCCAGCTCGAGGTCGGCATCCTCCATGACCATAATAATGTTCTTGCCGCCCATTTCCAGATGGTGCGGCTTGGTTGTGGGGGCGCACATCCTGGCAACTTCCTGCCCCACTTCGGTCGAGCCGGTGAACGAAATCATGGCAACGTCGGGATGCCGCACCAACGGGGCTCCCACAGCCGGACCCGATCCGCTGACCATGTTCACCACTCCGCGCGGAATTCCGGCATCTTCCAGACTCCTGCAGAAATTAACCAGAGACAAGGGTGTGTCTTCGGCAGACTTGATCACGACAGTGTTGCCGGCAACGAGCGCGGGGATCATCTTCCACGAGGGAATCGCCATGGGAAAGTTCCACGGCGTAATCATTCCGCATACGCCCAGGGGCATGCGAACGGACATGGCCCACTTGTTGGGAAGCTCCGAGGGAACCGTGAATCCAAACATGCGCCGTCCCTCGCCTGCCATGTAAAACGTCATGTCGATGGCTTCCTGGACGTCTCCACGGGTTTCGGTCAGTATCTTCCCCATCTCGCGAGTCATGTCGCGGGCAAATCCTTCCTTGCGCTCAATCAGAATCTGGGCGGCGCGAAACAGGATTTCAGCCCGTTTGGGGGCGGGGAAGAGCCTCCATTTCTGGTAGGCGCGCGCAGCCGCTTCGACCGCGTCGTTTACGTCGGCTTCCGAGGATTCCTGAAACAAGCCGATGATGTCGTCCTGGTCGGCGGGGTTTCTATTTTCAAACGTTCTGCCGGAGCGGCATGGAACCCATTCGCCATCGATGAAGTTATTAAATACGCGGGGCTTTGCCATAACGATTTCAGCGACAGTCAGGAACTGGAGAGTTTAGTCTACTAGAAGTCGCCTGATTGCGAATTCAAGAATCTAAATTGGCGATACCGAATCGCAAACGTTCTTACAGTTCGGCGGGAATTCTGGATGGCTGGTCCTGTTCGACAGGAAGGGAAGGCTTGGTGCCTTGGTGGTTCAATTCTTTCTGACCACCAAGGCACCAAGCTCGGGAACTTAATCGTGCGGATTGCCGCCTTCAGGGCTTCACGAACGACGTATACATCACGTTGGGCTGGCGGCGTGGCCCAAACGGCACAACCACCCGCAGTACCACTGCTTCGCCGGAACGAAGCCCGGTGACATAATCGCGGAACTGCTGAGCACTCTTCATCGGCTTTCCGTTAGCCCGAACAATCACCATGTTCGGTTCCAGCTTGGCGTCGTCGGCCAGACTGCCGGGAGTGACCTCGGTGATGAGAACCCCTTCTTCGTCAACGCCGAGTTGCTGCATTTCACCGCGCCGCAGGTCCTGAATCTGCAATCCGATGGTCTTGTCCTTGGGCGGTTCCTCGCGCTTGTCAAGGGAAACGGGCGACTCTTCCCGGTCCGACAGTACTCTTTCCTCCAACTTCACGTTGAAGCTCTTGACCTGGCCGAAGCGGACAACCTTGATCGGCACTGTTTTGCCGGGAGGTGTGTTGGCAACCACTGAGCGAAGCTCCGATCGATTGCGGATCGGCTTGCCGTTGAATTCCACGATGATGTCTTCCTCGCGAATTCCCGCTTTTGCGGCCGGGCCGGCGCTGCTGGACGGATTGCCCTGTTCGTCTACCAGTCGCGTGATCAACACCCCGTAGCCCCCCCCGTCTCTGGTAGTGGCGCCGAAGAACTTGGCCATTTCGGAGGTAATCTCATCGTTCATAGTAACGCCCAGCCAGCCACGCTCCATCTTTCCGCGCGATACCAGTTGATTGTAGGAATTGACGAATACCGAGCTGGGAATTGCGAAACCGACTCCCTGATAACCGCGAACGGTACTCGAGATGAAGGAATTGATCCCGACGACTTCGCCCCGCATGTTCACCAGCGGTCCGCCGCTGTTGCCGGGGTTGATGGCCGCGTCGGTCTGCAGGAAATCTCCGAACGAACGAGTGTTTTCAACGGTTCGATGAGTAGCGCTGATAATCCCGGCTGTCACAGTCTGCTCGAATCCGAACGGGCTGCCTATTGCCAGTACCCAGTCTCCCACTCTTAGTTTGTCCGCGTCCCCGACCTTCGCAAACGGAAGCTGCTTCTTCGTGTCGACTTTCAAAACGGCCAGATCGTTGTCCGGATCGGCGCCGACGATATTGGCGCTGTATTCCTCGCCGCTCTGCAGTTTCACGGTGATCTTGTCGACCCTTTCAATCACGTGATTGTTGGTGAGAATGTAACCTGCGCTGTCGACGATCACGCCGGAACCGAGCCCTTCCACCTTGCGGTCCGTGTCAGGGACCATTCCGAAAAATCGATCGAAGAAATCATCGTCGAAAAATTCGCGCGGGCTCTGCTGGTCTCGGGGCGCCTGCTGCCGGGGGCGTCGCTGGGCGCGTATGATCTGCCGCGTGTTGATATTGACTACGGCCGGCTCCACGGTCTGAGCGACCTTGTTGAATCCGTCCTGCAATGAGGCCGTTCCGTTCAGGCTGAGAGGCTGGCCCTCTCCGGTGATTTTTAACTGGGCTACATCGCTGCGCTCCGCGCGCACGCCGTACTGTATTAAAGTTCCAATCGTTATTCCAACGGCGAGGGTAAAAAGGAGGATTGCAAAAAGCAATCCACGGCGTTCCCTTAAGACCTCGCTCCAATGTTTCTGACTCATCTTACTTACTCCTCCGGGTTCAATCAGTATTTATACGAGTATCACCCGACAATGGTTGAAAAATCTGTCTTCCTTCACTCTCAAAGGGGTTACCGTCAGATTTTATCACAGAGAGGCAGAGTGCTTGCTGCGGACCCGGCGGGAGATTCGCCAGTGGTATCCGGCTTCGGCCACCAGCACGCCCGCCACGATCAGCGCCCCGCCGAGGCTCTCGCGAAGGGTAAGCCGTTCCCCGATCCAGAAATAGGCGGTAATCACGGCAAAAAGCGGTTCGGTCGTGAACAGCAGGCCTGCCCGGGTGGGAGAGGTATGACGCTGCGCCCATGTTTGCAGGACAAAACTTAGGCCGGTTGCCAGAACTCCGGTGTATAACACGGCTGGCACAACGGGCAGCGATACAGGCCGGACCTGGTGGAGCGCCAAGGCGGTAATCCAGAAGGCAGCGCCGGCAAAGAAAATCTGCAGGGTGGTTAGAGTAAGTACCGGATAGTGCGGCGAATAACGGCCGATCAGGATGATGTGGAACGCCCAGGCGATGGCACCAAAGGCTGTCAGGACGTCCCCCGGGCTCACTTGAAGCCCCGAGCGCGGGAAACTGAGCAGGTATAGCCCCCCGAATGCGACGATCACGCCTGCAACTGCGCTCCGGTCTGATCGTTTTCTGAAAACCAGCCAGAGGAAGACGGGCACAAGAATAACCGAAGATGCCGTGATTAAAGCCGATTTTGAAGGGGTGGTGAATTGCAAACCACTCGTCTGGAAGGCAAAACCGGCAAACAGGAACGCCGCAAGAGCCAGAGAGGGCCGGCACATCGGTCCCAGCATTTTGAGCCGGCCCACAGTAAAAGGAAGAAACGTCGCGGTAGCCACGGTAAAGCGCAGGGCGTTAAAGTAAAAAGCAGGCACATCCTGCAGGCTCTGCTTTACGATGACAAAGGAAAACCCCCAGATGAGGGTCACCACCACGAGCGCGCCATCCGCCAGCCAGTGCCGGAAACCTCTTGTTTGCAAAGGCCGCTCAACCGTATCCATGCGACAGGAATATGACAGGAATTGAGGCCGAAACAGAAAATTTTAGCATTGTCGTTGCCACCCGCCGGCAGATACGAGGCTGTCACGAGTTTGTAGAAGAGTTATTTGTGCAGCGCTGGCAAGGCGGGGAAGCGCGACGGGAGGCGTGCCGCCTCAGGATTCCCATTCCGATGCGCCTGACCGAAGAGCTGCTTGAAGAGTCGCCCTTCTCCTGCAGGCGGGAAGGAGCAGGGCCGGAAGCGTTAAAGCGGTGCCTGCGAAGCCCGGTTTTGTGCTGGCCCGATCTGAATGTAGCGCTGGAGCTGCTGCTGCGATTCGCCGGATGGCTTCCTGATTCGGAAAACTCGAGTTGGGATTTTCAGGATTTGTGGCGCGCAGCCTTTCCCCGGCGAGGGCGAAAGCGCGTGCGCTTGTCCGAAGTGGCAAAGCACGTCGGCAGTACATTCCAGGAGCCCGCCAAAACACGCCAGGTTGCCACTTTGCTGGGCCAGGCCGCTGGATTTCTGGAAGAGAACTTTGGATTGCTGCATCTTCAGCAGCTTGTGGCTGGACAGCAGGAGCTTGATTTCTCGCGTTACCGGTTCCGCCAGGATTATCTGGACCAGCTTCCGGAGACCGCCGGGATTTACTGGATGGCGGATAGCAATGGAGAGATTTTTTATGTCGGGAAAAGCAAGAATCTCAGCCGGCGCCTGCGCAGTTACTTCATCCCTCCCAGACATTGGGATGACAAGCTGGCTCGCATTCACGAACGTCTCTGCCAGATTGAATATCTTGCTGTGGGAAGCGAGCTGGAGGCTTTCCTGGAAGAAGCACGCGCCATCGAGAAGTGGAAACCGCAAATCAACACACAGCTTGAGGTTCGTGAACGGGGATCCGAATATTATCGCGATGCGGACCTGGTTCTTGTGTTGCCGGGAAGCAGGAAAAGCCAACTGCATCTCTTTTTTGTGCGGGAAGGCAAATTCGCCGGGGATTCTCTCTACGGCGGGCGACGCGATCAGCGCTCCAAGCTCCAAGAAAGACTGCGCGCCATCTTTTTTTCCGGCTATTCGGCTGCGGAAACGTGGGAAACCCATGTCTTACAATCTTTCATTCGCCAAAAGCTGGAGTGCACGAATCATATAGATGTTCGCCAGGCCTCCGGTGCAGAGCAGTGCGTTGAGTGGATTGAGCGATTTCGAAGGGAACCGGAAGAGCGGGTGGTTTTCCGATGATATCCGAGTACGGATTTTTACCACAAAGGCACCAAGGCACAAAGTCAGACGAGTGGCAGGGAGAGGCCGGTCAGCCCATGCAACCGGCGCCTTGGCAACATGTCACTGGAGCTGGCCGGCCTCTCCCTGCCACTCGCCTGACTTTGTGCCTTGGTGCCTTTGTGGTAAAAAATTCATACGCGAATTTCGTGATGACCAAATCAATCCTCCTGGTGCTGTTGGCCGTTCTCATTGGCCCCGCGGTCTACGCCCAGGCGACCCACAAGCTGTACACCACGATCAGGCTGGATTCTGTGCCGGTTGCCTGTTCTCTCAGCAGTGATAATCAAAAGTTGGCGATCACCACGGCCGACGAACAGGTGCTTGTGTATGATCTCCGGCTGGCGAGAGTGGTGCGAAGAATCAGAGTGGAAGGGTCGCCTTTGTATATTCACCGCTTGCCGCACGGGAAACTCGCGGTGGTGGGATTCTGGAACGGACGGCGCATTGGTCTGTTCGACCTTTACGGCAACCGGCTGATGCGCAATGTTCCCACCGGAGACGGTCCGACGTTTTTTGCCCAGTACAACCAGACAATCCTGCTGGCGCAGTCCCGAGAACAACGAGTTTCATTTCTCAACGGCTTTAATCTGCGTTCCGCTAAAGATCTGTCCTTCGATGGCGCTGTGGGCGGCCTTGCCGTTGCTCCCCGGCGTCGTACGGCCTATGTGATCGTGGGAATGCATAAGATTGCCGTGATCGACTTGTTGTCCCGATCGGTGCTTCATTCTTTTGAAGTTCTGACCGCCAGGGACAGCCCGTTGAAGATCGATCGGGACGAGCGGTGGCTGTTTGCTCTCGGCCCTAGAAATACGCTGCTTCGAATTTCACTGGACGTAGAAAGGGAGACCAAGAGGATTTCTACCGGCAGCGGGCCAGTGGGACTGGCCATCAGCGCCGATGGCAAGTACCTGTACGTGTGCAACGGGCTGGAAGGAAGTGTTGCCGTCTTTGAAACGGACACGCTCACCGAGCAGGAGCAGATCCAGGTGGGTGTGCGTCCGGCGTTTGTCGAACCAGGCAGCGATAACCGCTACGTTCTGGTTTGCAACCGCGGATCGAAGACTATTGCAATTCTGGAAAGAGTGAGTGCCGGCAGCAAGATTTTCTAGCGCACGTCCGAATGCGGATTGGGGAATGCGGAATGTGTCCAACTCAAGGCTTCAAAGCTAAGACCAAAATCACTTCTTATTCCGCATTCCGCATTCCGCATTCCGCATTCCGCATTCCGCATTCCGCATTTCAAACCGGTGTCTGTCCCCTTTTCGTTTCCTTTTCGTTTGGGGCATTACGTCCGCCGGGATACGGCAATCCAGGCGTGCACGGCATCGGAGAAAACCAGAATTCCGGCGAAGAGAACAAACTCTGTGGTGTGGAAAAAATCCGGGTGAAACGCCCAAAGCAGTGCCGCGATGGAGGCATCAATCAATACGGCAATCAGACCGAGACGGGCTGCGGTGGTCGAACTGATTGCGCGCGCTTCCAGACGGCCGGCGTCGTCGGCGATCATGGCGCTCTTTATAATTCCATACCCGAGATAGATCGTCAGTCCGATCCTTAACCAGCCATAAAAACGCATCCAGGTCAGCAGCGGAAGGCTGAACATCAGCACAATGCAAAGCACAATTCCGATGGAAGGAACCAGCGGAACCATCGGGGTTCGGAAGGGCCGCGGCCGGTGCGGATCGATCCTGCGCAGCGCGATCACTCCCGCGCAAACCAGGATGAACGCAAAGAGGGTGCCGATATTGGTGAGTTCGGCGGCCGACCCGATGTCGATAAAAAGCGCGGGGACGGCAACGAACACCCCCGTCCAGAAAGTTGTGACATGCGGGGTACGAAACCGTGGATGAACTCTGGAAAAGTACTGCGGCAGCAAACCGTCCCGCGCCATCGCCATGAAAATGCGCGGCTGCCCCAACTGGAAAACCAGCAGCACGGAAGTCATCCCCGCCAGCGCCCCGGCGCTTACAAAAGCCTGGGCCCATCGAGCGCCGCCCACCTCGCGCAGAGCTTTAGCCACGGGTGCGGCATCGTTAAGCTGCCTCCAGTTCAACATTCCGGTCAGAACCATTGACACGCCGATATAAAGGACTGTGGTGACTGCCAGCGAGGCTATCATCCCGATTGGCATATCGCGCTGCGGATTGCGCGCTTCTTCGGCCGTGGTGGAAACGGCGTCGAATCCGATGAAAGCAAAGAACACAATCGCCGCGCCGCCCATTACTCCGAGGAAGCCGTTGGGCGCAAATGGAACCCAGTTTCCGGGCCTTACATAGAATGCGCCAAAAGCGACGAAGAAAATCACGATGCCAACCTTCGCTATCACGGCGACTGTGTTGGCGGTTGCGCTTTCTTTGATGCCGTAAATCAGCAGCGCCGTCAGGGCGGCAACAATGGCGAAGGCCGGAATGTTGAGCGCGATATGATGGCCAAAAAGCCGGGGTAAGTCGGTCGACGAGAACATCTGCAGTCCGGCGCCGCCTTCAGACAGCTTTGCCGACGCGGTTTTGATATCTGCAACCAGCCAGAGCGGGAACTTCAGGCCGATGGTGTTGTAAATAAGCTCGACAAAATAGCCGGACCAACTGGTCGCTACCGCAATGTTTCCCACGGCATATTCCAGGATCAAATCCCAGCCGATAATCCAGGCGATGATTTCGCCGAGGGTGGCGTAGGAATACGTGTAGGCGCTTCCGGAAACAGGAATCATGGAGGCGAGTTCGGCGTAACAAATCGCCGCGAAAGCGCAGGCGAGTGCCGCCACCAGGAATGAAACCACGATGGCGGGTCCGGCGCCCAGCCTGCCAAGTTCCAAAGAGCCGCCAGTCAGGCCCTGGATAATAAAGTTCAGAACCGGAGTATCAATGAAAGTTCCAGTCGCATTTGAAGCCTGGCCGGCGGCGGCCGTGCCGGTCAGCGCGAAGATTCCGGCGCCGATCGTGGCCCCGACGCCTAAGGCGGTAAGGTCAAAAGCGGAAAGGGAGCGACGCATCCTGCGTTCGGGTGTCTCCGAATCGCCGATGAGCTGGTCTGGACTCTTGCGTTTCAGCAGGAAGGTGAGCATTGGTTTCCTTGAGCCGTCACCGGTGATTAGTCATTGGTCATTGGCCATGCAGTATGAAAGTTCAGGGTCTTGGTGCCTTGGTGGTAAAAAAAATTCAACCACCAAGACACCAAGACACCAAGCCAGGTTTCCCTCTTTTGAGCAACGCCATACAACCCAGTGACCAATGACCAATGGCTAATGACTCAGACTTTTTTCAACTTCGCAAACTTTTCCATCAACCTTTTGGGGCCGATGCCGACAAAGCTCACGGTGAGTTTGAAATCATCGCCGGCTTTCTGGCGGTCTACCACTACGCCCATCCCATATTTCTCATGAAGCACCCGGGAGCCGGGTTTGATGGCAGCGACCGTTCCGGGTATGGCGGGTTCCGGTTTTGCAGCCGCCGGCGCCGGCCTGCTTTGCAGGAACTTTCTCACAGCATCGGGAGTATCGTGTGTGGCGCCGGTGTAGGTTTTACGCCGTGGAAATGAGGGCGGCTGGAACCCAGGCTGGTGAGGCGCCCGGCGCGTCGGAAATCCCTGCCTCTCCCGGCGAAAGCCGGACTCCCATGCCGGTTCGCCCACTGCATTGAGCAGCGCCGCAGGAATCTCGCCGATGAATCGCGAGGGCTGTATCATGGCCGGCATGTCGCTTCCGTAAAGCCTTCGAGCACGCGAGCAAGTGATCCACAGTTTTGTCTTGGCCCGGGTCATTGCCACATAACAGAGCCGCCGCTCCTCTTCCAGATCATCGGTGTTCTCGTTGGAGCGAATATGGGGGAACAGGCCTTCTTCGCATCCGACGATGAAAACCAGGGGAAATTCCAGGCCCTTGGCATTGTGCATCGTCAGCAAGGTAATGCGGGATTGGCTGTCCAGTTCGTCGGTATCTGAAATGAGCGCGGCATGATCGAGGAACTCCTGGATCGTCTGTCCGGAGCCCTCGGCCTCGCGCGCCGCATTGATCAATTCTTTGATGTTCAGGATCCGGTTCTGAGCTTCATCGGTTCCTTCCGCTTCCAAACTTTCCAGATATCCGCTCTGATCGGCAATCATCACCAGCAGTGTGGACAGTGAAGCGGTGCCGGTTTTCTCCTGCAGAGTGGTGATCAATTGATGGAAGCGGGACAGCGCTCCATGCGTGCGCGCCGGGAAGAGGTTGTCCCGAAGGCTCTTTTGCAGGGCATCCCAGATTGAAATCTGTTCCTGAAACGCAATCTGCGACAAGCGGTCCATGGTCGCCTTGCCGATCCCGCGAGCCGGGGCATTGATGATGCGCGTGAGCATTACGGCGTCGTGAGGATTGAGCAGAACCTTGAGGTAGGCAATCACGTCCTTGACTTCCGCGCGCGCATAGAATCCGACGCTGCCCACGATGTTGTAGCGCAGCCCGCGGCGCCGCAGGGATTCTTCAAACTGCCGGGACTGAAAATTAGTGCGGTACAGAATCGCAACGCGCGTGTTGTCGTCCGAATCCAGGATGCGGGCTGTTTCTCTGCAAACGAAATCCGCCTCGGCATACGCGTCAGACGCCTGGTACAGATCGATGAGCGATCCTGCCGGATTCTCTGTCCAGAGTGTTTTACCCTTGCGCTGCGTGTTCTGGCTGACCACGGCGCCCGCGGCGGTGAGGATGTTTTGAGTGGAGCGATAATTCTGCTCCAGCTTGATCACCCGGGTGCCGGCAAAGTCCCTTTCAAAGCGAAGAATGTTCTGAATATCCGCTCCGCGGAAGCGGTAAATCGATTGATCTTCATCCCCTACAACGCACAGGTTGTCATGGTATGTGGTCAGCAGTTTGATCAGCTCGTACTGCGGGCGGTTGGTGTCCTGGTATTCGTCCACCAGGATGAATCGGTACCACGCATTGTACTGTTCCAGCAGGTCGGAATTCTCCCTGAAGAGCCGGGTGGTAAGCAGGATGAGATCATCGAAATCGACGACGTTGGATTGCTTCAGGAAGCTCTGATACGCCATGTAGGCGTTTCCCACCATCTCCATCTCCCGGTTGCCGGCGCTTTCGAGGTACTGTTTGGGTCCGATGGAATGATTCTTGGCATAGCTGATCATCGAATGAACCCGCCGGTGTGAAAGCAGCGCCTCGTCGACCTGCTGTTCCTTCAAGATGTTCTTAACCGCGGATTTCTGATCATCTGAGTCGTAGATGGTGAAGTCGCGCGTGTAGCCGAGACGGTCGATGTAGCGTCGCAGTACCCGTACCGCAAAGGAGTGAAAAGTGCTGACCAGCGGATTTCCGCCCCGGCCGGCCAGCAACTGCAGCACCCGTTCTTTCATCTCGGCGGCGGCTTTGTTGGTAAAGGTGACCGCCAGGATATTCTCGGGGCGCGCGTGTCCCTGCTCGATCAGAAATGCAATACGGTAAGTCAGAGTGCGTGTTTTACCGCTGCCCGCCCCGGCCAGAATGAGCAGCGGGCCTTTCACGTGCTGAACAGCTTCCTGCTGCTGCTCGTTGAGGCTCTCCAAGAACAGACTGGTCGACATGTATAGCTAAACCGGCGTGATTCCAATTCCACGAAAAAAAATTCGTTTTCACTAAATTATCACGAAAAGGCCCGATGGAAATGGTGTCTTGGTGCCTTGGTGGTTCAAAAAATCAACCACCAAGGCACCAAGCCAGGAAACGACCTGTCAGGTATAATCAACCGCATGCCGATCGAGCTGACCCGGGTGTCAACCTGTGAAATTACACCCGCAGAAGATTTTCGGATCTCCTTTAATCCGAATCGGCCGCCGTTGCGCGGCGTGGAAGAATTCGGAATCCTGCAGCCGCCGATCCTGCTCCGAGCCGAAGCCGGGCTCCTGATAGTGTGCGGTTTTCGGCGAGTGGAAGCGGCGCGCAGCCATGGCCTTGAGTCGGTTCCCGCTATGGTTTGCGCCGGGCTCGACCGGCGCCAGACAGTGTTGCTGGGCCTTCTGGAGCGCCTCAGCCAGGGTGAGTTAAATGACGTGGAGCGGGCGCGCGCGGTGGAGAAATTTCGGAAAAACGGCTGGCTCCCGGGAGAGCTTTCTGAAGCGCTCTTTCCGCTGCTTGGAATGAAAATGAACTCCATGGCCCTGGAGCAATTGCAAACCCTTCTGCAGATGCCGCGCGAGGTCCAGGCAAAAGTGGCGGCCCGAGAAATGCATCTGTACACTGCTCACCGCCTTTCCTTTTGGGGCGGGCGAGTGGAGCAGATTGCGCAGTGGTTTTCCACGCTGGGCCTTGGAGTAAACAAGCAGCGCGAGCTGCTGGATCTGATGGATGAAGTGGTCCGCGTCAACAAACTGCCGCCCGACGAGCTGATCGGAATCCTGGATCAGATCCGCTGCGGCGAACCGGTCTTTCGCGTCTACGATTCCTGGATCCGCAAGCTCAAATCCCTTCGTTACCCGCGGTTGACGGAGGCGGAACGGCAATTTGAGGAAAGCAAAGCTCGATTCAAGCTTCCCGGGCAGATCCAGCTTATGCCTTCTCCCTATTTTGAAGAGAACAGGTACCGTATCGCTTTTCCGTTCCAGTCGCGCGAAGAGCTGGAGCGTTACTCGCGCAAGCTGCTCGAGATGGCAGCAAGCTCGGAACTCGATGCCATTCTAAAACTGATCTGAGATATGAAGCATTACCGGCCGGAAAAGGTTTTCGTTGATCCTTCGGTGAAAGACGAGCCGATTACCCGGCACGTTTTGGAGCGCTTGCCGGATGTGCCGGTGGTGTTTTTCCAAAACCGCGAAGAGTTGGAAAAACTCTACGCGGGCGACGCCACGCTGACGCAGGGGAAAAAGCAGCTTGTGCTCACTCGCCACCAGGGCAGGTTCCTGAAGGATTGCCAGGGGTGTACCGGCAGCCACGTATGCTGCGACTATTTTACGGTCACCTACGCAATCAACTGCCATCTGGAATGCACCTATTGCATTCTTCAGGCCTATCTGAACAATCCGTTCATGCGTGTCTTTGTGAATATTCCCGATCTGCTGAGAGAGCTGGCCAGCGCATTCTCAAGAAATCCGCAAAAAGTGTTTCGTGTAGGAACCGGTGAGCTCACCGACTCGCTGGGCTTGGACCATCTCACCGGCATCTCGAAGTGGCTGGTGCCATTCTTTGGCGGCCGCGACAACGCCGTGTTGGAACTGAAGACGAAAACAAACAACATCGAAAACCTGCTGCAAATCGCTTCAAACCGGAACACGGTGGTCGCCTGGTCGATCAACACTCCCGCCGTGAGCTCCCGGGAAGAATGGAAGACCGCGACGCTGGAAGAAAAACTCGCCGCAGCGCGCCGATGCGCGGACCACGGTTATCGCGTCGCATTCCATTTTGATCCCATGATTCATTACGATCGCTGGCAGGCGGATTACAGGGATCTGGTGAATGGCCTGTTTGATCGCTTCACAGAGCAGGAGATCGCATGGCTCAGTGTGGGAAGTCTGCGGTTCCACAAGGAGTTGAAAGATGTGATCCGATGGCGATTTCCCAAGAGTGAGATTCTCTACGGGGAGATCGTGCGCGCCACAGACGGAAAGTACCAGTACTTCAAGCCGATTCGCGTGGAAATGTACGCCCGCATGATCGAGTGGATCCGCAGTCGCAGCTCTTCCAGCACCGTCTATCTCTGTATGGAAACCCAGGACGTCTTTCAGAAGGTTTTTGACTGGACTCCTTCGTTAAAGGGAGATCTGGGCAGATACATGGACGAGCGCGTGTTGGTGACGATAAAAGATCAGCCGCCACATCCGGCGCCCCGGATGGGGTCCTGATCCTGTACCCGGCCTTGGCGCGCTTTTTGCCACGAAGACACGAAGACACGAGGCTCTCATATTTATCCCGAAGAGGAAACTTCTCGAAATCCTTGTAAGGTTCCGAGAAGTGACACTTCTGGGTCAGTTTAGATCTTCGTGTCTTCGTGGCTTTGTGGCAAAAAAGCATCAACCCTCACCCCTGAAATCCCGATGCAATCCTGTCTCTTACGGTCTGAACGACCTGCATTGCCGGCTCCTCACGCCCAGCCGATTCCCGAGGATGAAGAGGCGGGTGAAAAGTGACCCGGATTCTTCCGGGACGAGGGACCAGTTTTCCGGGAGGCCACACTTTGTGCGCGCCCGAGATGGTTACCGGCACGATGGGAATTTTTTCGCGGAGCGCAATCCGGGCGAATCCCTGAAAAAACTCTTTCAGATTTCCGTCCCGGCTGCGCCCGCCCTCGGGAAAAATAATCACCAGCTCTCCCTGGCGCAGGAAGCGGATGGAATCGCGGATTGCGGACTTGTCGGCGCTGCCGGTGGCGACCGGGAAGGCGCCGAAAAATCTCAGAAACGCCGCGAGCGGGCGGCTGCGAAAGAGAGTCTGCATTGCCATGTAACGGTTCGATCGCGGCAGCGCGGCTCCCACAAAAAGGGGATCGAGATAGCTTTGATGATTCGGCACGATCAGGCACGGACCCTCAGGGGGAATGTTTTCCAGCCCCAGATACCCAATCCGGAAAAAGACACGGAAGAGCAGCCGCAGTCCGGCCTTGCAGCCGGACACTATCGGATGATCCTTCACCCCTGCACTCCCAAAGATTGAAGCACGCGCGGTCCGATTCCGGTCAAGTCGAGCGTGTCAACGCAGAAGAAATCTCTGGCCGGACCCCACACCTGGGTGGCCACCGGATTGAGCGTGTGAGAGCGTGTGGACAGATCCTCAAAGTTGCCATGGTCACTGGTGATCAGAAGTGATTCGGATTCGATATCGATGCCGTTAATCACCGCCACCAGGAATGTCTCCAGCGTCTGCAGAAGCTTTAAGGCCTCGGGCATCGATTGAGTATGGGCCACCATGTCGGTCATAAAGAACTCATAGAGAAGGAGATCGCATTCGCCAAAGATCTTCAACAGGTGGGCCGCAGCCTCTTCCGGACCGATCAGGTCAAAAGGATATCCCTTGGAATTGATGAAGGATCTCGTAAATTCGTGGGATAGGGCATTGCCCCGGCGCAGGTCTTCAAAGGAGCGCAGCGGTATGCCGGCCTGCTGGAAGGCGGAAGTTGTAGCGGAAACTCTGTCGGTCGGCTGGTTGAAGAATTCGGGCCGGTACGCGTTTGCAAAACTGACGGCTAAACCGGCGTTTTTCGCCTTGCTGAAGATCGAATCCTTCAGCACCAGCTTCAGACGGGGCGTCGGAAATCCACTCAGGTGCCTCCCCAAAACAGCCGCCGCGTTGACGCCGGTGAAAAGCGATGTTTGTCCCGTCGCGCTTTGCGGAATGCCGTCGATTCCCAGAGTGGCGTCCGTGAGGATGATTTTTCCACCGCGAGGAACTTCCGGTTTGATATTCTGGTAGTATCCGAGTGATTTGCTGCCGGCCACAAAAAGAGGGTTCCTGGCCGGGTCCGGAAGTCCAACCCCAACGCCATCAATGAAAAGGAAGAGCAGCGGAGCGACGGTTTTGTTGGATTTGGTGAGACTTCTCGCAAGTTTTGGCATCTTTAGAGGCATATTCTATTCGAATCAAACTCTTCTAAAAGGCTCTCAAAGGGGAATTTATGAAACAACTGATCGGTTCACTCTTGCTGGCGGCGGCTTTTTCGGCGGTTCTGTCGGCAACCACGATCCGAAAACTGGACCTGGATCAACTGGTCAGCGAGTCCGAGTTGATCGTGCATGGGAAGGTACTGGACTCGCGCAGCTACATCATGCCCGAACGCGGCTGGGTGATGACGGATACTCGCATTCAGGTGCTGGAGGCCGTTAAAGGCCAACCCGGACAAACGGTGGTGATCACCGAGCTGGGCGGCGTGGTGGGCGACACCGGAATGGCGGTTCCGGGCACGGCACAGTTCCGCCGCGGCGAGGAAGCGCTTGTGTTTCTCAAGAAGGTCGGAGACAAGTGGCGCACATCCGGTTTGATTCAGGGGAAATTTCCGGTGGTCGACGATCACGGGCAGAAGATCGCAGTCCCTGCAGTTTCACTCGGTGACGAAAGCGGCAGAATTCCGCTGCGCAAGCTGGTGGACAAGATTCACGCATTACAGGCGCGTGACAGGGGAGTGGTGCGATGAAGAAACTATTGGGATCCGTCCTGATGCTTTTGTTTTTTCCCGCGCTCTCATTCGGTTATACACGCATTGTCACTCCTCCGAACAGCGGCGGGCCCGGTGGAACGCCGGTCAAGCCTGCGTCCTCCACCGTTCTGTTCGTGCTGAACGACAAGATCAATACCTCACCAAACATTGTCGGCGGGGGCAGTGCGACAGACGCGCTCAATGCCGCGCGCCAGGAATGGAATCAGATTGCCACGTCCGCGGTGTCTTTTGCTCCATTCACCACTACTACGGAAAGTATCGCAAAGAACGACAACCAAAACATCATTACCTTCTCCGATGGGAATCAATTCACGAGCGGCAGCGACACGTTGGCCATCACCTTGATCCTTTTCGGCGTCTCGAGTGGAACCATCCGAGATGAAGATATTGTCTTCAATCCCAACGCGAAGTTTTTTGTGAATCCGGGAACGGAAGGCTACGATATTCAGTCTGTGGCGACCCACGAAATGGGGCACGCGTTGGGCGCTGATCACACGGCAGTCCTGTCGGCCACAATGTACCAGTCCTCCGGCCAGCTTGAATTCTTCCAGCGCACGCTGGATCCCGACGATGTAGCCTTTGCATCGGCGACCTATCCGATCGCAAGCCGCCCGCTGGGATCCATCTCGGGGAAGGTGCTGTCCGGAGGCGCGGCGGTGTTCGGCGCGCACGTGGTGGCCTACGATGCGGCCAAAAATATTTACTTGAGCGGCGTCAGCTTGAAAGATGGTTCTTACACCATCGACGGCCTCCCGCCGGGCAATTACGTTATCTATGCGGAGCCTTTCGACGGCCCGGTTACCCTGAGCTCGCTATTCAGCGGGAACGTGAATGCGTTCTTTGCGAATTCGAAAGTCGACTTTATCAGTTCCACCGGTGCCAGCCAGGCGCTAGCCGCAGGACAAGCCGTGCAGAATGCCGATATCAGCGTTCCCTCAGGCACGGCCACTGTAAACATCACCTCGGTGGGAAGAAACTTCCTGCCGCCCACGAATTCTGCCGGCAGTTTCTTTATTGGCGGAGGCCCGCTCCAGGCAGGTCCCGGCCAATCGTTTACTCTGGTAGCCCTGGGTGACGGGATAACCGAAGCGGCAATCGACTCGGGAACTTTAAAACTGGAAATCGAGGGCAGCGGCGTTACCATTCAAGGCCGGGGGAAGCTCAGGTTTACCAGCGGCAAGGTAGGGGCATTTGTCGATCTGCAAATTGCGGCCGACGCTCAGCCGGGTCCGCGGCAGGTGCGCGTTGTCTCGGGCGACCAGAAGTCGTATTACACGGCCGGCCTTGTGATTGCAGAACAAAACATTACCCAGAGGGCGCTGCGCTTTCCAGCCGTTCAGCAGAGCAGCTCTGAATTTACCGGCATCGGAATTACCAACCTTTCAGCCAACACGGCTGTAATTCGCGCCCTTTATTACGACAGTACCGGCAAGCTGATTTCCATTCCCGGAATCCGGAATCCCTCTTCGCTTTCCATCCCGCCCAACAACCAGTTGGCAAGACTGAGCCAGGAAATTTTCGAAGCCGTGCGGCAGGAGAGCGGATGGGTAGAGCTGCAATCCGATCAGGACCAGGTGTATGCCTTCTTTCTGAGCGGAGACAGCACGCTGAACCGCCTCGATGGAACCGACGTACCGCGGACGACGCTCACCAACGGGATCTTTGTCGATGTCCGACAAAACGCCACATTCGAAACCGAATTCGATATCTCCAATAACAATGACGTCGCCGTCACGCTGACTTTCGAATACGTCGGCGCTACAGGCCAGAAAGTCTCCAATGTGACTCGCGTCGTCGCGCCGAGGGCGAGCTTCCGCGAAACCGCCCAGCAACTCTTCAGCGGCATCAACAGCGACGTCGGATACGTGACCTTCAAGAGCACCTTGCCGGTGAACGCGGTGGAGCTGGTGCGCTCGGCCACCTCGCTGGTAAGTCTGAACGCGCAGGATCTCTCCGCCGGTTCGGGCAGCATCGTTTCATCCCATTTCGCAGTGGGAAATGCGGGGCTGGTGTTCTTCTCCAAAGCTTACGTAGTGAATCCGGGGAATTCGATCGAGCAGGTGATAATTGAAGGACGCAACTCCTCGGGGGCCTTGTTGAATTCACCGCCCTTTCCTCTGAGTGCCCAGCAGATTGTTGAGCTGCGGCTGGCGGAGATCTTCAATATCGTGCCCGGCGGGCCGGCTGTGATCGGTTCGGTAACTTTGAAGACTCTCTCGGGCAATCCAATCTTTGCCAGCCTGCTCTTTGGGGACACATTCAACAACCAGTTCGCTTCAGAAATCCCGTTCGAATCAGTGGCGGGCCTGGGCAAGGACCTGGTCTTCGAGCAGCTTGCCACGACGGTGACCTATTACACGGGTCTGTCTGTGTACTTTCCGGGTACCGGCTCCACGCAGGTTACCATCGAAGTTAGAAATCCAGCGGGAGCGTTGCTGGGCAGCGTGGATCGAACGCTGCAGGCAAACACGAAACTGACGGATCTGATTTCAAATCTGGTTCCGGGCGCGGTAAACCAGGCGGGAGGGTATATCCGCGTCAAATCGACGCAGCCGGTTTCTGCGGTAGTGCTGTTTGGGACGAACTCGGGAAGCGTCCTGGCAGCGGTGCCGGCTTCAAGGGTGCAGTAAAAAAAGTGTTTTTGGTCCGTTGTCAGTTGTCCGTTGTCCGTGGTCCGTTGTCAGTAGTCCGTGGTCTGTTGTGTCAGTTGTAGTTTCCAGACCAAGTATGCAAGAACCACCGACTAATGGACAACTGACAATGGACAACTGACAACGGACAACTGACCACCGTCGGTTAAGCCTTCTTTTTGCCCGGCATCGTTATCTTGGCAACCGTGACGGACTTGCCATCGGACGACAGGTCGCCGGTGAGGCGTACCGTGTGGCCGGCATGCGTTTCCAGTCCTGCAAAATCCTGGTTGGAAATGTCGAAAACCTTTCCACCCTTCACGAACACGTACTTGGCGCCTTTCTTTATACATGCCAGCGTGCATTCGCGATCACTCATCTTCTTAGCTCCGTGTTCCCCCGACATATGTTTCGCGCCGCACATGCTGTCACTGATTTTTCCGACCCAGGTTTGCTGGGCCGCGACTCCCGACACCATGCTGAGAACAAAGATGACCAGCGGCACGAGATAGCAGATTTTTCGCATAAGACCACTCCTTTCGTGGATCGAGATTCCGATGGGGCAATCTCTGAAGTCATTTAAGCATGGGAAGGAAGTGCTTCGGTGGTGTCCGGGATCCACAGAGCCGCGACCGGAAGGAGCGGCGCGCGCCCTGTGTCAGTCGCATCCGCCGGAAGAAATAAAAGCCGACCACGTGCACGTAGATGTGGTCGGCTTTTTCTCGCCTTAACGTTCTTCTCTGTATCGTGCAGCCTACCTTCTTAAAACGTCGTCAGCTTTCGCATCGCGGCCATGTCTTCGAGCAGGGGAATGGTGGGACTGTATTCGAGAGCGGCCGTTCCCTGGAAACCCAGATCGTAAATCGCTTTGAACACATTTCGATAATTGATCTCGCCCGTTCCGGGTTGGTGGCGCCCGGGCACGTCGCCGATGTGGAAATGGCCGATCCGCTTGATGTGAGTCCGGATGTTCTGGATCAGATTTCCCTCCATGATCTGCACATGGTAGATATCAAACAGGATCTTCACATTGGGGCTGCCGACGCGGTCAATCATCTCGGCGCCGTCGCGCACGTAGTACAGGAAATATCCCGGATGGTTGACATAAGTGTTCAAGACCTCGACGTCGGCCGAAATCTCATTCTTTTCCAGCGTTGGAGCCGCCGCCTTCAATCCCGCGACGCAACTGTCCATCATTTCCGCCCGGGTCATTCCGGGCACTTCATCCCCCGTGAGGATTACAAATCGTTTGCAATCGACTTTTTTGGCAGCCTGGACCGCCAGCCCGACTTGTTCCAGGAACGCTTCACGCTCGCGCGGATTGGTCAGACTGCAACCAGGGGCCTTGACGCCCCTGTTGGCCGTCAACGTCGCGCACTCCAGTTTGTACTTCTTCATCTCGCCGGCGATGGCGTCCAGGAGCACGGCATCTCGCCAGTTGAACATTTCAAAAGCGTCGTATTCAAGCCTCGCCAGATGGGACAGCGCCTCAGGTGCAGGCATGTTTCTGAACATGCCCCATGTGATTGAAAGACCCAGACGATTGGGCTGCGGGCGCGCCATCGCCCGCTTCGAGACAAAACCGGAAACTGACGTCGCTGTCGCCAGTTCAAGGAATGATCGTCTTTTCATTGTCGCCTCCAAATGATTGCGTGCCAAAGTTTGGCCCGGAGTTTGGACATTTTCCTGCGTAGAGACGCGGCATGCCGCGTCTGAGTTGGACGCGACATGTCGCGTCCGCGCCGCAAAGCGGCGCTGGGCGCGATTTATCGCGCCCCACTCAGACGCGATTTATCGCGTCTCTACGAGCACACATCAATTTACGCGGGCCACGACCAGTGTGATGTCGTCACTCTGCGCGCCGCCTGACATCCACTTCTGAATTTCATCAGTGATCAGATACTGCAGCCTGGCGGCAGATAAGGAAAGATGCGCGGAGATCAGATCCACCAGGCGGCGCTCTCCGAACTCCTGCCCGTCGGGATTTTGCGCCTCCGTTAAACCGTCGGTATACAGCACCAGAAGGTTTCCCTTTTTTAAGATGAGCTTCGACTCGCGGTACACGGAACTGTCAAATAATCCCACCACGGTACCGCCCTCCTCCAGGCGCGAGACCGAGCCGTTGCAGAACAACAGCGGTGGGTTATGTCCGGCATTGCAGTAGAGCAAGGCGGATTCGTCCATGCTGTAGCGGCCATAAAAAAGAGTGGCGTATTTTTCCGGAAGAGTGTTGTCATAAAGCTGCCGGTTGATCAGGTGCACAATTCGAGCGATGCCGCCGACCCCGTCAGGTGTCGTGGCGCCTGTCACACCTGCATGACTGCGGATCGTGGACTGGAGATTTGCCATCAGCAGAGCAGCCGAAATACCCTTGCCGCTGATGTCTCCAATGATCAGGTCGATCGAATTTGAGTAGCTCAGAAAATCATAATAGTCGCCGCTCACTCCCTGGGCCGGAAGGCAGGTCCCGCTCAGATCGAGCCGGCTCGATTTGGGAACGTAGCGCGGGAACAGTTGTGACTGGACTTCGCGCGCGATCTCAATTTCCTTCTCCAGTCTTTGCTTCTCCGCGGATTCCACCAGGAGCTGCTGGATGCGTGAAGACATCTGATTGAAGGTCTGCGCCAGTTGGCCGAGCTGGTCCCGGTCGCTGGCAGCCACGCGATAGTCGAAATTCCCCGCAAGGATGCTACTTGTGCCAAGGGAAAGCTGGTGAACCGAGCGGGTTATCGAGCGCGCGATTACAAGGCCGATGACCACCGAGACGAGCTCCACAAAAAGCAGCGCGCCGCCGACCAAAAGGAGCAGTACGTACAAAAACTTAGCGACCTCACGGCTGTTTTGAAAATAGTAATTAAAGATGTCGCGGATCGACAGGGGAGCAAGCAATGAGAATGCGGCAAGGGAAACATCGCCGTTGGATCTCTCCTGGGGCTGCAGCACAAGAACCCACACGCTGCGGCTACTTGGTTTGAAGTTGGGATCCGCCTTGTCAGCATTCGGCCCGATCCGGATGGTAATGGCACTCCTGTTGGGGGAGGCCGACTTCTGCTCTTCAGATCCCGCAGCAGGCGAAAACTGCGAGATTTCAACACCGGTTTTCTGCTTCAGCGTTTCCACCAGACCTCTGTTCAATGGCAGTGACACTTCGGTGGCATAGTCGCCCTGACCGGGCGGGCTGAATCTAATGCTCTGCAGACTCAGCACTCCCTGCTCGATCGTGATGCCCTTCCATTTAGGCGGCTTTATCCAGGAGGGAAGCGGCCGGCCCGAAGGCAGCTCCTGGTAGGACCCGCTGCGTTCCCGGTAAATTCTCAACTGGAGATCGGGATAATCCCGGCGCGCTTGTTCGGGGACCAGCCGCATCGCATCGTTTTCCGAAGCCGGCCCGGGGCTCGCCAGAGTTCTCGCCTGCTGGAGATGCAGGTCCGTGTTCATTTCATCCAGCTCGCTCAGTACCTCCTCGATTGCCGATCGGACGTAGAAGGCGCCCAACTGACCGAACACCAGCTTGGCCATCAGCCAGGTCATGATCGAAATCAGGACCAGCGGCACAATGCCGATGAAGGCGTAGGAAACCAGGATTTTGTTTCTTACTTTCCACAGCAGCCTGCGCTGCAGCCAGGCGACAAAGCGAAAGAAGAAATAAATCCCGCCGATGAACAGCAGCACCAGCCCGACTGTTGTCAGAATGCTGAAGATCGAATCAGGAACACTGCGCTCCACCAGTTCGCCGATCGCAAAAAGGATCAAGCCGAGCAGCGTCAGACGCGTGATGCGGCGCTGCGGTTTCAGTATTCTCTTCAGGTTGTCCCAGCGAACTATGGTCATGTAGGATTCTTCGTGCCCTTTGTGTCTTTGTGGTGCGATTTTCCTTAACCACAAAGGCACAAAGACACAAAGACACAAAGGCACGGTAGCCGCAACCAAAGCGATCTTAGTTTCGGTTCGGCCCCATCAGCTTGGCGTCTATGAAATACGCGCAAATCTAAAGCCGCTGATCTCGACTTCAGCGGGGCCGCCGGTCCAATCTTTCGGCAGTTGTTCGATCCAGATGGAGAAGCTGTAGTCCGAGCGCGGAGGAAGAGGCTTGCCGTTTCCGCCGCCCACCACCATTCTCTTTTGCTGAAGGATTATCTGATCGCCTGCCTTCAGCGACACCTGAACCTCGACGGAATCTACCCAGCGATCCGAGCCATTGTGGATTACGCCGCTGACCGAAATGACTCGCGTGTTCATATAGTTGCGCGACAGGGTAGCCTTCTGTTGCTCGATTGTGATGGTGCCGCGGTAGCGCTGGAATTCGATGTCGCCCGGACGGAGCATGCCTTCCACCGTGGACGGCCCTGGGTTGGTAGCCGATTTCATCCAGACGAAGATTATTGCGGCAATAATGACCGCTGCCACGGCAGCGCCCAGCAGTATTGTTTTCCTTCCGGATTCCTGCGGCCGTTGCGGTTCCAGCTTCAGGTTCATGGCTGCGACTCAGGCTTTATGTTCCACTGATCGTCATAGTGGAAATCTTAAACGAAGGCGAAGCGATTGGACCCAAAAATTCGATATCGTTGGCGACTGCCTCAATGTGGTGGAGCATTGTGCTCAAATTTCCGGCAATAGTGACTTCATGAACCGGATACGTCAACTCTCCGTTCTCGATCCAAAGCCCGACGGCTCCCCGGCTGTAGTCTCCATTTACAAGATTTACGCCGAATCCGATCAATTCGGTGACATACAAACCCCGCTGCACGCCCGAGACCAGATCTTCGGGCGTGAGGCGCCCGGGTTTCAGATAAAAATTGGAAGGGCCCGGTGAAGGTGTCGAAGCACTGCTGCGTACCGCGCAGGCCGTGGCCGGCAGCCCCAGTTTTCGCGCCGAATAAGAATCCAGTAAAAAGCTTGTCAGCCTTCCTTCGCGAATCAGGGTCAAGGGAGACGTCAGCAGGCCTTCACCGTCAAAGGGCCGCGATCCGAGCCCGCGCGGCAAGGTGGGATCATCGATAATCGTCACTTCCCTGGAGGCGACCGGTTCTCCGAGGCGATCCCTGAGAAAAGAGGCTCTGCGATAAATTGCCGCCCCATTGAGAGCATTGCAAATCTCCTGTACCAGGGACTGGGCGGTGTAGGGATCAAAAACCACCGGTACTTCACAGGTGGCTGTCTTTCGCGCCCCCAGCCGTCGCACCGCGCGGCGCGCCGCGATTGTACCCACCTCCGCCGGACTGCGCAGGCCCGACAAGGCGGGCGCGGCAGTGTACCAGAAGTCGCGCTGCATCTGTCCGTCTTCGACTGCGATTGGATTTGCGGACATCGAAAACTGGCTGAAAGGAAAAACGCCGGAGTAACCGTGGGAGTTCGCGTAGCAAAAAATGTTCTCGCTGCTGCTAAAAGTGCCCGCCTCGCTGATCTGGATTCGGGGATCAAAGTCGAACGCCGCCTGTTCCGCCTCCCGCGCCATTGAGACTCTCCGTTCGGTGTTGACTCTCAATCCTTCCGTGTCCAGCCAGCGTTCGACAAAAGGAAGATCGCGATAACAATCCTTCTCGGGCAGCGAAATATGCGGATCTTCGGAAGTCTGGCGCGCTACTTCGATGGCCTGCTGCGCCAGTTGCTCGACTGCGGGCAGCGACAGGTCGGAAGTGGAGACAAGGGCGCTGCGGTGATCCACGATGACGCGCAATCCCAGGGCGCTGCTTCCAGCCTGCTTCAAGATCTCGAGTTCGCGATTCCGGGTGAGGACATGGACTTCTTTTTCGTTGGAAAGAAAGACATCGGCCTGGTCGGATCCATAACGCAACGCCTGGCGCACCGCTTCCTCCGCGATCTCGAGAAGCTGCTCGCATCTTGGGATTTTCACACGCTTGTTCCCCCTACAGTCATGCGCGCCAGTTTCACGGTGGGCATGCCGACCCCTACGGGCACAAACTGCCCCTCCTTTCCGCACGTGCCGACGCCCTCATCGAACTGCAGATCGCTTCCCACGGCGACCATGCGCTTTAAGGCATCCGGGCCATTTCCAATGAGCGTGGCTCCCCGGACCGGACGCGTAATCCTGCCGCCTTCGATTAAGTAAGCCTCGCTGGTGGTGAAAACGAACTTGCCGCTGGTAATGTCCACCTGCCCGCCGCCAAATCCGGGAGCATACAGGCCCTGCTGAACTGTTCTTAGGATCTCATCTGGAGCGTGTTGGCCGGCCAGCATATGAGTATTGGTCATGCGGGGCAGCGGGATATGCCGGTAGCTTTCCCTCCGCCCATTGCCGGTCAGTGGCGCTCCCGTCAACCGGGCGCTCAGCCGATCCTGCATGAAAGCCTTCAGTATCCCGCGCTCGATGAGCACGGTGCGCTCGCTGCGGGTGCCTTCGTCATCGATGTTCAAAGACCCTCGAAGCCGTGGAATGGTTCCATCATCGATCACGGTGCATTCATCGGAGGCCACTCGCTGCCCCAGCATTCCGGCGAAGGCGGAGCTCTTTTTGCGATTGAAGTCGGCTTCCAGCCCGTGGCCGACCGCTTCGTGCAACAGAATCCCCGGCCATCCGGGGCCGAGAACAACATCCATCTCACCGGCGGGCGCCGGATCGGCGTCCAGAGTCACGACTGCAATTCGAGCCGCCTCGGAAGCAAAGAATTCCGGGGTGTTCTGCCGGAAAAATTCCTTTCCGATTCTCCCACCGCCCCCTTTTTGCGCCATCTGGCGCGATTTTCCATCTTCCGCCACCGCAAAAACATTGAATCGCGTTAACGGTCTTCGATCCGAAACAAAGACACCGGAAGAGTTGATTACGGTAATCCAGGAGATTTCATTCAGCAGAGAAACGCGGACTTCTTTGATGCGCCTGTCGTAGCTTCTGGCCGCCGCGTCGGCGCGCCGCAGCAGATCCAACTTTTCGGAAAGGACCAGCTCTATCAGCGGCGTTTCGGGCGAGTACAGGTCTCGGTCCGGCGTGGCAGGCGCGCCCAGTGAAATTTTGAAATCGCGCGCAGAGCTGGCGATGCAGGAAGACGTTTCCGCGGCGGACGCCAGCTCCTCGGGCGTCAGGTCTTCCGAGTAGGCGTAACCGGTCTTCTCGCCGGCGTTGACGCGCAGGCCCGCGCCTTTGGAAATCACCCGGGTCGGGTCCTTGATCCGGCCTTCCTCCAGATGGATCTGCTCGGCGATCCGGTACTGTAGGAATATCTCCGCGAAATCTCCGCCGCCTGACAGGGCCCGGCCTAGAAGCTGCTGGTAGAGCGCCTCGGTCAGGCCGAATTTCTGTTCGAAGAAGTTTTCCACCGGAAGTTTTCGTTGTAAGGTTGCTTATTCTACTTGGAATTGAGGAATGCGGAATGTGGAATGCGGAATAGCAACTACAAGCTTCGCGCAAAACCCACATTATTCCACATTCCGCATTCCGCAATCCGCATTTTCAGGAAATGTCGGATAGATGATCAAACCTTAGACGGGCCCGGCGACCACCACGGCGTAGTTCTCCGCGTCCAGATGGTCGCGGGCGACGCGGTTGACGTCGCCTTTCGAGATTTCGCCGATAATGGCCGGATAGCGATCCAGATAATCGAAACCCAGGCCGAAGATCTCGGCAGAAAGCAGAAATCTGGCAACGTGACCGTTGGATTGAAAATCGAAAACAAAACTGCCGGTCAGGTAGGACTGGGCGTCGGATAGTTCCTGGTCGGTGATGCCCTCGTCTATCAGCGTTTTGATCTCGCGCAAAAGTCCTTCGATGGCCAGATCGCGATTCTGCGGAGAGGTGCTGATAAATGCCGCAAATCGTCCCGGGAAAATGCCGGCGGTGCCGCTGATGTCACTGTAAGTGGAGTAAGCGAGGCCCTGCTGGTCGCGCAGTTTGGCCGGAATGCGCGAAGTGAATCCGGGTCCGCCGCCCAGCACAACATCCATCACCTGCAGCGCGTAGTAGTCGGGGTCGCTGCGTGTGATTCCCAGGTGTCCGAGATAGATATTGATCTGCTCCTTGGGCAGCGGGATTTCCCGGCTCACCTTGCACGCCAACTTTTCCAGCGCCGGGTAGCTGGCTTGCCGCCGGTGTGGATTCCGCCATGCGCTGAATTTTTCGGCCAGCCACTCGTTGCAGGTCTCCACATGGACGTCTCCCACTACAGCGACGATGGTGTAATCGGGAGCAAACATCTGCGTGTGGAAATCCCTGAGCTCGGAAGCCGTCACTTCGCTTATTGTTTCCAGCTCTCCCAGAATCGGCTCCCCCACGGGATGGCGCTGGTACACGATGCGGTTGAACTCGTTGCTGGCCACAATCTGAGGATTGTCGGCCGTACTCCGGATCTGGTTCAGAACTTTATCCCTTTCGACCTTGAGGCGCTCTTCCGGGAAGGAAGGATCGGTGGCCACGGCGTGAGCAAGCTCGATACCCTGAAGGACGTCCTTGCTCAACACCATCACCGAAACGCCGCTCAGTTCACGGCTGCTGAAGGTGCCCAGGGATCCTCCCAGATTTTCAATAATCTCGGCGATCTGCTGATGCGTGTAGCGGGAGGTTCCTTCGTCGAGCATGCGGGCCATCAGTGAAGCCAGGCCGCTGCGGTGCGGGGAATTGTCCGCCGTGCCGCAGCGCACCACGACGTTGACGTGAACCATCGGGATCTTGGCGTTCGGAGAAATCAGCAGCACAACGCCGTTTGGAAGCGCCTGCCGCAGAACAGGAATTGCAGGGCTCTTCATGCGACAACAAATCCGACGGTGCTTTTTCGCTTCTGGAAGTATTTCTGAGCAGCCCGCTGAATGTCGGCCGCCGTCACCTGCTGAATGCGCGCCATATATTGCTCGAGTATGTGGTGGCTCGCGATAGTTTCAAAAATTCCATACTGAATCGCCTGGTCCATGGTCGTCTCAAAGCCGGACAGATATTGCGCGGAAAGCTGGTTGCGCGCCCTCTGCAGCTCGTCAACCGAAACCGGTTCACGCTGCAGGCACGCCAGTTCCTGGAACAGAACATGTTCGACCAGCCGGGGATCCACGCCGGCGTTGAGTTCGCCCCGAATATAAAACAGGTGAGGATCGATCGACTCGCTGAATTCGGCGCTGATGAAAGTGGTCAATTGCTCCTGCTCGACCAGTCGCTGATAGAGGCGGGACAGCTTGCCTTCCGACAGGATCTTGTCGATCAAAGGAATGACGTAAATATCCGGCGACGTTACAGCGGGGCTGCGAAATGCCACCATCATGCGCGTCACATTGGTCGGCATGTGAATCAGCACCCGCCGCTGCTGCTCCTGCGGAGGTTCGTCAGGTATTCGCGGTCGGGGAATCGCGGCCGGCTCGATCTTTTCAAATCTCTGCCGGATCTGCGCCAGGGCGTCATGCGAATCCACATCCCCCACCACTACCAGTGTGGCGTTGTTCGGGCGGTAATAGGCGTCATAAAAGCTGCGCATCTGATGCAGGTTCAGCCGGCGCAGGTCTTCCAGGCGCCCGATAACGGGGAACCGGTACGGGTGTGCTCGAAACGCCTTGGCTTCGACGGCCCTTCGCAAAACCCCCCAGGGCGAATCCAAGTCCATCTTGAGCTCTTCGATGACCACATGTTTTTCAAGCTGGAATTCCTCCAGCACGAAGTCATTGTGCCGCATCCGGTTGGCTTCGATATCGAGCGCATGGATCCAACGGTCGGAAGCGAAGCTAAAGTAATACGCGGTGTAATCGTTCGACGTGAAAGCGTTGTTGGAACCCCCATTGACCATGGTGATGAAATCAATCATCCCCCTGCGGTATTGGTCGGTCCCCTTGAACATCATGTGTTCGAGAAAATGTGAGACGCCGGTGATTCCGGGCCTCTCATTGCGGGCGCCCACCCGATACCAGATCATGGTGGTGACAATAGGATTGCTGTGGTCTTCTTTGATCAGGACTTTAAGGCCGTTGGCGAGCTTCTGCTTGAACACCGGCTCGGGTGTAAAGGAGACATACGCGCGCTCCACGACGGCGACGGCGGTCTTGTCTGCCGGCTTTTCACGAGATTGCTGGCTGTGGCGCATCTGCCTCCCGGGCACGAACAATTCTTATGATAGTGGGTTCCCGGGGGCGCTGAAAGGGCCTGAATATCATTTGCCAAGAACTTTGGGAATTATGTATACTAAAGTGCTCAATTCGCTCTAGTTACTAGAGTGGGCCGCAATGCCCACTTTTTTATTTTGGTGGAGGAATTTGGCATGGGCGCCCCAGACCGTCTTGGCGACCTGATCAACAGGGCGGTTGAGGAAGAAGGTTATGAGCCCGTGCATCACGAATTCCTTACCACGGGGGGGCAGCCCGTTCTGCGGATTTACATCGACAAGCCCGGCGGTGTAACGCTGGATGATTGTCAGTACATAAGCGAAAAATTGAGCGTGCTGCTCGATGTGGAAGATATTATTCCGCATCGGTACACGCTGGAAGTTTCTTCTCCAGGTCTGGATCGTCCCCTCGTGAAAGAGCGCGATTTTGTCCGATTTCTGGGGAAGCGTGTCCGCCTGAAAACGCGAGAGGCGATCGGCGGACAGCGGAATTTCAAGGGGACGATGCAGCGTTTTGAGCGGCGGAAAATGGCCCTGCTGGAAGATGGGAAAATGGCCCCGGTAGAAATTGATTTGGAGAATATCCAGAAGGCAAATTTGATTTACGAGTTTAAAGACGAAGGATAGCCATGGCCGCAAGTTTGTTGCATCAGATGATCGACCAGATCAGCAAGGAAAAGAACATCGATTCGAAAGTAATCATCGGAGCGCTCGAAGATGCGATGGTTGCGGCGGCAAAAAAGTACTTCAAGACTAACGAAGATCTGCAGTCCCGCTACGATGTCGATACGGGCATGATCGAGGTGTTCGCGGTGAAGCGCGTGGTTCAGGAAGTTACCAACGACAGCCGGGAAATCTCACTGCAGGAAGCTAAAGAGATTGACGACAGCCTCGAAATCGACGACACCGTGGAAATCCCCAAGCCTACCGACGTGCTGGGGCGCATCGCGGCCCAGACCGCAAAGCAGGTGATCTTCCAGAAAGTACGCGAAGCGGAACGCGAGAATGTGTACGCGGAATACAGCGACCGGGTGGGCGAGCTGGTCAACGGCATCGTGCGGCGTGTGGAAGGAAGCGACGTCATCATCGACATCGGGAAGACGGAAGCCGTGCTGCCTTACCACGAACAGTCCAGATCTGAGATCTACAAGCAGGGAGACCGGATCCGCGCCGTGATTGCGCGAGTCAGCAAGGCCAGCAAAGGACCACAGGTGATCATGTCGAGAACCGATCCGGCGCTGCTGATGCGCCTGTTTGAAATGGAAATTCCTGAAATTTATGACGGCACGGTCACGATTCGGAATGCCGTGCGTGAAGCCGGAGAACGGGCAAAAGTGGCTGTGTTTTCACGCGACTCGGATGTCGACCCGGTGGGGGCATGCGTGGGAATGAAGGGATCGCGGATTAATTCCGTGATTCGCGAATTGCGTGGTGAAAAGATTGACATTATAGAATTCTCTGACGACCTGGTTGAATACGCCGTGAATGCTCTTAGCCCGGCGAAGATTTCCAAAGTCCTGATTGCCGATGCGGACCAGAAGATTCTCGAAGTCGTGGTGCAGGAGGATCAACTATCCCTGGCAATCGGAAAAAAGGGCCAGAACGTGCGCCTTGCTTCCAAGCTTCTCGGCTGGCAGATCGAAATCAAAAGTGAAGAGGAAAAGAAGCGCGAGGTCATGGATGAGATGGAGCGGATGGCCGTCGCGCTTGCCAGTATCTCGGAGCTTGGATTGGGAGAAAAAACCGTTGAGAAGCTGAACGAGGCCGGCATTGCCACCGTCCAGGACCTGCTCAACGCCGGGCCAGATGAGCTGCGCGAGATTCCCGGGATCGGCGAGAAAACAGCCGAAAAGGCGATCACCGCCGCCCGCCAGTACCTGGAGGACGCAGAACAGCGGCGGCTTGAGAAAGCGCAGGCTGAAGCAGAACAGGAGACCGAAGAAGAACAACCTGCCGAAGTCGAAATCGCAGCCGAACCGCAGGCCGGGGAAGAGGAAGTCGGTCCCGAAGAAGAGGCAGCCGAACGCGATGAGGATAAAGTTCCTGCCGGCAGGCAATCTGGAGAAGATGAAGTGGAAGTTTCCAAAGCGGCTGAGAGTGAACCAGCCTCCTCAAGAGAGGATAGTGGAGAGTAATGGTTTTTATGGAAAAAGTCAGCGTCAACGATATCGCCCAGGAATTCAATCTGAAGAGTTCCCAGGTGATGATTGAGTTAAAGAAAATAGGCGTGATGGTGATTTCCGCGGGCACTCCGCTGGACCAGGGAATTGCCGAGCGCGTGCGCAAGCGCCTGCAGCTTCTCGCTGACCAGGCGGCAGAAGAGGTCCAGAAAGCCGAGCGCGAAAAAGAGAAAGCCGCCAAAGCGAAGGCGGCAAAAAAAGAGGCGGCTCCGGCTAAGCCGCGCGCGCGAAAAAGCATCAAGCAACTGGGGCAGAAGGCCGCGGAGGAAACGGTACCCGGCGAGGTAGAGGTCGAAGAAGCGCCGGCCGAGGCGCCGATTGTCGTTGAAAAGGCGCCCCCGGCGAAGGCGCCCGTGCCCAAGGCCCCGCCTGCAAAGGCGGCTGCCGCAAGAGCTGTCCCGGCCAAAACCGCCCCTGCAAAAGCCGTCGCCAAACCCGCCGCTTCCAAGGCGACGGTTGCCGTCAAACCCAAGGTAGAGGAGATTCCTGCAGCGCTGAAGCCTCGCAAGGGCAAGAAACACTTTACCAATGATGAATTGGTGGACATTGTGGAAACGCTTTCACAGCCGGCGTCGGAAGCCATAAGTCATGGCGCCGAAGGCGGTGACAAGGCAGCGGCTGGTTCCAGCCCCGCAACCGGA
Organism: Acidobacteriota bacterium; assembly: GCA_036507075.1. Lineage (GTDB taxonomy): Bacteria > Acidobacteriota > UBA6911 > JACQSX01 > JACQSX01 > DASXQR01. The sequence goes on along the minus strand of DASXQR010000073.1, from coordinate 28,527 downwards.
ACGGGCACTCCCAGGATCGAAGAGCCAAAAGCGGCAAAGCCGATGATTCACGCTCCAGCCCAGCCTCCTCAGAAGCCGGGCGCGCCCTTGGCCGCCGCCGGGCCGGCAGGTCACCAGCCCGGAACCGATCTCCGGCGCGGCGTGTTAAAGCCTGCCACTATTCTGAAAAAATCCGCTGCCCAGCCCGTCGGTGCGGATCTGACCCGCAAGATCGAAAGAATTGCCCCCGGCCCCACGGCCCTGCCACCCCGGCCATACACGCCGCGGCCGCAGCATCGCCGCGAAAGGAGACCCGAAGCGCCTCCAGCGCCGCGTGTTCCCGTACCGCCCGTGCCGCGCCCGGAGCGCCCGGTATTTACCGAATTCAAGCCGGTGACGCTGTCGGAGGCTGTGACAATAAAAGAGCTCTCCGAAAAGCTTGCAGTCAAGAGCAAAGACATCCTGCGTGAGCTGCTTTCCAAGGGGGTGCTGGCCGCCATCAACCAGACATTGGACGAAAAGACTGTCAACGAAATCTGCGAGATGTTCGGTTTCAAGGCGCACATCGTCAGCTTTGAGGAAGAGGTCTCCGAGCAGGAGCAGCAGACCGATCGGGCTGAGGACCGCGTGGCGCGCGCGCCCGTGGTTACCGTGATGGGTCACGTAGATCACGGTAAGACTTCGCTGCTTGACGCGATTCGTGAAGCCAAGGTGGCTCAAAAAGAGGCAGGTGGAATCACGCAGCATATCGGCGCCTATCACGTGGACATCCACAGCCGCCGCATCGTGTTCCTGGACACTCCGGGTCACGAAGCTTTCACACTGATGCGGGCCCGTGGAGCCAAAGTAACCGACATCGTAGTGCTGGTTGTGGCTGCCGATGACGGTGTCATGCCTCAGACCATCGAGGCGATCAATCATGCCCGCGCCGCACAGGTGCCCATCATCGTGGCGATCAATAAGATAGACAAGCCGGGAGCCAACGTCGACCGTGTCAAGCAGCAGCTTTCCGAACATAACCTGCTGGCAGAAGACTGGGGCGGTGAAACGGTTACCGTGCCGGTTTCAGCGCTCCAGAAAACCAACCTGGACCTGCTGCTGGAAATGATTCTCCTGGTGGCCGACATTCTTGATCTGAAGGCGAATCCGAAGCGGGCCGGAACGGGTACAGTGCTGGAAGCGAAGCTGGACAAAGGACGAGGCTCGGTTGCCACAGTGCTGGTTCAGAACGGTACCGTGCATGTGGGTGATTCATTCATCGTGGGGCCGGTCTACGGGAAAGTGCGTGCCATGTTTAACGACCTGGGGCATCCGGTCGAGGAAGCCGGGCCGGCCAGCGCCGTGGAAATCCTCGGATTGCAGGGAATTCCGGGAGCCGGCGACCCGTTCCAGGTGCTCGACGATACGGTCCGGGCCAAGCAGATCGGAGTCCTCAGGCAGTCGCGCCTGCGAGAGCGCGATCTGCAAAAGACTTCGCGCATGACGTTGGATCATCTTTTCGAACACTTGAAAACCGGCGCGGTTAAAGAGCTTCCCATTGTGATCAAGGCCGATGTGCAGGGATCGGCGGAAGTGCTGATGGAATCTCTGCAGAAACTAAGCACGGAAAAAGTAAAGGTGCGCGTAATGCATAGTGGCGTCGGCGCAATTACCGAGACCGATGTGCTGCTCGCTTCTGCCAGCAATGCCATTATCGTGGGCTTCAACGTGCGTCCTGAGAAGGGAGCCGCTGATCTGGCCGAACATGAAGGCGTTGATATTCGCCCCTACACGGTGATCTACGATGTGGCCAACGAGATTAAAAGCGCCATGCTCGGGCTCCTGGAGCACACCTATAAGGAGAAGTTCCTGGGACGCGCCGAAGTGCGGAATATTTTCCGTGTTCCAAAAGTGGGGACGGTTGCCGGCGGCTATGTCACCGACGGACAGATCAATCGCAACGCCGAAGTTCGCCTGCTGCGTGATAACGTCGTGACCTATGAAGGCAAGATTCGATCATTGCGCCGGTTCAAGGAAGATGTGGGCGAGGTAAAAACCGGGTACGAGTGCGGTTTTTCACTGGAGAACTTTAACGATCTGAAAGTGGGCGATATCATCGAGGCTTACACGAAGGAAAAGGTGCTGCCCAAATTGATGTGAGAAAGTTCCGACATATTTCACCGCGAAAGCGCAAAGATTGTGAAGGTAAACGGATGACTTCGGTGTAGGCGGGCCCGACGGCATTTAGCCAGACCGGAGCAGTCGATTCCTTTCGCGGTTTGCGCCTTCGCGGTTGGTTTTTCAGACGGAATGCCGATCGCTTTCTGCACCCTGGAGATTCACCTCCCTTATTCCCAGTCGCTGAAGGACAAGAGGATGGTCCTGCGGAAGCTGAAGGATCGCCTCAGGTCGAAATTCAATTTCTCTATCAGCGAGATTGACCATCAGGAACTCTGGCAGCGGGCAATGGTGGGAGCGGTGAGCATCTCAGCCGATCGGAAGTCGCTTGAAAGCGTCACTGAAGCCTTCGTGCGCGAAAGCGAGGCGATTCTGGGGGAGGGCCTGACGCAATGTCAGATCGAATACATTGAGTTTTAATCGGATATCGAGTTACGAGTTGCGAATTCAAAAATTGAAAATTGCCGGGACTGGTACGGGTTTCGGGTTGCGGGTTTCGCGCGCGGACGTCTGGCGGTGCCGAAACTTCTGATTTTGTTATTTCGCAAATTAGTGAACTCGAAACCCGTTAACTCGTAACTCGTAACTCGAACATTCGAACATGCGCCGGGACGCGCGTTTAGCAGAAGAGATACAGCATGCAGTAACCGAGCTCATCCCCTACGGTCTGGATGATCCGCGTGTAGAGACGGCTAGTGTGACCAAAGTGAAGATGTCCGCCGATTTGAAGCTGGCCAAGATCTACGTGGATGTCAGCGGTGACGCGGCTGCCAAGCAGCGGGCGTTGCGCGCGCTGGATCACGCGCGCGGCTATCTGCGGCGGGAACTGGCTGTGCAGGTGAATGTAAAGAGAATTCCTGACCTGGTGTTCTATTTGGATCAATCCCGGGAATATAAAGAACGGGTCGAGGAGATCCTGGATCAAATTAAGAAAGAGGACTGACCTCGAATGCGGAATGTGGAATGCGGAATATATTCAATTTAAGTTTCCTAGGCCGAGATCAAAATTATTCCGTATTCCGCATTCCGCATTCCGAAATCCGCATTGTCGGTTGAATTCAAAGCGATGAGCCTTCCTGAAATTGCGGATTTCATCCGCCGCCACAACTACTTCCTCATCACTTCCCACGCGCGCCCCGATGGAGACGCCCTGGGAAGCGAGTTGGGACTGGCCCTGGGGCTCGAATCAATCGGCAAGAAAGTAGAGGTTGTCAACAGCGACCCTCATCCTTCCATTTACGCTGAACTTCCGGGAATAGAAAAAATTCTGATCAGGGATCGGGTACCCCACCTCGACTTTGACGCGGGAATCGTTCTGGAGTGCGGAGATGCCCAGCGGCCGGAAGTGGCGGACCTGGATCGACTGCGGCTGATTAATATCGACCATCACCAGACAAACCGTAAGTTCGGATTCCTGAACTGGAATGATGTCAGTGCCGCCGCCGTGGGGCAGCTCATCTATTACTTATTGCGCGAACTGGACATCCCGATGAATATCGCCATTGCAAACAATCTTTATGTTGCCCTGTTTACCGACACGGGCTCTTTTCAGTATTCCGGCACCACCGCGGAGAGCCTCGAAGTGGCCTCCGCCCTGGTGCGTGCGGGAGTCGATCCGACCTTCGCCGCGCGCATCATTTACAACAGCAATCCATATGAAAAAGTGAAGTTGATGGGAATGGTATTGAACACCCTGCAGCGTGACGCGGGCGGACAAATTGCCTGGATTTTTCTTACCGATGAAATGCTGCGGCAGTCGGGAGCTCAGAAATCGGACACCGAAGGATTGGTCAACTATCCTCTTTCGGTAAAGGACGTTCGCATCGCGGCATTTTTCCGCGAGGACGGAGAAGGAAAATTTAGAATCAGTTTAAGATCCAAAGACGATATCGACGTGGCGAGGGTGGCACAGCATTTCGGCGGCGGCGGTCACACCAACGCCGCCGGCTTCGGGCTATCCGGAACTTGCGACCAGGTTGTCAAAACAGTTTTGGATCACCTTCTCCCGCTGGTCCAATGAACGGACTGCTCTTGATCGACAAACCGCCCGGCGTGACTTCGCACGACGCCGTCTCCCGCCTTCGTAGGCACACCGGAATCCGGAGAATCGGCCATGCCGGCACACTGGACCCGTTCGCCACCGGTCTGCTGCTGCTGCTTTTTGGCCGGGCCACGAGGCTGTCGCAATTCTTTACCGGAATGGACAAGGAATACCGCGTGCGGGTGCGACTCGGCCAGGAGAGCGACACATTTGATATCACAGGGAAGGTTATCCGAGAACGACCGGTGGACGTATCTTATGAGCAATTTACCCGAATATTGAGGGATTTCCTGGGTCACATCGAACAGGTTCCGCCCATGTTTTCGGCCGTCAAGATCAGGGGCCGGCGGCTCTATGAACTCGCGCGAGAGGGACAGGAGGTTGAGCGGCCTTCGCGCAGTGTTTCCATTCACTGTCTAAAGATGCTCACACCTCAGCAGGATTGGACTGCGTCGGGTCCGACAAGAGAGGCAGAGATTCTAGTGCGTTGTTCATCGGGAACCTATATCCGATCACTGGTGCACGACATCGGCGCCAGGCTTGGCTGCGGCGCGCTGGTTAGTGAGCTGCACAGAACCGCTGCGGGTTCCTACCAGGTGGAAGATGCGCTGCTTCTGGACCATGCAGGTCCGGACACGATAAAGGCTAACCTGATTCCAATGGAGCGACTGCTTCAGGATATCCCCAGCGTGACCGTCTCAGTCGTAGAGTTCCAAAGGATTTGCCATGGCCAGGATCTGAGTCCCCGACCCGCGGTTCAGCAGGGCTGGGTCCGGCTGCTGGACCAACAAGAGAATCTGGTAGCGCTGGGCAATGTCAGCCAGAGCGGCATTCACCCCGATATTGTGCTGGTTTGAGGGTTGAGCACGAATTTCACGAATCTTAGATAAATTCGTGAAATTCGTGAAAATTCGTGCTCGAATTCGTGCTCAACTTGCTCAACCTTGAATAATTGCCGTGTATCATGGTAGTTTTAGGGCTTAACTTCGCGCTTAAACAGGTGCTCACTGGAGGTGATGATTGACGTTAACGCTTGAGCAGAAGACACAAATAATCAGTTCCCACCGCAAGCATGGGGGCGACACTGGCTCACCTGAAGTCCAGATTGCGCTGTTGAGCGAGCGTATCACCTACTTGACCGAACATTTCAAGAAACACGTCAAAGACCATCACTCTCGCAGAGGTTTGTTAATGATGGTCGGACAACGCCGCAGGCTGCTCGATTACCTCAAGCGGCGTGATTTCGAACGCTACAAGGAGATTATTCAAAAACTGGGTATACGCAAATAAGAGGATTCTGGTGGCCGTGGCATGAGTACCAGTCGCCTGTGGTGGACGGGCGGCTCGTAAACCTGCCATTGGCACGCCGCAACCCTTCCCACGGTACCCTTAACATGACCAGCTCCCACGACGTCCGCTAGCGGTTTTCTGTACCACCAGAGAACCCCTCACCGGAATTCGTTACCCAGGCGCAGGACTTCCTCGCAAGAGCAGGTTGCGGCCCTTCCGGGGCTGCAATTCAAGGCACCGGCGATTCCGCCGCTTGACTGGTCAACTCAACGGAGGTTTCTAATGATGCAAAAATCCAGTATTCAACTTGGCGACCATGAATTCACAATCGAAACTGGCAGGGTAGCCAAACAAGCAGATGGCGCCGTTGTGATCCGGTATGGCGACACGGTCGTCCTGGTAACAGCCTGCTCAGAATTAAGACCAAAAGAGGGAGCTGATTTTTTTCCTCTCACGGTCGATTATCGCGAGTACACCTACGCCGCAGGGAAAATCCCCGGCGGCTTCTTCAAACGCGAAGGAAAGCCGACGGAAAAGGAAATTCTAACCAGCCGGTTCATTGACCGGCCCCTGCGCCCGCTGTTTCCGGAAGGGTACCAGCATGAGTCGCAGGTCATTGCCATGGTCCTTTCGGCAGACGCGGAGAACAATCCCGATGTTTTGGCCATAACCGGCGCTTCGGCGGCGCTGTACCTGTCGCCTATTCCCTTTCACAATCCGATCGCCGGCGTTCGCGTGGGCCTGGTGGAAGAAAAGCTGGTCGTCAATCCGACTTTTGAGCAGATCAAGAACAGCGCGTTGAATCTGATTGTGGCCGGAAGCAAAGATGCCATCGTGATGGTGGAGGCAGGCGCCAAGGAAGTTTCCGAAGAGAGAATGGTTGAAGCCTTGCAGTTTGGCCACCAGAAAATCAAGGAGCTGATTCAGTTGCAGGAAGAAATGTTCCGGCAGAGAGGAACACAGAAACGGGAATACATTCCCGAGCCTCTCGACCCGGCGCTGCTGGCTGAAGTGCAGGAAAAGGCCGCCGATCTTATCCGCGAAGCTCTTTATGCCCCCGGCAAGATTCACAGCTACCGGATGATGGATCAGGCCCATGACAAGATCGTCGAGAGTTATCCGGAAGATGACGACAAACAGCGCCACGCCAGTCGCGCGTTTAATGCGATCAAGGAGAAGATCTTCCGTGAAGACATTCTCCAGGCAAAAAAGCGGCCCGATGGACGCCAGTTCAAGGAAATCCGCCCCATCACCGCCGAGGTTGGCCTGCTTCCGCGCACTCATGGTTCGGCGCTTTTCACCCGCGGCGAAACCCAGGCGCTGGTCACGGCGACTCTGGGAACTGCCGACGACATGCAGCGCATCGATGACATGCAGGGGGAATACTCAAAGAAGTTCATGCTGCATTACAACTTTCCGCCTTTTTCCGTGGGTGAAGTGGGATTCCTGCGCGGCCCGGGCCGGCGGGAAATAGGACACGGCGCCCTGGCCGAGCGCGCCATTTCCGCGGTGTTGCCGGAGGACGACAAATTTCCTTACACCATTCGCGTGGTCTCGGACATTTTGGAATCCAACGGGTCCAGCTCGATGGCCACAGTATGCGGCGGCATCCTTGCGTTGATGGACGCAGGCGCCCCCATCAAGGCCCCGGTGGCCGGCATTGCCATGGGAATGGTCAAGGAGGGGGACAACTACGCCATCCTGACCGATATCGCGGGCGCCGAAGATCATTACGGCGACATGGATTTCAAGGTCGCCGGCACGATGAAGGGAATTACCGCTTTGCAGATGGATATCAAGGTCAGCGGCGTTGACGCCAACCTGATGTCGCAGGCGTTGCGTCAGGCCAAGGAGGCGCGGCTGACGATTCTGAGCAAGATGCTGGAGACCATTGCCGGACCGCGCGCGGACATTTCGATCCATGCGCCGCGTATTATCCAGATTCAGATTCCTGTATCCAAAATCGGAGCAGTCATCGGGCCGGGCGGCAAGGTGATTCGCGGCATCCAGGAACAAACGGGCGCCGAAATCAATATTGAAGACGACGGCACCGTCAACGTCGCTTCCGTCGGCGGCGAGGCGGCCCAGGCGGCCATTCGGATGATTCAGGAACTTACTGCCACCGTGGAAGTAGGCAAGACCTATCTGGGCAAGGTAGTCAAGGTGTTGGATTTTGGAGCCTTCGTCGAGATCTTTCCCGGCACCGAGGGCTTGCTTCACATTTCAGAATACGCCGAGCACCGGATTCGCGACATTCGCGATGAATGCAAGCCGGGCGATCAGATCCTGGTGAAAGCCTTGAGCGTCGACCAGCAGGGAAAGATCAAGCTGAGCCGAAAGGCCGTCCTGCGCGAGCAAAAACAAGCGCAGACGGTGAGTTAAAAAAGTTCCGAGTTTCCGAGTTTCGAGTTTCCGGGTTGCGGGTTTCAGGATTGCGGGTTTCAGGATTGCAAGTTTCCGGATTGCAGGTTTCCGGGTTGCGAGTTTACGGGTTGCGAGTTTCGGGTTGCGGGTTTACGGGTTGCGGGTTTTGTGGTTGTGGTCGGCTCTTGTTTTTAATTCCTGTTTAGCCGCGCTACGTCTCCTTGCCTGCCACGCGGAACCCGTCCGGAACCCGGAACCCGTAACCTGTAAACTCGGAACGTGGAACTCGGAACTCGGAACCCGTAAACCCGTAACCCGTAAACCCGTAACCCGTAAACTCGGAACGTGGAACTCGTAACCCGGAACCCGTAAACCCGGAACCCGTAAACCCGTTAACCCGTAACGCGGAACTCATAACCCAGGAACCCAACCGGTGGATCGAACGCTTCTACGCAAACTCCTGAAGCAGGTGCAGGCCGGCGTGCTGCCGGTTGACAGCGCGCTCGAGAAGCTGCGTCACTTTCCTTCCGAAGATCTGGGCTTTGCCAATGTCGATCACCATCGCACCCTGCGCAAGGGCTTTCCGGAAGTTATTTTCGGACAAGGCAAAAGAACCGAGCACGTTGTGGGGATTGCAAAGAGTCTTCTCGAGCACCATCGAAATCTCCTGATTACTCGCACTACCGTGGAGGTATTCAGCGAAGTCCGCAGGCTGGAGAAGTCGGCCCGCTTTTACCCCGATTCCGGATGTGTGGTGGTGCGCCGTGACAAAAGGATTTACGGTGAAAGCACGGTTCCCATTATTTCTGCCGGTACATCGGACCTGGCCGTCGCCGAAGAGGCGGCCGTTACAGCCGAGGTGATGGGGAACAATGTGGATCGAATTTTCGATGTGGGAGTCGCCGGCCTGCACCGCCTGCTGCAGAAGAGTCGGAAGCTTGGCGATTGTCGGGTTGCCGTGGTTGCGGCCGGCATGGAAGGCGCATTGCCCAGCGTGGTAGGCGGTCTGGTGAGCGTTCCAGTAATTGCCGTTCCCACAAGCGTCGGGTACGGCGCTTCATTTTACGGCCTGGCCGCGCTGCTGGGAATGTTGAACTCCTGCGCTTCCAACGTCACCGTAGTGAACATCGACAATGGATTCGGCGCCGGTTACGTCGCCAGCCTGATTAATCGAAAACGAAAATAGGCGTTTTCGAATTGAGGTTTCGGGTTAATAGCCCTGGATTATTCAAAGACATTAACCGCCAAGAGCGCCAAGAACGCTAAGACCGTCACCCCGCGCTATCTTGGCGTTCTTGGCGGTGAAGTTTTTGAATAATCCGGGCTAGTAACTCGCAACCCGCAAACCTGAAACCGAGCATGTCAATTCTCGACCCGACCACCCGCGAGGCGCTCGAATTTGACGCGCTGCTCGAGCAGGCTGCGGCTCTGGCCGAGACCGCTCCAGGCGCGCGGCGAACGCGCGCCATAGAACCTGCTTCGAATACGACAACCGCGCAAGGGTTGCAGGCGCAGACGACAGAAGCCAGGCGATGGATTGAGCAGCTTTCCCCGCGGCTGTCCGGCCTGGATGATCCCGAGCCGGTTCTTGCAGCTCTTCGTGTCGCCGGTCTCTCCCTTGAACCTGCGCAGATTCTGGTGGCCTGCTGCTACATCGGCCGGGCCGCCGAGATCAAAGGCGCGATAAAGGCCCGCTCTACTGACTTTCCGGTGCTCTGGAAGCTGGCCGAAAAGATCGCCGATCTTGGAGACTGGAAGCGGAGCGTAACCAAAGCCCTTGACGGAGAAGGCAATGTCCTGGACTCCGCCACGCCTGAAATACGCAGGGTCCGGTCTGCCATTCGGCAGAAGCGCGAAGAGTTGAACCGCACGCTGGAAAGATATTTTTCCCGCCCCGAAGTGATCCAGGACAGCTACGTGACCGAACGGAACGGACGCTATGTGATTCCGGTACGTGCTGAAAGGAAGCAGGAAGTCGAAGGGGTCTTGCACGGGGCTTCCTCGTCCGGAGCCACCGTCTTTCTCGAGCCGTTGCCGGTAGTCGGTATGAACAATGAACTGGCGCTGCTGCTGGAGCAGGAAGCCCTTGAGGTCAGCAGGATCATTCAGGAGTTGACATCCTCACTTCGCCGCCAGCTTGTTCATTTCGATACCCTGGTGGAAGCCATCACTCAGTTGGACGTAACTGCAGCCCGCGCTCGCCTGGGCTTGCGCCAGCAAGCCGTCGAACCGGCACTGGGCGGGCCTGGTATTGAAATTCTGCAGGCCAGACATCCGCTCCTAATGCACTTCATCGGAGCCGGGAACGTCGTTCCTGTAGATGTCCGGTTGAACGCGCAAACGAAAGTGCTGGTGATCAGCGGTCCGAATACGGGGGGAAAAACAGCTGCGCTGAAAACGGTGGGACTTCTTGCCCTGATGTCACATTGCGGCTTTCAGGTGCCCGCCCGCGAAGCCCGTTTTCCGATGTTTTCCGGCATTCGAGCCGATGTTGGCGACCATCAGTCCCTGCAGCAAAGTCTCTCTACTTTTTCATCCCACATCCTGCGTCTCAAAGAAATTCTTGCCGAGACGGCGGGAGAGACGCTCGTGCTGCTGGATGAACTGGGCGCGGGAACGGATCCGTCGCAGGGAGCATCTCTGGCGCTGGCGGTTTTGGAAACTCTGGTAGCCAAAGGGGCCCACGTGATCGTCACTACTCATTTGGAAAGACTGAAAGCTTTCGCTCAGGATCGCGGCTTTGCGGAGAATGCCGCCGTCGAATTCGATGAGCAATCGCTGCGCCCCACCTTCCGCTTGATTTCAGGCATATCCGGTCACAGCAACGCATTGACGATTGCGCAGCGAATCGGGTTGGATCGCGAAATTGTCGACTTGGCGCGCTCAAAAATCGGAAACCGGGAACTGGAAATGGAAAACTATCTGCAGCGTCTGAATGAAGACGCCCAAAAGCTGGCCGCAGCCAGGGAGGAACTTCAACGCAAAAGCCAGGAGCTTGATCGGGAGCGAATCCGGCAGCGCATCGAAGCGGAGGAAAAACTGGCACGCCGGCAACAGGAGCTGGAAGAGCGGCTGGCGCAATTGCAGCGCCAATTTGAGGAGTCGTTGAAACTGGAACTTGCAGGCATCAGCGACAAAGTGGAACGCCAGCGGCGGCTCGCGGCCGAAAAGCGTAAAGCCGAGGCTTTGCGTGAATCCTTTAGAAGACAGGCGTTGGGATATACCGCAGTTGCCGATCAGCGGGCATCCTCGGAACGCGACGACGGGCGCGCCAGTGGCACGCCGGAGCCGCGCGCGCGTGTTCTGGTTATTTCGCTGGACCAGCCGGGAGTTTTTCTGGGAATGGAAGGCAAGCAGGCGGTCGTTGAAATCGCGGGGAAAAAAGTGCGCCTTGCGCCCGCAGACCTGCGTTGCCTGGAGGAGCCGCCGGCCGCGGCCCTTAGGCTGCCTTCCAATGTTTCGTTTACTCCTGCCGCGGGCGAGGAAGTGCCTCATGAACTGAATCTGATTGGAAAAACGGTGGACGAAGCGCTGCCGGAAGTGGATAAGTTTCTGGATAAAGCCGCGCTGGAAAGTTATGCCTCCGTAAGGCTGATTCACGGCCGCGGCAGCGGCAGGCTGGCAAAGGCACTACGGGAATTTCTGCAAGGCCACCTGCATGTGGCATCCGCACGGGCCGGCAACGAGCGGGAAGGGGGAAATGGGGTGACGGTTGTGGAGCTCAGGTAGCGGGATATTGAATGCGGAATTTGAAATGCGGAATGTGGAATTTGGAATGGGGAATGCGGAATGCGGAATGCGGAATGCGGAATGGGGAATGCGGAATGCGGAATGGGGAATGGGGAATAGGGAATCCGGAATAGGAAACAGAGATTCATTTTTCAACTGGACAATTTCACGGGAAGATGTTCCGCATTCCGAATTCCCCATTCCGCATTCCGCATTCCCCATTCCCCATTCCCCATTCCCCATTCCCCATTCCCCACTCTCCCATTGATTCCCCTACGCAAACAGAACATAATGAAAGCTGCCTTTCGGGCACGCCGGCTCCCCGTTGATGGATCATAATTTCACCGAAGAAGTCCGTAACTCCGCCAGCATCGTTCAAGTCATCTCCGAATACGTAACCCTCAAGAAAGCGGGAAAGGATCACTCCGCTCTTTGCCCCTTCCACAGCGAAAAAACTCCGTCTTTTTACGTCAGCGAAAGCAAGAAGATTTTCAAGTGTTTTGGCTGTGGAGCATCGGGTGACGTTTTCAAATTCGTGGAGATGATCGAAGGCATGAGCTTTCCCGAGGCCCTCAAGGAAGTGGCGCGCAAGGCGGGAGTAGCGGTCCCGGACCGGCACATCTCACCGCAGGCTGCGATTCAGAAGGAGCGCCTGCATGCCATCATGGAACGTGCGGCCCGATTTTACCAGCGCGCGCTGGAGAACGCTTCCGAGCCAGTCATGGAATATCTGGCCGAACGCGGCCTGCGGGAACAGGAGATCAGGAAGTTCCGCATCGGCTACGCTCCCCGTTCGGGAAACGTGCTGTTGAAGCACCTGAAAGAGCTGAAATTCAACGAGCCGGAAATGGAATTGTGCGGCCTTCTGAAAAGCACAGCTCCCGGATCTTTTCACGACAAGTTTCGCGAACGGATCATGATTCCCATCTGCGATATCTCCGGCCGGGTGATCGCTTTGGGGGGGAGAATTTTCGGGGAGGGTCTTCCCAAGTATCTGAATTCTCCCGAGACGCCGATCTATCACAAGAGCAGCAACCTTTTTGGCCTCAATTTGTCAAAAGAGCAGATACGCCGGAAGGATTTCGCCATATTAGTGGAAGGCTATTTTGATCTGATTATCCCGTTTATTCGCGGTGTGGAGAATATTGTCGCATCTCTGGGTACCAGTCTCACACAGAATCAGGTGAAGCTGATCGGGCGTTACACGCGTAATGTCATTGTCAACTACGATCCGGATTCGGCCGGCATGGCGGCCGCATCACGGTCCATCGACATGTTCCTGCAGGAAGGGTTTCGCGTGAACATAGTAAGGCTTGACGAGGGCTTGGACCCGGACAGCTTTGTGCGCCGCAGGGGTGTGGAAGCATACTCACAGGCTTTGAAGAATTCGTTGAAGTATATAGATTTCCTGCTAGAATCAGCAGTTCGGCAGGAGAGGGCCGCTTCCAGTCCCAGAGGTAAGGTCAATATCCTCAATAAGTTACTTCCATACGTCGCCCTCCTTCCCAACCGTGTCGAACGGGCCGAAACGGTTTCCATGCTTGCGGGTCGACTCAATCTGGAAAGCTCCCTGATTCTATCGGAACTGAAGAAGATAGCGGTCGAAAGGCGACGCGAAGCAAAAATTGAAATCCCTTTGAATCAAGCAGTTACCAAGACTGAGCGCCGTCTGGTAAAACTGTTGGTGGAGTCGCACGAAGCTCGAAACGAGATCCTTCCCCTGCTGCTGCAGAGCGATATAAAAGGACTTGCAACCGAGTCGATTTTAAAACTTTTGCTCGAGTTTTATCATCTTAATAAGGATGTAAGCTTTTTAGGCCTGAAGGATTTGCTGGAATCTCAGGAAGACAGGCAACTATTTGAAGAAATTGTAGTTACGCGGACCATCGATCCGGAACCGAGCCTGGGCGAGGCTATCAACTGCCTGAATGCGCTCAAACGGATCGGCCTTGAGCAAGCCCGGGAAGAATTATTAACGCGCATCGCCAAAGCGGAAAACCCGGAAGAGCTGAATCGTCTCTTGGAAGAAAAAAAGGAATTGGGCCGCCAGCTGTTGACGTAGCGTCAAGTTCCGGTTTCACTTGAGTCTGGCAGGAAATCTCTGGCTCGCTGGTGCGAGCCAGGAAGGAGTTTTGGATTGTCCATAGAAGATAAGTACGACGGTGTTAAGGAATTGATTAATCTCGGCAAGGAGAAGGGATATCTCCTGTACGACGAAGTCAATGACGTTTTGCCGGACAATATAAATTCTTCGGAAGATCTGGACAATATTTTTTATCTGTTTGGATCCGCCGGAATTGAAGTTATCGACTCGGATGCCCGCTTTCAGGAGCTTCATAAGAAAGCAGGAAAGCCTGACGAAGAAGAAGCCGAGGAGGGCGAAGCAGAACCGGAGGCGCTGGAGAAGACAAACGATCCCGTCCGGATGTACCTGAGGGAAATGGGGACGGTTCCGCTGCTCAGTCGCGAAGGCGAAGTGGAAATTGCCAAGCGAATTGAGCGAGGGCAGAAGACCGTCACTAAGGCGCTCTCTCGTTCTCCCATCGTGGTGAACGAGATCCTGAAGATTGGCGAGCAGTTGCACAAGGGCGAGATTGGAATCAAGGATTTCGTTACCATCAACGAAGAAGAGATCACCGAGCAGATGCTCGAGCAGCGCCGCGCCAAGGCGCTCGGCGTGATGAAGCAGATTGCCGACCTGGAGAGGGAGGCGACCAAAGTTCGCAAGAAACTCGACGCTGTTCGCAAAGGGTCCATTCAGTACAAACGCCTGCTCACACGGTTGGCCCGCTTCCGTATTCCCATGGCGAACCACATTCGCGCGTTCGAGCTGACCGTGGCAATGCACTATCAGCTCGTGGGTGCAATTAAATTCACCGTGGATCGGATTGTCGGTCTGGAGCGCGAATCCAGAAAGCTCCAGAAGCTCCAGGAAGGTCCGCTGAAGCTGGACGATTCCAAGAAGATCAAGGCGCGGATGCGCCAGATCTCGCATGAAATTCGCGAGATCGAGTCGTTTGCGCTCCAGACGGCTCCTGAGCTGAAGCGAACTCTGGCGACCATCAAGAGCGGCGAACTGGAAGCGGATCTTGCCAAGAAGGAGCTGGTGGAAGCCAATCTCAGGCTGGTCGTATCTATCGCCAAGAAGTACACCAACCGCGGGCTGCAGTTTCTCGATCTGATCCAGGAAGGCAACATCGGACTGATGAAGGCGGTCGATAAGTTTGAATATCGTCGCGGCTACAAGTTCAGCACTTACGCCACCTGGTGGATCCGCCAGGCGATCACCCGCGCCATTGCCGACCAGGCGCGCACTATCCGCATTCCGGTGCATATGATCGAAACGATCAACAAGCTGATTCGCACTTCGCGCAGTCTGGTGCAGGAATACGGACGGGAACCGACTTCCGAAGAGATTGCCAAGAAGATGGATATCCCGGTCTCCAAGGTTCGCAAGATTCTTAAAATCGCGCAGGAGCCGATCTCTCTGGAGACTCCTATTGGCGAGGAAGAGGACAGCCATCTGGGCGATTTCATCGAAGACCGCGGCGTCGTTTCTCCCGCGGAAGCCGTGATCAATATCAATTTGAAGGAGCAGACTGCATCGGTGCTGCAAACGCTCACGCCTCGCGAAGAGCAGGTCATTCGGATGCGCTTCGGAATCGGGGATGGAAGCGAACACACGCTGGAAGAGGTGGGACAGAAGTTCTCGGTCACGCGCGAACGCATCCGTCAGATCGAAGCCAAGGCTCTGCGAAAGCTTCGCCATCCCAGCCGCTCCCGCCGCTTGAAAGCGTTCCTGGAATCAACCACGCACGACTGAGAGATTGAGGGACTGATGAGGGACTGAGAGATTGAGGGACTGAGAGATTGATGGACTGAGAGATTGATGGACTGAGAGATTGATGGACTGAGAGATTGAGGGATTAAGGGACTGAGGGATTGAGGATGGAATGATTGAGTGGCTGAGCAGAATCCCTCCATCCCCCATCCCCCCATCCCCCCATCCCTCCATCCCTCCATCCCTCCATCCCTCCATCCCTCCATTCCTCCATCCCTCCATCCCTCCATCCCTCCATCCCTCCATTCCTCCATTCCTCCATCCCTCCATCTCTCAATCCCTCAATCCCTCAGTCCCTCCCTCTTCGCGCCTTCGCGGTAAATTCTCGCCGTACGAGGAAAAAACTGCTTCCCTAAAATTTCGCTTTGCTCCCCAGCTTTGGAAAAGTTACAGTTGACGCTGATTGTCAATCCCCGTAAGCCGATTTAAATCAGTGAAAAGAACGTGGCTCATTTTTCTTGTGCTGCCGCTGTTTTGCGCCACGGCCGCCGCGGACGTGGCCGGCAAGCTGATCAGCGTTCAGGGAACCGTGGAAGTGCAGCCCGCCGGCCAGCCTCGTTGGGTCGCCGGCATCAGCAATCAGATTCTCAATGCCGGAGATATTCTCCGGACCGGGCGCCAGAGCCGCGCCGTGGTGCTGCTGGCCGATGAAACTCAGTTGAAGCTGAATGCCAACACGCAGCTTCAACTGAATGCCGTCCGGCAGACGAGCAATCTTTTGGTGCGCCTGGCGCTGTCGGGCGCGCGGGCCGATCAGAGCATCCTGAATCTGGCCACGGGCGAAGCCTGGGTCCGCTCCAAGAAGACCCCCGCTTCACTGAGCGTGAAAACCCCCGCCGTAACGGCTGCAATTCGAGGAACGGAGTTCGACATTCGCGTGGCGCCGGATGGAGAGTCGACCGCCATCGTACTCGAGGGTTCCATCGACTACCGCAACGACTTCGGTTTTGTGGTGGTAAACCCGGGAGAACAGGGACGCGCCCGAGTGGGACAGGCGCCCAACAAGACACTCATTCTTAACCCGCGCGACGCCGTGCAGTGGACGCTGTTTTACAGCGGCGCGGTAAGCCCGCGCGACTATCCTTTTGTCTATGCCTCGGCGGCACAGGCGCAATCCGCACTGCGCAGCGTGTCTACGGCCGATCCCGTGGCGCTGGCACGCCTTCAACACGACGCCGGCGACAGTGCCGCGGCGATCATGACGCTGGAAGGAAATACTTCGGCCGAGGCGTCCGAAACCCGAGGCTGGATTTTCCTGGAGCAAAACCGCATCCGGGAAGCGATTCAGGAATTGAACCGGGTGCCGGCTGGGTCCGCGCGCGCGCGGCTGGGCCTGTCGCTGGCTCACTACCGCCTCAACGAGATGGCCGAAGCCTATCGTTACGTGGAGAATCCGGGCGCCGATTCAGTGTTGAAACTTCAGAAAGCGATGCTCGACCTGATTGCAGGAGACGCGCAATCTTCACGCGCGCTGCTGGAAACCATAGCGCCCGTCGATCCTGCTTATACGCTCGCGCAGGGGCTGATCGCCAATGTGAATTTAACTCAAAACGACAAGGACAAAGCCCTGGCTGCAGCGCAGCGGGCCGTAAGCGCCAACCCTGCTTCACCCTCGGCATACCTGAATTTGAGCCTGGTCCAGCAGAGCTTCTTCGATCTTCCGGCAGCCACCCGCTCGGCGGAAAAGGCGCTGGAGCTTGATCCTGATTTTTTGCAGGCGCAAATCCAGTATGCAAAGCTGCTGTTTGGCGCCGGCAACAGCGCCAAGGCCGAAGATGTAATCCGCCGCGCTTTGGCGCGTGCGCCCCAAGAAGCAGCCGTGCACTCTACGCTCGGATTCATCCAGCTCGGCCGCGGGAAAACGCCGGACGCCCGCGCTTCGTTTGAAACTTCGCTGAAGCTGGACAGCACTCGCGGCGAGCCGCATCTTGGGATTGGCATCGCCAACATGCGTGAGGGCCAGGAAACCGACGCCGTTGAGGAGATGCTGGAGGCCGCGACACTGGAACCGCAGATCGCTCTCTATCAAAGCTATCTAGGCAAGGCATTCTACGAAGAGAGAAAATTCGAGCAGGCTTTCAGCGCGCTGAGCGCGGCCATCGACCTGGACCCTCGCGATCCCACGCCGCTTTTATATTCCGGCATTTTCCAGAATGATTTGAATCGCCCCGGAGAAGCCGTGGCCAGCTATCGGGCTTCTATTCGGTTGAATGACAACCGGGCGGTATACCGCAGCCGGTTTGTACTGGATAAGGATCTCGCGACACGCAACGTCAATCTGGCGACTGCATACAACCGGCTGGGGTTAGGAGAGCTGGCCAACGCGGAGGCCTTGAAATCAAATGCCGTTGACCCCGGCAACAGCGCCGCGCGTTTGTTCCTGGCCGGCACATTCCTCAACCTTCGAGGGCGCACTCTGGCTGCCGGAAGCGAGCTTTTGATGGCTCGATTGCTGTTGCCGGTGAATTCCAACTCATTCAACGCCTTTAATGATTACACCACTCTGTTTGAGCTGCCCCGCCTGAACTCGTCGGTGGAAGGACACTACGGAAACTTCGACACATACGGCGGCACTCTTGTTTCCAGCGGTGGAACGCGTCGGTTCGCGTTCAGCTCCGTTGCAACCGATAACCGTTCCCGCGGTTTTCGGCGCAACAACGATGATTCCCACAACTACACGACGGTGAATCTGTTCAAGTTTGCGCTGTCGCCGCGGAGTGACCTGATGCTGTCGTACTCATTCAATGAAACAGCGGAGGGAGATCATGGACTTTCCCCGGTGCTGGCTGATTCAAGTCAAACGTCCGCATTTGTTGTCAGCGACGCGAACACCAGCCGGGATCGAATCCATCTCCGCACTCATCGATCTGAGGTCGGATATCACTTCGCATTCAGCCCGGCGTCGGAATTCCTGCTCTATGTGGCCGCTCGAGCCGACGAATTCGTTCATGATCAGCCCGATGCTCAGCGCGACAGTTTTGGGACGGTTCACACATTCCGACACTCACGACGTTCTATTCCAGAGCTGAAATTCCAGGCCGCCCACCTGGTCAAGTTTCAGAGCATCCGGTTGCGCTACGGTGCCGACGTCTTTGAGGGCAATATCCGGTACCGCGTATTCGACCGCCAGAGATTTGCAGCAGGGGGAGGATTCGAGCAATTTTGCGAGCGGCCGCTCGGCAACTGTAAAGGTCTTCGACCCGACCTTACGGTCGACGATGTGGTGTTTCGGCGCAAGGATCGATTCAAGACGGTTTTCCTGCAGTCGGATTACCTGTTTGGTTCCAAGCTTGTTTTAACCGGCGGTTTGAATTACGACTGGTCCAACGACGACAATATTTTCCTGAATGACGATGAGCGAAACAGCCCCATTCCAACGATTCCAGGCGGAATCTTTGATCGTCCGATTTCCCGGTGGAATCCCCATGGCGGTATCCTGTTCGCGCCGTTTCGCTCCACTACCTTCCGTTTTGCCGCGATGCGGGTGCTCCAGACCTACACCGGAGAGCGCCTCGCCCCAACGCACGTGAATGGATTCCTTTTCAACCAGAATGAATTCGGGTTGACCCGCAGTACCGGCTATAGCGTCGGTTGGGACCAGTCGTACCAGGAAAACAGCTTTCTGCGAGTGACGGCTTTTACGCGTAAGCGTGTTATTCCGATTTACGATTTTCTGCCGGTTACGGTTGCACCGGGGGTGACCGGATTAGCTTCACTCCCGACCACTTTCAACGGGCGAATTTACGGCGGCAGTATCGTTCTGAATCAGTTCCTCACCGACCGGCTCGCTTTCATTCCGCAGTATTCTGTGGAACGGAGCCTGGAACTTCTCGGATTGCGCCACGACCACGAAGGAAGGCTGGGCTTATTCTACGTTCATCCGAGGGGCTATTCCTTCGAGCTCCATCAGAATTACCTCTACCAGTTTGGCTTCTCCCTTGCCTCGGGGCGGCGGGGACAGCCCCTGGCGACTTTGAGACATTTCCCGGGACAGGTGAGCGCCTTCACGACAGATGCCGCTTTCTCCTATGAAATGCCCCGCAAAACTGGTCTGATTTCGCTGCGCGCCAGCAATCTCTTTGGTCGCCGGTATAAATTCTTTGCCGACCCGCTGGCTCTCGATCCGCGCGTGCCAAGACGTCAGGTTGCGCTTTTGTTAAGATTCAACTTCTAGTGGCGTAGCTACCTGGGCCAGATCCGAGACGCGCGCGTAAGAGTGTGTTGCCCAAATCGGAACAGAATGGAGACGGCTACATTCTGTTCACCGCAGAGCCGCCGAGAACGCCAAGTTTCGCTGAGGTTGTAATGAAACTCTGCGGAAACTCGGCGTTCTTTGCGGCTCTGCGGTGAATGCAATGTGTCCGTCTACGGCCGGCTTCGATTTGGGCAACACGCCCGTAAGCAAGCGGACCCTCGATGTAGTTGTTCCCTATTAAGCAATGAAAATCTACATTGCCGCAATTATCATCCTCCTGATCACCTTCGTATCCCTGTTCCTGATGTCGCAGTACACGCCCTGGCTCGATGTGCTGGAAGGCAAGAGCTACGACTTCATGATGAGCACGCTTCGTGGGGCCGAAGAGAAACCCAGGGACATCGTGATCGTGGCGATTGATGAGTCTTCACTGAAGGAGTTCGCCAATGCCGGGATGCGGTTTCCCTGGCCCCGCAGGGTGCACGCCGAGTTGATTCGGCTACTCAACGAAGCCGGCGCGCGCTGCATCATTTTCGACGTCGCGTTTACCGAGCCAAGCACACCGCAGGATGATCAGGCACTGGCAGCCGCCATTCAAGCCAGCCGCGCCCCGGTGGTGCTGGCCAGTACCATCGATCAGGTCAGAGATCCGCGTTTCACGGCGGTGATGCAGATCGAACCTCTCGAAATCCTGCTGAAGGCAGGGGCAAAGGTAGGATATGCAACCGAATATCCGGACCGCGATGGAGTGCTCAGGCGGGGCCGTCTCTCAATCGGGGGTGAGCCGACTCTAGCCACGCAAACTCTGGCGCAAATCGGCGGCAGGCTGGATTTGGCCAGGATTCCGCAGGTCGGGGGGAGCAGAGAAGACCCTGCCGTTCTGATCGATTATGTAGGTCCGGCTCGTTTCATTCCAACGGTTAGTTACTACCAGGCGCTCGACTATAAAACCGCTCTCCCCAAAGACACGTTCTCCCACAAGTTGGTTTTCGTAGGGCGGTCTCTCACAATTCATGACATCAGCGGCGGCGAAACGCAAAAGGATATCTTTGAGTCACCCTGGGAGTTGATGCCCGGAGTTGAAGTGCACGCCAACATTTTGAACGCGTTGCTCAGGAGCAGGTTCATTTCACAGATGGGAGTAGTGGAGACCTGGCTGGTCCTGATTATCCCGGGACTGCTGATCTGCGGCATTGTGCTGGGGCTTGGCGCTCTTCGCCTCAAGGTTTTGTTGTCTGTAGTCCTGATTCTCCTTTACCTGGCGGGAGCTTTTCTCAGTTTCGCATATGCGCGCCACTGGATGCAGACCGTGCAACCGGTGGCAATAATGCTCTCGATCTTTGCACTCAACACTCTCTACCAGTATCGTGCCACCGAGAAGGAGCGAGCGCATTTGAGGGAGGCGTTCAAGGGCTACGTTTCCCATCAGGTCATGCATGAGGTGCTGAAAAACCCTGACAGGCTGGGGCTGGAGGGAAAGCAGGTGGAGGCGACGGTGCTGTTTTCCGACATCGCCGGATTTTCCAAAATGTCGGAAAAGGTCACGGCTCAGGAAATGGCGAGGATATTAAATGATTACTTCACCCGCACCGGTGACGAAATCATGAAGCGGGAAGGAATGATTAACAAATATATCGGCGATGCGATCATGGCGATCTGGGGAGCTCCCCTTCCCAATCCCAGTCATGCCGCGCTCGCCTGCCAGGCGGCGCTGGCGATGAAACGCGTGGTCGATGGCATGGCTCCTCTGAGGGCGCGCATAGGCATCAACAGCGGCCTCATGGTTGCGGGCGACCTGGGCCACCGCGATCGCAAGGAGTACACGGTGATCGGCGACGAGGTGAACCTCGCTTCGCGCCTGGAGGGCGCCAACAAGGGGTACGGAACGACGATCATGATCAGCGACGCGACAGAGGAACTGGTGCGCGGCAAATTTCTTACCCGGGAGCTGGATTGCATTCGCGTGCTGGGAAAGGAAGAGCCGATTCGTGTTTATGAAGTGCTGGCTGAAACGAGTGACCCTGCGGCCGAGCGGATGCGGCCCATGGTGGAATCCTTTCAGGGAATCATTGACTGCTACTGGAAGCGGCAATGGGAGAGTTCCTGCGTGATGATTGCCGACCACCTGAAACGCTTTCCCCAGGACACGGTTGCCAGAACATACCTGAACCGCTGCCGCCAATTCGTACAACAACCCCCTGCTGAAGACTGGGACGGAGTCTTTGCGCTTGAAGCGAAATAGGCGCGCCGAAGGCGAGAGTTTTCGGGTTTTCGTTCCGGGTTTCGGGTTTCCGGGTTTCGGGTTTTCGGGTTCCGGGTTTCGGGTTCCGGATTACGGGTTGCGAATCATAGTTACAACGAGTTACGGGTTGGTAAGTGAAACCAGGCGGAATTTTCTTAAAAAAATGTTCGCAGATTTTCACGAAGGGCAGTTATGTCGCTAGAGAACAGTAAATGGAGAAGACATGGCTGCGATTCGAGATTTTGAAGATCTGGAAATCTGGAAGAATTCGAGGGAACTGGCCAACGACATTTATAAGATTTCGAAGCAACGGGAATTTCGGCATGATTTCGCGCTGCGCGACCAAATCCGGAGAGCAAGCATCTCGGCAATGTCGAATATCGCAGAAGGATTCGAGCGCGGCGGAAATCGACAATTGCAAAGGGCTCAATTGCCGAAGTCAGATCGCAACTGTATGTGGCACTGGATCAGGATTACCTGACCGGGAAACTTTTGACCGACTAATGCTATTCACATTTCAAATCGGCCGCATGATTGGTTCGCTGATTCGCTACCTTAAAGCCCTGAAGAAAGGACGAGAACATCTGACATTCTCAGCTTAAAGCCCAACCGCCGAGACTCGTAACCCGTAACCCGAAAACCTGTACACCGTAACCCGAAACCCGTAACCCGAAAACCCGTAACCCGAAAACCCGTAACCCGGGAACCCGCAAACCCTTACCGAGATTGTTTCTTATTCTTCATTTTCGGTATTTCAGCCACTGCGAGTTCGTCGCAACGTTCGTTCCATTTATCGCCGCTGTGGCCTCGGAGCCAGTGCCAGCGGACCTTGTGGCGGGCAACTTCGGCTTCAAGCTGTTCCCAAAGGTCGCGGTTCTTTACCGGTTCTTTGTCGGCACGCAGCCAGTTTTTCCTGCGCCAGACCGCCAGCCACTCCGTTATGCCTCGCTTCAGATATTCAGAGTCCGTGTACATTTCCACGTCGCAGCTTTCTTTCAACTGTTGCAATCCCCGAATGGCTGCCGTCAGCTCCATCCGGTTGTTGGTCGTGAGGGGCTCTCCGCCGGAGATTTCCTTTTTGTGCTGGCCGTACAGCAGGACGGCGGCCCATCCACCCGGCCCCGGATTGCCCGAGCAGGCTCCGTCGGAGTAAATCCTCACTTTTTTCACTTTTCTTTTTGCCTTTTCCTGCTTGAGTTTGCGACACTCAAACTATGAGTTGTTTTGGACGCTTTATCAGAGTCGGGGTTGTGCTGTCTATTGTCACCGCCATGGCCGCGCCGCCGGTGGTTGTCTCGGGTCAGCAGACAGTGATTCGGGCACAGGTAAACCTGGTCAATATTCTGTTCACGGCGTTTGACAAAAAGGGAAAACACGTCGCGGGCTTGACCAAAAAAGACATTGAAGTTTACGAGGATGGAGTCAAGCAGACAATCGAATTCTTCAGCAAACCGAGCGAGTCTCAGACCGAACCCCTGACGCTGGCCATGCTGGTGGACGCGAGCGGAAGCGTAAGGGACAAGTTAGCCGTGGAGCAGATGATCGCGTCCGATTTTTTGAAGGACGTGCTGCAGCCCAAAAGAGATCTGGCCTCGATCCTCTCTTTTGGTGAAGACGTGGAACTGATCCAGGACTTCACGTCTGATTTGGGCCGCCTGGACAATGCGCTGCATTCCGTTAAGCCCGGTGGAAGCACGGCCCTTTACGATGCCATTCTGCTGGCGAGCGAGCAACATTTGAATGCCGAGGCAGGCCGTAAAGTGATCGTCATTTTGAGCGACGGAGAAGATACTTCCAGCAGAACGACTCGAAAGGAAGCGATCGAAGCGGCGCAGAAAAGCGATGTCACTGTTTTTTCCATTGGCGTGAAATCCGATTTTGGCAGCGACTGGGGCGCCTTGAGGGAATGCGCCCGGGAAACAGGCGGCCGCTTTTTCGAAGCTAAAGTTAACGCGCAGCAGATTTCGAACGCGTTCCAGGAAATCCTCAATATCATCAAGCAGCAGTACAACGTTTCCTATTATTCGAGCAATCCCAAGAAGGATGGCTCTTTCCGGCGTGTTCAGGTGCGTGTGATGAAAGACAACGTGCGGGTGCAGCACCGGAGCGGTTATTACGCGCCACGAGCCTGATGACGAATGATCCCGCGGAAGCCGAACCCCTCAAATTAAAATTGCGGATGCTGCAGGCGGAGCGCGATCGATTGAGCGCCGACTTTGAATACGTGCGTGATCGCCTGGCCGCGATAGACGATGAAATGAAGCGCCTTCGGAAGAGGCTGCAACGTATGGCGCAGCCCAGGATCAAAAGGATTAAATAATTGTCCAGCCGCCTCGGTTCTCCGCCAAGGTGCGAAGAGCGCGAAGATCACGTCAGGCCGTCCGCATCCGGCGCGCATTGAAAAACCTGGCTTGGTGTCTTGGTGGTTCGATTTTTTTTCCACCAAGGCACCAAGCTCCCGAACTTTCAGGGTGCAGAATCGATAGCGGTTGCTGCCACACTTCTTCGCGCTGTTCGCGTCTTGGCGCTTCTTCGCGGTTAATCTTTGAGTATTCCGGGTTAACCAGCCTGCGGGCGCCATAAAGCGCTTGGCGCGCTTTGACTCTTTGTGGTTATCTTTGATCACCATGCAGCCGACGGTTCATGAGTTTGAGTACAACCCGCGCAGTCCTGTAACGCCGGGTTGTTCATTCCTGGAGATTGCCCGTCCTGATGCTCCTTTTCGTTGCGAAAAAGGGGGTGTGCTGCGCAACGCCGTAATCGCCTATGAAACCTGGGGTGAATCTGACGCTTCCCGCCCGAACACCATTTGGATCTGTCCTTCTCTTTCCGTCAGCAGCCATGTGGCCGAGTCTGCGAGGAATCGGGACGAAGGCTGGTGGGACAAGCTGGTAGGTCCGGGTAAGGCGGTCGATACAGCGCGCTGGTTCGTGGTTTGTTCCAATCTTCTTGGCGGGTGCTACGGTTCCACCGGACCGGCCAGCACCGACCCAGGCACCGGAGTTCATTATGGGACGGAATTTCCTGAGCTCACAATTCGCGATCTGGTGCATGCGCAGAAGAAGCTGATGGATGGACTGGGAATAAGGCGGTTGCGGGCGGTGATCGGCGGCTCCATGGGGGGCATGCAGGTGCTCGAGTGGGGGCGTCTTTATTCGAATGCCATGGACCTGTTGATTCCCATCGCAGCGGGAGCTGCGGCCTCGCCCAGATCGATCGCGTTGCGAAGCATCCAGCGTGACATCGTGCGCTCGGACCCCGATTGGAGGGACGGCAATTATTACGACAGCGGCCCGCCGGTCCGAGGGATGTCTCTGGCGCGGAAGCTTGGGATGGTCACTTATCGCAGCTATGAAGAATTCTGGGAGCGCTTCGGCCGAAACAGGAAAGAGTATCGGTTTGAAATCGAGCATTACCTGGAACACGTTGCGCAGAAGTTTGCGCACAGTTTTGATACAAACAGCTACCTGACGCTCTCACACGCGATGGATTCCCACGACCTGGCCGACGGAATGACGGGGTGTGATTACCGGCAGCGCCTTGACTCCGGCATCCGCGCCGTGAAGCCGCCGAGTTTGATTGTCAGCATGCGCAATGACGAACTGTTTCCGCCGGTGGAGCAGCAGTACCTGCATCGAGTGCGGGTTGAGGCAGGCCTTCCCGGAAAGCTGCAGGAGATTCCGGTAGTGACCGGTCATGATGGATTTCTGGCGGAAGCGGAGCTGATGCAGGACGCCATCTCCAATTTCCTAAACAATGGTTTGTGATATTTGATCAGCTTAGGCAGAAAAAATGAACCACCAAGGCACCAAGCCAGAATTGCCAGCTTTGTGCCTTGGTGTCTTGGTGGTTCATTTTCAGAAGGGATGTCCAATATGGAACATTATTACCATCGTGATGATCTGGGAAGGTTTGCCGATATCGGCAAAGAGAGCCCGGAGCTCTGGCAGAAGTTTCTGGCCTGGTACAGCGCAGTGTTCGCGGAAGGCGCTCTGACCGAGCGTGAAAAGGCTTTGATCGCACTGGCAGTCGCGCATTGCGTGCAGTGCCCCTATTGCATCGATGCCTACAGCCAGGCGTGTCTGGAGAAAGGGTCCAATCTGGAGCAGATGACCGAAGCGATACACGTAGCGGCCGCCATTCGGGGGGGCGCTTCGCTGGTTCACGGAGTTCAGATGCGCAATATTGTGGAGAAGATGGAGATGCCGTAGACCGAATGCGGATTTCGGAATGCGGAATGCGGAATAGACTATGAGATCTAGTATTTAATTCCAAACATCCGAGTCTCGGCTTCGAGACTTATTCCGCATTCCGCATTCCGAAATCCGCATTTGTGGAGAATTTCTGCTTCAGGTAATCGATGAAGTACTTCGGATTCGGCGGTTCGCCGGTGACGCGCCGTACCAGATCGGACGCGCTGTAGCGTTTCCCCTGAAGATGGATGTTCTTCCGAAGCCATTCTCTCAGGTTCATCAGGTTGCCGCTTCGGATCTGATCCGTTAAGTCGGGGATGTCCTTTTTTGCCTGCAGGTGGAACTGCGCCGCGTAAACATTGCCCAGCAAATAGGTAGGAAAATAACCGATCAGCCCGGAAGCCCAGTGCACGTCCTGCAGCACTCCATGGGCGGAGTCGGGTGGAATGCGATCCAGATAAAGCTTCATTTTCTGATTCCACGCCTCTTCCAGGCCGTCTACCGAGAGTTGTCCTTCAAATATGGCCTGTTCCAGCTCGAAGCGCAGAATAACGTGGAGGTTGTAAGTCAGTTCGTCCGCATCGACGCGGATCAAGCTTCGCTCCACCTTGTTTATTGCGCCGTAAAACTGGTCAAATTCGAGTCCTCGAGTCTGATTCGGAAATGTCTTTTGAAAACGCGGGAACCAGTGTTCCCAGAATTCGCGGCTTCGCCCCACAAGATTCTCCCAGAGCCTCGATTGGGATTCGTGAATACCGAGCGATACAGTGTCGCACAGCGGCGTTCCAAAACGACTCACGTCCAGGCCTTGCTCGTACAGAGCGTGTCCCGCCTCATGAATTATTCCAAACAGCGATACCAGAAAATCATTCTCGTTGTAGCGTGTTGTGATTCGAACGTCCGTGGGGCCATTGCCGCTGCAGAATGGATGGGGCGAAACGTCCATCCTGCCGCCCTGCCAATCGATGCCCATGCTGTCGACAATTTCATGTCCGAAGCTTCGCTGAAGTTCCGTCGGATAAGTCGCACTAAGCCAGCCATCATCCTTGTGTTTGTTCGAGGCGGCTACGGCCCCATCGACCAGGGCGATCACTTGTTCCCGGATCAGGGCGAAGAGTCTTCCGGCGCTCTCGGCCGTAAGACCCGGCTCGTAGTCATCCAGATGCGCATCGTATAAATTCTTTTCGAACCCCAGACAGTGCGCTTCCTCGGTTTTCAAGCGGATGATCTTTTTCAGCCAGGGAGCAAACATCTCAAAATCGGACTGGATGCGGGCCCGGTTCCACACGTTGTAGGCCAGGGATGTGGTTTCGGAAATTTCCTTAACCAGCGCGGTCGGCACGGTGACGGCGCGGCGGAAATCGCGTCCCATTTCCCTAACCACGACCTGGGCGTCGGCTTCCAGAGTCTGGGTTTCGAGCTGTCCCAGCAGATCGCCGAATTCCGGAGAAGTGAGTTTCTGGTGATGAAGCGAGCTGAGCGTTGCCAACTGCTTGGCGCGGATTTCAGCGGCTTTTGGCGGCATCATGGTCTCCTGGTCCCAGGAGAGCAGGCCGGCGGTAGTGCGAAGATAATAGATCTCTTGAACCAGTGGCAGAAACCTTGCGTAGTCGCTGTTTATCATCGTCTAAAGAATTGATTGCTCAGTCCGGACGCTGAAAGCGTCAAATAGAATAGCCGGGGGCAAACGCGTTTTTTGCGCGCCGCCCCCGGTGAGCTTCCTCCCAAACCGGTGCACCCTGAAAGGGTGCCAGAATTGTTTGCAGAACCATCGTTGCCACGTCATTCTTCGACCCCTGCAGGGTCAATCCTGGTTTAGGGGCACGACCAGGGGCGGCGCGCAAAACACGCGCTTGCCCCTGGCTATTTTCTTTGACCGCTTCGCGGTCTGCTGCTTGCTTACCTGGATTCATCAGCGGTGAAGAATCTGGTTAAAAAAACCACATTTCATGCGTTTTGCCGATTCAGGTTGCGGGCAATGACGTGGCCCGCAGAAGCCGAAGGGTCTTTTTTCAGCAGCGATCCCCATTTCATCCCCAGACGGTTGGCAAGCAAATCCTCGTGGTCGGGTTTGCCGCGCACCAGACGCGCTGCAAGATCATCCCACAAATAGCTGACAAAACGCAGAACGCGCTCAGGATACCCACGATAGGTCTCGAGCGCAAAAAAGAAAAAATGATGCACTGTATCTATTTCGTCGCAGATGGAAATACCGCCCTTGCGTCGTTGTGCGCGGTTTATCCGGACGCGCAGCTTTGTTGTGGCGGCATAAAGAGAGAGCAGCAACGGAATCACTTCAGCATGAAGCGTGCGCGCGTAATTGATCAGCGGGTCCACTTTTTCCCAGGCCTGCAGGTTGGTATCCTCCATCAAGACTTGCACCTTTTGTTCCAGCGCGCCCTGGGAAGCCAGCCCATGAAGCTTGCGAAGCTGAGATTCCGGTGCCAGCCAATCCCATATCAAGTCAAGCATTCAGGGAAGTATATCGGTGATCCT
>DASXQR010000072.1:0-37598 GCA_036507075.1 Acidobacteriota bacterium | reverse complement strand
CATCCCTCCGTCCCTCCGTCCCTCCGTCCCTCCGTCCCTCCATCCCTCCATCCCTCCCACTCCCCGCCTCTTTCTGCTATTCTTCTAGCGATGGAACGAGAGATCATCCTGGCCAGTCCTAGAGGTTTTTGCGCGGGAGTGGTGAGAGCCATCGATATTGTCAATGTGGCGCTCGAGCGCTTTGGACGACCGCTCTACGTGCGCAAGGAGATTGTCCACAACAAGCACGTGGTTCAGGAATTGCGCGACAAGGGTGTGATCTTTGTCGATACGCTGGACGAAGTTCCCGGAGGCGCTCGCGTTATTTTCTCTGCCCACGGCGTCTCGCCGGAAGTGCGCGCCGCCGCCGTCACCCGAAAATTGAATGTCATCGACGCCACCTGCCCGCTGGTCACCAAAGTGCATCTGGAGGCGGGAAAGTACTCGCGCGAAGATTACTCCATCGTGCTCATCGGCCATAAGGGTCATGAAGAGGTCGAAGGCACAATGGGTGTGGCTCCGGATCGAATGCACCTGGTCAGCAGTGTTGAAGAGGCGCAAAATCTGGACTTAAAAACCACCCGCGTGGCTTATTTGACGCAGACCACTCTTAGCCTGGATGACACCCGGGAAATCATCAACGCGCTCAAAATAAAATTTCCTCAAATCACCGGTCCCGCTGCCGAAGATATCTGCTATGCGACTCAGAACCGTCAGGCCGCGGTGAAAGCGGTAGCTCAGGCATCCGATCTCGTTCTGGTCGTGGGTGCGGCAAACAGCTCCAATTCTCTGCGTCTCGTCGAGGTGGCACAGAGCTGCGGTAAGTCCGCCTATCTTATCGACGACTACCAGGGTATCCGGCCCAAATGGCTCGAGGGAGTAAGACGCGCCGGTGTTACGGCAGGAGCTTCCGCCCCGGAGCTGCTGGTTGAACAGGTGATCGAGTGCCTGAAGTCCCATGGTTTTTCAACAGTACGTGAGGTCACCGTCACAGAAGAGGACGTGCACTTTCCACTGCCGTCCGAATTGCGTGTTCCGGTGCAGGGCGGGTAGACGATGGGCGACGAGCTAAAGAGCGCTTATGAGCGCGCACTGGAAAAATTGAAAGAAAGAGGGATCGACGATCCCGTCGAGCAACTTTCCGACGAGCAAAAAGAAGAAATCGCTGGGATTCGAAGCCTTTTCAAGTCAAAAATCGCGGAACTTGAAATCAAAAAGGAGGGAGACACTTCTGCCGCCATTCGATCCCAGAAGTTTGAAGAATTGGAAAAAATCCAGCAGAACTTCGTAAGCGAACGCGCCCGTCTCGAACGGGACATGGAGCGAAAGATTGCGGAGGCGCGCGGTGGGAAGGGGACCGGGGATTGAGGGATGGAGGGATGGAGTGGAGAGATGGAGAGGTATTGCGTTTTTCACTTCCTCCATCTCTCAGTCCTCAATCCCTCAATCCCTCCGTCCCTCAGTCCCTCCATCCCTCAGTCCCTCAGTCCCTCAATCCCTCAGTCCCTCCATCACGGCGCTACCATAAAGCGGACGGCGCCGCTGACGCGTGAACCTACCACGAGCTGTAGATTGCGCGGGCCCAGCAGAGCATCCGGCGCAATGTCATAGGTGGCCACGGCTGAAGTATCCGAGCTGATGTTTCCCGTCACCAGAGTGACGCCGGCCGTCTCGCTGTCCAGAAACAGTCCGGCGCTCCCCGCGGAAAGAAACCCTGTTCCCCTGAGATCGAAAGTGACGCGCGTGCCCGGACTCACGGTGGCAGGCTGTACCGAAGTCAGACTCAAGTTCGTGCTGCCGCTCGGATTGATGGCCAGCAGAAAATCATTGCTGGTGATGTTGTCAAAGGAAACAAACAACACCCGCGTGCTGGAAACAAGCCCCTCCACCGTATAAACCACATGCAGCTCGGTATCGTTGACTGTTGCCCCGTTGATAAATTTCAATCCCGTATCCGGCACAATTCCAACCCCCGGGTTCGCGCCACTCAGGTTGGTGCCGCGAATGATGAATTCCACTGTCTGGCCCCCGGAAGCTGCAGGAGGCGTGACTGAGGTTATAAAGGGCGCAGGCCGCAAAACAGTGTAGCGAAAGGGTGCGCTCGAGATGCCCGACACTGCGACCACTACATCGGTGGCCCCTGCCGAACTTTCTACCGGAACCCAGGTTCGAATCTGCGTGGTGCTGGCGGAAATCACCCTGGCATTGAAAGGACCGAAACGCACCTGCAATCGGGTCGTGTCGCTGGTGAAGTTGGTCCCGGTTATGGTCACCGGAGTTCCCGGAGAGACGGATGGGCCCATCGATTGAATGGAAGGAACCGAAGGCACGGAACTTGTCGCTTCTGCTGCGAAAAATATCTTTTCCGGCAGGCGCTTCAAATCCAGATCGATGTAGGCCGGATAGAATGTAAAGCCCGGCCTTGACGCCGTCACGCGCGCATTGCTCCTCAGTTGCGTGATGGTAAACTTGCCCAGAGAATCGCTGACCACCGAGCGGGCTCCGAACTGAATGGTGACGCCCGATATTGGCTTGTCGTCAAATCCAAAAACCTCTCCGAAAATGTCGTAGCCCACAAATACCGACTCGAAAGGTATCTGGCTTGGGACAAGGTCTCCTGTCATTAACAGAACATAGTGCGTGGCCGTAGAATTGGACGGAATCTTGAATTCAAAACCGTCCTGGAAAGCCCAGAGCTCGTAGCGCTGCGGATTGGTGCTTTCAGGAACAGCGGAAAACTCATAATTCCCGTTGGCATCGGTGTACTCGTAATACTCTTCATCCGCCTCCGTATCGTAAACCTCCATCAGAACGCGCCCGGGGTTGACTCCGTCGCGCGGCGTAATCCTGCCGGTTACCTTCCACACGCGCGACGTGGCGGCAAAGTTAAGGTTCTGATTCGCATTGATCGTCACGATGGCCACATCGGGCTGGAAAGTCAAAGCAGAGTAGAACACGCCCACGCCGTAAAGACCGCCGGGCAGACCACGCCTCAGGAAGCTGCCATCGCGCCGTGTGTAAACCAGCGCCGCGTTCAAGTTGGCATCGACGATCACTACGCCGGCGTCAAAGATGGGCCGTCCGCGAGAATCGGTGACCGTGCCGCTGAGTGTAAAGCCACCGAGTGGGTTTGCTTCAAAATCGGCAAGTTCGACATCGTCATCGATCACCTTTACGGACTGCGAGGCCGGAATGAACGAATAGTTTAATGCGCTCGGCGTGAGCGTGTAGGTGCCTATGGGCACTTCCTCAAAACCGTAGAATCCAAAAATGTCGGTGGTAGTTGAAACTGTCTGGCCGGCGGCTGTCGTCAGGCGGACCGTTATTCCGTTCAAACCATCTCCGTCCTGCACCACGTAGCCGGTCACCGTGAATGTATCGAAACTCTTATCTTCCTGGTTCGGCTCCTCTTGTTCGTAATCATCCCCGGAGCCGCCGATGTAAAATATCTGATCGTTCGCGTTTAGAAATTCCTCTCCAAAAAGAATCGCCGCTTGTCTCTTCGGCAGATAAGGATTGTTGTCGCTGATGAAGGAAATATCGGGGATATGATCCAGTCCCTTAAAGAAAGACTCCACCAGCACTTGTTCGTTCTCGTCCCGCCTTGCAGGTTCGACTACCGTCAATTTTCCGTTCTGTCCATTGGTTGGCTCTTCAGCCACCAGCAGGAAGAACGCTTCCGGGCAGTCCACGCCCGTTCCATAAAGTGCCAGCAACTTTGAAGGCTGCTGCAGGCCCGTAACGACCGTGGTGAACGCGTTTGTCTTTCTGTCATAGCGCCGGATCACACCGCCGGCGGTGTCCGCAGTGTAAATGGAACCGTCGCAAGCGTTGATTGCGATCCCGCCCGGCTTGTTTGTCGAAAAGAGGAAGCGAGGCGTCAGCCTGATTGACCGG
Source organism: Acidobacteriota bacterium (assembly GCA_036507075.1). Lineage (GTDB taxonomy): Bacteria > Acidobacteriota > UBA6911 > JACQSX01 > JACQSX01 > DASXQR01. The sequence goes on along the minus strand of DASXQR010000072.1, from coordinate 33,722 downwards.
CCCACCTTTGTTTTTATGTTCGGATCGAGCTGCGATTGGGCAATTGCAACCACGGAATTGCTGCCCTGATCGGCCACCAGCAACTCGCCGGACGCCTCATCCAGCGTCATGGCCACGGGCTGTCTGAGTTCCGAAGCGACCGTCGAGCTCTGACCGTTGGCCGGATTGAATCGAATGATTCGTCCCGTGTTGTCGGTAAGCGCCGCTCCGCTGTCGTAGGTGGAGAGCAGCAGGTAGTCGGTCTCCTTTGAATCCGTGTATGGCAAGACAGCGAGCGCGTTGGATTTTACAAAAGTGTGCACAGCCTTTTTCTGGCCGTTTTCGGAGATCTCCGATATCACCGTATTCACAGACCCCGCCTGAAGCGGGCGTGAAATGGATTGTTTGGCGCTCAGGCCGGACAGTTCCGTCACGTACAGCTTCTTGAGCCCGTTGAGATAGGTCTGGGCCCTGAGAAAATTCACATTCACTCCAAAAGCTGACTTCTGGACCAGATCCACTGTCGCGCCTGCAACCTGCTTTCCATCGCTGGTAGTGGCGCGAATAGTGACGCGAGACTGAGCCGGAAGCGTGGCGGGCGCCGTATAGACTCCCTGGCTGTCAATTATGCCCACCGTCGAGTCGCCGTTATTAATGCCGTTCACGGACCATGTGAGGCCCCCGGTCGGAGTGCCGGTCAAGAATCTTGCGCGGAAAGTCTGGCGCGTGCGCAGCTCCAGAGGAGCAAGCGGCGGCTCGACGACAAACCGAGGAGAGCCCTGATCCGGCTTAAAATCGGCCGGTCCCTGCTGAGCCGGCACGTTGGCCAGAGTCGACCCGTTCCAGGTGCCGAAAAGTTCGGATGTGAACACAGGCGTGTCACTTCGTACCACCACCAACCCACCCTGTGCTCCACCCGAGGCTGGAATAAGTTGGGGAGATGAGAGAAGGTCGGCGATACGTTCCAACGGTCCCAGCACTTTCTTGACCGATCCGAGCACCTCGCCCGTAGATTTGACCGAGGTGATCTCTATATTTGCCGCCAGTGAACCCGCGTTTAGAATCGCCAGACCGGTGTAGAAGGTCTCATTATTCGCCTGGTGCGAGAAAACGGCATTTGTGGAGCCTTGCGGATCCGATTGGGCAACCACAGCCGCCAGCGTAGGGTTTGACCGCGTCCCATACGCAACAAAACCATGGATGGACTGTTTTGTGGTCTCCACCTTGAGCCAGCCCACCCTGGTGGAATCGCCCCGAAAGTTAAAAAGACGCTGCACGTCCTGCGTAAATGCGCCGCGCGGGGCAATGGCGATGCGAAAGGGATTATTTCCTCCAATATCAGGAGCCGCGAATAACGTGCCGTCCGCCTTATAGGCGCTGACAGAAATCAGAATTATTTCATCGGTCACGTTAAAGACGCCCACCTGGGTTGCCCAGTCTCCCAACACTGCGAGCTGCGGAAAATGAAGGCTGGAGAGCTTTCGTCCTTCCGGCTGCGCGACCAGACCGGTGAGCGTAGAACTGTCGCGTGCGAAAACAAATTCGAAACCAGCGACCGGGACGTTCGATTTGACCTTAAGCGTCGCCGATTGCGCGATGTCGGGCGCGGCAAAGAGCGATTCAAGCGTCGCCTGAAGGCAGCCCTTGCCCGCGATTGAAATCTGCCTGGTCTGCAGAGCGGTACCCGAGCTGTTAACGAGACTGAGAGTGATGCCGGCAGTGCCGTCGTTGGGATTTACCAGGCTGATTTCATATTGGTATCTGGCGGAATCCAGCAGAAGGTTGTAATACAAATCCAGGGCCTTGTTGGGAAGATCAGCTCCATCGAGCATGGAGAGCTTGCCGTCTCCCATGATGAAAAATCCGGTCAGCCCGTCCGCTTCACTCTGAGCGTAAACCCATCCCTTGAATCCCGGGTTGGACGCGTAGCCATGGAACATCTCCGAGTCCAATTGGGCGAACTGTTTTCCCGGTTCGATATCGATTGGTAACGGATTGGTGACTCCGGCGCCCTGCAGGAGCCGGCCATTTTCGCCGTATGCCGTAAGGGTGAGCCGGGCGCGTACTTTCCCGGGATTGGCCACTGCAAATCCCGTGAAGCGCCCTCCGTCAAACGCTACTCTGGGAAAAATCAGCTCGGACGTGCCCAGACAGGGAACCGCCGCAGAGAAGATGCAAGCCAGAAGCAGCGCGAGTTTTCTCAGCATTGATCCGTGTCAGTTCGTGTAAATCAGCGATCTTTCAGTTTGTGAATTATCCGGGCTAAACAAAGTCCCAATCGGAATGCGGCTTTTTGTTCTTGATCAAATAGAGATAGAGGAGACGGGCGTAGGAACGAGGCTGAATCTGATGGCGCTCAAACATCGGCTCCAGCAGTTTGTTCAGTCGTCTCAGATTGTAGAAAGGAATGTTGGGAAAATAATGGTGTTCCAGATGATAGCCCGACCAGAGATAGGCGGCGTCCCAGAAGATCGAGCGCTTCATGCGCGTGCTCCACTTTGCCGGGTCCGCAGGATCAATATCATAGTGCTGCCCCAGGCGATTGACGGCAAACGCAATTGGGAAAATAAAAAAGTAGGGAATGATATAAACGCGCAGCAGCGCGTACCAGCCTGCCAGACTTCCGATGAGTGCGGCTATCAGCAGATGAGCCAAAATGGTCACATTTCTCTCTATCGAGATCCTGCGCTGCAGATGCGGCGGATAGGTGGAGGATTCCTTTCGCGCGGCACGGAAATAAATCGGAAAAAGAGCCGGAGAAAAATAAAGGAGCTTATACCAGCGCCTGTTCACTTTCGGAGAAAGCTTGTTGCGCTTGGGATCGTCCTGATCGGACCCGAGTTCGGCATGATGGTCCAGATGCCACTTGGTGAATTGGGTGCAGGAGATTCCACTGGGAAAAGCGTAAAGAAACCCCAGCAGCGAATTGATCCGCTCGTGACTTGCGTCCACAGCGGTTCGGTGCACCACTTCGTGCAGCATGACCGTAAAATTGAATATTGTAAGCCCCTGAACAAAGGCGAGCGGGACCCAGATCCACGGGTCGGAAAAACGTATCAGCAGATAACTTGAGATAAAGAAAATCGCCAGTTGCCGAGCCAGCACCAGGAAATGTCGCCAGGGCTGGCGCTGGTGCAGGTCGCGTAGTTGTTCCCTGGGCAGGACTTCGCTTAGTTCTCGCCGGAGGGCGACCGTGTGGGCGGCATAATAATGATCTTTCCCGATCTGCAAAACCTAATCTCTCCGGAAAATCAAAGGATTGGCTATTTTAACACACCGGGGTTCAAACCGCGAAGGCGCCAAGGCCGCACGATGCCAGGCCTAACCCGGATATCCATAAACTGAAAGAATTGGCCGCTGATCTACACGGAAAGCACGGATTAGTATCGGGGTCGAGGGATGGGCTCCATTGCTGCAGTGTGTCGGATTCGCCGGGCATCGACGCCCATCCCTCAACCCCGATACCATCAGCGGTTTCCGCGTAAATCGGCGGCTGGTTCCTTACAGTTTATGCATAATCCGGGCTAAAGCTCGAAGATCCAGCCTTCCTTGGCGCCCAGCGTGTTTTCGAAATGATTGCGCGCTTCCTGCACTATCTCAAAGAAAACCTGATCGCTGTGGGACGGGTCATGGTGGAACAGAATAAGCTGCTCTGCGTTTGCCTCCCGGGCGACTTTGATGCCTTCCATCCAGGTGCTGTGTCCCCATCCAACGCGGTGGACATACTCCTCAGGCGTGAATTGGGAGTCGTAGATCAAGATGCGCGCATTTTGCGCATATTCGCGGATCATAAAATCGAACTGCTTTTTCCCATGCTCGACGTCTGTCGCATAGATGATCGCCGCCCCGTCGTACTCTATCCGATACCCGCGTGCACCGTCGGGATGATTGAGCGGAAACGGATAAATCGTCAGGTTCCCGAACTTGATCGGATCCCGGTCAATTTCGATGAAACTGCGCCTGGAGGGCAGGAAATCAAAGTCCACGGGAAAATATGGATTCTTCATTTGCCCTTCCAGCATTTCTTTGACCGAGTAATAGGAACGAAAGGAATGGAACACGAATTCGTTTTCGGTGCTGTAGAGCGGCTTAAAAAAGGGAATGCCCTGAATATGGTCCCAGTGATAATGAGTGAGAAAAAAGGTCGCCGTGATTTTCCGATCCTTAAACTCCTCGGTAAGAGCGTCACCCAGATTTCTCACGCCGGTACCACCGTCAAAAATGAACACTTCGTTTTCCGGCGTTCTGATTTCAACACAGGGAGTATTGCCGCCGTAGCTGAGGTTCTCGATTTGCGGGGTGGGAGTGGATCCGCGAACGCCCCAGAATTTCAGGCGCAATTTGAATTTGTCCTGTTTTTTCATCACGAGGCTGGCCCGGGCCCGAAGGCGCGCCCCATTATACGGGATCGGAGTGCGGCGGTGGCAAGCGGGTGCGGGGCGCGGCCTGCAAAATGAATTTAACGCGGGATTTGACTTCGCGCGCGAAATCACATCAAATAGGCCTTACCCATCAGTCTCTTCAGGAGGGATCATTATGAAAAAGTTCGTTGCAGTCAGTTTATTTGTCGCCCTGGCTCTGTCTCTTCTCGCGCTGGCAGAATCGAAAAGTGGTTCTTTGACAGGTTTTGTCAGTGATGCCAAATGCGCCAAAGCAGGCGCCAAGCATGCCGGATGCGCAGCCAAGTGCATTTCCGGCGGTGAAAAGGCCGTTCTGGTCGTCGACAAGGACATCTATGCCATCACCAATCAGGATTCGATCAAGGGCCATGAAGGCCACGAGGTGAAGGTAACCGGCTCGGTGAACACCGAGGCCAAGCAAATCACCATCGAGAAAGTGGAGATGGTCGAGAGCAAGTAACCTGTCGATCTGCGCCCGGCAGCGCCGGCCTCTGGCCGGCCAGAAGCCGGCGCTGCCGTCAGACAGACTCGGATAGACCACTAAGCCTGTATCCGGGGGTTGGCGCTTTTCGCGCCTATCCCCGGTCGGCAAATCAACAAGCCAATCTGCGCCCCGGAATGGGGCGCTGGGAATGTTCCACGCAGTTCCCGCAGGGTTGCCTCGTCGTATTTCATTCCAGCTCGTTTCAGAAGCAACTCGTCAACGCTATTTCACCGCCAAATTTCGAAAATCTCTCCCACAGTGCCCCATTCGGGGGCGCCCCAGCGGTGACGTTATCAGCCCCTTTCATTGACACCTGCCGGCTTTCTTCCTTAACTGAAAATAGGAGAGAAGTTATGCCACAAGGAGACAAAGGGAAGTACACCGAAAAACAAAAGCGCCAAGCCGAGCATATCGAGGAAGGTTATCGAGAGCGTGGTGTGGAGCAGGACGAGGCCGAGCGCCGCGCCTGGGCGACGGTCAATAAAGTTCACCACGGCGGAGAAAAGCCGGGGGGTGGCGGTTACGGAAAGTCTGAAAACCACGACCCAATGAAGCGCGCGGGCCGTAAAGGAGAAAAAATGTAAAGCGCCTCCGGATTTGAGACTTGGTGTGGCATCTTGATACCGCAAACCACACTGATCCGCAAGGAGTTACGCGCAGCCCCCGCGGGCTGGCGCGGGGTTGCCTGCAAGTACGCTGCCCTTCGGCACGCGAGCCCTGTTACCGCAAGATACCCAGCCCTAAGAGTCCGGCCAGGATCAGGTAAATGGCCACCAGATAATTGAGCAATCTGGGGAAAACCAAAATCAGAATGCCGAAGAGGATTGAAACGAGAGGCTGCAAGTGAATGATCCCCATGTGAGTTTCTCCTGGTTTATTTGTTCAAAGATAGCATGGAAGGATCGGCATAGAGATAGACCGTGAGTAACGCAAGAAGCACAACCAGTTGGGAAGCAAATCTGGTAGAGAGCCCGGAAGAAATCCGCCGGATTATGCAAGAGTGCCGCACCATTGCGGTGGTGGGAATGAAAGACTCCCGTTATGAGCCGGCCTTCTACGTTCCCGAATACCTGAAACGCCAGGGTTACCGCATCATTCCGGTGAATCCCAACTTCGATCAAATCCTGGGAGAGCGCTGTTTTCCTTCACTGCTCGATGTTGAGGAAAAGGTTGACCTGGTGCAGCTTTTTCGTGCTTCTCACAACGTGATGCCGCACGCCCGAGAGGCGATACGCGTGTCTCCTCAGGTATTCTGGATGCAGGATGGCATCGAGCACGCGGAAGCCGCGCGCATGCTGGCCCAGGCTGGAATCCGAGTCGTTCAAAACCGCTGCATGCTGCACGATCACATACAACTGATGGGCCGCTGACCCTCCGGTGAGCCTGGATAATTCAAGTTTTCGAATTGTCCAGGCTAGTGTTCGGGAAACAGCCGGGCCTTCTTCGCACGGTGGTCGAGCAGGTTCAGCACGGCGGCATAGTGCCATCCCTGCGCCAGTATGTAGACCCAGATGACCAGCGGCACCAGCGGCCTTGACGAGTGCGTTTCCATTTTCCAGGCCGCCCACACAACGAGCAGCAATTCGACAGCTTTGAGCGAGCCGATTATCACCACGGATTTTAGATTTCTTACCATGAATCGGGCGGCGGATAGACCAGCCAGCAGCACACTGGTTAACCTGTCGGCGGCGATCAAGCCACGAATGTAGTCTCCCCACAAATCTAAAAAGAAGACGAGCAGGAGAAGCTTCCAGGGAGACTCCGGAACGTAGCCGTGGGGGTGGCCATAAAGATCGAACATCCAGATTATCAGGACACCGGTAATCAACTGCAGCACACCGGTCCTGATCATGCGGCCCGCAAGGACGCTTCCGTCTCGAAAGAATCCTGTCAATCGACGTTGCAGCGCCGGTTTTACCAGCGCAGCGAGTACTCCCGCCTGAAGCCACCATGCCAGCATGACGGATGCCGCAACCCAGGCCCATGCATTGGCTGCGGGCCAGCCCCAATGAATGACGATGGGGATCCCGGGTCCGGCCAGCGCTGCCAGATCCATCCGCGAGATCAGGAATCCGGGCAGGTACCATGGGATTGCCGCACGTTCTCCGGTTTCGTTCCATGAGATGCTTGTCAACAGGGCCGCAATCGCCCACTTCAGCAAAAAAGGAAGCCAGATCACTCGGCCGTTGGCACGAATTGTCCTCAGGCTCTGATTGAGGATGTGCAGCGGCTGCATCGGCGCAACATATAGAAAGCGCGCTCAATTGTCGAAAACATTTACCGAAGGCGCAACAGCCAGAGGCAGATTGATTGCAGCCGCTGTCGGCTTTGCATGATGAACGTCGGGAACTTGGTGCCTTGGTGGTTGGAAAAAATTGAACCATCAAGATACCAGGCCAGACTTTTAACCTGCCGCTGAGTATGTTAAATGATAGAAGTCTTAGAAGGCTTGGACGGGTCAGACGATAATTTTTTATGCTGCGAAAATATATTGAAAGAAAGGAGCGGCATTTTTCCTACCGCGACACAAACCGTCGAGTGCTGCCGTTCGAAATGGGGCTGGAATGGCTGCCTCCCAACGGGCATCTCGAAGGGCGCGAACGCCTGCGCCGTTTCGTGGAAGGAGCGCTGCAGGATTCGGACAAGTTCTTTTCATTGACTTCGCAGCCGGATTATCAGGTTCACGGCAGCATGCTGACATTCCCTTCGACGTTGCCAAGCAGTGTGGAGGAGAACGACCTGGTTCGGGCGCGGCTGTTCTTAAAGCCGGGAACGGACCGCGCAGTTGTGATTCTGCCGCACTGGAATGCGCAGCCGGAAAGCTATTATGCGCTGGCGCGCGTGCTCAACCTGTTCAACATCAGCGCCGTGCGCCTCTCGCTTCCTTACCATGATCTTCGGCGACCGGCGCATACGGAACGCTCCGACTATATGGTAAGCCCCAACCTGGCGCGCACGCTGCACGCCTCACAACAGGCGGTAATCGACACGCGAGCCGCCGTGCGATGGCTTCGCGTGCAAGGATTCAGGCGAATCGGACTGATGGGCACCAGCATTGGGAGCTGCATTGGCTATCTGGCATTCGCCCACGATCCGGACATTCGCGTCGGAGTTTTCAACCACGTGAGTGATTTTTTTGCCGACGTCGTGTGGACGGGGCTTTCAACGCGCTACGTTCGCAAAGGGCTGGAGCCTCATATCAGCCTTGAAGAACTGCGCCATTACTGGTCACCTATCAGCCCGCATTTTTTTATCGCCAGGGTGAAACAGAATTACCGGCCTCACCTGCTGATCACGGCACGCTACGACAGCACGTTCCTGCCCGAGCTTACGGAACAGTTACTTGCCGAGTATCGGCGGCTCGCGGTGCCGTATGAACGGGCGGATCTTCCCTGCGGGCACTATACGACGGGGATGTTTCCATTCAGTTTCTATGACGGCTACCTGATCACACGCTATTTCACCCGCCACCTCTAGGAGCCTGTCCGAGAATTCGACGCCACCGGGCTTGCCCCGGTGGTGAGTACGATTTTCACTAGAAGCTCGACTCACTCACCCCTCCCACCTTCGATCTATCAATAGTAGTGGGTGCGATCTAGTGAAAATCGCTCTCACCACCGGGGCAAGCCCGGTGGCGTCGAATTCTCGGACGGGCTCCTAGGTTCACTACGATACTGCCGCATCAGTACCGCATCCGTCAGGTGGCGGCGAGCCGGAGTGGCGGGTCTGGAGATGACACTTGCGCGGCTTGAAATGAGACTCGACGCATTGTGGCGCCGCGACCTGACGGATCGTGGTACTGTAGCGCTGCTTTGTGTCGGCCGGCTTTCAGGGCGTAGACCCAGATTGATTCGACGCACCGTGGTTTCCCAGCGGTATTCCCAGAATGGATGGATCGTCGATGAACTTCACCAGCTTGTCCGGATCCAGTTTGGCCTGTGCCACAAACGCGTCCCGCGCGTTGCGCGTGACAATCAGCAGCTTGATATCTTTCTTTGCCTGCTGAACGTAAATCGACGTCCATTGGCCATTGCGCCGCGAGTGAAACTGCATCATCGGGCGCCAGTAAGGTGTGACCGCTTGTTGCATCGATGCCAGTAACCCGGCTTCGTCAAGGTGAGCGGGGGTTTCGAGATCTCTCAGGATCGTGTACTTCAAATTCTTCACACCAGCCGGGCGCACCACTTTGACCGCCATCCGGCTCAGCATCCCCAGCCCATAAAGACTTTGTCGATGCGCCTTGTAGTTGGTCCTGACATGCTCCACGAGCAAACTGAAGCCTCTGTCTTTCGCCGAAACCTGCACCGGGCAAAGCGCCAGCGTCGCGGCGAGAGCTGACCTGATCAGATAGCGCGACGAGTTTCTCATTATTGTTTTCCTCGATCGGTGCGCTCCAGACCGAGCCGGGGAATCCCGAACTGGCCTTCAAAAGCGCTCAGCTTGTCGATATCGATTGGACCGATCACGTTCACCACGGTCAGTTCCCTGGGCTCGGCAGCCACCACCGAAATGCCTTTAATTACATTTCCGTCAAAGTTGATAAAAACTTCGATATTCTTGATATCCCGGGTGCTGCGCACGGCCACAATGCGCGACCATCCCGGAGCACGCAACTGCGCGCGGATCGGTTCTAAGTCGGATTCGGTATACTCGCCTTCCCGGTCAAACCCGAACCTCTTTACATAGACTCCTTTCAAGTCGTTGATCAAATCCTTGGCTCGCGCCTCGTCGGGCGAGCGCTTCGATGACAGGAATTTCCCGGCGAGCTGCAGCAATGATTCATCCAGAGTAACGTCAACAACCTCCGCCGCTCTTGCCGAAAGTCTTTCGATACTGTCAATCTTGAGCTTTCCCTGCTGGCCGAATGCGGCGCTTATCCACAGCGTCGCACTCAGCAATGCAATAGAAGCCAGCCTTACTGTCTTCATCTTTCCTCCCATAGTTAAATCCCTCAATGCCTTCCTGTTTCATTCTGTTCCTGAACCATTCTCTGTGCTTCGTTGAGCTTGGAGCTGGTAATGCGAAGAGCCAGCATTAGCTGCTCTTTCGCGGCTTCACCTTCGGCCCGATGCCTTTGCTGCTGCAGCAAAACGGTCGCAATCGTCAGGCTTGCCAGCGCACCGGCGAGGATCCACCTTCTGGTTACGGACCGCCACCAGGAGAGGTATCCTGCATCACGATGTCCCCGCACCGGTCGGGACGTCGCATTTCCGGAAGTCCCTGCAACCTCTGCCAAAACCCTGTCGGCGAATCCCACCGGCGGTTCCTTGCGGCGCAGGCCGAATTTCAACTGTTCATCCAGATTCATCATCCCACCTTGTCGATACAACGCTTCACTTTGTCCCTCAGCGCGTTGAGTGAGCGCTGGAGGTAACTCTTGACGGTGTTCAGGGGAATATCCAGAACCCGGGCGATCTCTGCCGGGTCCAAGTCTTCCTGGTAGCGGAGCACAAGAATCATCCGTTGTTTTTCCGGCAGCGATGCCACTAACCGGAGGAGCATTTGTCGCAGCATCGGATCCGGAACCGGCGCTGCAATCACGGGCTCAGGAACGTCCTCGAGTCTTAGAAAACGACGCAGCTTCTGCCGCCGGGCGCAATCCAGGCAGCGGCGGCAGGCCGCCTTGCGCAACCAGAACCTCAGATGCTCCGGCGATTCGATAGCAGCCAGATTCCGATAGAGGCTGAGAAAAACCTCCTGCGCTATATCTTCGGCTTGGGCCCTGTTTCGTAGAAAATGATAGGCCAGGCTGAAAACCATTGACTGGTGTTGGCCAACAATTGCGGCGAAACCCGTCGGATCGTCGTCCCGCAATTGAGATGCCATTTGCTCCATACGCTGCACGGTCACCCGGCGTATCCGTCCCTTGCCTTCTTCGATGGACAAATACGCACCAGCGGTCAGATCGAATGCAAAATTTTTTTTGGAAATGACGGGCTGACCACGCGCGAGCCACCGGAGTGAAAAAATCGGACAGGGATAGCGGCTTCGCCGCGCGGAGAGACGTCCTGAGGGACGTCTCAAGGAATGTCGCGGGATTGCCCTGCCGTCGACTTCGCCCGAGACGGCCATCGGGCCGTCTCTCCGCTCTTAAAATGTTCAAACTCCACAGTGTTACACGAGAGCGCGAAGATTCACGCGTCACCCGCTACCAGGATGATCCAGATGGCGGCATTGATGGCATGACCGGTGAAACAAAGCTTGCACGGGATTCGCGTCAAAAACAGCAGCGAGTAAGTCAGATATGCTCCCAGAATCACCGTCAGCGTGGATACCGCCAGCACGATTCCGTAAACCGGCGCCTGCCAGAGCCATCCTCTCCAGAGAGTAAAGACCAGCAGGATGTAATAGATCTGCCCCAGGAGAGAATTGGGAACTCCAAACACGCGGGCACGGGGCGTAAATACGACGGCGGCACACGTCTTCTCACCCATGCGGCAAAATTGAGGAAGGTAACCGGCTTGCGGGTTAATCCATCGATAAGTAATGGCAGTGAAGTAGCCGGCAATCAGGAATCCAAACACTGAAAGAAATGTGAGCAGCCAGACCATTGAATTTGCGATTGCCTGGTACTTACAAAAGTTCGCGCATGAAACTTTAACCACAAAGTCACGAAGGACACAAAGGGAAGACGTGGGGCAGGCAGAGGCCGGTCAGCTGGAAACATCCTACCGCTCTTACTTTAGGACAGATGACCGGCCTCTGCCTGCCCCACGTCTTTCTTTGTGCCTTTGTGGTTAAAGAATTCTTACTCGGATTTTTGAAAGTAGGTACTAGCGCACTTTCTCCGACATTACCTTGGCCTGGGTAAACAGCAACAGATAGTCACGCCCGCCGGCTTTCGAATCCGTGCCGGACATGTTGAAGCCACCGAACGGATGAACACCCACCAGGGCCCCGGTACACTTCCGGTTGAAGTAAAGATTCCCTACGTGGAATTGCTGCTTTGCCTGGGCGATCTTCTTTTTGGATTTCGTATAGACGGCGCCGGTTAAGCCATATTCTGTATTGTTGGCAATCCGCAGCGCCTCGTCGTAATCTTTTGCACGCATGACCGCGAGTACCGGACCAAAGATCTCTTCTTGAGCGATTGCCGCGCCCGGCATGACATCGGCGATGATTGTGGGCTCGACAAAGAATCCCTGTTCCTGATGAATCGAACCTCCAGTGAGCAGTTTTCCTTCGCCCTTTCCTTTTTCAATGTAGCTTGTGATCTTGCGCATCGCGCCATCATTGATCACCGGTCCAAAATTCACCGAAGGATCGTCCGGCGGCCCCATGTGCAACTGTTGGGTTCTGGCCACCAGGCGGCTCACGAACTTATCGTAAACTTTATCGACGACAATCACGCGCGAGCAGGCGGAACATTTCTGGCCCTGATAACCGAAAGCGGAAGCGACTACGCCGTCGGCAGCCTTGTCCAGGTCAACATCGGAATCGACAATAATGCTGTCTTTCCCGCCCATTTCGGCGATCACGCGCTTGATCCACATCTGCCCGTTCTGGACCTGGGAGGCAAGCTGGTTGATATGCAGCCCGACTTCCTTTGAGCCGGTGAAAGCGACGTAGCGAGTCTTGGGATGCGCTACCAGGGCATTACCGATCTCTGCTCCGCTGCCTGTCAGGAGGTTCACCACGCCGGGCGGCAATCCCACTTCAGCGAAAATCTGCATTAACTGAGCGGCAATCGCCGGCGCGTCGCTCGAGGGCTTGAGAACCACGGTATTCCCGGCGACAATCGATGCAAAAGCCATACCCGCCATAATAGCCAACGGAAAATTCCATGGAGGAATGACAATCCCCACTCCCAGCGGTATGTAGCGAAGTTCGTTGCGCTCCCCGGCGAACCTGACCAGGGGCTGGGGACCGCCGAGCCGCAGCATTTCGCGGGCATAGAACTCCGCAAAATCAATCGCTTCGGCGACGTCGGCATCCGCCTCCACCCATGACTTTCCAACCTCAAACACCAGCCAGGCGGCCATCTCGAACTTCCGCTTTCGCATGACGGACGCCACTTTGATCAGATATTGCGCACGTTTTTCCGGCGAGACCGCACTCCAGCTTCTGAATGCCTGATGTGCCGCCTGCACTGCCTTGTCGGCGTGCTCGGGTGTCCCTTTTTGAAAAACGCCGATGACCTGGGCGCGATGAGCTGGGTTGTAGGATCGAAACTTGTCCGGACTCTGGAATTTCTGCGCGCCGATCCAAATGGGATGCTCCTTGCCCAGCTTGCCTCGCACCGAATCGATAGCACGCTTCATCTTTGCCGCCTCTCGGGGCTTGGAGAAATCGACAGGCGGTTCGTTCTTGAATGGTTTTAGTTTCACGTGTGTGAGGTCCTCCAGGGGACGCCAAATTGCTGTCGGATCAAGAAAAATCCACTTACCCGCGGACGCATTCTCCATTTGGATGCTGTCCTTGCGGGCGTGACCTTGCCTTGACTGTTAACTATGAGACTGCCACAAGATACGAATTATGCGGGAAAGGTGCTTGTGAATAAAGGCCATTGTTTAGGGGAGACCGTCTCCGGTCCCCCCTAAGTTATTGAAGCAGATAGAAATAGCCCCTAGAAGCGGCGAGACCGACCCTGCGGGCTCCGGACAGTGACCACGTACGATCCGCTGTTGTTGGAAAAGTTATCGTCGTTAATACCCAAAAACAACGTTCCGTTTACCGGTACAACCAGTTCGGCGTGATTGCCTACAAGAAAGATCTCCGAATTTTGATCCCCGCGAATCTGACCCAGAAGGGCTCCCTGCTGCTGATTGGGAACAGTCATAGTCCCAAGCAGTGTTCCGAGCAGACCCGCAGTGACCCCCTCGGGTCCGCTGGGTTTGTTGCGGGCCACCTCTATGCTGCCCGAGGCATCCAGGACCACTCTATCTCCTGCGCGAAGCCGGATACCGGTATCGGTCCAGGGCATGTCTGCCCGAGCCTCGACGCGGCTTTCAACCAATCCCTCTTCCTGAGGAAATGCTTCGCGACGACTCGCTCCTGCTGTGTTCTCTTCAGGCTCAAACGTTATGATCGTTAAGCGAAAGCTTCCGCTGTTGTCGGCCAGAAATCCATCATTGATCCCAAAGAAAATCTCGCCGTCGCGCGGAGCGAAGAACTCCTTACGCTGCCCGACAACAAATGCCTCATTGGGATAATTTCCGACAGTGGCGTACAGGGCTCCCCAGTTTTCGCGAGCCAGTGGTTTACCTGAGGTGGATGTGGTCAATCCGCCAGAACCGCTTCTTCGATTCCGATCCAGATAGATTTCTCCGCTGGCTTCGACAATCACCCTGTCTCCATTCCTCACGATCACTCCGCTGGATGACAGCGGCTGTGTGGCGAACACATCCAGGCTGCGCCGAACTTCGCGAAGTTGCGCCGTACCCTGCGCATCAAATTGAATTCGCAGGACATCCCGAACATTGACGACAGCGTCGGCCCCTGAATCCCGTCTATTCGCGGTTGAAATGATGAAGCGATTGTTTTCAAACGAGCGGATATTGCCGCTTACAACACCGCCGTTGCGGAGATAAACCGTGTCGGCCGCCAGCGCCATTCCCAAAAAACCAAAGACGACAATTACCGATAAGACTTTTCTAAGCATACAAATACCTCGCTCCCTGTTGTTAATTTCATTTAATCACGGAGGTAAATGATCAGGGATGCTTCGGCTGCCGATTCTAACTGTAAATGCGAATGCGGAGTGCGGAATGCGGAGTGCGGAATGCGGAGTGCGGAATATAGGCAAACCTAATTTTTCAAGGCCGACCCAATTGCCTCGCTATTCCGCATTCCGCATTCCGAAATCCGCATTCGAGGCGGTTAGCGGCTGGCGTTTCTTAACTATGGATGATTGACAGTCTTCGTGCCCGGCGGGTAATGTCGCCGGATGAATCGAGTTCTTGCCCTCACCACATTGGCGTTTTGTCTGGTCTCGTCTGTTCTTTTGATTCGAATCGCCGCGCGCGAAAGCATTCCAAATTCTCCGGTGACCCGGCTGCCAAACGGCTGGCAGATCTCGCCGGCAGGCCAGCAGATTCCGTTGGACACGCTGCCGCTGAATTTCCTGATAGATGACCGCGAGAATACGGCAATCGTGCTGCATAACGGCCACCGCCAGCCCAGCCTGGTGGTGGTTGATCTGGGGAAGGGCGCCGATTTGCAGCGGTTCCCGTTGCCGAATTCGTGGCTGGGACTGGCCCGCAGCGTTCGTGATCGCAAGTTGTATGTTTCCGGAGGAGGCGATAACAAGATTTTCAAATTTCGCAAGGAACGCAAAGGTTACCTGGCAGATGGCGAAATCGTTCTGGCTCCGCCGCGAAACGCCGACGTTTTTGTGGGCGGGCTTGCGGTGAGCGCCGACGGATCGCGCCTGTATGCCGTTTGCAACCTGTCCAATGAAGTACGCGTGCTTGAAACGGCAAATGGAAAAACGGTGCGCGCCTATCCTACGGGCAAACACCCTTACGCCTGCGTGCTCTCGCCAGACGACAAGACTCTCTATGTTTCAAACTGGGGAGACGCTTCGGTCAGCGTCATCGATCTGGCCGGAGGCACGATTCACAACATCAGAGTGGGACTTCATCCCAACGACATGAAGTTAGCGGCCGGGGGGAATTACCTCCTGGTGGCAAATGCCAGCGACAATACCGTCTCGGTGATCGACCTGACAACCGGGGTCGTTTTGGAAAACATCAGGACCGCGATCACTGAAAAATCGCCCGAAGGCAGCACCCCAAATGCGCTGGCGCTTTCGCCGGATGGAAAGACGCTGATAGTCGCCAACGCGGACAATAACAATCTCGCCGTGATTCATCTGGATCCGGCCGGAAAGGGCAGCCTGATCAAAGGCTTCATACCGACAGGCTGGTATCCGACCGGAGTGTCATTCTCGGACGACGGTGCGACTGTTTACGCGCTCAACGGAAAAGGTTCGAGCGCAGCGAACCCGCAGGGGCCCGATCCATGGAATCCCGACCGGGGATACATCGGAGACTTGCTGAAGGGTTCCTTGTCGATCATACCTTACCCCACAACGGAAACGCTTCGGACATTGACGGACCAAACCTTCCGCAACACTCCCTATCGTGACCAGCTGCTGCGCATAAACCAGGAACCGCTGCCTGGACTTTTTTCTCAATTCGTCGGCAGCCGTTCGCCGCGAATCAAGTATGTTGTCTACATCATCAAGGAGAACCGAACTTACGATCAGGTGTTCGGCGATTTGCCTCGCGGAAACGGCGATCGTTCCTTGACGCTGTTCGGGGAAGCCATCACACCCAACCATCACGCGCTGGCAAACTCATTTGCGCTGCTCGACAACTTTTATGTCGACGCTGAAGTCAGCGCCACCGGACACAACTGGTCTATGGGGGCGTATGCCACCGACTATGTTGAAAAACTCTGGCCTTCCACCTATGCATCGCGCGGCCGCATTTACGACTATGAAGGCGGAAACGCGACCGTTTATCCGCCGGCTGGATACCTCTGGGATGCGGCCAAACGGGCCGGGATAACTTTCCGCAGCTACGGTGAGTTCATCGACAATGCGGAAAAACCGGAGCAGGAGGGGTCCACGCGGATGGAAACATTGAAGGGCAACTTTGACCCTCAGTTCCGCAGTTTCGATTTGGATTATCCCGATCAAAAACGCGCCGATCGATTCATTTCCGAGTTCGTGCGGCTGGAGCGGGAGAATAATCTGCCACGCCTGCAAATCGTCAGACTCCCCAACGACCACACGGCAGGAACAAAGGCAGGCAGCCTCTCTCCCAGATCGCTGGTTGCCGACAATGATCTCGCTCTCGGGCGCGTGGTGGAAGCCATCAGCCATACTCCCGCATGGAAACAGACAGTGATCTTCGTTTTGGAGGACGACGCGCAGAACGGACCGGATCATGTCGACGCGCACCGCAGCATCTGTCTGGTGATCAGCCCGTACGTGAAACGAAACTGGCTGGACTCTACGCATTACACGACCTGCAGCGTTCTCAGAACGATCGAACTGCTGCTGGGATTGAAACCCTTGAGCCAGTATGACGCAGCGGCGCGGGTCATGACGGCGCTGTTTACCAGGGAGGCTGACTTCACTCCATACCGGGCCATTCAGGCCCGATATCCGCTCGACGAGAGGAATCCCGCGGGCGGGCCCGGCGCCAGGGAATCGGCGCAGATGAACTTCAAGGATATCGATGCTGCTCCCGACCTGCTGCTCAACCAGGTGATCTGGCAGTCGGTCCATGGGGAAGGTTCTAAGATGCCCGCGCCGGTAAGGGGACGATTGCCGGCGAAATGAAGCGTTGCGGCTTTGCGGGTTACGGGTTTGCGCGTTAGGGGTTGGCGGGTTACGGGTTTTCGAGTTACGGGTTCTCGAGTTACGGGTTGCGGGGTTCGAACCAATAACACGAAACTAGAAACCCGAAACCCGGTAACCCGAAACCCGGCAACCCGGAACCCGGCAACTCGAAACTGCGAACGGGCGTGATTCAAGTAGAACTATGAAATCGCTGACCCGCTATCTTACATTCGAATCCCCTCACAGGCGCGATTACATCAACATAACGGCCGAAGTGGAACGCGCCATACGCGATAGCGGGATACAGGAGGGATTATGCCTGGTCAACGCAATGCACATCACGGCCAGCGTCTACATTAACGACGCAGAAGACGGACTGCTTCACGATTACGATGAGTGGCTCGAAAAGCTCGCGCCTCACGCACCCGTCTCCAGGTACCGGCATAACCAGACCGGTGAAGATAACGCCGACGCACACATGAAGCGGCAACTGATGGGGCGGGAAGTGGTCGTCGCGATCACCAAAGGCAAACTCGATTTCGGCCCCTGGGAACAGATTTTTTACGGCGAATTCGACGGTCGCAGGAAAAAACGTGTCCTGGTAAAAGTGATAGGCGAGTGAGCTTGGATGCGACCGCTAGCCCGGACGCGTTCCAACCCAAGCTCCGCTCCCAGATATTCTCCAGCAACAAATACCGCCCACGCGTAGAGTTCCGGCAAGGCGTGCAGCAGCAGTCGAGACCACGAGGTGGTGATGTGCCAGCGGAAATCCACGGGAGACAGATAATAGACCAGGAAATAGACCAGCAGGTGCGCCATGAAGAGGATTTTGAGCCCGTAGCGATCACGCCGGGCCAGAAGCAGCAATGGAACAAGAAGCCAGGCGAAATTCCAGTGATAGATTTTCAGACACTCCCTGGACATCAGGTAAAGAATTGATCCGAACTGGTGAAACTCGGCGGCAATTCCCTGAAACTCCCGCAAACCGGGGGCAAACATGGTCGTCGCTCCAAATATTTTCTTGGGGATCCAGAATGCCGCAATCCCCAGCACGGAACCTGCGGCGGCAGCCGGGAACAGCCAACCCCTGCTTCCCTTTTTCCAGGCGAGCCAGGCGACCCATGGAACCAGCACCATCGCGCAGTAAACCAGCCCCTCCCGTTTAGTCCAGGAGGTTAGAAATGTCAGCCCGGCCAACAGCGCTGCGGTCTTGGCTGACGGTTCGAACTGGTATCGCAGCACCAGAAAAATAAGCGCTGCCAGATAAGTTTCCAGGATGGTGTCGGCGTCGCGATAAAAGACGTGTGCCACAGTGGCGGGAATAGCCAGATAAACTGAAAGGGCCAACAACGCCGCGGGGCGCTGGAAGCGAAGGCGCGCCAGGCAGTAAAGAATCAGCACCAGGCTCACGTAGAAGCAATACGCGACTGCTTTGCAGCCGAGTTCGGAAAAACGTCCGGCGATTCGCGACAACCATGCGTACATCAGCGGAACGTTCCATGGATAGTCCCCATGCAGGCCCTGCGCTTCCAGCCAGGAAGCAAAACTCGCGGTGATTCTGCCGTCAACTGCCAGCGCCTTTCCCTTCATGAACCACAGCGCTATGCAGTCCCATTCGACCGCCGGGACAAAAAACACATGCACAAAAATCTGGAAAGCAGTGAAGACCACGAGCACGAGCACCGCCAATTCCAGAAATTTCCAGCCGGCGGCCCGGGCGATTTTCAGCTTGCCAAGAGACAGCAGAAATGGCGCAAAAGGCAAAAGACTCCACCAGACTGAGGCTTGCCAGCCCTGTGCCAGCAGAAAAAACACCGCCGCATGCAACCCCGCCGAAACTGGAAACGCCAGTGCTGCTTTTTCCGTGAAGCGGCCGGCTGGAATGCACCATTGCGCCATGCCGAGACCGGTGAGAAAAAGCCAGAGGCATCCGATAAGGATCAAGGTCGCTTCTCCCATAACTGCACGTACCGGCTTCGGTAAATCTCCCGATACTGTTCGAGCTTTATTTCCTTTGGCAGTCCGATGTACGCGACGACAAAGCGGGGTCGCAGTCCGGCCTGAAAGGCCACCAGCCCCTCGTGCCTCTGCGGATAGATTTCGTAATTCAACAGAAAGCTGAAGTAGGATTCCGACGTTTTTTCCATCCCAGTGACAAACAAGAGCGTTGAACCGGGCGGAACCCTGCGGCGCAGGAGATCCACCAACTCGGCCCAGCCCAAGTAGCTGATCGCCCGTTTCTGCAAATCGGTTCCGACGTGACCGAATTTCTTCCACTCTTCGGTCATCTGGGGGATGCCGCGCCTGAGCAGGTAAGCAGCGTGGAGAGCAAACCAGGCGCATAGAAAAACGAGCGCTATTTTTTTTCTGTTCATCTCAAGAATCGAAAGTCTAAAGTCAAATGTCTAAAGTCGACGGTCAAAAGTCGCCGCTCCTGCGCTCAGTACCGCATCCGTCAGGTTGCGGCGAGCCAGAATGGCCGGTCTGAAAGTGGCGCTTGTAGTTGCGAACGTGACTCATCAGTTTGGCGCGCGCCGCGACCTGACGGATCGCGGTACTGAGCGCTGCTTTCGCAGCTCCGATTTTCGACTTTCGACTTCCGACATTTGACTTTAGACTTTCGACCTTCGGCTTTCGACTTTTCTTTACGGTGGATATACGAATGAGGCGTGGCGGATCCGGCGCGGTGGCGCTGCTGTTTTGCGCCGCTTTTGCGGTGCGGGTTGTTTCACTGATGTACACGCAGTCTCCCACTATTGACGAGGTGACCCACGTGCCGGCCGGCTACATATACTGGGGATGGAAGGACTTTTACATCAATCCGGAACATCCACCACTGGTCAAACTGGTCTCGGCGGCCGGCTTCGTGCTTTCCGAAGGCAGAATTGAATGGGTGCACAAGCGGCAGGCGATCCACGACTTCTTCGCCCCGGATGTACAGAAGCGCATCTTCTCGGCGCGATGGCTCCTGCTTTGCTTTTCACTCACGCTTCTGGCAGTAGTGCACGCAACTCTCCGGCGGCTGTTCGATTCCAGAACCGCGGCGCTGGGTGTGATCGCATTGTCGCTTTTCCCCACACTCATTGCTCATTCTGTATTTGTACATACCGACCTGGCTGCGTCCCTCTTTTATTTTTCGGCCTTTTCCGTCCTTGCCTGCTGGCTGACCGACCGCCGCCCGCGCTGGCTGTGGCTTCTGGGAGGGGTCCTCGCGCTGGGAATGCTATCAAAGTTTTCGATGACGCTGGCCGTGATCAACAGCGCAATCGCCATCATCTGGATTTGCATCCGTTCCAGACGCTTTGCGAGCTGGATTCATTTCAGCCTGGCGTGCGGCCTGATTTTGACCGCTCTGGCGTGGCTCGGGTTTTCCGGTAAAAACGGCGACTTTGGGCATCTTCACAGCCTGAAGATGCGGATGATCCCGCTGCCGAATTTTTACAAGGAAGGATGGATGATGGTCTGGCAGCACAACGCGCGCGGCCATCAGAATGTCTTTCTTACGCGTAATGGCGTCAAAGGGCACGTCGCCTATTTTCCGCTGGCATTTTTGCTGAAAACTCCGCTGCCCATATTAATTGCCATCGCGTTCGGGATCGTCCTTATATTTCAGCGCCGGCGCCGGATTCGCTGGCTCTGGGCGCTGTTCGCCGCAACCTACTGGCTCAGCGCGGTTACAAGCAACATCAATCTGGGGATCCGGCACATCCTGCCGGTAATGGTCCTGATGTGGATCCCGCTGGCGGCCTGCGTTCACGAGGTGCTGCATCGGGATCGGTGGCGTCCCGTTGCGGTGCTGCTTTTCGCCTGGCTGGTACTGGGCTCTTTTTTGAACTGGGGCGCGGAACTTTCATATTTCAATGAAGTGGTGGGAGGAGGGCGCTACGGATGGAAATACTTCGGGGACTCGAACGTGGAGTGGGGTCAGGAGGTGGCAAACCTGGCCCGGTTTGCGAAACGAAACCGGCTCGAGCCTTTGTATTCGGATCTGTTCACCAACATTCCACTTTCAATGTACGGCGTAAAGGACCATCCATTGGGAGAAATTGTCGGCAAGAAGAATATTCCCGCCGGATGGTACGCGATCGGCGCGCACCGCCTGGCCACCAATGCCATCTGGCCTTACAGCTACTTTCGGAAAACCCCGCCCGATCGCGTACTTTCGAACTCTATTTTCCTTTACCGGGTTGCATCACCGGATTGAGGGCTGTGGCAGGTCCCGGGGGGAAACGTCCCAGGGGAAGGGGAGCGGCAGAGTGGGAGAGTGTGAGAGTGTGAGAGTGTGAGAGCCAAGCGATACTATCCACAGAGTCGTGCCAATTTACCACACTGTGTACCACAGAGCCGCCAATCCGAATGCGGAATGCAGGGTGCGGAATGCGGAATATGGTCAAACCCAATTCTTCAAACCAGACGAAATTGTCTCGCTATTCCACATTCCGCATTCCGAAATCCGCATTCGCGGCTCATTCCCGACGCTGGTAAAATTCGGTTGTGAAAGAGAGGACTATGCGAAACGCACTGGTTTGCCTGGGTTTGTTTCTGACGGTGGCGCCCTGCTTGGCACAGGAGGGACCTGTCAGGCCGCCGCTTCTCTACGTGACCGGGGAAGCGCAGTTGAAAGCTCCGCCGGACCGCGCTGTTGTGAACCTTGGCGTCGAGACCCGGGGAAAAACCGTCGCCGAGGCGCGCGAACAGAATGCGCAGTCGATGAGCGCCGTGATCAATGCCGTCAAGAAACTGGGCGTGCCCGCGGCCGACATTACCACGACGCGATTCAAGGTCAGCCCGCAATACGATTACCAGGAGAAGAGAACACCGCCGCGCATCGTGGGCTACAGCGTGAGCAACCAGGTCTCGGTCAAGCTGGATCAGATTGAAAAGATTTCCGAAGTAGTTGACGCAGGCCTGGCGGCCGGAGCAAACAACGTGGCCGGATTGGACTTCATGCTGAAAGATCCGCGCACGCTCAGGACCACTGCCTATCGTGACGCGGTAAGCGATGCGCGGTCCAAAGCCACGGCCCTGGCCTCCGCTGCGGGAGTGCAACTGGGAAGAATCTACCTGCTTCGGGAATCCGGCGGCTCGGTGATCCCGATAAGGCAGGGAGTAATGATGGAGGCAATGGCCATGAAAGCGTCCACACCCACTCCCATAGAAAGCGGTGAGATAACGATTCATGTCACCGTGGAAATACAATTTGAGATAAAGCAATGATCGAGCTGGCCGTCAGAACCGATCGCAAGTTCCAACTGGTGGATCTCACCGTCGCCATCGAGAAAGAGGTTTCCAAGAATCACTGGAAGGACGGCGTGTGCTGCCTGTTTTGCCCGCACACGACCGCAGGCCTGTGTATCAATGAGAATGCAGACCCGGATGTCCGCCACGACCTGGAGCGAGCCTATCCTGCCGCAGTGCCGGATGTCCGGTTCGAGCATGGCGAAGGAAACAGCCCGGCCCACTTTCTGTCCACGCTGCTTGGACCTTCATTGTCTGTTTTTGTGGAAAACGGAAAGCTGCATTTGGGCCGCTGGCAGGGAATCTTTTTCGGCGAAATGGACGGCCCCCGAAGCCGGAAAGTATGGTTGAAGTTTATGGCAGGTTGAAAAGCTGAAGCACGAAAACACGTTGGCCAGCTCTGCCATCGGTGATCGATCATTCGTCATCGGGCTGTTGATGTTGGCACAATGAAAGCTGGGAAGCTTGGTGCCTTGGTGGCAGAAAAATTTGAACCACCAAGGCACCAAGCTATTCGTTGGGATGAGTGATTATCCGATTTCGATTCTTTCGAGCGCCTGATGAACTTCATCGGGGGTCGGCATGGCCGAGACCGTGCCCCGGCGGCTGACCTTCAGCGTTGCGGCGGCCAGTCCCCAGCGCGCGCAGTCCATGCCCGGTTTGCCGCGGCAGAAGCAGTGCAGGAACGCGCCGTTGAACGTGTCCCCGGCGCCGCTCGTATCGGCCACTTCGATAGAGAAGGGTCGCAGCGTGCGGATCTTCCCTGTCGAGCGGTCACCCAGAATCGCGCCTTGTTCTCCGCGTTTCATCACCACCAGATTGATGCCTTTGGCCCAACTGGCTTCGACAATGGAACGAATCTCCGCGCTTCGAGCGTTGATTGCCGATTGCACTATCGCCATTTCATCGGATGAAAAGAACAGAATCTGGAGCAGGGGGGCGATCTGGCTGAGATGTTTGGAGGCCTGACCGGCATTCCACAGCTTCGGCCTGAAGTTCACGTCGTAGGCCACGGTGCATCGCTTTTCATGAGCCAGGTCCATGGAGCGCTGCACGGAAAGCGCCGCCGATTGAGAAATGGCCTGCGTAATTCCACTGGCGAAGACCACGCGGCTCTCCTCAACCCATTGCGGCCGCACATCGGCGGGGCTGAGCATGCTGGCTGCGCTTCCGCTGCGGAAATACTGAAATCTGCGCTCGCCGGTCGAATCGACGGCGATGAAATAGATTCCGTTGAACCCACCCACGGTAGTGATCGTTTCGATGTCAATACCCAGGCTGGAAATCGAGTTCCTGAGGAAGCTGCCAAAAAAGTCGTCTGCGATTCGAGTCAGATAAGCGCATCGGGAGCCCAGTTTGGCCGCCATCGCAATGGCATTGAGCGTGTCTCCTCCGAAGCTCCGGCGATAATGCTCCGAGCCAGGTGGATCGGGAAAGAACTCCACCATGCATTCGCCAACGGAAAGAATATCCCACTTCTGAGCCATTTATGTTCCGGCGCAGGCCTGCACCAGCTCCGCGCCGGCCGATTGGACCGCGTTCCAGTCGCGCCGGCGCAAAAACGAAGATCGAAAAACGCTGCCGCCTACACCCAATGCCGCCGCTCCGGCTCGCAGGAAATCGACCGCGTTGCTCTTGTCAATTCCACCCGTGGCCATCAGTCGCAGAAACGGGAGCGGCTGCAAAAGGGACTTCAGCAAGTCAGGGCCACCGGCCGATGCCGGATAAAATTTCACCAGCGGAAAGCCCGCATTCCAGGCCGACATCAATTCAGAGGGCGTAAAACCGGCGGGCGTGTACAGAACGTTCTGCCTGTGTGCCCAGGCAAAAAGCTTCGGATCGCAATGGGGAGATATCAAAAACTGCGCGCCGGCGCCCAGAGCCTTTCGCGCCTGTTCGGCAGAGAGAATCGAGCCGGCGCCGATGGCAGCGTGCGGAAGCTTCATCCTTAAGCACTCAATAGCGCGCTCCGCTTCGGGCACGGTAAACGTAACTTCCAGTACGGAGAGCCCGCCCTGGAATGCAGCCTGAGCCGCCTCGGCGGCAATGTCGGCAGACTCGGCCCTAACAATCGCCACCAAACGCTCTTTCAAAATACGAGTCAGGATCTCGCTGGACTGCACAAAAGGCAATCTGACACATTCCGGCGGCGGTTGTCTATTATGTGAAATCGATTTCATGTTCCTGGCGCCTTCGGGTAGTATTTAACAGGTTATCGATAAAATGGCCGCCAGAACCGAGAATAGACGCGCCACCCTTCGTGATATCGCCCGCATTGCCGGGGTTACGCCGATGACGGTTTCCCGCGTCATCAACGAAGCCGGATATGTGAGTCGCGAAACAAGGGAGAAGGTGCGGGCTGCCGCCGACGCGCTCGATTACCGTCCCAATCTGCTCGCGCGCAGTCTCCGCACACGGCGCACAAAAACGGTCGGCGTCTTACTGGCCGACATTGCCAACCCTTTCACCGCGCAACTGGCTCATGGAATGCGCCAGGTGCTGGACCCGCGAGGATACACCGCTTTTATCTGTCTCAGTGAAAACAGCGCCGCTCACGAGCAAAGTTCGATGAAGGCTCTCTACCAGCACCGGGTTGACGGGCTCATCGTCGCAACGCGCGCGACTTTGCCGGGCAATGAATCTCTCCTCTTTATGGCCGACCATCATCTTCCGATCGTTCAGATTGGAAACCGAGAACTGAACCATCCTCACATCGATCGGGTTACCGCCGACCATTGGAAAGGCGGGTGCCAGGCCACCGAGCATCTGATTTCGCTGGGTCACACAGAAATTGGCTTTGTAGGTGTCTCTTTGCTGAACGGCTCCGGTTTGCAGCGTTTTCAGGGATTTCTGGATGCAATGAGACAACATTCACTGCCCGTGCGCGAGGAATGGATCCTCGGACCCGGCCAGGACCCGGTACCCGGCTATTCCACGCAATTGGTCGGCTACGAAGGTCTGTCGCGATTGCTGGCGATGAAGAAGCGACCGACAGCCCTGTTTGCGCGCAACGACATGACCGCCCTGGGAATAATTCAGGCGGCCCGAGACCGCGGGCTGCGCATTCCGGGCGATCTGGCGATTGTGGGATTTGACGACGTGCCGCTGGCAGCGCTGACTTCTCCTCCCCTGACCACCGTCCAGCAACCCATCGAAGAACAGGGACGGCGGGCCGCCGAGATACTGCTGGCCAGAGTCGAGTCCAGCGAAGAGCTGCCGCGGCAGGAAATCGTGATGGACTGCTCACTGGTAATACGGGAATCCACCGTGGGTCCAGCCATCAATCAGGAAAGCCATTGAGCAGCGCCAAGGGGCATGTTATCGTTAACCGTGAATCCGCGTAGTCCGCGTAAATCGGCGGCTGCTTCTCCCGGTTTGTGAATAATCCGGACTTACGCGCGCCTTGGGCATAGATGCAAGCAAGGAGAAAAAATGATTTCCGGAAATCGAAATGGAAGTACAGGTCTGAAAGGGAAGACGGCGCTGGTGACGGGAGCCAGCAGCGGAATCGGCTTCGCCACGGCACATCTTCTAGCGGCGGCAGGAGCCAACGTCGCCATCACTTACCTGAACAACAACAGCGGCGCCGAAAAATGCATCCAGTCAATGAGCCGGCAGAACGTTGAGACACTGGCCATCAGAGCCGATCTGTCCGATCCAAAACAGGTCCGCACGGTTGTCGGCCAGGTGCGCGACGGGCTTGGTCCGATTGATATTCTGATCAACAATGCGGGTTCACTTGTCAAACGCCGGCGGCTGCTGGAGATTTCCGAACAGGACTGGGACGTGGTGATGAATCTGAACCTCAAGAGTGTCTTCCTGTGCTGCCAGGCGGTGGCGGCCGGGATGATGGAGCGCCGCTCGGGAGTAATCGTAAACGTTTCTTCCATTGCCGGAAGAAACGGCGGGGCACTCGGCTCCACACACTACGCAGCCGCCAAGGGCGCTGTTATCACACTGACCAAAGGCATCGCCAAAGAGCTGGCTCCTTTCAATATTCGGGTCAATGCCGTCTCCCCCGGAGTGATCGACACGCCGTTTCATGAAATGTTCTCCACACCCGAAGCAATGGAAAACTACGTCAAGATGATTCCGCTTTCCAGAATTGGAACTTCGGAAGAAGTCGCCCGCGCCATCTTTTTCCTGGCCAGCGAGGCCTCCAGCTACATCGCGGGTGAGACACTGGAGATTAATGGCGGAATGTTGATGCTCTGATGAGTTGCGAGTTTACGAGTTTACGAGTTGAGAGTTACAGCGAGTTACGGGTTGGCGAGTTAGAGGGTGAGGATCATGAGACATCGAATACTTTGTGTTCTTTGTGCCTTTGTGGTGATTCCATTTACTTCCGCCCAGAGCTTCAAGGCCACACTGGTGGGACAAATCAATGACGCCAGCGGCGCCAGTATCCCCGGGGCGTCCATCACGCTGATCGAGGAAGGGACCGGCCGCAGTTTTGCCACTCTGACGATCGATGACGGCAGCTTTACCGTTCCGCAGGTTGCTCCCGGGCGATATCAGCTCAATGTGGAGGCTCCCGGCTTTAAGAAAGTCACCCAGACCGGACTGGTACTGGAAACCGACCAGACCAAGAGAGTCAGTCTCACGCTGCAGATTGGCGAGGTGAATGAAACGGTGAATGTCACCGCTGAAGCCCCGCTTCTTAACACTGACACTTCAAGCAAGGGAGAAGTCGTCACGGCCGCACAGTTGCAGGATCTGCCCTTGAACGGGAGAAATTTTACCGACCTGGCACTGCTTGTTCCGGGGATGTATCGCCGTCCCGCCGAGGATGATCAGGGGGAAGGATTGGCCACGGCGGGCACTCGCACCGACGCCTCCAACTTCATCCTGGATGGAGTGGTGAACCGTTCCGACCGTAATGCGTCGGTGGGAGTAAACACTTCGGTTGATTCTATTCGTGAATTCAACGTACAGACATCCACTTTTTCAGCGGAATACGGCCGCACTGCCGGAGCGCAGATCAATGTGGTTTCCAAGTCGGGCACCAACCGGTTCCGCGGCACGCTTTTTGAATTCCTGCGCAATGACATTTTCGACGCCAATAATTTTTTTACCGCGCCCGGCGAACACAAATCGCTGCGCCGCAATCAATTCGGAGGCAGCATCGGCGGCCCCGTGCTGCGCGAGCGGACGTTCTTTTTTGGCAGCTATGAAGGAACCCGCGAGCGTCGCTCAGAGTCCGCCTTGAATACTGCGCCGCACGCTTCATGGCTCGCCGGCGATTTTCGCAATGTGCGCCAGCCCGGACCGGACGGGATTCCGGGAAACGCCGATGATCTCAATCGAATCATCGATCCGTTCACGAGAAGGGAATTCCCTGTGCCCAACGTGATTCCGGCTTCCATGGTGCATGCGATTTCTAAGAAGATCCTTCCTTTCATTCCTTCTTCGAATGTCCCGGGAAGCCTGGAAGATTACTTTGCCAGCGGCCGGGACCGGTCGGAACGTAACCAGGTCATGGCAAAGGTAGATCACAGAATCGGCGCCAGCGACAATTTCTACGCGCGCTGGGCCCGTGAAAAGGCAGCCGGTTTTGATCCCTTCCCGTCGGCCAGAAACTTCTACCCTGGTTTTGGCCGCGATCAGAAGCGGCGCCTCGATTCACTGGTGGCCAGCGACACGCACACGTTCAGGCCGAATCTGATCCTGGAGGGCCGCGTCGGTCTCTACGACCAGCGCAACCAAAACCTGGGAGAGAACCGCAATACAGATTACATCTCGCAGTTCGGTATTCCGGGACTGAGCCCGTCAGCCGACATGCAGGGCTTTCCCGCCATCCGAATCGACGGGTATTCGGAATTCGGAGATCGGCCCAACGATCCTTTCATCTACGATCTGTCGAACCTGCAGTTCTTTGGAATGGTCAACTGGGTGGCCGGAAATCAAAATCTGAAGATGGGAGCCGATGTGATTCGTTCGTCTTACAACGAACGCGACGTCCGGAATGTGCGCGGTGATTTTCGGTTTCGAGGACGGAACACAAATCCCGCGGGTTCAGCCTCGAGCGGATTTCGTTCCTTTGCCGATTTTTTGCTGGGACTACCCGATGCCACGCAGCGTCAGATCGGTGCCGAACCGGCAGACCTCACTGGTTATCAGTATGCAATCTTCCTTCAGAATGACTGGCGGGTCCATCCGCGCCTGACCCTGAATCTTGGTTTACGCTACGAGCTTCAGACTCCGCTCAGCGAAGCCACGGGCAGGCTTGCCAATTTCATTCCGGAACGGGGTGGTGCAATCGGGAAATCCCGGCTATCCACGATCCCTGGTAGAAGCGGACAGGAACAATTTTGGCCCTCGCGCAGGCTTCGCGCTGCGACCGTTTGCCGGCGACCGGACCGTGATTCGAGGCGGCGCCGGGATTTATTTCAGTATGGAAACATTCAACCCGATTCGCCAGCAGTTGGCCGTCACCTTTCCCTTCGTAGTGAGGGAACAGTACTCCCGGTTGTCCAGCAATCCCGGATTGCTGACGCTGAGCAACCCCTTTCCGGAAGGAAGAGGGGGTGTTCAGGGTTTGAACACTCCGTTCGGACTGCAGGTCCGGTACAGAACGCCCGAGTTCTATCAGTACAATCTGACCATGGAGCGCGAGCTGGTACCGGATCTTGCGCTCGAAGCCGGCTACGTCGGTTCGCAGGGTCGTTTCCTGGGCATTCGCTACAATCTGAATCAGCCTCTTCCCATCGGGCTGGATGCCAACGGGGCTGTCAGAACGGTGCGTCGTTACCCTCAATTTGGCGATATTCAATTTCAGGAACAGATCGCCAGTTCAAATTACAACGCTCTTCAGGCGTCGCTGCGGCGCCGATCCAGGGGAGGCCTGACGCTGCTTGCTTCCTACACCTTCTCGCGCGCCATCGACACGGCATCATCCACCAACAACTCGACGACCGGAACGCAGAAGTTTCCTCAGGACACGAGGAATTTCAGAGCGGAGCGCGCGCTTTCCGATTTTCATCGCGCGCATCAGTTTGCCGGGAGCTTCAATTATGAGCTTCCTTTCGGACGCGGGCGCCGTTATTTGTCGGGATCGGGAGCGCTGGCGGAGGGTTTGTTGAGTGGCTGGAAGGCCAATGGCATCATCACGCTGCTTTCCGGCCGGCCGTTTACCCCCCAGTACAACGCCGCTGACGTCGCGCAGCAGCGACCCGACTTGGCAGGAGATCCGGCCAAAGGCGTGCCGCCGGGACTGTTCTTTAATCCGGGCGCCTTTGCGCGGCCCGTGGCGAGTGTCAGGGATCCTGATCTTTTCGGCAACGCCGGCCGCAATATTCTTATCGGCCCCTCTTTCAAGAGCGTTGATCTTTCGCTGCACAAGAATTTCCGGATCACCGAGGGGCTCCAGCTCCAGTTTCGGGCCGAAGCCTTCAATGCCTTCAACCATCCCAACTTCCAGGTTCCGGTATTTCTTCTTGACCGTTCCAACGTTGGGCAGGTGACCCAGACGGCAAATGAAGGCCGGGAATTCCAGTTTGCGTTGAAGTTTTTATTTTGAAGAAACGGCAAGTCACAAATCTTCACCGCCAAGAACGCCAAGAGCGCTAAGAAAAGCGCCAAGGACGGGGGCTGAAACTTGAAGCATGAAGGCACTGTGCATACGTTTGACGCGGTTGATAAGTTTCATGCTTCAAGTTTCAGCCCCCGTCCTTGGCGCTCTCTTGGCGTTCTTGGTGTTCTTGGCGGTTAAGTTTTCTCGATGATCATCAGACATTTCCGCTGGTACGTTGCCGGTCTCATTTTTCTCGCCACCGTGATCAACTACATCGATCGCCAGGCGCTGGCCGTGGTCGCTCCCGCGATCCGCAAGGACCTGCACATGAGCAACACCGATTTCGGGAATGTGGCCACGCTTTTTCTGCTCGGCTACACCATCAGCCAGTTGCTCTCCGGTAAAATCGTGGACCGGATCGGCACGCGCCTCGGCTTTTCCTTCTTCATCACATTCTGGTCGGTTGCTGCGATGCTTCATGCCTGGGCGCGATCGACTTTCAGCCTGGGCGGTTTTCGCCTGCTGCTCGGCTTGGGAGAGGCGGGTAACTGGCCCGCCGCAGCCAAGGCGATCGCTGAATGGTTCCCGGCGCGTGAGCGCGCGTTCGCCATGTCCATCTTCAATGGGGGCGCCGTGCTGGGCGCTGTTTTTGCCCCTCCGCTGGTGGTGGCGATTACGCTTCGACACGGCTGGCAAACCGCATTTCTGATCACCGGCACGCTGGGCTTCCTCTGGCTTCTGGTATGGCTGTTTGTCTATCGTCCGGCGCAGAACCATCCATGGCTGAGCGCGCAGGAGCGTGAGTTGATTGCTGCAGGGCGTGCCGAGATTGTCGACTCAGACCAGAGCGCGGGATGGAGCGAATTATTCCGCTGCCGGCAGGTCTGGGGGTTGATCCTGTGCCGTTTTCTGACGGATCCAATCTGGTGGCTCTATATTGTCTGGCTGCCGGGATACCTTCACGACGCACGCGGATTTAGCTTGAAGGAAATCGGTTACTTTGCCTGGGTTCCGTTTCTCTTCGCCGACATCGGCAATATGCTTGGCGGAGGGATATCCAGTTACCTGATCAAGCGGGGCTGGAATGTCAGCGCTGCGCGCAAGGTGGTGATGTACCCAAGCGCCGCTCTGATGTCGGCTGGAATCGCCGCCACCAAGGTCGAGAGTCCGGTGGCGGCCATTGCGCTGATTTGTGTTGTAACGTTTGCGTTCCAAAGCTGGATCATCAACGTCATTACGCTGCCTTCCGATTTGTTTCCATCGCGCTGGGTGGGTTCGGTGGCCGGAATCGGGGGCTTTGGAGCCGGCATTGGCGCAATGTTGTTCACACTGGCGACCGGGCCGGTCGTGGACCGGTTCTCTTATGCGCCGATTTTTATTGCCGCCGGAATAATGGGTCCGCTGGGAGCGGTTGCTCTGGCGTCATTGGTGGGCAAGATTGAGCCGGTGCCGCAGAAGATTCTTCCACTAGGGGCGACGGGATGGCGAGCCTGATTGAGGTTGCCTAGAGCCGAGGCGCGAACAGAATGGAGACGGCGACATTATGCAACGTGTCCGTCTCCGGCCGGCTTCGATTTGGGCAACACACCCGTAAGCAAGCGGACCCTCGTAGCGTCGACCATTGGCCGTCGGTAACCGTCATTGGTCATTTGTCATTTGCGCTAACAATATGTCCTTCAGATGGTCTTTGGCACGCAGTTGGAAGGTTTGGCTTGGTGTCTTGGTGGTGCAATTTCTTTTACCGCCAGGACACCAAGCTTCCAATGCGGCTCAAGCCGACTTCCAGACGCTGCTGCAAAAGCCGGTTCGACTTGACCGGCGATGGCATGGCGTTCACCCGCGCGTTTTTTTTCCGCCGTCCGACCTGCCGCGATTGCGCGCCTTGGCCAGGGGAGAACGAAAACAATTATGGAGTGAAGCCATCGAGAACCTGACTGCCATGCGCCAGGATCCCCCTCCGCCTACGCCCCAGGGGCGACGCTCCCAAAACGACGTGGCCCATGCCATCGCACAGATCAGCCTTGCGTACGCCATCGAGCAAAGGCCTGAATACCTCCAGGCCGCCAAAAAATGGATCCTGGCCGCCTGCCGTTATGATCCCTGGGGATATACGTTCAACAAGCCAAACGTGGACCTGGCGGCGGGGCATCTTCTTTATGCCATCGGATGGTCCTACGATCTTCTTTACGACCGGCTCACGGCTGACGAAAGGCGGCAGATTCGCGAAAAGCTCGTTCTCCAGTCTCGACTGCTTTACGACTATCAGGCATACAAGCCGGGCAAACGGTATGCCTTCAGCCAGAATCATACTTTCATCCCGATGACGGGTCTGATGGTGGCGTCGCTGGCCCTGATGGATGAAGTTCCCGAGGCTGAAAAATGGGCTCGCCTTTCGCATGCCGTCTATGACCGCGTGCTACAGACTCTCGCGCCCGATGGTTACTACTATGAAGGCTTCGAATACTGGGTGTTCTCAATGCCTTGGATCGTGCATTATCTGGATGCGTTGAAGAGCGCCACCGGCGAAGACTTGTACGATCAGCTGGGACTTCGGAACGCCGCCGGATACTTCATGCACTCGATGCTTCCCGGCGCGCGTTACATCTTTGATTTCGGCGACGTTTTTGAAGGGCCTTCCACGCGCGCCGGTATCGGTCCGGAGGCGGAAAGAGCATCACCGGGAGGAAGGCTTCATTCCAACTATCACCTCTTGTACCGCTTTGCGGCTCGCTTTAAGGATCCTTACGCGCAGACAGCGGCGCAATTTGCTCGCTCGCATCGGCACATGAACATGGAGGATATCTGGACGTTCCTTTGGTACGATCCATCCGTTTCCGTGCTGCCGCTTGACAGAGTCCCGCTGTGGCGCCATTTTGAAAACGCCGGCGTTGTATTCTGGCGCACCGGCTGGGACGAAAACGCCACCGCCATCGCGTTCAAGTGCGGCCCGCCTGAAGGACATCACGCCGCCGCGTTGCTGAAGTCAATCCCTGAGTGGGAGCTGAGCACCGGACACGCGCATCCGGACGCCAATTCATTCATCCTTTTTGCTGGCGGCAAGTACCTCAGCGGAGACACCGGCTACAGCGGCATTACAATGACAGCGCATCACAACACGCTGCTGGTGGACAACGCCGGCCAGGAACGCGACGGCCGCCACGAGGTGTTCGCGGACATCCCCTACGACCGCCTCGATCAGATCCGAATTGTCGACTTCAAGCCGGGCGCGGATTCGATGGAGGTGGAAGGCGAAGCAGGCCCCGCTTACAGCCCGAAATTCGGATTGCAAACTTTCCGCAGGCGGATCCAAATCGAAAGAGCCCAGGCTTCTGGATCTTTTACCAGCGGTGCCGGCAGGGGGAACAATCAGACTCAGGCGCAAGGGGCCCGCAAGGATCAGAGCCGGCCGTTCCTGGTGATTACAGATTCAGTCAGCTCGAGCGAGCCGATGACATTTTCGCTTATCTTCCAGGCCGATCAATCTTTGAAGGTCCTGGATGCGCGCACCTTCGAAATCCGAAACGACCAGACTGCTGCGGCGGTCACGATTCACGGTCCCGAAAAATTCGAGATAAGCGCGGAGCACAATATCGTCATGGCCCCGGGCAGGCCCGGCAGCATCGAACAAGGCGAGCGTCAGGACCGCAATCCCCGCCTGCGAATTACCTCAGAGCCGACGCGCCGCGCGAGATTTGAGACCAGTTGGGTATTGTTCCGGAAGAAGGATTAATGGACTGTAACATGTGAATCGCTAACGCCTTACGCCACCAGGCTTGGAACGTGAGAAGAAATCAGTACCGCGACCGTAAGGGAGCG
>DASXQR010000071.1:0-25233 GCA_036507075.1 Acidobacteriota bacterium | reverse complement strand
AGGAAATGAGAAGTTCATTATGAGCGGGGCGTTGGCAGAGGATCCGCTTATCCCTTCATTCCTGATCGCAGGAAGGTAGGGTGGAGTGATTATGATGTCTCCCACAACACCCTGTCTAAGTCGCGGGACGGCGCCGCTCGTGCTGCCGAAGTGAATTCCCCAACGGGAAAATATGTCTTCAATCGGAGCGCCATCAATCAGCATTGGTGGTGTGAGCGAGACTGCATCTTTGCCGAAATCCACATTTCGAATGCGCGTCACTTGCGCACTCCCAAACGGCGCACAGAACAATGCGCACAAAAAAATAGGAAGAGATTTGTTTCTGATCATATTCATCTCTCAATCACCGGAAGCACCGCGAAGGCACCGGGACTTACTCTCACCGCCGAAGCAGCGAACATACTGGATCCGCGAGCCGTCAAGGTTCCCAGAAAGTCAGTGAAGTCCACTGGCTGGTCCCATTCGACTTCCGTTATGAACTTGATCACCTGAGCCTTTGTGGGAAGCGTCACGGTAGATCCTGCCAAAACGGCTCCGTTGCGATCGCGAAGCTCCAGCACAATCTGCTGCTCTTTATCAACACCCATCAGCGCAATTCCCGTATTGACGGACGGTGTGATCTCAATGGGTGCTGTGAAAGTCCTTAAAGGTTTGTTTTCGCCCAGAGCGGCGACCCCCTGTGATCCTTCCAGAAGAATGCTGGCTGCTACCGGTGAGGTCGAGCGCAAAACGATCGAGCCGGTTTGAATGGGACCCTGGCCATTTGTAGCCAGCGTAACCGACCCGCCCGGGGGAACGCCCACTTCCACTCTGCCCTGGATAAGGCTGTCATTGAGCTGAACGGCCATCGGATTGCCGTCGCGATCATTGAGTTCGATGGCTACACTTGCCGGCTGGGAGCTCAGGCCCACCATTGTAAGGTAGCTTCTAATGAACGATCCTGCTCCCGCGTTCCCGTCAGCAAACAGAGCAAAGTAGCTTGTCAGTGGACTACCCGATGCCGCCGAGGAAGTAAAGTCTTCCTGCACTGGAATTGCCGCAATCTCTCCAGGGCTGCTGCGAATTGCCACAGTCGCGAACTCTGCTGTGCCGGCAACGCTCAGAACACCTCGAAATCTGGAGAAATCAGGCACAGGATTCCACGGCAATTCGCTGACAAGGCGATTAAGCTGCGAGTTGGAACCGAGAGAAAACTCACAGTTGGCGATGATGGTTCCCATAGAATTTCGAAGTTGTAATCGCAGCGTCTGTGGGGTTCCAAGCGCCATAAACGCCAGCCCAGTGCTTATGCCCGGAGCCGTTTCAACCGGCACCACAAAACTCGTGCCGGGCTTGCTTTCCGTGATGCCTGACAGCCCCGGGCTTCCTCCAAACAGAAGCACCCCGGCAAAATCACGGTCAGAGGTAACCGTCAGTGTTCCGCTCTGGATTGGACGCAGTTGCCCGGAATGCAACCGGGCTACTCCAGCCGGAGGAATCATCAGTTTTATCTGTCCGCGGACGACCGTCCCGTTCAGATCGATCGTCATCAACGTGCCGCTGCCATCCCGGATCTCCACGTTCGTATCCGCAGATTTCGTAGGATGCAGATTGACCAGAATCAATTCGCTGGCTACTGCAAAACCTCCCTCCTGACCGGCGGCGAAATGGGCAAAGTACGATTTCTTCCTTTCCAGAATTTTTGCCACAAAAGCGTTCGCGTTGCCCACGGCACGCGGCTGCAGCGCATTCAAAACTGGAAAATCGTAAGTTGGCACGCCGGTCAAGTAAACGTCTCCTTCAGGATCCACGGCAATGCCCCTGCTCGCTTCGGTCCCTTCCAGATAACTGGAATAAACCATTCCCTTTCCGGAGGGGCTCAATTTGGTGAGGAACGCGTCAGAAAAGCCTGACAATTTAGATGAGAACGGCTTCACAAGCGGAAAATCCGCTGATTGTGTGTAACCGCTCAGATAAATCTCGCCCCGCTTGTTGACCGCTATTCCCGTAACACCTTCGTCTTGCGTTCCACCAAGATATGTCGAGAACACCAGGCTGCTGCCATCCGGCGCGAGTTTTGCGACAAAACAATCCTGCCTGCCGTTGAGCCGCGTTTGCAGAGCATTGATGCGTGGAAAATCCGATGAGGTGGTAGCGCCGGCAAGATAAATGATGCCGGAATCGTCTGTCGTAATGCTCGAGGCTCCATCGTGCAAAGATCCTCCCAGGAAGGTTGAAAAAATCAACGACGACCCGGTCGGATCCAATCTCCAAACAAAGACGTCACCGCCGCCCGAGTTTTTGGGCTGCAAAGCTCTCTCCATTGGCAAGTCGGTTGATTCCGTAGCGCCTGCGATACAAGCCTCGCCCGACCGGGTGGCCGTCACGAACGCTGATATCTCCCGACCTGTGCCGCCAATATAAGTTGAATAGACCAGCCCGTATGCGGAGTCTATCTTTGCGACAAAGGCATCCTGCAGGCCTCCGGAGAATCCGCCTTGCAGCGCCTTATGCATCGGAAAATTGACTGAATCGGTAACGCCTGCGATGTAAATATTTCCTGCAGGATCGAGCGCTATGCTCTGTCCCAGATCGCTTCGGATGCCGCCAAGGAAAGTGGAAAACAGAATGCTGGAACCGGTTGGGTTTAACTTCAGAATAAACGCATCCGAGCTGGATGCCATGTCGGAATCAAACCATGGCGGGCTTCCATGGCTGGGCTGAATCGCGTTAACGGCGGGAAAGTCTAACGATGCCGTGCTTCCGGTAACAAAGGCATTGCCGGCCGAATCCACGGCTATGGCTGTGGCGTATGTTCGGTCCCGGCCGGGAAGGTAGGTCGAGTAGACCAGTGCCGAACCGGCAGGGTTTATTTTCGCCACAAAGGACCCAGGCCCGCTGTTTACCGCTGCGTTTCGAGTCGGGAAATCCGAAGAAAAGGAAACGCCGCTGACATAGGCGCTCCCCGCCGCATCGACGGCAATGGCCTGGACCTGTTCCCCTCTGGTACCGCCGAGAAACGTCGCGTAGGAAAGGACCGGTTCCACAACGAGCGTAGGATCAATCACCAGCGGAACTGCAGGATCGTAGCGGCCGATTTGAAAACGGATCCGGTTGTTTGCCGATAAGGCATAGGTAACCGGGATTTCGGTGCGGGTACCGGACAAATCCTGATAGGCGTAAGGCTTTGAAAGCTTGAGCTCGTGACCTCGCGATCTGATTGTCAAATCACCCAGCCTGTCAATATGCAGTTGATCGGCGCCGTCAAGACGAAGTTTGATTTTGGAAGGATCGGCGCCCGGCTTCACAACAAAGTCATGCTCCAGACGTCCGGCTCTGCCATAAAACAGCAGGCTGGTCCCGGGAAAGACTTCGCAATACTGAACCTTGCCAAAGCTTGGGATTGAAGTCTTCCATCGCGCGCGGTTTCTTCCCCAGAGGTAATTAGTGGTTCCAGGAAGCTGGTCGGCTCCCACGATCCGGCAATGGGAATTGGAGCCAAGCCATCTCAGGCGCACTACTCCAGCGGTAGATGAGTCACCCGACGAACCCCGCTTGCCGATTGGCAGCGAGGGATCGGCACCGGTGCTTCGGAAAACCATCACCGCTTCCCTGGCGGTCAGAAAGAGCGCCAGATTGCCGGTTCGAGCAAGGAATAGCACTTGCGGATCTGACTGCCCACGATTGGCTTCAAAACTTAGCGGGAGTTCACCATATTGCCTGGAATATGGCTGGAGGGTTTGAAGGCTTGCGCTCTTGGCCGGCCGGAAATCGGGCAGAGCAGAATTTCCAGGGAGCGCAGATCCACAGGCGCTGTCCGCAAAACCGCTCGGCTGCAAACGGGCCTCGCTGCGGCCACTCATGTAGGCGGAAAGAAGAAGCAAAAAAACAAAAAGCAAGCATTGGGACTTCATGCAAACATTCAAAAACTGTTCGATTCTGAAAAGATGCGGCTTGGGACCAAAAGTGGCAACAGCGGCCAATTTGGAGAGTAGCGGATGGACCTCCGTGTAGAAAATGTGGACTGTATCGCTTCCATTAGAAGCATATTTGACATACGGGCAACACAGAAATTGGGTTGACCCCTGAGCCTGTGTGGAACCTGTAGCGCCGTCCTCCGGACCAGCACTTGCACCGACAGAAATGCCAGCCAGAGGCCGACGCTACACGTTCGGATCCACGTTTTCACACAGACTCCGTAGGGGCGGAAGGGTTGTTTTCTCAGACCAGAAAAGTACGGTTTAATAGGTAATTACGATCACTCCTCAGCCCTCGGGCGGAGGATATGATCGGCCCACAATGACACCCGTGGACAAAGACGGCTTTTTGCCTGCCGCTTCAAATTGTGGGTCCCTTCGGCTGCTCTTTGCATTACTTGGCGCCCTGGCGCTGATCGCGTGCAGCCATTCCGCCATCGTCGATTCAACTTTAGCCAGCGAGCCGGAATCGGACCCGAAAGTCGTGCAGGCGCGCCAGACTGCGGCGCCTTCACAAACGGCGCTTTCACTGCGCAAGGCCCTTCACGACGGCCAATACGACAAGCTTGACGGGCTGGCGGGGACCGGTGGAATAGAGAGCTTTGGGTCGACAAGAGTTACTTTGACAATTTCAAATCGTGGTCGGAAGCAGCCGACGGCCCGCCGAACCAGCAGCCGGAATATCGCCTGATCTTTCTGCCTGAAATCACAGGCAAGGCTGTTCCCTATACCGTCGAAATCCCCGGTAACTGGCAGATTCTTCACGCGCAGGGAAGCAATGGCTACTGGCTCGGCCCGACAGACGTGAAAAATTCTGAGGATCCCAGGGTGATATTCGTCGGAGTCAGCACCCTGCCGCTGGCGGATATTTCAGCCACCATGGCAAAAATCAAAGCGTCCGGCGAGAACAATCTTGCCTGGCGGCTATCCGGCCTGCAAGTGCGGCAGGCAGGCGATGTGAAAGCTTTATTGATTCAAAAGGAAATCGGCACACCAGCCACCCGTCGCAACCTGATCCTCAAACTCCCCTGGCAGCAGTCCAGCCTTGACTTCAGCGCGTCCGCCCCGGTCCAAAGTTTCGATGAACTCAAGCCAACGTGGGAGCGAGTTTTCTTCTCCGTCCGTCCCGCCGAATAGCTGCTTCTCCTCCTTTTGATGCCCGTCCAGGTGGCCATTCGGCCAGGATGTAGTGGCGTCAAGCAGCGAGTGATCGCCCAAAACCGAACCGCGCGGGTCAGCAAGCGGACCCTCAATAACCGAACCGCGCGCGTAAGCAAGCGGACCCTCGATAACCGAACCGCGCGCGTAAGCAAGCGGAGATAGCTGCTGCGGATCCTGCAAGTGGCTCTGTATTTTGGCAGCTTATTACACCCAGCGCACGGGCTCCAATTGCCCTTTCCGGAAACCAGGTTTATTTTCTGGAGAATACGGGAACACTTCATGCTTTAGATTTAGCCTCCCCTAAATGCGCGCAGCCCAGACGGAGCCGCGAAGTGTAAGCGAGCGGCACTCCAGACTGACGAGCTAGATCGGTAGCGTTGACAGCCCTGCATGGATTAACGTCGCTGCAGAATTGCAAATCCAGCGAAGACGCGAACTGATCACATCCCCGCCGCTCGCTGACACGTCGCGGCTCCGTGGGGCTCCGTGGGGGACGACCCCCAATTTCCGTCGAATGAACAATAATGAACAATTGGCTGTCACCAAGCCACTCTGAGAATCCAAACATGACGCGGGTTGCAGAACGAACCGTGCTGTTTTTAGATTGCTTGCCTCGGATCTGGGAAACAGGGCCTTGAGCCACCTATCGGTTCTGCTATTAGAATTCACCAAATGCGTAAAATAGGACTGGTTTTACTCCTATGACTCGACTCTCTTAACTACATTCTTGAGGAACATACATCTTTAACCGCGCGCTCAGCGGGCGAAATCGGCAGGTGCTTTATGCCGCAACCAGGAGAACAGGAGTTTTTGGGAACTTAATTGGGGTCTGTCCCCAATTATTTATCCAATTATTTCTGAAGTCACAGTGAATAATAAGCGTGGAAGCATGGGAAGGGTTGAACAAAACTGCTACAACCGCGAGCGCCTTTTGTACAAGTTCTTATCACCTCCCTTACCTCTGTTTCACAATCCACGCGAGAAACTGATAGAAAAAACGATTCCAACGGGAAGGTGGAATTTGTATGTTGGGGGAGCGGGCAATTCAGTCCCAGGATACGTGAATGTTGATCTATTTGATTTGCCGGGCGTAGACGTCGTGTGCTCGGTTGAGCGCCTTCCATTCAAGGACAGCATATTCACGCGCGTTGAGTGTGACGCAGTCCTCGAACATGTTGCAAGACCGGAAATGGCGGTATCTGAAATTCGCCGTTGTCTTATCAATGGTGGAGTAGCGCATTTTGTTGTGCCTTTTTGTCATCCATTTCATGAATATCCGCGGGATTTCCGAAGGTACACTCCAGACGGTATGGCACAACTGCTGTCTGAGTTTCATGTGATTGACGAAGGATGGCGTACCGGTCCGACAGCCACTTGGCTTGTTTTTACCTTAGAGTACGCCAAGCTTTGGTTCCGGTCACGATGGTTAAAACGACTTTCGTACCTGCTTCTAGGCTGGATGCTGTTTCCACTTCGATATTTTGACGTGCTTCTGCTCCGAAAAGCTGACGCGCGGCAGATCGGAAATCACTACTATGTTTACGCAAAAAAGGAAAGTGCGACCGGTGAGCCATCCACTCAAGCCTCGTAACGGTATAAACGAATTGCAGGCTCAGTCTGAAATTAGCGTGTTCCCATTTTTTATAATGGGGTTGCGTGGAAGATCGAACTTGCTCGGGACTGGCAGACAAGAGCAATCCTTCGGACGCGGCTGCGTCGATGTGTGTATACTCGAGCGAGTGACGGGCCGGAGCGGAATGTGTAACTGAAATTACAATCCATTGACAGCATCCCGCAGCCTTTCATCCGCTGTCAACATCTCCAGTCCGGCGACCTTCCGTCGCGCCAGGGCGAAGGTGGCAAGGTGAAGAGCGTCAAGAGTTCGGAGAGCCCGACTTGGAGCAATCTGTTGCGCCAGGTCACACACGACTGCCGTTACTTCCCATAACTCGCAATGGCGCCACAAGATGGCGACATCTCGTTCCGCATCCGCAATCCGCGCCTCGGATAGTTTGCCGATTTGCCGCACGCGCAGGAAGGCGCGCGCCGATTCAACAAGGGAAAGCCGGGAAGTGATCAGCATGGGAGCCTCGGCAATACTCTTTTCGATCTCCCGAGTCGTCCCGGACTCTAATGTGGCCCTCAGTACTGCCGACGTATCCAGGTAGATTGGCGCCGGCGTTGTCAAAGTCTCAGCTATCCTCCCTCAACTCTTCAATCAGGCGGCGGGCAGTCCGGGCCGGCAGGTCCAGTCCTCTCGACTTCCACGTCCAGCCTTCTTTTGGCAAGCTCGCTCGCGTCACCTCACCCGTACCAGCCAGACTGTCAAGCACCTCTTCCAACGACTCCGGATAATAAGGCTGTCGTCGCGCCGGCCGCAATTCGGCAACGATTTCCTCACGGTCCGTAACAAGGATTGTATCTCCCGCCTTAGCAAGCCGAACGTACTCTGAAAGCTTCGCTTTAAGCTGTTTAATGCCTACAGCCTTCATCGCTCTATTGTAGTTACCAGTAGTCACTTAGGCAATAAGAAATAGAGGATGACCCTAAGTTCGCCGAACTGACCAGAGGGATCGTCATCATAGGGGATCAGCCTGAACCTGCGAACGGACGATCCAGAGTTTGCGACCAGTCCGCGCCACGAGTTTAATTTCTGGTTTGATTCGGGGGCCGCTCGCATCGTTCTTCGGGCCCGCTGGCCACGAATTGACGTGGCTGAGCCTGGCGCTCAACGAGAGAAATCAACCCAAACAAAGCTATATTAATGCATCGCCATTTCATGGTCTCACCTACGCGTGGCGTCAATGACGATTGGGTTGCACTCAGGC
Source organism: Acidobacteriota bacterium (assembly GCA_036507075.1). Lineage (GTDB taxonomy): Bacteria > Acidobacteriota > UBA6911 > JACQSX01 > JACQSX01 > DASXQR01. The sequence goes on along the minus strand of DASXQR010000071.1, from coordinate 17,288 downwards.
CATATGGCGTGTATACTTTAGCCAAATGGAAGGAATATTATGGCCCAGGCGGCGGAGTCAGAGCAATTAACAAACGATGTCCTGGAGTTTCAAAAGCTGCTCCGACGCGGCAAGCCCGGGGCTAATGCGTACGTTGTTTTGCTGGGTCTGAAAACATTTGACACTCCTGCTCTTCTCAAAATCATCCAGAGAGGACTGTCGTACGGCGCTCTGGAGCGATTTCAGGAGAACGTCCGCCTGTCTCACAACGAAATTATTGAACTTATTCAAATTCCAGCCCGAACGCTCACCAGAAGGAAGGCTCAACATCGATTGCAGCCTGACGAATCTGATCGGCTGTTGAGAGCGTCGCGAATTTTAGGACGAGCGTTAGAGTTGTTCGAAGGCGATGTTGAATCAGCCAGAACTTGGTTATCCACACCCCAAACAGCGCTCGGCGGCGCTTCACCACTCAATATCGCCAAAACCGAGCTCGGCTCACGCGAAGTCGAAAGGCTGATCGGGCGCTTGGAGCATGGCGTCTTCTCCTGATGCTCTCTGCATGGAGAATCGTGAAAGCAAAAAACGCCGATTTTGCATTCGATGGTGAGGGCGCCCGGGTCTATGGTGGCCGTTGGAACAGTCCCGGAACGGCCATGGTTTATACAGCCGAAAGCATTTCCCTGGCGGTTCTGGAGGTTTTGGTCCACGTGAGCAACACCACTCTTCTTCCTTCATATGTCCTCTGTGGAATCCACTTCAGCGAGTCGGACATCGAGTCATTCGATGCACGGGCCCTTCCCAAGAATTGGCGGGCGTACCCTGCACCGCCGGAGCTGCAGACGATAGGCGATGAATGGGTTAAGAGCGGAAGATCTCTGAGTTTGAAGGTGCCGAGTTCGGTGGTACCGGAGGAGAACATCTTCCTGCTGAACCCCGCGCACAAGGCATTCAAGAGTGTGAGAATTGATAAGCCACTTACATTCAAATTTGATCTGAGGCTTTTGAAACTTTAATGGTCATTACTAAGAATGCTCCAAGCGACAGCCAGAACCAGACAGTTCGTCTGATGCCGACCTCATTTGATCTTCAAAATCGTTTTATCAGTAATGAGTAGTCGCCCCTCCGTTTGCAGGAAGACAGCTTTACCAAAAACGGGAGAAGCAGTTGGAAAACGCATCTCGAGCGTTCCAATGAATTCTCGCCGAGTTAAGAGTCCCCCAATCTCGGGAAAGACTTCTTCCACAAGAAACAGTTGTTGCCCATTGGCAGGAATTGCAATCTCCTTTCGGCCGACTTCGCTTCCTTTTTCGTCGGGTAAGCGAAGTTCTCTGGTTGCACTCTCTTCTCTTCCGCTTTGCTTCGGAAATGTAAGTGCTACTCCGGTTGTTACTGCGGGGGCGCTAAGGGGTGAAGGACCCGTCCGCTTTAGTACAAACACCTTGGCCTCGGTGAATCCTCCGCCAGGCTCTAGAGAAGTTGAAACCTCAGTGAACCATGCAATGACAGGCACAGAGCCGAAAACATTAGTAAACGAGCTTACGCCCGAGACAAAAATTGGACTTGAAGCCTTTCCCGAAGCCGCAAAAAAGAGCGGGCGGCGAAGCCGCAACTCACTTTCGATTTTTTCCCACGTTCTTGTCCCGGTGGCGTCGAGTTTCCAAGCGTTCTCACGGACGAAGCGCGCGACTTTTGGTTGCAGGCTTGAAATCGACCACCGCCGAAGTCACCGGGCCTTCTACGCCCGACAGGTTCTGGGTGCGGGCCTCGAACCGGTTCTCCCCGGCATGGAGGCTCAAGCGCGACCGGTCGCCGGCCAGGGGTTGCCACGGGCCACCATTCGTGCGAGTCAGATAGGTCTTGAAGTTCGGCGTGGCACTGCGAAGTTGAACCTCGATCTCTCCCTGTGCAATCTGCCGCGCTCTCAGGTCTACCACGCCAGGCGTCCATTCGATCTCATGACGGTTGCTGGTCGGGATGAAAGCTTTCGCCGCGTATGCCCAATGTCTGACAAGCTTTTCGCCGCCGCTGCCACCCCGGTACCAGGTCGTGTTCCGGAACGCGTCGTTGTCAAAGACGTGCAGCCGGCTGCCGCCGCTCCAGTGCGGCTCCGTGAACGGGTTGGGGCGCAGATAGTAGGATATCCACCAGTAGCTGCGGATGGTGCCCTCGGGCGCCGACGGTGAGTCCATTGGGGCCGGGCGGCGATCAACGCCCTGCATCTTCACCACCCCTTGCCCGCCGTCCGCCCGGACCGCCTCGTGCAGCTCCAGCGCCGACAGCGGTACGCCGTCCCGCTCGAAATGGATGTCGTACTTCGCGTCCAGCAGGACCCACTTCGCGTAGTAGTTCGACCAGACCTCGTTTACGCCATGGTGCATGCTGCGACCCAGGTCTTCGTGATTCCGGTCCACGCCCAGGTCGCGAGCGATGAAACCCATCGACACCAACACGGCATGTTGCACGGTCAACGAATGCGAGCAGTGGAACCCGGCGCCGGTCTTAGCCTTCTCAAGGATGGCAAAGGCGTCCCCGCCCTCCTTCTGGTCGTTGTCGATCGGCCACCGGGTGTGGACCCAGTGCCGGAGCTTCAACAGCTTCCGGAACTCGTTTGGCTCGCCCGCGACAACCTTCTCCAGTGCATACTCGTTGCGCAACCGCTTCAGGCGCGGATTGTGGAAGTCCTCGATGGCTGCAAACACCTCGGGGGGATGAAACCGAGGCCCACTGACGGTGGCTCGCACAATGGCCTCCGACGCTCCTTCGATCTGCAGCGGCCTCTGGTCGGAAGCCGGCTCTGACCGATGCGTCGATGCGACGCCCGCGCCCACTGCCAACATTACGCCAGCAGCGAACCATAAACGCTTCATGTTCTTACTCCCACGCGACTCATTATGCGCCCTTGAGCGCGTCCAAGGTAAGCACTGAATGGTAGTGGGGGTTTACCTGCAAGACCCCACTACCCACTGAATCGCTGGAACCATTAAGCGACATAGTTAGGCATTCTTATATTCACTTTGATGTTTTCCTCGATACTGGTTGGAACCAGTAAGCGACGTAGCCTGCATTCTTATACCCACCTTGATGTTTTCCTCGATACTGGTTGGATTTGTGCCATGCCGTGTGCAGGCCTCTCCAAACACGGTACGGCCGACCTAAAGCCCGCCGCTTTTGGGCGGGCGTCAGCCTGTGGCCCACGGCGCAGCGAAGCGGAGCCGTGGGAACGGCATGCATTCAACTCATCAAAGCCCGCCGCTTTTGGGCGGGCGACAGCCTGTGGCCCACGGCGCAGCGAAGCGGAGCCATGGGAACGGCAGCATTCAACTCATCAAAGCCCGCCGCTTTTGGGCGGGCGACAGCAGGCGATTCTTTGCGGAAAAGGAGCGGGCAAGGATTAAGCGAGTTGTCCGCGCCGGCGGCTGTCGCCCGCCCTGAAAAAGCGGGCGGGCTTAATCTCATGAGCCGCAATTCCCCACGGCTCCGCTTCGCTCCGCCGTGGGCCACTGGCTGAACGCCCGCCAAAAGGCGGCGGGCTGGGGCATCACTGCTTGCGCTGCAATCCAATACAGGAACTGAATTGTGAAGACCTCACACCAAGTTCTCTGCTGGCAATCATGCATTCTGACGACGTTCGGAGAGCATACTGCGTCACCTCCACTGAAGAATAGTGAAGAGGTGACCCCCTGAGTACGCGCGATTCGTCTTCCGACCACTCTTCAACCCGAGTAAATCATGACTCCTCGGCCTCTTTTCGCAGCCGTTCAGCATCCGCAGCTTCGTCAAGTAGCCCGGCTGCAAGATAACCGCGCTTAGCAGACTCGAAGGATTCAATAGCTTTTCGCCGATTTTTCTCCGATTCCGGGCCACGCAGGCCAAGGTAGAGCAAACCAAGAATGTATTGCGTCATCGCCCAATCCACCGGGAAGTCGCCTTCGGTGCGCAGCGCCGCTTCATAGCAGCCAATCGCCTCTTTTAGATTCTCACGCCGGTCTCCACTGGCAAGATTGCTATATGCGGTCCGCCCTCCCCTTCATAACCCTTCCTTCCCCTTCATAACAACCCCTACAGGTTCTCCGCGCACGCCTGCCCGGCACGACTCCGCCCATTGTCTTCCTTTTTGCAAAGGAGTATCTTTCGGAAATCAACTCATAATTAATGAAGGGAGGCCCGTTATGGCAGGCAATCGATGTGTCGTTTACAAGGGACCGGGGAAGGTGGGGGTCGAGGAGATTGGCTACCCGAAGCTGGAGTTACCGGAACAGAAACGCAAGTGCGATCACGGCGTGATTCTCAAGGTCGTGTCGACCAACATCTGCGGCAGCGATCAGCACATGGTGCGAGGACGCACCACGGCGCCGGTCGGGCAAAGTCTCGGACATGAGATCACCGGCGAGGTGATCGAGGCCGGCCGCGACGTCGAGTTCATCAAGAAGGGCGACTTGTGCTCTGTTCCATTCAACATCGCGTGCGGGCGCTGCCGCATGTGCAAGGAAGGCAAGACGGGCATCTGCCTGAGCGTGAATCCTGCGCGGCCCGGCGCTGCCTACGGATATGTGGACATGGGCGGCTGGAAAGGCGGGCAGGCCGAATACGTCATGGTGCCTTATGCCGATTTCAACCTGCTGAAGTTTCCAGACCGCGATCAGGCGATGGAAAAAATTCGGGACCTGACCATGTTGTCCGACATTTTCCCGACCGGCTTTCACGGCGCTTACACTGCAGGTGTAGGCCCGGGATCGACCGTTTACGTCGCCGGAGCGGGGCCCGTGGGTCTGGCCTGTGCCGCATCGGCGCAGTTGCTCGGAGCCGCCGTGGTGATCGTGGGCGATATGATTCCCGAGAGGCTGCAGCAGGCCCGCAGCTTCGGATGCGAAATTATGGATCTCAGGAAGGACGGCGCGCTGCCCGAGCGAATTGAACAAATCCTGGGCGAACCGGTGGTGGATGCAGCCGTGGATTGCGTCGGTTTTGAGGCGCGCGGGCATGGTGCGGGCGCGGGAGAGGCTCCCGCCACGGTGCTCAACGACGTGATGACAGTAACCCGCGCCGGCGCCGGCGTCGGCATCCCCGGCCTGTATGTGACGGGAGATCCGGGCGGAATTGATGAAAACGCCAAGATCGGCCAGTTGGGCATCCGCATCGGCCTGGGATGGGCCAAGTCTTTGTCTTTCACCACCGGTCAATGCCCGGTGATGCGTTATAACCGACAGTTGATGATGGCCATTCTCCACGACAAGGTGCAGATTGCCAAGGCAGTCAACGCCACCGTGATTCGGCTGGACGATGCGGCTCAGGGATACAAAGATTTCGATCGCGGCGCGGCCAAAAAATTCGTCCTCGATCCGCACGGACTGGTGGCTGCATAAAATCACGCGCGTCCGTATGAGTGCCACCCGTGCCGAAACATTGTGCTCGGTACGACCTGCCCGTGCAATCCGGCCGCGTGGTCTCGTTTATTCTCAAGCACTTGGCCGCGACATGTCGCGGCCTGACTCGGACGCGGCATGCCGCGTCGCTACGCTTTAGTTACCAGGCTATTTCGATGATTTTGGCTTCGGTGATGTGTTGATCCTTGGTGATCAGAGGAAGATCTTTAATCCTTGCAGTGGCGACGATCGCTGCATCAAAAAGATCCCGGAGGTGGAACTGCATAGCCTGGCTGATTGCTTCCGGTTCAAGAAGAGCCAACTCAAAGCCGGGTTGCGCTAGAAGCATTCCTGACCAAAGGCTGAACGGCTGCAGCAACTCGAACCGGCGCTTCTTAATGAGCAAAGCGACTTCCCACAGCACAACGACGGGGACATAAATGAGTCCCCGGTTGTTCTCGGCGTTCTTAAATAGTCGAAGTGCTGTCCTGGAAAGCTTTTGGTGTTGGCCGGCCGCATACCACAACAGCGGGTGCGTATCCGTAACATGGAGAGTCATGCGAAGCGACTTATAGCCGGCGAGCCGATCGATTGACGGATTTTAGCAATTCGGAGCTTATTCCCTTCGAGCCTTTCTCAAGATCTTTAAGGATTCTCCCGGAGCCGACAAGTCTCCACCCCGTCAGAAAGTGCTCGCCCGCGGCGAAGCGCGACAGGCTCCGGTAGTGCTCTGCGTCAGGAGTTGCTCGGCCTGCCTCCCAGCGCCAGACGGTATTTTTGGGTACTCCCAACAATTTACCGAATTCAGCCTGCGTTCGCTTGCCTCGGAGCTGCTTGATGAGCTCAGGTGTCCAGACGATCTCTTTTTCAGGAGAAGCTAATTCGGCGGTAGTCAAGCGATTGCCCTTTCTCGCACTCTTACAGTCTACAAGGTCAGTCTACACGCGCGACAGGCAATGGGGCAAGCAGAAACACCCAGATGCGGCCTAACCGACTCCGGGCTGACACGCCGCAATGCAAAAAGGATTTCCTGCTCGATCGGCCTGGACCCTCCGTCACCGGAGGCCAGGGGCATCCATCGCTTGGCTGATCGCTACGGTCCCTTGAGTTGGCGCAGCAGCTCGAGCAATCGCGTCACAATCTTGGTTGAGGCGCCGACTTCGAGATAACTTGATCGTGCTCTCCACGTCTCGTATCCGCCCAGTTGGTGGTGCTCGGGTGTAGGGAGATAGCCATTGTAGCCATTGGCGAGCGATGTCGTAAAAGTCACGGCAAAGGGGCTCTCTTTTTTGATCTGCAGGCCGGTCTCGACAAATACTTCACAGGGTATGGCGGCAATGGCGAGATCACCGATCCGCAGCGCCTGCAAGAGCACCATGACTGTGGGTGGATACTCGCTGATCAGCACGGTCTCGCGGGCGTAGATCTCTTCAGGCGTCCGCATGTTCGGGCCTTGCGCGTTCATCATGATTCGGCGCGCGCGCTCAAGATCCTCCCGGGTGGGCCGGCGCACGGCGAGCTCGAGTTCACTGTGGCGCACGGCAAGGGGCACCCAGTCGTGATAGGAGATGTTTTTTTGCACGCGCAACACTTCGACAGCCACGTCGTTGGCCACTGTCTTCATTTTTGAGAACGGCGGGCCGGCGGGCCGCGGCTGTCTGAAGTCAATGTTGTTGATATTGCCGCTGGTTCCGTTTGACAGGATCCCGACAAAGGCGGGGTCCTGCCGGTCGGCGCCCATCAGTTGCTGGATCCGGTCGGCAAACGCGCCAAAGTAGTCAGCCGAAAAGTGGCCCGCCCCGACATAGTGCAGCGAGTAGTTGGCCAGCAGCGCGATTGGCTGCCCGTCGAGCCCGTCAAGCGAAATGACGGTCACGTCCGGATCGGTCGGGCCGGCAGGTTCCAGCAGATCCGGACTGCCGGCCGGCGGATTCATCTTGACCTGATCGATCCCGCCGAACGGATTGGCCGGGATCGTGCCGGGCTTCATTTTCCACCGGCGGTTGAAGACGTGCTGCGGCACTTTGCCGACACCCCATCCGATGCGGGCCGGCCTGAGATTGTTGATGGCAATCCGAACAGAGTCGGCAATCTTGCGCGTCAGAAATAACTGGTACTCGGCATCGGCCTCGCTCTGGAACACAGGCGTGCCGGTGGCTGCAGTGTGTGTATGAGTGGCCGACATCAGCATGTTTGCGATGTCAAGGCCGGTGTGCTGGTTAACCAGTTTCTTGGCGGCATCAAGAATCGAGCGGGGCACCATGCAACTGTCGACCGTAACGAGCGCCAGGCGGGTCTGACCGTCATCAAGGACCAGCGCGCGGGCGTGTAACTCATCGTGCACGTGCTGGGGCTTGCGGTCCTGCATGCCGCCGTTGCTGGAAATGCCGAGCCAGGGAGTGATATTGCTCGTAGCCGCGCCCGCGCGAAACTGGCGCGCCGCCTGAGCTGCCACCGTTGGCGACGTGGAAACAGAAACGATCGCCAGGCACATGCCGACTTCTGCAAACCATGAGCCCCATACGTGGATCAAGTAACCGCTGAACCTGCGCATTGTTTGGCTTACCAGCGTAAACGCAGCGTCATTTCGATCATCCGCGGCCCGGCCTTGTTTTGGTCCTGGTCAGCCGAGCGAGCGCTGGTGATGACTCCCGGCTCTGCTGCCGAGATGTCATTGCGCGGAAAGCGGAAGTGCGGGTGGTTGAAAAGATTCGAGATTCCCGTGAAATACTCGAGATTGAACCACTCGTGAATTTTAAAGTTCTTGACCAGGCTCAAGTGATGCAGATGAATTCCGGGACCGTCCAGGATGTTCACTCCGCTGTTTCCAAAGCGTCCCACCTGAGGAGCGACAAAGGCGGCGTAGTCAAACCAGCGTTCTACCTTGCGCTGGGAGGGCGGAAGGTTTCCATCGGCGATGCGATCCGGAAGCCCGCCGGACGTGTTGGTCCGCGACGGATCGGCTCCCGAGAATGCAGGCGAGAAGTACTGCCCCGATTGCAGATGACTGAGCGTGATCAGCTTCCATCCCCCCAGAACCTGGTCGACGACGGCGTGAGCGTCCGCAAGGTAGCGACGCCCGCGTCCCACCGGCAACTCGATAATGGAGCTGATCACAAACTTGTGGCGCGATGCGAACTGCTCGCGGTTCCAGTGGTTCAAGTCAAAGGGATTTTCAAGGTTTAAAAAGTTCGACAGGTTGGACTGCAGCGTGTAATGGGCGTTGAACGTGATTGCGCCCATTTTCCGCTGCACTTCAAACTGCGCGGAGTCGTAGTTGCTGAGGCCATCGTCCAGGACCCAGGTCGTTGTGACAAACTGTGGGAACGGTCGCCGGCTCGTGCTGAACGGCGTCGTGCTCGGACGCGGCTTGTTGATATTAAGCGAGTAGTTCAGGTCGCGGCTGCGGGAGCCCACATAGGAGGCCCGCAAGCCGATGCTGCCGATCTGCTGTTCGAAGCTTAGATTGAACTGATGGATGGCGCCGTTGTGGGTGCGGTCCGGATAGCCGCGCACGCTCTGCGAGGCAACGGTTGCCGATGCCAGGCTGCCAGGGAACGGATTGGGAAACGCAAAACGGGGCTGGCCGCCTTCGATGGCGTTGAAATACGTTTCGGCAATTTCAAACGGGCCTCCACCCTGCAGACGATCGAAGTACCCGACCTGCTCAGTGAAAACACCATAGCCGCCCCGAATCACCGAATGGTTTCGCCATCGATAGGCGAATCCCACGCGCGGGCGGATATTAGACAGTTGAGAATCCGGTTTCACCTTGCCGGTCACGACCGCAATCGTTTTCGGATAAAGCGGGCTGACTGACTTGAGCGCCTCTTGGGGAACGATGACGTTGCCTGTCGTGCGGTCCCAGTTGTATTGCAACCCGTCCTGATAGAAGGGAGCGCTGAAATAATCCCAGCGGATCCCGTAGTCAAGCATCAGGTTCTGTGTCACCTTCCAGGTATCCATCGCGTAGATCCCAAATTCCCCGGCCACCTGCGTGCGATCCGTCAACGGATCCAGGCGCTCGCTGCTGAACGGCAATCCGAGCAGGAAGTCTGCATAGGCGTGACCACTGAGGGTGCCGTTGAAGCCGAAGCGCCCGTAGGTCCCTTCGCGGATTTCCCCGCTGAATCTGCTGAGACGCTTCAAGTCCGCGCCGAATTTATAGACGTGACGCCCCAGCGCCCACGTAATCGAATCGGAGAACGACAAAGTATGATCATCCTGTTTGACGCCGCCCGCCACGGTCTCGAGACTGGTGAGTCCCGTAATGTTTATGCGGGGAAACCCCAGGGCGCGCAAGTTGCGGGGATTGACTCCTTGCAGTCCGATCTGCTGCACGGCTTCGTCGCCCCGGCGCGGCGTGAAACCATCCACTGTAGTCCCGTCTTCGACGAAGTCCCAAAGCCAGCCGAACACAAAATTGTTGACCAGCGCCGGAGTGAAAACGTGCGTGTCGGACAGCACGGTTCCGCGATGCCACCGCACGCGGGTGTAGTCAAAGCCGGGCAGTCCGCGCTTAAGAACGTACGGTGTGTAACGCCGGATATAGCGCCCGTAGATCGAATTTTTTTCGCTGAAGGTGTGGTCGATACGGAACATCGGATAGTCGGCACGAAAAAGATCGTCCGGATAAGGATGGGCAAAGCCGAGATTGTTTGACAGGGCGTTGGGACCACCCAGGTTCGGATTCGGTATAAAGGCTTGCTGGATTTTTTGCGAGGTCGCGTTAATGCGCGTGGCCGGAATCACGTTTCCGGAAAACGGCTGCCCGGTAATTGGATCGACGACCGGCCTGGAAAACTGGCTGAAATTTCCACTGCGCATCAATAGCGTGGGCACCGTTGAACGGTTAAAAGATCCCGCCGGCAGTCTCTGATGAAAGTACGAGACATAAAAGAAGGTTTTGTTTTTAAAGATTGGACCGGAGACATCCGCCTGCCCCCGATGCTCGATCAGCACCGGCTTCTTGGGTTCGAAAAAACCGCGCGCATTCAGCGCCGAATTGAAGTGTGTGTAGGAGGCTGTGCCGTGCAAAGCATTGGTGCCGCGTTTGGAAACCATGTTGAAGTTGGCGACGCGCGCCTGGTCGGCCCGATTATTGACGGCCACGACGGTCAGTTCTTCGAAATTAAGCATGTTGTTGATCAAGTTGACAGTGCCGTCGTTTGTGACGCCATCCATCCCTTCGGCGGCCTGCGCCGGCGGTTGACCGGCAATGCGCAGCGAAAAGCTGCCGGCCTGGCTTTCGATGCCGGGGAGCGTGGCCATCAGCGCCTGCGGATAATAAGTTCGGACCAGCGGGGCCACTTCAAACAGCTTGGAGTCGAATCCGGATGAAATCGAGGCGCTATCCGTCGTAATCACCGCGGCGCCGCCCGTCACTGTAACCTGTTCGGTTACTTCGCCCACCTGCAGGGTCATGTCAACACGGCGGACCTGAGATCCCTCGAGCACGACGTTGTTGACAACATAAGTCTTGAATCCGGGCAGTTCGGCTTTGACCTGATAGGTCCCCGGTTTGACACCCGGCACTTCATAGTTTCCGTTCTCATCGGAAAGAACCTTCCGGACGACCACGTTGGTCTGAACTTCGATGACAGTAACGTCGGCCCCGGGAACAACGGAGCCTGATGCGTCGCTCACCGTGCCGCGCAGCGTCGAAAGCGTCACCTGTGACAGAGCCTGTCCGAAGGCAAGCGTCATGATGAGGGCGAAACAGTGCAGCCATCTCATCTGTTTTCGGTTTGCTGGTTTGCGCGAATAGTTTTTGGACATGGGATTTGCCCCCTCTCCGCGAATCTCGAGTGGATCCTGTGCCGGCTGTGATTGGCTTATGAATTCCAAACCGTTTGCCGGACACGCAGGCGCCACTCAGTGTGAGCTGTTGTGATTTTCACAGGATGATACGCTACAGGCGCCTTCCCATCAAATGTTTTAGGCTGCTTGAAGGCGTATCGACGCCGAATCGGCCGGAGTCGGAGACTGTATACCGCGAAGGCGGTCAAAGGGTGCAAAGCAGCGCCTCCTGAAGTTTGGACATTTCTGAGAAATGATCATGTCGCATCAGTACCGGGACCGCCAGGGAGCGACTCACCAGATTGACGAGTCGCTCCCTTGCGGTCGCGGTACTGCAGGCACTGCTTCGCAGCGTATGCTTTAAGATGTCAATTCTCGGGGCTCCAATGCATAAGAGATGCCAGGATATTTGTCAGAATTGCGTCGACTGCTCGGCGCTCGGTGAGCGCCAGAAGAAGCCCTCGCTGAACTATTGGCACGCATCATTGAAATCCTGATATCGCGCCTGTTATAAATGCCTTCATGACTCTGATTCGAGCGCCGAGCGCCAGCCTGACGTGGTGGTGGGGCTTTGGCTTGCTAATAGCAGTCCCGGCATTGATCCTTTCCCTGCTGGGCGCGCGCGCAAGCCGCGCTGAACGTATTGAACGAGAACAACAGTTACGTGAACAGCAAACACAAGTAGCCCGGCTGGCCGACGCGGCTATTGCTGTCGCTCTCGACAAGCTTGAGGCCGCTCTTCATTCTGCTGAAGACATTACTCAGAGTGCCGGCGATCAACCTGGCCCTGCGCTTCGAAACTTTTTCGTTTTCTCCATTGACTCCCACGGGGTTCTTGCCTTTGACAGCGACAAGCTTTACTTCGGTGAGCCCCCATTAAAAGCCTCGCCACCTGAGTGGTCACTGGCTACCGAGCAATTCATCGAGCAAGCACAGTCGGCCGAGGCCCAGCAACGCACCGAGGAGGCGATCTTCGCTTATCACCGGATCATCGACTCCGAGCCGAGGTTGGCGGACTGGGCTAAGCTCTGCGCCGGCATGGTCAGGCGTCAAAACGGCGATGCTAATGCTCGCGTGTTACTGGCCGGCGAAGGCTGGAGCCGTTCCAAGGGGCTTACACCGGCAGGACTTCCAGCGGCGCTAATTGCCTGTGCTCACGTCGAGCGATTACGCAAAGAGGAACGGGCCGCTTTTGCCAGTTTCCTCGAGCAAACGATGGGAAGTTTGAGAAGCGGAAGTTGGTGGCTGAGCTATGAAACACGGCGGTTCTACGATATGGAGCTTCGCAGTTTGCTGAAGAGTGCAGGCTCAACCGCGTATCAAACCGAAGATTCTCGCCTTGCTGAAATGTCCGCTCTCGAGCGCATCATTCGCCAGTCACCACTAACCACTGGAGCCAGGCGCAGCTTTGAGACTAAAGACAAAGCCGGGTTTCTTATTTTACGCGCGCCTTCTGGCCGAGAACCGGATGCCTGGAAAGGCATTGCCATTCCCCAAGGCCCTGTGCAAAAGCTTTTTGACAAATCCATCGCGCCTCTACTTGCAGGCCAGCCCTTCCTGGCCAGGGTTACTGATAAGCGAGGCAATACGATTTGGGGTGCGATCGCTCCCAATTTACCAATTCAGCATGTTGGCACCCTGCAAAGCATAAACGGATTGGAAATAGCCTTTAGCGGCTCTAACGATGCAAGCTGGGTCCATCGAAGACAGGCGCTATGGTATGGCTTCATTACTTTGCTGGTCATGATGGTTCTCATTGGTCTGGCCATGACGGGGCGGGTAATACGTCGTGAAGTCGAGCTGGGCCGTTTGCAGAATGACTTCATTGCGGCAGTGAGCCATGAGTTCAAGAGCCCGCTTACCAGCATTCGGCTGTTAATGGAACGCATTAGGAGCGGGCGACTGACCACGTCCACAGCGACAAGTGAATACTATGCCGCCATTGATCGAGAGACGAAGCGCCTTGAGCGATTGGTCCACAGCCTGCTTGAGGCACAACAGATACAGGCCGGGCACAGACATTACAGCTTCGCCCGCGCTTCCATTGTTGAGATTGTTGAGACGGCGATCAACGGATTACGGCCACAGGCCGAGGCAAAACATATTGGGCTCAAAGCTCAAACTGAAGATGGCATTCCAGAGCTGCAACTCGATACCATGGCGATGACTGAGGCGGTTGAGAACCTGCTCGACAATGCGATCAAATATTCGCCGCCGTCCTCAACCGTCACGGTGGCCGTTCGAGCTATTGAAAATCAAGTGTGTGTGGACGTGTGCGATCAAGGCATCGGCATTGAGCGCCACGATCTGCCACGAATTTTTGAGAAGTTCTATCGCGGCCGGCGAGGCGACCAGCAGGATGTAAAAGGGGCGGGGCTCGGGCTCACCCTGGTCAAGGCCACCGTTGAAGCTCACGGCGGAGTAGTTGGCGCTACAAGCACAGCAGGCAAGGGCAGCCGTTTCTCTGTGCGGCTCCCGGCCCGCATTGAACACAAGAACAATGGCTCGCATCCTCATAATTGAAGATGAGCCATCCATAGTGATGGCCATTAGGGATGAGCTGAAATTTGAAGGCTTCCAGGTCGAGTCAGCTCCAGACGGATGTGCCGCCATTCGGAAGGCGCGAGAGGTTCAGCCCGATGTTTTGTTGCTGGACTTGATGCTTCCCGGGTTGAATGGTTTTGAGGTTTGCCGGACGTTGCGACCTGAGATGCCGGACCTGTGGATCATCATGCTTACGGCGAGAGGACAAGAGGTGGACCGCGTCATCGGCCTTGAGCTTGGCGCAGACGATTACGTCACCAAGCCGTTTTCACTGCGCGAACTGGTGGCGCGCATCAAGGTGGGACTTCGCCGCAAGGGCGGTACGACCGCGCGCTCCGTTCACAGGCTTGACGATATAGAAATAGACTTGAAATCCCGTGTAGTACGCAAGAAAGGCGTACCGGTGTCTCTTACGCAGAAAGAGTTTGAGTTGCTGGAGTTATTGCTGCAGCGGGCGGAACAGGTCATTACCCGCGATGAATTTCTCGATGCGATTTGGGGAAGAGATGTTTACATCACCCATCGCGTCATAGATACGCACATCGCCGCTTTACGCAAGAAATTAGAAGATGATCCGAACAATCCGAAGCACATCCTGAGCGTGCGCGGCATCGGCTACAAGCTCAACCAAAGCTTATCGGAATCTTAACCGTACCTTAACCCACTTCACATTTCGCCATCATATAAACACTTCCAGTCCCTTCCCTTGGAGTGACCTGCCCAAGAGGAGGGTCCTTATTTAACCCATTGCCGCAAGATGACCTGCGGCGGTTGAGCAACCTCGGCACTGAGCACCTCCATGCTCTTCATGAACATGTGATTGTGGTGTTCACGCTGTTTGCCAGAAATGATCCAAATTCCTTGCGTAGCTTCTTAATCCGACAGCCTTGGAGGTGCTTATGCTCACTCGAATGCAATCAAAGGTTGTGATGTCGCTTCTGTCGCTCTTTGTGACTTCACTCTGCCAAATTGCCGCACAACAACCCGAATACGGCACCACTCTTCAGTTTTTCCCTCAGATTGCAATGGACGGCGGTTATACCACGTCGTTCTTGATTCACAATCCGACGAGCGAGAGTATTTCGGTCAAGGTTGAACTGTTTCAGTCTGACGGCAGAGCGCTGGACTCTGCGATAGTCATGGTCGAAGCGAAGCAGAGCCAGACTAAAGATTTCGGTGGATCCGGGGGCAATCCTGTGATTGGTTGGGCCAAGCTTTCTTCCAAGAGTCCGTTTGCAGCGACTGAACTTTTTCAGATCCGCAGCGGTGGCAGACTGATCGATCAGGTCGGCGTATTGCCCAGTACCGCGACAAAGGCGTTCCGGATTTTTGGTGTCAGCAACTCGAAGGTACGCACCGGAGTCGCAATTGCAAACCCGAACGACACAGCGGTCACGGTAACCGTCCGACGACTCAGTGGTGGGAGCGCAGTGGATATAAAGCTCGACGGGTTCCAGCAAATGGCACGTTTCCTTGACCAGATCTTTTCAGAGCCAGCGCCGGCCGATAACGTCGTGGAGTTCTCGGCTAATCAGCCAATCGCAGGCGTCACGCTGATTCTCAACGAAGATCAATTGTCTGCACTGCCGGTAATAACCGAGGAAGGGGTGCCGGCCGATGGGTCGGTAAGCGGACCCAAGATCGCCGATTCGACGGTGGTACGAAGCCTGATAATAAAGAACGAGAAAGGAGCCGACGTTCGGCTGCAGGATAACATCCTATTGACGGGAAAAGACATCAAGTTGTCTGCTCCGAAGCCGTCGCCGAACAGCATCCCCAGTCCGCTTAGTATTCTTAACATCGAGCTGGCAGATGAGTCGGTAAGCAAATCCAAGATCCCCGATTCGACGGTGGTACGAAGCCTGTTAATAAAGAACGAGAAAGGAGCGGATGTTCCGCTGCAGGATAACGTCCGATTGACCGGGGGAACAGGCATCAAGTTATCATCTACGGATCCGCCGCCGAACAGTCCGCCGAACAGTTCGTCTACTCTTAACATCGAGTCTTTGCTGCGGGTCGCCGATGACGCTCTCGAGCTGGTCAACGTCATAAAAGACAAGGACGGCAACCTAATACCGGGAGAACGCATTGGGCGGCCGAAAGAGGGCGACGTGGTGCTCACGATCAAAGACAAATCTTTAGTCAGAAGTGTGAATGGGCTCAGTGACGTGGTTTCGATTTTGCAGGGGGACAATATAAACATTCGTGCAGCCAATAACGCAATTACGATCTCAGCCCCGCCGGCCGTACGGGAGCTGAAGATCGGCAACGATGTCAATGGCCTTAGCGGCACTGTCTCACTTTTGGGCTCAAACGATATTACCGTGACAAAAGAGATCGACAAGAACGCGCTTAGGATCTCAACCCCCCCGGCCGTACGGGCGATTAATGGGCTGACTGGCAGCCTTTCAATTTTCGGAGGACCGGGGGTAGCCGTCGCGCAGGAGCCGAACAAACCGGAAATAACGATCTCATCCAGTGGTGTACGAAGTTTGAACGGCGTTCGTGGTGACGTGTCCGTCGTGGGCGGCGGGAACATAGCCATCACACAGGACCAAACCAGTAATAAGCTTATTGTTTCGAGTACGGGAGGAGGCGGCGGGTTGTCTCTACCGTTTGCGGGCTCAGCCGTTTCTCCGCAGCCGGCGTTCCAGGTTATAAATTCGGGAACTGGTCCGGCTGCGAGCTTTACGCTCGACAATCCGTCCGCCAATCTGCCAGGCCTCCTGTTGAATTCGACCGGCTCTGGCCCCGCCCTACAAGCAAGAACTAGTGGAACGAGCGGCGCAGCTTTCTTTGCATCTACGAATCCGGCTAGGACGGCTCCGATTGTATTCATCTCTGATGACAATGCAGGAGCTGGCGAGGCGACGCTGATGGTGCAAGCCAACAATCCAATGGGAGTACCCGCCGTGCGCATCCAAGGAGGTCCGGGCCCTGCGTTGAGTGTTCGGGGGACAGCGAGATTCGCTGGTAACGTCAACGCTGGCGGCCAACTGAGCGTTGATCAGGATATGTTCGTTGGCGGCAGGCTGGAATCGATCGTGCAACCGGGCCAGACGATCAGCACCTTTCATATAGACCCGACCGGGTTTGCTCAGTTCACCAAAATGAGGACCGGGTCGATCCTAGTGGACGGGGATGCGACCATTGGTGGCACGTTGACAAAGGCGAGTGGCTCCTTCAGAATCGACCACCCTCTGGACCCAACAAACAAGTACCTGTCGCACTCTTTTGTCGAGAGTCCCGACATGATGAACATCTACAACGGAAATATCAGACTCGATCAGAACGGCGAAGCCTGGATCGACTTGCCTGCGTGGTTTGAAGCTTTGAATCGGGACTTCCGATATCAGCTGACCGCTCTAGGAGTTCCTTGTCCGAATCTGTACATATCCGAAGAAGTCTCCAACAACCGGTTCAAAATTGCCGGAGGTGCTGCAGGTGCAAAGGTGTCCTGGCAGGTAACAGGCATTCGTCACGACGCTCACGCAAACGCACGCCGCATTCAGGTGGAAGAGGAGAAGCCTGAAAGTGAGCGAGGTAAATATTCAACCCCTTGACTGTCGCACGCCGTGAGGGAACCGCTGCCCTCAGCAA
>DASXQR010000070.1:0-8607 GCA_036507075.1 Acidobacteriota bacterium | reverse complement strand
TCAAAGACTACACGCGGTGAAGCTGCTGCTGGACACGCAGGTATTCTTATGGATGGTCTCCAACGCGTCGGAACTGAGCCCCAAAGCGAGACGGCTCGCTGTTGCCGGCGAAAACTTTCTGTACTTGAGCCTTGCCAGCGTTTGGGAGATGGCAATCAAGATTAGTCTTGGCAAGCTCAAGCTTGCCGAGCCTATTGAGTCTTTCATTACCGAAGCGCTTCTCGAGAATAACATCCGGCAACTGGAAATCAATTTTCGACATGTGGCTCGCGTTGCCGATCTTCCCTTTCACCACCGCGATCCGTTTGACCGACTGCTGGTTTCCCAGGCACAGGTTGAAGACCTCCACATCCTGAGCGCTGACAAGGCATTTGATCGCTACGAAGTTCGTCGCCTTTGGTAGCCTTGCCAAAGTCCCACGCCTTGCAGCGTCCATCCACGGCGGAACCTCGTTTACTGACTCCGCGGATCACGCGGCAGAGCCGCTGCCATTTTTGCGCGAGTCTTGAGACAATCTCTTACGCACACGGCTCGGATGGTGGCGAAGACACTTCATTCAAATGACTAAACTCTCGCCTATCGCCTAGCTAGTTCCCGCCGTCCAGTTCACCACCACGGTGAGTGGCGCTGCAGTCTGGGCGTCTTCGACGGGATCCTCAACTGGGTCAGTGGACCCGGCGGAGGCTTCTTCAACTATCGGTTCGCCCAGCCCGGCAGGACCCACCGCCAGCATATCGGTCGCTGGTACCCCGAGCGACAGTTCCCCTTCGCGAACCAGGTCCTTTTTGATCCGATCACAGGAAAGACCGACGGTCGCCTTCGTCGGTGCCAGGAGAGCGATACGTGCCCCAGGATCTTCGAGGCGAACTCAGCGAACGAGTACTGGGTCAAGGCCAGTTCACTCCTGCATACCGACGTGCTTGGCAACGATCTCCCCGATCCCCCAAACGTCCGCTTCTATCTGTTTTCGAGCCTCCCGCATATCCCGGGCGTCACTTACAACGGCCTGATGACTACTGGAGATTTGCTCGATTACGGACCCTCCTTCAATGACGGAGTCCTGACAATGCTCCCACCGATTCTTGTAGGTTCACCCTATCAGGCCTTTGTCCCAAAAACCGATGCCGATGGGAACGACATCACCGGTATCCGTCTGCCGGAGATCGAAGTGCCGCTGGGGACGTATACCGGCTGGGGCTTGCGCGTTGCCGCATTTGGCGGGGATGACCTGTGCGACGGGGCGGGCCAGAAAATCGACTTCAGACGGACGAGAGCCGAGCGGCTGGCCGTCGGCGACCCGCGACTGTCATTTGAAGAGCGATACGGCGATTTCGACAACTACCTGAAAGCGGTCACCGACGCGGCGCGGAAACTGAACGAACAACGGCTGATGCTTGGCGAAGACGTGGAGCAGGTGATTCGGGAGGCCAGACATGGATTAGGCACACTCAATCAGCCGCACGCCAGGAAATCTGGCGATCCAAGGGAATCGCGACGACGCGTCGGCTGCAGGCCGACGGTTAGGCCGAGATCTGCTCGTAGGAGAATGCCGGAATCTCTGCACGGTCCCGGGCATGTTCAATTGTGATGCCGCAAATATTGCCTTCTCCGTCGAGATCAAGGAGAGTGTTCTCATCCAAGTCTTTGGTCTCGACAACCTCGGCATGGCGAAACTCAATGTACAGCGTGTCTGTGTCTTGAAAATATTTGATCTTCATGGCTCGAATGACCGGTCAAAGAAAGCGTTGTGCACGGTTTCTCCATCAGGTAGCAGTATAACTCGAAGATATTTTCCGCTCATTTCCGGGATACGTGCCCAGCGACGAATTCGACCATCCTTCTGAACAACCTCCTTTACGGGGTTTTCCACGACACGCCGAATCCACCCAAGTTGGATCACGGCACGATCGGGGCGCTGGTGGATCGCCTGGAAGTATCGCGTGAACTTCACGAGCCCCAATCTTACCAGCCGCGATTAGCCGCGCAAAGTTGTGTCTAACGGCCTCGACGCGGCTGCAATATGGTGTCAGGGGCGTTGGAGTATATAGAAGACATAGCCGTAGCTGTCTTCGGAACATCTAAAGATTTCGATCTCCTTGACGGTCTCGACCGCAAAATCCCTGACCGATGAGTCTGGATGATCGACCAGGGCTTTCGCACGCGGCTCGAGGATGTCGTAGTAGCCTTCTACCCATGTCTCCCCGGGAAGCGTGTAGGTCGCGAGCACCTTGTATCCCGCATTCTCAGCGATTGCTGTGTTTTGTTGAACAGATTGCATGTCCGGATAGCCGGATAGGAAGAACTCCTTTACCGCATTGGGAACCTGCTCGCGCAGCCACGACAGTTCGCTTACAACAGCGAAGCCGTGTGGGTTTATCGCAGATGCCCAACGGGTCAGGGCGTTGGAAAAGCCGATGTTGTACGCCGCGCCTTCCGACCAGAGCAGATCGATGTGTTGAAAGACATCCGGAATGTCCTTCATGTCCATACAGTGCATCTGTACAAGATGTTCGATTCGCGCCTCCCTGGCGCGCTGCACCATGTCATTCAAGAACGGCTCATACGAATCAACTGCGTGAACAATCGTGCCGAGTTCCTTCGCCAGCGCTATTGTCTGGCGACCTGTCCCGCAACCTGCGTCAACGATGACGTGAAACTGCTGCGTCGGAAGAAGGCGCAGCACATGCAGAGAATGGACATTGCCCCCTGGGCCAAGCTTTTCCATTCCCCCAAAGAGAAGGTCAATCGGATTGCAGCTATTCAAGACTGCTCCTTTGTTTGCCGCCTAAACTAAAATAGGAGGCGTAATGGTGTCCAGGAAGAGAATTAGCTTCGACACTGTGCGAGAGACGGGACTCGCGCTGCCTGACGTGGAGGAGGGGACGATATATGGGTCGCCGGCCCTGAAAGTTCGCGGGAAGATGTTCGCTTGTCTTGCTGTTCACAGATCCGCCGAACCCGACTCCCTCGCGATTCGCATCGATTTCAACCAGCGAGACGAGTTGATCGCCGCAAATCCGGATACCTATTACCTGACCGATCATTACGTGAACTATCCGGTGGTGCTCGTCCGGTTGTCTCGTGTTCACCCTGACGCATTGCGAGACCTGCTGCTGATGGGGTGGCGCTTCGTATCGACCAGCGGCAAGCGGCGAGCAGGACAGCGAAAGCGCAAATCGCGCGTCAAGGATCGGCTTTGAGGGGAGGTCTAAATTAAAAACCTTAAACCGCCAAGAACGCTAAGCGTTTGATGGATCCAGTCGACTCATTCCCACGTAAATGATTCAAAATGTGCGACAAGTGCAATGCGGCGTGGTGCCGCCAATCCTGGCACTAATACTCTTCGCGTTCTTCGAGCTCTTTGCGGTTCAACTTTTTCAGGATCAGCCTAATCCTCCTCCATAAAAAATGGGACAGCCCCCCTAAAAACAATTCTGGTTTTTAATTGGGGTCTGTCCCCAATTAAGACCCAGTCGCTCCACTTGTAACAGCGACGGAAACTATGCTTTATTCTGGATTCTGCTCGGAGAAAAGGCGGCTTGACAGAATCGCAGGATGTCACCCAGGAGATGGAAAATGACTAAGACACGGAGAGAATTTGTCAGTACGGCCGTCGCAGGGATACTCGGTGGAACGCTCTCAGCGACATCAACCGGCGCGACGAAGAAGAAACTCGCATCTTTGCCTTCCGGCATTAAGATCTCACTTCAGATTCCTACGGATCCTTCCGATGAAGATTTACAGTTCGCGCAGCAACTGGGTGTCGAGTACGTCAGTATTCCCACGGGGGGCGACAGATCGACGCTCGAGAATTTCGTCCGGCTGAAGCAGCGGGTGGAAGGCTCCGGGCTTAAGGTCTGGAACATCGGAAACAGCAACGTGCATAACATGCCGGAGGTGACGCTCAATCTTCCGGGCCGCGATCAGAAAATCGAAGAGTATAAGAATTATCTCCGAAATCTCGCCAAGGCGGGCATTTTCTACACCATCTATGCCCACATGGGCAACGGCATCTGGAGCACCGAGCGTGAAACTACGCGCGGCGGCGCTTCGGCTCGCGCATTCAATCTTGCCAAAGCAGACAAAGGCTACTGGGCCGGAAAGATGTTCGAGGCGCCGCTCACGCACGGGCGCCGCTATACGAAAGAAGAAATCTGGGACAACTACACCTTCTTCATCAAACAGATTGTGCCGGTAGCCGAAGAACTTGGAGTACGTATCGGTATTCACCCCGATGATCCGCCCGTGCCTGAGCTCGGCGGAGTGCCGCGATGCATTTTTGGAAATTTCGACGGATACGTGCGCGCGTTGGAAATCGCCAACAGCCCGAACATCGGCGTCTGCCTCTGCTGCGGCACCTGGCTCGAGGGCGGCAAAGGTATGGGGGAGGACGTGATTGCGGCGATCCATTACTTCGGCAAGCGTGACAAGCTGTGGAAGATCCACTTCCGCAACGTCAGTGCTCCGTTGCCCTATTTTGTCGAGACATTTGTCGACAACGGGTACATGGACATGAAAAAGGTGATGCAGGCTTTGCGCGAAGCAGATTTTCGCGGCGCCCTGATTGCCGATCATGTTCCGGCGCTGGTGGGCGGCCGTATGACCGGATGGGCCTACAGCATCGGATACATCAAAGCGTTACTCCATGCCGCCACAGCCTAAGAAATCTTTTTCACATACTCGAATTCGGCGAGGCGGAGCCTCGCCCGGGAGTTTCTACATTTTTGAGATGGAGAGACGGCCTGGGGGCCGTCTCGTGCTGCAGTAAACAGCATTTCTGCAGGAGACGGCCCACCGGCCGTCTCTCCAAATGTCCAAGGTACAGGGAAAGGCTCTGCCTTTCCTGGCGAGGCGGAGCCCTCGCCGCCAGAGGTTGGCGGCAGACCCGCTAAGGTCGAATCGTGTAACCGACTTTTACGAAAAATGTGCGGCTGGTGCGCTGCAGGTCGGCGACGGTGTCGCTTAATCTGTTGAGAGAGTCGTTGTAGCCCAGGAAGAAAACCGTTTGCGGGTTGAGCTTGTAGCTGAAAAGCCAAAAGGATTCCAACCGCCGATCCCGGGCCCGGACGGGGGAGAGATGCTGGGCCGGGTCTCGATCCACCCAGCGATACTGGAAAATAGAACGCACAAACAGGCGCGGCGTGAATTGATAGACGGTTTTGAGGCGGGCCGTTTGCGCATGAAAAATTTCAGCCTTTAGATCCTTCCGATTGAGCA
The DNA here is from genome assembly GCA_036507075.1 of Acidobacteriota bacterium. Lineage (GTDB taxonomy): Bacteria > Acidobacteriota > UBA6911 > JACQSX01 > JACQSX01 > DASXQR01. The sequence goes on along the minus strand of DASXQR010000070.1, from coordinate 3,390 downwards.
CCTGACGAGAGGTAGAGAGGTCGAATGACAGGTGATCGGTCGGTTTTATCGATGAGTTGGCGCCCAACTGGTATCCTTGTCCCAGACGCAAGTTGGTAAAATCTATCTGATTGCCGCCAGTATAGAACAATCCTCCGCTGAACATTTGCGACGGATTCGTGAAGACGTTCAGTTGAAGATTCGAAAGATTTTCAAACAGCAGGCCCCGTACTCTTTCCAGATTTGAGTTGTATCTGAGAATGAGAAATGTCTGCCTGCGAAGCTCCGCAAACAGTCCCGCAGAAGTCTCCCCTTCTACGCTTTCGCCCCGGTGATTGGTGGCATGGCTGTATCCGGCCGTCGGACCGATGCGCACAATGAGCGGATGCCTTTCTGGATACCATTGATAATTCCCGCCGAATTGAATCTTTCGCAGGTCGGTGCGCTGCAGGAAGCCAAGGTCGGCGCGAAAGTCCGGACCAATATCGGTGTAGTTGGAAAAAACTTCATAATTCCGGCTTGCCAACCTGGCCGAGAGAAAGCCTGCGCCTCCATCCTTGGCGGCGTTTCCCCAACTTTGTGCCAGTTCGGGCGAAGCCAGGGCGTCGGCGCTGGATCGCGCGCCAAGAGCAATTACTTCCAAATTACGGTAGGGTCGCAGCAGCAAGTCCGCGGCAACAAGAGTACTGCGGCCGTCCTCCAATTGCAGGTTACTGACAAAGCCTCCTACCGACGAACTCTTGAATAAGTCATGCCGGTAGCGCGCCACATTGGCGAGACTGCGCTTTGGCAAGTCGAGAACCGAACTTCCCTCGGGGCCGGCGATCACTACAGCAGGAGCCTGGTCTCTCGAAGAAATGAAGCCAAATTGATGTTTTCCAACCTTGCCGGTCAGCTTGCCTGCGATAAGAGGGTCCGCAATCGCGCGGGAGTGGAACAAATTCAGCGGGCCGCTCACGCTGAAGTAATCCTGACCCTCCAGAAAAAAAGGTCGCTTTTCGGGAAAGAAGAGTGCAAAGCGAGTGTTCACGTCAAGTTGATCGACGTCTGCTTCTACCTGGCTGAAATCCGGATTAGTGACAAAGTCTAGAGTGATATTGGGCGTAACAGAGTATTTCACGCCCAGTCCCGCCTGCACGTCCTGCCGGATATGGTCACCTGTAACCAGCGGTTGATCGGTATAAAGGCCGGTCAGCGTCGGAGAAAGTTCAATGTTGCGGCCGGCTTTCACGCCCTGGATCCCGTCGAATGTGTCGAATTGGCAGATGATACACGGGTTGTTGTAGTCGAGTTTGAAAGAAATGATCTGATGGCGCGCGTCGCGCGGGTAATTTCGAAACAAAGCAATTCCCCAGCTTTGCGTCCTGGCGTTCTGGAAGCGAATGCTCTTGAACGGTACTGCAGCTTCAGCGACCCAGCCGTCCTTGGTTATGCGGGCTGCAGATTTCCAGATAGTGTCAAAGCTTGCATCTTCTCCCTGACTCTCCGTGCGAATGAGATCTCCCTGGATGCCATAGGGATTGACAAAGAGTTCATATGCCCGCCGCTTGTCGTTGAAAGTATCGAACAGTACGGCTATGGAATCGTCGTTGAAGGCTTTGTCTCGATCGCTGACGGTTGCGCGAATGGAGCCCGGCTTTGGATCCAGACAGTGAAAGGCAAAATAGAAATTCTGGTTGTCGTAACCGACATACGCAATGGTCTTGACCGGAGGCGCGACATTGCGGCCCGGTTCCACCTCGTAGAACTCGGTGACGACGGTGGCTTGCTGCCAGATCGACTCCAGAACCCCGTCGATTACCGGTGCAGTCGGCAAATATTGAAGGGGAACAGTTTTTTTGGGGGAGGCCGCTTGATTTCCCGCAGCCAGCAGTCCCGGAGGGAAGGCGAGCACCATGAACAGCCACAGCGATTTGGATAGCACACCCATTCGAACGCATCAGAGGAAAAAAAAGTTCACTCTTTCGACGGCTGTTTTCCAACCGCTTCCCAGGCGTACCATTCGGTCGATGGGATCGGGACCTGATGCTTGTATCTATCGACGGCCGGTTCGTCACATCGCTTTCACCGCAGAGCCGCCGAGATCGCAGAGGTCTCGCAGAGTTGCACTCAAGCCTCTGCGAAACTCAGCGTACTCTGCGCCTCGGCGGTTAACGCAATGGGGCCGGCTTCCAGCCTCCTTTTGAGTTAATGTACTGACAAAGCTTTTTTGACAATGACCTCTTTATACCAGGTGCCAGCTCATGATCGCGGCTCTGCAGCTCAGAAGGGTTTTGTGACATAGTCATCGGCACCGATTTCCAGACCCAATATCCCTCGATGTCTTCAGTCTTGGCCGTCAGGCGGCTTTAAGGGAATAGACATTGCGCCGAGAATTCGGCGGCTCTTTCTTTCCTGAACCAGGACTATGGCCTGCAGATTTTCAATTCTCCAACCGCTCTCCAGCGCGACAGTCGAATCGGCTGAGAAAGGAAGCGGCTGGCTGGAATTGATTCTCCCCAGCACGTCGAAACGGCGCACTACGGCGGTATGACGCAAGTGCCGGCCCGCGTTTTCGCCTCTTAAAACTTCCGTTCTCAGATTGCTTTCGGTCACGGCCAGAAGAACCTCCGTCGTCTCACGCGGGCTGATCGGCGGGAGATGATCAACGGTGATCTTGATTGAGACTGCAGTGCCTTTTCTGCTGCCTGATCTTTGAGCCGTCGCCGAAACAAGGGAAATGCTTGCCTTGGGCAAACGGGCCGCTTTTAGTATTGCTTCGCGGGCTTTGTCGACATTACTTCCGATGAATTCAACCTGGCCGTCAACGACCATCTGCGGCGTATAGGCTCCATCGCTGCGAAAAAACTCCACGTACCATTTCTGCCGCTCTGTGAATTGAACCGAAGAGAATGGATCTTTCCATCCCAGATGGTTCCAGTAGTCCACGTGTTCCGCCAGTGCAATGATTTCTGCGTCGGGAATCGGCTGGGACTCCGCAAGTCTGGCCAGCAGATTATCGGCTGCCGGACAACTGGAGCAACCTTCCGAAGTAAACAACTCCACGACCACCGGAGTGCGGACGTCAGGGGTCTTCGGGACGGTCTGGCGTCCCTCGGCCAAACACAAGAGACGCAGCCCAAAGGTCAGAATCAATCCAATAACGGTCGCCCTGCCAAACATTTTCTCCAGCCCCCAGCCGGAGCCATAGTTTCTCACTATCTGGCCACAGCAACCAAGCCTGAATGGCGGCGAGCGGAAATCCACCGTGAAGGCGCGAAGGCAAAAATTACTTTAGTCTTCCTTAATAGCCAAACCGCAGATATCTCGGAACTTAGTCCCAATTGGCTAGTCCAGGTAATCTCATTCATTTCGCGCCTTCGCGCTTTCGCGGTTGCGGCTTTTAAAAGGGGTCGGCTTAAAAAAGGGGAC
>DASXQR010000069.1:0-59484 GCA_036507075.1 Acidobacteriota bacterium | reverse complement strand
ACCGTTGTGAAGGATAACCTGGCGACCACAATCTACAAAGCTTATCTGCGTGCCGTTATTCCGGAGAGTCCGCTTGCTGACGCGCGCGGTTCGGCTGGCGTGCCCATCCGCCGCCTGCTGCCTTCTGCCTGCTGCCTTCTGCGTCCTGCCTTCTGCCTCCTGCGTCCTGCCTTCTGTCTCCTGCGTCCTGCCTTCTGCCTCTCCCTGTACTCTCTGTGTCCCTGTGGTGAATTCTTTACATGTTCCAAGCCCGCGAAGGGAAGTGAATGTCTCAAATCTATGTAAACCGGCTCCAGGAGCATGTGGGCGAGACCGTCATTGTGCGCGGTTGGCTTTACAACAAGCGCTCGAGCGGAAAGCTGCGCTTCTTGATCGTGCGTGACGGCACGGGGCTGGTGCAGTGCGTTGTGTTCAGAGGAAATGTGCCGGAGGAAATGTTCAACTTGACTGACTCGGTGACCCAGGAGTCTTCCCTGTCGATCACAGGGAAAGTGAAAAAAGAGGACCGATCTCCCGGAGGCTATGAACTCGATGTGATGGATTTACAGGTAATCCAGGTTGCTCAGGAATACCCCATCACCCCTAAAGAACACGGCACTGCTTTCCTGATGGAGCATCGGCATCTCTGGCTTCGCTCTTCGCGCCAGCACGCGATTCTGAAAATCCGTCACGAAATCATCAAAGCCTGTCGTGACTTCTTTGACTCCCGAGACTTCACGCTGGTCGATACGCCCATCTTCACGCCCAACGCGTGTGAAGGGACAACCACACTGTTTGAGACTCAGTACTTTGATCAGACGGCATATCTAACCCAGAGTGGCCAGCTTTACAACGAAGCAACCGCGGCGGCCTTTGGAAAGACTTATTGCTTTGGTCCCACTTTTCGAGCTGAGAAATCGAAGACGCGGCGGCACCTGATGGAGTTCTGGATGGTCGAGCCGGAGGTCTGCTTTGCCGAGCTGCCGGATATCATGCAGCTTGCCGAGGATATGCTGGTCTACATTGTGGGTCGCGTACTGGAGACAAGACGCGAGGAACTCAAAGTAATTGAGCGCGATACGACCAGGTTGGAGAAAGCGGTCGGGCCTTTTCCCAGGATAAGTTATGACGAAGCCGTAAAATTTCTGAAGCAAAAAGGGTCTGCCATCGAATGGGGCGGCGATTTCGGCGCGGCCGACGAAACGCTGCTTTCAGAGGAGCATGAAAAGCCGATCATGGTGCATCGCTATCCGTCGGCGGTGAAAGCATTCTACATGCAACCCGATCCGCAGCGTCCCGAAGTGGCTTTGTGTGTTGACGTGCTTGCGCCGGAGGGCTACGGCGAGATCATTGGCGGCGGGCAGCGAATTCACGAGGAGGCTTTGCTGCGGCAACGAATTGCCGAACACCATCTGCCCGCGGAAGCTTTTCAGTGGTATATCGACCTCCGCAAGTTCGGTACCACGCCTCACGGAGGATTCGGGATGGGAATCGAGCGGGCGGTGGCCTGGATTTGCGGCATCGAACACGTGCGCGAAACGATTCCGTTTCCGCGCATGTTGTATAAGATTTATCCGTAGTTTGTCCGTTGTCAGTGGTCCGTGGTCCGTTGTCAGTACTCAGGTGGTATGTTGTCGGTGGGATCTGGACGAGCATTTGGAAGGCAGATTGAAGCATCTCAACAAAGCACTGCCGACAAGCGACCACCGACTAAGCATCGATAACTGCAACCACCTGACAACTGACACAACTGACCACGGACCACGGACAACTGACAACTGACAACTGACAATGAACACAGACTTATTGTGGGCCTTATTATTAAGTTGGGGCGCCGGGATTGATCTTTACCTGACTGTTCTTCTTGCTGGAATTGTGGGAAGAATGCAGTGGATGTCCTTGCCGCCGGAGCTGGACTTTCTGTCCAGCGATATCTCCCTGCTCATCGCCGCGCTCCTGTTTCTGATTGAATTTGTTGCCGACAAGATCCCGTATGTTGACAGCTTCTGGGATGCGATCCATACCTTCATCCGGATTCCGGCCGGAATCCTGCTGGCTTTGGGAGCAGCCTCGGGGATGTCACGGCAGTCATTGTTTCTCGTCGGCTTGACTGCAGGACTGATAGCGTTTGGAACTCACGGAGCCAAGGCTTCCGTACGGCTGGCACTGAACGGAACGCCGGAACCTTTCACCAACTGGTTCGTCAGTATTGCCGAGGACGTTCTGATCACCTTTGCCTACTGGCTGTTTCTGCACCATCCCGTCATCTTGCTGACGCTGCTGCTCTTCACGGCCGCTTTTGCGTGGCTGGTAATCTACCTGTTGATCCGAATTTTCAAACGGCTTTTTCGATTTCAAAGACCTGCCGAACTGCGCGCGCTCAATTGGAGCGTCAATCCGAAGAAGTGACAAACGTCGCCGGCATGCGAAGCACAGAGCCACGTCCCGCAAGGGCGTGGCGGAAATAAATGCCAGTCGGCTTGCCGTCCCACGTGAATCTGGTGCCGGGGCCGTTATGACCGTCTGGCAGACCGTTGCGGGCTCGCTGGGCGATAAGAAATGGGCAGTCGCCGGGTCATAGCCGACTGGCATGGTTGCACGCCACGCCCTTGCGGGACGTGGCTCTGTGCTTTGCGTGCCCGGGGTTGTGAAGCCCCCGCCGTCTCTAGTTTTACGAATAGAGTACCTTATACAGCCGATAATTCCCGAGCACTCGCATTACATAACTCTTCGTCTCTGCAAAGCCGATGTCGGAGACGAAAACCGCGGGTTCAAAAGTTTGGCTCTTTTTAGCCCAGCGGGAGACATTATCGCTGCCGCCGTTGTACGCAGCTACCACCATTTCGGGATACTGTAACTCCCGGAACAGCTTGTTCAGGTACAGCGTGCCGAGCCTGACGGAAAGAGCAGGGTCGTAAAGCGCGTCGGCCGACGGCGGCGGAAGGCCCGCCTCCCGGGCCAGAGGCCTGGCTGTCGATAGCATTAGTTGCATCAAACCACGCGCGCCGGCCGGACTCTTGGCGTCGGGTTGGAAGCGACTCTCGCGCAGAATAAGCGACGACACCAGCTCAGGTTCCAGCCCTGCCACCGCTTCGGCGCTTCGAGTAGAGAAAGGACGGGGCAGGTAGAACCGAACGAGCCTCGGTGGCATGAACTCAGGCATATTGTAAGGCAAATCCATGGCCAGCTTCTGGGCCTGCGTGAGAGCTTCACCCCAGTGATTGGCGTCTCCATAAAATGTGGCCGACGTATAGGCCTGCTGCAATTTACTGTCGAAATCTCTCGCCTCGGAGAGCAGGTCGGCCGCCTGCTGATAGAATCCCAGTCCGGCTAAAACTGCGGCCGCACGTTTTTGAAGCGAACCGCTCACCCCACGCAGGACCGAGTCGTCGATGCGATCACTGGGCCAGAGTTGCAGCCGCGCGATTGCGACCCATCCCGGTTCATTTCCCAGACTCGATAGCAACTCGGAGCGCGCCGCCGCCGACTCTTTACCAGGGGCTGAATAATACCGATTGAGGAGAAGATCGCGATATTGCTGAGTGTTGCCGCCCGTTTTGGCTTCGAGAGCCGCTACTTCGAAGGCATCCGACCAGTTGCGAATCCCGGGTTGGCTGGCATACATGGTCTTGAGCGCGTCGCGAGACAGAAAGCCGAAGTAATTGGTATCCTGGCGCGCAGATTCCAGGTATGCGGCAGCTGCGGAAGGGAAATCGTCCAGCTTTTCATGGCATCTCCCGATCCAGTAATTAATCTCCGCTCTGCCGAGGCTGGGCGGCATTGCGTAGCGGTCTCCCGCCCGCAGCGCCTGTTGAAACTGCGCGATTGCCTCGCGTGGCGAGTCCAGCATCAGGATCTTGCCGGCCTGGTAGTACAGCATGGCAGCATCGGCCGATTTGAGACGCGCGGCCCCCTGCCGCGCTGCCTCGCCCGCATCGCTCCACCGGGATTGCCAGAGCAAGGAATCTACCAGGTTCTTATAGGCGCCTCCGAGCCATTCCGAATCGGCATGCTTTTCGATGATGAAGCGATACACATTTTCGGCGGCCGGATATTTTTCCATGCGCAGATAGACATGTCCGGAGAAGTACTTGGATTGAACACCCCATTTACCGGGGGAGAACCTGTCATAAGCAGCCTCGAACTGTTGCACCGCTTTCTCATGCTCGTTTTCCAGCATCCACGCGCGGCCGAGCACAAAAAGAAAATAGGGCAGCCGGGAGCTGGTGCTGAAGCGCCCGATAAACTCCTCCGCTGTCTTTCGTAACAGTGGAAGGTCGCGGTTGTTCATGAAGATTTCCGCCAGGTTTGCAAGCTCCGGCTCGCCCAGCGACCGGATGCGAGTCACCAGCTTCCTGGCCGCCTCGTAGGAAACTTCATCGGTCTGCTTTTCGGCAATCAGTTGAGCCTGTGCCTGCCTGCGCGCCGCCGGCTCCTGCAATTCGCTCCAGCGCAGTTTTGCCGCCCTCTGATACCGGCTTCGACGGCGCATCAAGTCCTGGTAAAGTGCCTGGGCCGCCTGGGGGTCGGTCTTCTCGGCCATCATCGCCAGTTCCCAGTCCGCGCGCTCACGGTCCACAAGCGGGGAATCAACGGCCTTGTAACGCTCCAGCCAGAGCGATGCGCCCTCAGAGTCTTTTGTGGTTTGTCTTTCTTTAGACAACTCAAACAGATGCCACAGAACAAGCGGCTCGAGGATCGAACGCTTGTCGGAAAGGTTCTTGAAGATATTGTAGGCTTCCTGCGGCCGGTTCAGCTTCCGCAGGGCAGTGGCTTTCAAGTAATCGCCCTGTCGAAGCCGGTAGCTCTCGGGCTGCGCGCGCTGTAGGTCCTGAAGATGCTCAAGAACGAGAGACCAGTTTCCCGTCTGCCGTTCCTGGATAATCTGTTCCCAGCTTGTCGCCGCAGGCGCCGTCTGAATTAACGTCAGGGAGCCGGAGATATGCGGGAAAATGAGAAACGACCAGAAGAGGAAAATGCCTTGCATCAATTTCATCTTAATACTGCCCTTGCAAAAGTCCAATCTGGACGCACCTGGTAACCGCCTGGCTTGGTGCCTTTGTGGTTCACTAGTCTTTTAAGCCACCAAGACGCCAAGCCCCTGAACTTTCTGTTAACATTACCCTGCTCTGACCAATGCCCACGATCCTGGATGGAAGCGCCACGGCGCGCGACATAAAATCCGAAATCTCGACGCACCTCAGCCGGCTCAGAAACACAGGCGTTCGGCCTGGGCTGGCGGCCGTGTTGGTCGGAGACAATCCCGCCAGCGCCATTTACGTCCGAAGTAAGGTTCAGGCTTGCGCAGATCTTGGACTCTATTCCAGAAAAATCGATCTTCCGGGAACGCTTTCCACTGCCGAACTTCTGAGGCAAATTGAGCTCCTCAATATAGATGATGCGATTGATGGCATATTGGTGCAGCTTCCGTTGCCCTCCCGGATCAATGCGCGCATGATTCTGCACGCCGTTGACCCGCTGAAGGACGTCGACGGTTTCCATCCCGTCAATGTAGGAAAACTTTGCGCCAACCTGCCCGGCCTTCGTCCCTGCACGCCGGCGGGGGTGATGGAGTTGCTGCGGCGCAGCCGGATTGAAATAGAAGGCCGGCAAGCGGTCGTGATTGGCCGAAGTGACATTGTCGGTAAGCCGCTGGCCCTGTTGTTGTTGCATCAAAATGCAACCGTTACGATCTGCCATTCCAGGACAACCGATCTGGCTGGGGTCTGCCGGCGCGCCGATCTGCTGTTTGCCGCTATCGGAAGGGCTGGTTTTGTAACGCCCGATTTTGTGAAGCCGGGCGCAGTGCTGATCGATGTGGGCCAGAATGTCGTCACCGACCCGAATCAGGCGGAGAGCTTCTTTGGCGGTTCCTCCAGGATGGACGCATTTCACAAGAAAGGGTCTCTTTTGATGGGAGACGTTCATCCCAAGGCCTTCGAGATTTCCAGTGCCTACACTCCGGTACCCGGGGGTGTGGGTCCACTGACCATAGCGATGCTGATGGCCAATACAGTGCAGGCCGCTATGGCTCGAAGAGGGATGTGATCGGAGTGCTTTCTTCTTGTGCACATCACCCGCTCGATATTCTAGAATTGGATGGCCGGGCTCTTCGAATTGAAAGTGGAATTATGCGTAGTCGTTCCGTTCTGATTGGCTTTTTTGCCTTCCTGCTATGCGGGTTCAGCCCCGCTTCACTCCCGAGTCTGGAACTTCTTCCCGGGATAAAATCCGGTAAAGCTCCTTATGCTCTCCGCGTCAGCAGAGACCATCGGCTGTTTGTCGCCAATTTCGCTTCCGATGAGGTGGGCGTTCTAAACCTCGGCGACACCAGGGGAAGGATGCAGATGATGTATGCCGGCCCAGAGCCGATCGATCTTGCGCTCAGCCCCACGGAGGATCAACTATGGGTGGTCAACAAAGGAGCCGGAATGGTGACGATAATGTCCACCTCGGAGTTCCGTCCTCTTGACAACATCAAAATGGGCGGCGAACCGGTTGCCATCGCCATGGATCCCACGTCCACGCGAGTTTTTGTGGCCAATTGGGGTAGGGGAAAATTCGGACGGCTGGACGTAATTGACTTCAAGACACACGAAGTACTTAAGGCTGTCAAAATGGGAGTGCGCCCGCTGGCTGTGGCATTCGATTCTGTCGCCGACGTGGTTTATGTCGCCAACATCGGTTCAGACAGCATTACACGCGTTAAATTTCCGCAATACGAAGCGGAAGAATTCCCCTGCGTGGAAACTCCAAATGGCTTGGCCCTGTCGCAAGACGGAAAGCGCCTGTATGTGACCGGCGCCAGCGCTTCCTTTGTCGCATTGATCGATACAGCCACAATGAAGGAGATCCGGCGTGCCAGCGTGGGGCAGGGCCCATTCGGCATTGCGATCCACCCGGACGGATGGGTGGCCACCGCCGACAGAGAAGGCGGGACTGTCAGTATTCTGACTCCCGACTTGACCGGACTGCAGCGCCTCAAGATCGGGAAGAGTCCAAACCACGTGGTCTTCAGTCACGACGGCAGCACCGCTTACGTGACTCTGGAGAAGGAAAACAAAGTCGGATTGATTCGGCTGCAGTGAACCATCAGGAAAAACTTGAACCGCCAAGATCGCCAAGAAAACAAGCTTAACGGACAGCAGTGTCTGTGCTCCTGAGAGGAGCAGTCGAAAGCCTCATTCTCATTTGCATTCTGTTTAATGGGATGGCTAAATCAATTATTCTTGGCGTTCTTGGTGGTCTTCGCGGTTCAAGCTTTTCAGGCCCGGCTTGCTGGAGGTAAAGAATGAACTACACGCGACGAAATTTCATTCGGGCTCTGGGCTCTGCGGCAGCCTTTCCCGCCATTGTGCGGGGGCGCGGACGCACCAGACAACTGCCCCTTGCTTTTTCTACGCTGGGCTGCCCGAAATGGCCCTGGAAGACGGTACTGGAACAGGCTTCGCAGCTCGGCTACGCAGCCATTGAGCTTCGTGGTATCGAGGGCGACATGGATTTGCCGCAGCGCCCGGAATTCGCAGATGCGAGGTTGAAGCAGAGCCTGCGGGATCTGGACGCTTTGAACTTGAAGATTTCGGACCTGGGATCGTCGGCACGCATGCATGAGAAGGATCCGGCTAAAAGGAAGGCGCAGCTTGACGACGGAAGAAGTTTTATTGATCTCGCGCACAAACTGCGCTCTCCTTACGTGCGGGTATTCGGCGATAAGTGGGTCGAAGGCGAAAGCCGGGAAGATACGCTGCGCCGCGTCACAGAGGGCCTGCGGGAGCTGAGACAGCATGCAGAGGGTTCGGGCGTGGGCGTGATTATCGAGTCTCACGGCGATTTTACCGATTCGGCCATTTTGGAAGAGATTTTGAAGCGCGGCGGGATTGACCTGCTGTGGGATGCCCATCATACCTTTGTGGCTGGGAAGGAAGAACCTTCCTACACTTTCCAGCGTCTGGGGCGGTATGTGCGGCACACGCATCTGAAAGATTCAGTGCCGAAGGGCGCAGACCATCACTACGTGCTTACCGGCCAGGGAACGGTGCCGGTAAAAGAAACTGTCAGGGTGCTGGTCCGAGGCGGCTACCGGGGTTATTATTGTTTCGAGTGGGAGAAGGCCTGGCATCCGGATATTGACGAGCCGGAGATTGCATTCCCTCATTATGCGAAAGTAATGAGAGAGTACCTGGCTGAGGCCGGAGTGAAATCATAGCCACAGGAGGCTGTATGAAAAAGTCGGACATTTCTCGGCGTGAATTCATCGAACTGACCGTTGCATCTTCCGTAGTTGTTCCATCGCTGATTTCGGCGAATGCCGGGCCCTCCAGGGAAACTCTACCGCAGCGCGCGCTCGGGCGAACGGGCGTGAAAGTACCGATTCTGGCTTTCGGATGTGGAACCCGCTTCCTGATGTATGAGGACGAAGCCGAGGCGCTCAGTGTTCTGAATCATGTGATCGACAGCGGCATCACCTACCTGGACACGGCTGCCAGTTATGGCAAGGGGTTGAGCGAGACACGCGTCGGGATGGTGATGAAGGACCGCCGCAAGGATGTCTTTCTGGCCACTAAAATGTCCAGCTCCCGGACACGCGACGGGGTCCTGAAAGAGTTTGAACAGAGCCTCAAACGGCTCCAAACCGATCACGTCGATCTGCTGCACCTGCACAGCCTGGGTGATGACGCGGACCTGGCAAAGATTGAAGCAGCCGATGGCGGCATCAAGGCCCTCTATGAGCTAAGAGATCAAAAAGCTGCGCGGTTCATCGGCATGACCAGTCATACCGATGGCCGGGTAATGGCAAAAGCGATCGAGCACAACGACCTGGATTCGGTTCAAATGGCAATGAACCCGTCGATGGCCAATGATTTTGAAAAGGCGGCTCTGCCGGCGGCGCTCAAAAAGAAGATCGGCGTCACGCTGATGAAGGCCACCGCGCAGGAGAAAATTCTGGGCGCCGGGCCGGGAAAAGCGGATGCCGTGTCGCTGGTGCGATACGCTCTCAGTCTTCCGGTCGCGGCTGCTGTTATCGGCATGCCCAAACGCCAGTTCATCGAAGAGAATCTGCGCGTGGCGAGGAACTTCAACAGGATGTCGCCCCAGGAGATGGACACGCTGCGCACCCAGGTAGCTCCGTCGAAGGCAGCTCTGGAGCATTTCTTCGCAAGGCACAAAGATGCCGCCTGGGTGTGATGCAGGCACCCTGATGGGAATTTGGCTTGGTGCCTTGGTGGTTAAATCTTTTCGACCACCAAGGCACCAAGGCACCAAGGCACCAAACGTTTACCGATCGGACTGAAATTCCGTCAACTTCAACTCCGGCTTTTTCCGAAACCAATCCACAAATTTTTGAATTCCGGTCTCAATCGAAACGGCCGGATGGTAATTCAGAATCCGTCCCGCCCGGCTAATATCCGCGCAGGTGACGGGAACATCGCCAGGCTGGGCAGGCATTTCCTGAAGCTGCGCCGACAGTCCCAGCGCTTTCTCGAGCAGCGCGATCAGGTGCATGATGGGAACGGCGTGATTGTTACCCAGATTAATGATCTCAAAGTCCAGGTCAGCGTCCAGCGCAGCCACTGTCCCATCGATAACATCATCGATGTATGTGTAATCGCGGCTGCTGGCGCCCCGGGCGAAGACGGGGATCATCTTTCGCTGCACTATCAGGCTGGCAAATTTATGAATAGCCATCTCGGGTCTCTGGCGCGGTCCATAGACGGTGAAAAACCGAAGACACGCGATCCTGAGGCCATAATTGTGATGGTAGGTATGGCAGAGCAACTCCCCGGCCCGCTTTGTGGCCGCATAGGGCGAAATCGGCTGCTCCGCAGGATCATCCTCGCTGAAAGGGATTTTACTATTGGCGCCATAGACTGAGGATGAGGAAGCAAAAATGAGATTCTTGACTCGATGGCGCCGTGAGAGCTCCAGCACGTGCGCGGTTCCGGTCACGTTGGTATGGCTGTAAAGAGTCGGATCTTCAAGCGAGGGTCTTATGCCGGCGTAGGCGGCCATATGGACAACCTTATCCGGCTTAACTTCGCTGAACACGGCCTCCATCGCCTTTTGGTCGGTAATGTCGTCCTGGTAAAACTCAAAATTGCGTTTGGAGCGAATGGTGTTCAGATTAGCGCGTTTAATCTCGGGATCGTAAAACGAGTTGAGATTATCGACAATCGCAAGCTGGTCGCCTCGGGGCAGCAGGCGTTCTGCCAGGTGAGATCCGATAAAGCCTGCTCCTCCGGTCAACAGTATCTTCACACCGACCCCATTTCCTTCAAAGTCTTGCCCAGAGGCGTTTCCGTTTTATGCATTGAGTAGAGCAAGCCCCCGGGCAATGCGGTGAGGACCATGACGAGATAAAAGAGCAGGCCCATGGAAACACAGGATTCGCGTGACATTCCAACCTGCGAAAAGAGCAGGTAAAATGATCCTTCCCGCAAACCAATGCCGTTAATAGTCAGAGGGATCATGGTAATGATGGAAATTATGGGAACGAAAATCAGGAAATAGATAAAGGGAACGTCGACGTGCAGAGCCCTCCCGATACACCAGACAATGACTACTGAAAGGAACTGTACTCCGAAGGATATGAACAGCGATTTGAACAGCGCGCTCCCATTTCGACTGAGGGTCTTAAGACCATCCGCCACTGCGTCCAGACGCTCAACGGAGCGCGCCATTCCGCGGCGTCGCAACAGGCCGTCAAGCCACAAGTGAACGGTTTCACTGAATACGGCCACATTCGCCAGAAAAAAAGCGCCAGTCAAGGCAGCCACACTGGGAAAAAGGCTCACGCCGCGGATTGACACGCTGCGCATTCCGGCCGAGATAGTCCCGATGGTAAGCAGGGCGACAAATCCCGCACTGCGATCCAGGATTGTGGATGTCAACGTAGTGGTCAGCCGCTCGCCCTCATCACGCGCCAGGAAAAACGCGCGGAAGAAATCCCCACCCACCATCGATGGCAGAAACAAGTTAAAGAAGCCTCCGATGAAAGTCAATCTCACCAGCTTGCCGAAAGGCGCCCGTATTCTGAAGTTTTCCAGAATCACCTTCCATCGCTCCACGCTCCAGAAATAGGAGATGTAATGGAAAGCGAGCGCGGCAGCCAGCCAAAATACATTCGCATGACTGAGCGTCCTTCTAAATTCGGGCCAGTCGATTTTAGAATAGAGAAAATAGAGCAGCGCCAGTGTGGACATGATCTTGGCGCCGAGAATCAGCCTGTCTTTCATGAAAAGCTGTAAGGTAGCCGAGGCGGTAAAGGGGTGTCAACTTTCAAATAAAAAGGCATCATGATATGGGGGCGTCAGGGTTGGGCCGCTCAAATGCGGATTTCGGAATGCGGAATGCGGAATGGCAGAATATGGGAGTGATTTCTTCTCATGCCGGAAGACTCAAACCGGACATATTCGGCATTCCGCATTCCGAAATCCACATTTGTACGTTAGGGTATCTTGGCCGGACAGCATCAAGCAACCGGCCCGTTAGAGAGAGAATATAGTTATCCGATTCTATGTTGAAAGTCGGCCTTACAGGCGGCATCGCCTCCGGAAAGAGCCATGCTCTGGCGGAATTTCGCAAGCTTGGCGCTCATACGATTGATGCCGACGAAATCGCGCACCGGGTAATCGCCAGGGGACGACCTGCATACGAAGAAATACTCAGAGTTTTTGGTTCCGAGATCCTGCTGGTGAACGGAGAGATCGATCGCAAGGCGCTTGGCAAAATCGTGTTTGCCGATGAAGAAAAGCTGAAAAGGCTCAACGGCATCATCCATCCCAGAGTTTTTGAGGAAGAAGAGTGGGAGTTGCAGGCGTTCAAGGCCAAAGCGGGCCGACGGTCGCCCATCGTGATCATCGACGCGGCCCTGATGATTGAGACCGGCAGTTACAAACGTTATGACAAAATCATAGTTGTATTCTGCCTTCCAGAACTGCAGTTCGCCCGCCTGATAGCGCGCGACGGAATCTCGCCCGAAGAGGCAGCGCTGCGGATTAGCCGTCAAATGCCGATATCGGAAAAGGCCAAATACGCCGATTACCTGATCGAGAATTCGGGTAAGTACAATGAAACCCAGCGGCAGATCCGTCAGGTTTACGCCAGTCTAATGGCCGACCACGCAGATTTGGCAAATTTGGGGACAGACCCCAATTAATTCCACCGGTCGGAAGTGAATTAATTGGGGACTGTCCCCTTTTTGAAATTGGGGACTGTCCCCTTTTTGTGTCCCCTTTTGGGAGGCTTTATGAAACAGGGTGCATGTCCGCTTTGCGGCAGGGTAGACAACGTGGAAGGCTTTCAGGCGCCGTCACAGTTGAATAAGGAATTCGTGGCCCTGGTAAACAAGGACCACCCCGGATGGCAAGTGAACACGCCGGTATGCCCGGAGTGTTTTCAAAAGTATCATAGCCGTTCTCTTGCCTCTGAATGGTCGCGGTTTACACGGTTTGAGCGTGACCTGGTGCGAAGAATAACCGGGCGCCTGACGGCTACTCGCGATACCAACGTCGCTTTCGATGAAACTCTCACGTTTGGACAAAGGGTAGCCGATCGCGTGGCGCAATTCGGAGGAAGCTGGACGTTTATGTTCCTGTTTGCCGGGGTACTTGCCGGCTGGGTGGCACTGAATTCGGTAATTTTGATACGAACGCCCAAGGGCGCCTTCGATCCCTATCCGTATATCCTGTTGAACTTGTTTCTTTCCATGTTGGCTGCCATTCAAGCTCCCGTCATTATGATGAGCCAGAATCGCCAGTCAGCGAAGGATCGGCTGGATGCGAGCCACGATTATGAAGTGAATCTGAAGGCGGAGCTGGAGATTCAGCAGCTTCATCTGAAGATGGATGATCTGCGCGAAGAACAATGGCGCAAGCTGGTCGGAATGCAGCGCGAGCAGATTGAGTTTCTGACCAGTATTGCCACGCACTTGGGATGCGCGGTGGAGGCGCTTTCCCACGAGCGGGAAAGAGATGCTGAAGAAGGAAAAGGTTGATACTGATATTGTGACTTGGTGTCTTGGTGCGCAAAAACTGTTAACCACCAAGGCACCAAAGATCAAGCGTTGTTCCTATTTTGCCAGGTAGCTAATCAAGTCATGACGGGTAAGGATTCCTACGATCACTTCATGCCGTTTGACCAGCAGTGCCGCGCTCCGCTGCGTCAACAGCCTCATGGCGTCGTCCATGTTCATATCGCTCTCCACTACCGGCAGCGCAGGCTCCATCAGTTCCTTAACCGGTGATGAGAGGACGTTTCGGTCTTCCAGAATCCTCTTGGTGATCTTCGCGTCGGTGACATTTCCCACGCATCGATTTCCTTCGAGAACAGGCACCTGCGAGATATTGTACTCATCCATCAATGTCACCACGTCGCCAACCCTGGTTTCGGGATTGACATGCACCAGGGCTGGCATGCGCGTCGCCTTGTGGGTCAGGACGTAATCCACTTCCACGCGTTCCGGCTGCAGAAACCGGTTTTCTTTCATCCACTCGTCTGAGTGGAACTTGGAGATGTAGCGATCCCCTGCATCGGGCAAGAGAATCACGATCACTCGGGGCTCGCTCTGCATACGCGCAATTTTTACGGCGGCTGCCAGTGCCGTGCCGCTGCTGCCGCCGGCAAAAATGCCTTCTTCCCGGGCCAGACGGCGCCCATATATGAAGGAATCCTTATCGGTAACCTGAATTACGTCATCCACGTACTGGTAGTGGTGGTTGGGAGGGATCATGTCTTCGCCGATGCCTTCCACTTTCCATGGACTTGGTTTGACCACGCGCTTGGTGTAAAAGTAATCCTTGATGATGGACCCGATCGGGTCCGCCACGATTACGCGCACGGCAGGTTTTTTCTCTTTCAGATAGCGCGCCACGCCGCTGACGGTGCCGCCGGTGCCCATGCCGGCGACGAAGAAATCGATTTCTCCGTCGGTCTGTTCCCAGATCTCCTTGCCGGTGGTGTGATAATGAATTTCGGGATTTACCGGGTTGAAGAACTGGTTCGCAAAAATCGAATTGGGCGTTTCTTCATGAATACGCTTGGCGGCATTTACGTAATATTCCGGCGAATCCGGCGGGACTGCCGATGGAGTAATGATCACTTCGGCGCCCAGGGCCTTTAGAATACGCACCTTTTCCTGGCTCATTTTGTCAGGCATCGTGAACAGGGTCTTGTATCCGCGGTAGGACGCGACCAGGGCAAGCGCCGCCCCCGTGTTCCCTCCGGTGGCTTCAATCACGGTACCGCCCGGCTTCAGCTTGCCTGAATTTTCCGCATCATCGATGATGGCCAGCGCGATTCTGTCCTTCACACTCCCGCCGGGATTCAGATATTCCGCCTTGGCCAGTATCGTGGCTTTGAGATTGCGGGAAATTTTCGACAAGCGGATCAAAGGAGTATTGCCGATCACCTCGGTAATGTTGTTGTAACAGCGCATAGTAGGTAATCCCAGACAATCACTTCCAGCAAAACGCAACGCAGTCCTCGGGCCGAAACCTAAGCCGGCCTCAAATTCGGATTTCGGAATGTGGAATGCGGAATGGCGAGCGATTTCTGACTCGGCTTAACAGACGTAAGTTGTGTATAATCCGCATTCCGCATTCCGCATTCGGAATTCCAACTCGCAGCTAGCCAGGCGTTACGGTCTTGTCCATTCTCTCGCGCAGCATCGCGGCCAGCAGCGGTATCAGGATTTCGTGATGTCCAGTAAGCGCAATCCCGATGCCGCCCTGCATCACCGGCCTTCGAATCACATTCTGCGTCGGTCGGTAATGCTGGATGAAATCCAGGTTTATGGTCGTGAAGTTCTTCAACGCATGCCCGCAATTGCGAACCACGGACACAGCTTTGAGAAAGATTTCAGGAAGAATCACGGCTGAGCCGGCATTGATGTAAACGCCGCCTTCGTTCAGTTCCTTTACGGCAGATGTGAAAATCTGGAAGTCGCGAAAGGTGGCTCTTCCCAGAGACTCCCCATCCGCCGAGGGATGGATGTGCGTAATATCCGTACCAATCGCCAGGTGTCCGGTGATCGAGACTCCATAATCCCGCGCCTGGCCCAGCAGGCTGTTTTGGCGGAAAGGAAGTTCCATGTTTGCCAGTTCACGGATCAACGCCTCCCCCAGACCCGTGTCTTCCTCCCGGGCGCGGCGGGCTGCTCGATTCAGGTAGATTCCGGTCTCGTCAGCCATTCCGAATTCCCCGTGCTCCAGTTGATCAGGCACATCTTCGGAAGTGGCTCCGCACAGCCCCACTTCAAAATCGTGAATCATGGCGCTCCCGTTCATTGCAGCCAGCGACAGCGCTCCGCGGGCGGCCAGATCGATCAACAGAGGGGCCAGACCGACCTTGATCACGTGCCCTCCCAGACCCCAGATAACAGGTTTGCCGCGCCGGCGGGCGTTTACGACCGCTTCTGCCGCGCTGCGCAAATCTTTTCCGGCCAGAATGGAAGGAATGCTGGTAAGAAATTCGCTGAAACCGGCGCCTGCAGGCAGTGAAGCGAAATCCGAAGCACTCACCTTGCTTTTTCTGGATTTCAGTGGATACGTCTTTGCCTTGGTGAAATTAAAAGGAGTGAACCTGGTCATGTCCGAGGAAAGTCAAAAGTACTGGTTTTCGAACTTGCATTATGTAAATTGGGGAAGCTTGGTGTCTTGGTGGTCAAAAAAATGAACCACCAAGGCACCAAGCTAGTCTTTCACCTTGGGTGCCAACCAGAGTTTGATTCATTGTGCCCGCATGTGCTGTCGCAGCGCGGCGCCTGTGTGAGAGCGCTGGCACTGCGCGATCTTCTCGGGAGGGCCCTCGGCCACGATGTAGCCGCCTGCATCCCCGCCTTCCGGTCCAAGATCAATAATCCAATCTGCGGACCGGATGACATCGAGATTATGCTCGATGATAATGACGGTGTTGCCAAGATTTACCAAGCTATGAAGTATGTCAAGGAGTTTCTTGGTGTCGTCAAAGTGCAGTCCCGTCGTCGGTTCGTCCAGTATGTATAAAGTTCGCCCGGTCGCGCGGCGGCTCAGTTCGCGCGCCAGTTTGACGCGCTGAGCTTCACCTCCCGAAAGAGTGGTGGCCGATTGCCCTAACCTGAGATATCCGAGACCCACATCGACCAGCGTCTGCAGCCGTTGCTTGATAGCGGGAATGTTCTCCAGCACAGGCAGCGCATCCTGGATATTCAGATCCAGTATCTGAGAGATGGAATACCCCTTGTACTTCACAGACAGCGTTTCACGATTGTAGCGCATGCCGCCGCACGCTTCGCATGTGACATATACGTCGGGCAGAAAATTCATCTCAATCTTGATCAGGCCGTCACCCTGGCAAGCTTCGCAACGGCCTCCTTTGACATTGAAGCTGAAACGCCCGGGTTTGTAGCCGCGCAGCCGCGACTCCGGCATCATGGCAAAGAGTTCCCGTATCGGTGTGAACAGTCCCGTATAGGTCGCCGGGTTGCTGCGCGGAGTGCGTCCCAGCGGAGACTGGTCGATTTCGATGACCTTATCGATCTGTTCCATTCCCTGAATCGACTCGAACGGGCCGGGTTCGGCGGCGGCGCGGTAGAGCGTCTTTGAAAGCGCGCGAAACAGCACTTCATCCACCAGCGAAGACTTCCCCGAGCCTGACACCCCGGTGACGGCGATCAGACAGGAGAGCGGAAAACCGACGTCCAGGTTCTTCAGATTTCGATGGCGCACTCTCTTGAGCAGCAGGCGCTGACCTTCGGGAACGCGCGGGATGCGCTCGGCAATCACGGTCAACTGGCCGGAAAGATATTTTCCGGTAAGCGATTCAGGATGGGACAAAACTTCATCCAGATCTCCGGCGACCACAACATGGCCTCCGCGAGAACCGGCGCCCGGACCCAGATCCACGATGTAGTCGGCGTTCCGGATTGTCTCCTCATCGTGCTCCACGACGATCACGGTGTTTCCAAGGTTCTGAAGCTCCCGCAGCGTCTCAATCAGCCTGCTGTTGTCGCGCGGGTGAAGTCCGATCGAGGGCTCATCCAAAACGTACAACACCCCGCGCATTTTGGATCCAATCTGTGTGGCAAGCCGGATGCGCTGGCCTTCTCCGCCGGAAAGCGAAGAAGCCGGTCGATCCAACGTCAGATAGGACAATCCGACATCCAAGAGAAACCGCAGTCGCTCGGCAATTTCCTTCAAAATGGGCCCGGCGATCCGGCTTTCGCGTTCCGTCAGGCGGACCGCCGTTATCAAATCCAACGATTGCTCGATCGGAACTGACGTGTACGCGTGGATCGAAAGCCCGTTGATTTTTACCGACAGGCTTTCCTTCTTGAGGCGCGATCCGCGGCAGGTCGGACAGGTACTCCAGGAGAAGATCGTTTCCAGCTCGTCAATTCTCCGATCGGAGCTTTCACATCGAAATTTGTCCACCAGCCAGTTTGAAGCGCCCGGAAAATCGGCTTTGTATCGGTAGTCTCCGTAGAAATAGGTGAGCGGCTCCGGAGAGCCTTCCAGGAATTCGCGCACCACTTTCTGTGGGAGCGATCGGAAAGTGGTGGAAACGGGAATCCCGTATTTCCTGGCAATCGCGTTGATCGATTCCCGCAGGAAATATACTGCATCGCGGTCCTCCATGCTCACTTCAATGCTGTCGATCGGCTGATCGAGGTCCGGGAAAATCTGTTCGGGAAGGAGCGATAACCTCCGACCCAATCCTTCGCAATCGGGACATGCGCCGAACTTGCTGTTAAACGAAAAGGATCTCGGCTCCAGCGTGGGTACTGATATCCTGCAGTCGACACACGCCATGCTTTCCGAATAGAGAATCTCCTCGCCCTCGACCACGGAAATCAGCACCAGCCCTTCCGCCAGGCGGATGGCGGTCTGAACAGAAGTCTCCAACCGCTTTTTAACCTCACGATTCACCATCAGCCGGTCAACAACTATTTCGATGGTGTGATTCTTGCGTTTATCCAGCTTGATATCGTCTTCCAGATTGTGGATTGCGCCATCGATGCGGGCCTTCAGATAGCCGGCCTTGAAATACTTCTCCAGTTGCTTTTTGAACTCGCCCTTGCGCGCCCGTACGACCGGCGCATAAATCACCACGCGCGAGTTTGCGGGAAGCTGCTGGATGTTCTCGACGATCTGCTCAGCCGATTGCCGCGAGATCCGCTTTCCGCAGTTGGGACAGTGTGGAACGCCGATAGAAGAGAAAAGGAGCCGCAGGTAATCATAGATCTCGGTGATGGTTCCAACCGTGGAGCGCGCGCTGCGATTGGTGGTTTTCTGCTCGATGGAAATGGCGGGAGACAGCCCCTCCACAGAATCCACGTCGGGCTTTTCCATTTGCTCGAGGAACTGCCGGGCATAGGTAGAGAGCGACTCTATGTAGCGCCGCTGCCCCTCGGCGTAAATAGTGTCAAAAGCGAGGCTTGACTTGCCCGAGCCGCTCAACCCGGTGATGACGGTGAGTTTTTCGCGAGGGATTTCCAGATCAATATTCTTCAAATTGTGCTGGCGGGCCCCGCGAACCGTAATGCGATCAATCATAGACAGGTCAGTGGAAGCAAAGGGTAACAGTCAATTGTAATGCATGCGTGGCAGGGTCGACAACCGGACGGCTCCAGAAAATGCGGAATTCGGAATGCGGAATAGGAAGCGATCTCGGTTCTGCTTTCGAAGACTTAAGCTAGATATTCCGCATTCCGCATTCCGAAATCCGCATTTGGATGGGGGCTACTTCAAAACAATTTTGGTTTCGATCTCCCGCTGCTGGCGCAGGCAGCGCAGAGTGATGGTGTGATTCTGACGGAACATGATCTGCGTCAGCGCCTTTGCGTACTGGCTCATGTCGGACACGGGGACGGAATTGACCTGAACGATGACGTCGCCCTTTTGCAGACCTGCCTGAAAGGCAGGCGTGTTCTGAAGCACTTCGGTCACCAGCAGCCCGCGGGCCTGAGGCGCCATGACGGTCTCAGTTGCGTAGATTCCCAGAAAGATCGCATTGCGGCTCTGCAGCTTGGCATCATCGGCGCGTCGCAGCCGGATCGTCCCGTTTTCATCCCGGAGCACTTCTACGATGTATTCAGGCGGTTTTTCAAAATCCTGGCGTCGGGACACGATCGGGCGAAGCTGCAGCTTTCTGTCTCCACGGGCGACCTCGAGTTTCAATGTCGAACCCACCGGCGCCTTCTGAATCATTCGCACCACCTGGAACAGGTTTTCGGCGGCCACGTCATTCACTTTCAGAATGCGATCGTTTTCCGTAATGCCGGCGCGGGCCGCCGGGCCGCCGGGAACCACATTGTTGACCACCACTCCGGAAGCGAATAGCGAGCCGCTCCAGATCTGATCCATCGCCGTACTCTTCTCATCCAGATACAAGCCAAGCCAGCCGCTTTTTATGTTGGAATGCGTGCGCAGGATCTTCTGCACGGCCGGAACAATCTGGTCCACGGGCAAGAGGTTCACGGCGAGATTTCGCACCGCGCTGGCGCCGCGCATTACAGAAGTAAGAATACCGGCAAACTGCCCGTCGCGCGTGAAAACCAGATTGCCGGGACGACCCACGCGCAGCTTCTTGAACTGCAGTTTGAATTCATCGAGTCCCGGCTGTTTCTGGGCGTTCAGCAGCGTACATTGCGCCAGGCTCAAGTTCGGATCGACGGTGGCGACGTAGAATTCCTGGTACGGTTTCCACTCAATTTTGAACTGAACCGCTACCGGCCGCAGCGATGATGTCTCTGCCTGGACCACTGCAATCCCCTGGGATTCATCGATACCGATCAGCCTGGCGCTGATCTTCTGGCCATCCGTCATCTGTACCACAAGCTGCGGGGTGCTCTGATCCATCCAGGCGCCTGCCGGTCCCAGGTAAGCCACCACATGTCCGGCTGAATCGTAGACCCAGGCATCCGTCTCGTAGCTGGCAAGGAAACGGGGAGCGACATTGTCGATGATGGAGCCGTTGATGGCCAGTCGAAAGTACTGGCCGCGATTCATCAGGTCGCAGTTCCACCATACACGTACCACGGAGCGCTGCAGCAGTTTCTCAAGCTCCGGATTCGCTTCAGGGAATAAGGACTGCGCCTGTGCCGTGATCCAAAGACAACAGCATAAGACCGTGGAACACAACCAACGCATCAATGGCTGACCTCGCTCAAGAAGAAGTCCTGAGTCAGCTGAGTGTGAGTGATTCTAACCGTTGTCGGAACCCGCACCAGGATGCCTCTTTGTTCTCCCGGAACGAACACGTGCATGCCAGGGGTATCCGGATCCCCGGGTAAGACCACCGGGGCCGGTTGGACCTGCTGTGAATTAGAGCGTTCCTGACTGTGGAACTCAGGGATCATGTTGAAGAAGAAAATCAATGTGAAAGCGAGCGCCGCCGCCGTGCTCCAGGCCAGCGGCAATACCCAGCGTCTCGGCACGCAGCCGCCGATGCGCTTTTGTATCAGATGATCAAAATCAGCCGGAGCCTTCACCCTCAGCTCGGTATGCGCGAGGTCTTCCAACAATTCAAGGTCACGCTTCAGCGCGGCGCATTCAGGGCAGTTTTTAAGGTGCAACTCCATCTGAACGCGCTCGCTGTCGCTGGAATCTTTATCCAGAAATGACTGCAACCTGACTTCAAAATCTTTGCAATTCATAATTCGAATTCATTGCATGGATTATTCGCACGTTTTACCGAAGCGGCGATATTCTCCGGTTTGCGGGCTACATGCATGAGCTTTTCCCGCAGCAGCATCTTGGCTCGATGCAGGCGGGATTTGATCGTTCCTTCGGAAGATTTCAAAATGGCGGCGATTTCCTGGTACGAAAGTTCCTGCACTTCCTTAAGCACAAAAACGGTTCTGTACTTATGCGGCAGGCACGAAATCGCCTGCGCCAGGGCCCGACCCAGTTCACGTCCTTCCAGAGCCTCGTGCTGCCCGGGTTTGCCGTCTGAGATTTCAAGAGGGATATCGTCCTTTTCGTAGTTGGGGAAAATATTCATAAAGAAAAAACGACCCCGCCTTTTTCTATTCCTCAGCTCGTCGATCGCCAGATTCGTCGCAATCCGGTAAATCCAGGTAGAAAACTGGTACTTACGTTCGTAACGGGCGGCGTTCTGATAGACGCGAATAAATGTTTCCTGCGCCAGGTCTACCGCCATGTCGTAGTCGTTGATCATCGAATAGACATAGTTGATGATCGGGTCTTTGTAGCGCGACACGATTTGCGGGAATGCGGCCTGGTTCCCGTTGAGAAACTCCACGATCAGGTCATTATCCGTGAGGCGCGCAGACGCCTCCCGTGCTACCGATTCTTTTTGGCCAAAAGGTCTCGGAAGTGCCTGCTCGTGGATCATCCGCCCTGTCCGGTCTTTAACAAGCTTTTCGCCTGCTCTATTTACTACGATAGAGGAGGTCCCGTGTTCCAGAATTTTGACTCAAAACGGTACCGAAAGTCACGCAGAACCAGAAATTTGAGGCATCCAGGCCGGTTGTCCTGCCGATTTGGCGATCATGTGGCCTTCGATGGGCTATCGGAGCAAGACGCGAAGCACAGAGCCACATCCCGCAAGGGCGTGGCGGAATCCATGTGAGTCGGCTCGCTGACCTGGAAGATTTGCCAGATGTCGGCAAGGAAACTTTTTCCGATTGGACGGCATCGTGAAGAGGCGGCGCGATCCGTGCCAGCCGACTTCTTTGGTCCTGCCACGCCCTTTCGGGACGTGGCTCCGTGCTTCGCGTGCTGCAGCTTTTAGTCGATGATACATTGAAGGAAGCGAGGTGCTCTATGGAAGTCACGCGAGTTACAGCGGATGAGATCAAACAGCGAATGGATCGTGGAGAAATGTTGGTTTTTGTGGATTCAAGGAGTCCCAAGGATTGGGAGGAATCGGATGAAAAGTTACCCGGCGCGATTCGCGTTCCGGCCGATGAAGTAGAGGCCCACCTGAGTGAGATCCCCAAAGGGCGCACGATCATCACCTACTGCACCTGACCAAACGAGCATTCCAGCGCCCGTGTGGCGCAAATCCTCCAGGAGAAAGGCTTCCGGGCACATCCACTGCACGGCGGATTCCAAGCCTGGCAGAAAGCCAATTATCCGATGGACAAAAAGGAGCTGCAGGCGATCTAATCCTTCACCCATGCCTTTCCTATGTGCGCTTCGGCTTTGAGTGGAACTGCAAGCGGATAGACATTTTCCATCTCCTGCTGCACCAGCTTTGAGAGCCGCTCGGATTCCTCGGCCGGGCCTTCAAACACCAACTCGTCGTGAACCTGCAGAATCATGCGCGAGCGAAAGCCCTCCGATTCAAGACGGCGGTGAATTCGTATCATCGCGATCTTGATCAAATCGGCGGCCGAGCCTTGAATGGGCGCATTGATGGCGGTGCGTTCTGCAAACCCCGCCACATTCCAGTTTCGGTTGTTGATCTCGGGAATCTGCCGGACCCGCCCAAACATCGTTTCCACATAACCATGCTCGCGCGCAAACTCAATCGTGGCATCAAGCCACTTCTTTACTCCGGCATAGCGCGTGAAATAGTTCTGAATGAAAGCCTGTGACTCACCACGGGGAATCTTTAAATCGCGCGACAGACCGAATGCGCTTAAACCATACATGATCCCGAAATTAAAGACCTTGGCCAGGCGGCGGTAATGGGCGGGATTCTCGCCGGCCTTCTCGCCGAATACTTCCACAGCCGTCCGCTGGTGGATGTCTTCCCCTTTTTGGAATGCATCAAGTAGAACCGGATCCCCGGAAAGATGGGCCATTACGCGAAGCTCAATCTGTGAGTAATCAGCCGTCACCAGCACGTTTCCGTCGCCGGCAATGAAGCCTCCACGGATTTTCTTTCCACGCTCGCCTTTGATGGGAACGTTCTGAAGGTTCGGATCGCTGCTGGAAAGACGCCCGGTGGCCGCCGCCATCTGGTTGTAACGGGTATGGATTCGCCCGCTATGGGGGCGAACCAGTTTGGGCAAAACGTCCAGGTAGGTGGACTTTAGCTTCGTCAATTCGCGGTAATCCAGGATCAGGCGTGGAATTTCGTATTCTTCGGCGAGCTGCTCCAGTACTTCCACTCCGGTGGAATAGGTCCTCGATTTTTTTGTCTTTTTTAGAGAAGGAATATTCAGCTTGTCGAAGAGGATTTCGCCCAGTTGCTTTGGAGAATTGATATTGAATTCCTGTCCCGCCAGTTCATAGATCCGTCCGGTCAGCCGCTGTATTTCCTGGTCCATCTCTGCCGACATGCGCTCAAACATTTGGCTGTCGATCTTCACACCGTGCCGCTCGACTGCGGCCAGCACCGGTACCAGAGGCAGTTCTATCTCGTTGTATAACCTGCGCAGCCCTTCCGTTCCGCGCGCATGGATTTCAGGCGCCAGGCGGGCCTGCAGTTGTCCGGTGATGTCGGCAATCTCACAGGCCACCTGCACGCACAATGACTCCGCGTAGGTGGGAAACGCCGTCGAATCCAGGCAGGGTTCATTGACTTGATGCTGCAGATACTCCAGCGACAGTTTGTCAATGCCGAAGTTGCTCTGGTTGGGGTTGAGGAGGTAGGCGGCAAGCATGGTGTCGTAATAGTTTTCGGGCGCTTCAAAGCCGGAGTTTTCCAGCACCAGCAGCACCGGTTTTACGTCGTGGAAAACCTTGGTTATGGAAGGATCGCGCAGGAACTCTCCGATTGTGTCCCGCCAATCGGCGAGCCGGGAAACCGTAATCGCGCGCGCTTTGTAGGGCTCCAGCGAAATACCCATGCCAAGGATCTGCGAGTCGAGGTAATTGTCGGCGTCATAGAGAAGCGAAAGCGCCGCCCGGTCCCTTTGTTTTGCCGCTTCAAATATGGAATGAAGTTCCTCAAGAGAGGAGACAGACCCGTAGTCGATGCCGGCCTGCGGTGCCGGAGCGGGGGCCTGCGCGTACTCTTTCAGGAATGCAGTGAATTCCAGCTCGGAAAAGAGCTCCATCGCCGCGGCCCTGTCCGCATCCTTGACGCGCAATGCTTCCAGATTCAGTTCCAGCGGCAGACTGGTATGGATTGTGACCAGGTTCTTGCTGGTGAGAATCAGTTCGCGATTCTGCAGCAGGCTCTCGCGATAGGCCTTGCGCGATATTTCGCCTGCATGATCGAGCAGATTTTCGATGGTGCCATACTGTTGAATCAACTGCTGCGCGCCTTTTTCCCCGATGCCCGGAGCTCCGGGAATGTTGTCGGACGTGTCACCCCAGAGTCCCAGCAGTTCCACCATCTTTTCCGGCGGAACTCCCATCTTTTCCTCCACCTTCTTCGCATCCACGTAAGTGTAGTCTCGTGTGTCGAGAACCAGGACGCGCTCATTGACCAGTTGCATCATGTCCTTGTCGATGGTGGCGATCACCGCAGTCATCCCCTGTTCGGACGCCCTGCGCGCCAGCGTGCCAATCACATCATCGGCCTCGTAGCTTTCGTAGGAAAGAACCGGTATTCGAAGCGCGGCGCACACCTTCAGAATGTAGGGTACCTGCACCACAAGATCGTCGGGCATCGGTTTGCGCGTCGCCTTGTAGCCGCCATAAGTGTCATGCCGTACTGTTCTGCCTTCAAGGTCGACAGCCACTCCGATGTAATCCGGCTTCTCGTCTTGAATGAGCTTCTTGAGCATCGTGGTGAAGCCGTAAATAGCGTTAGTGGGGAAGCCCTTCTTGTTGGACAAGCCGCGGATGGCGTAGTACGCCCGATATATATTGGACATTCCATCCACGAAAAAAACACGCATACGTTCAAGTGGCAGGTTAGAAGTGGCAAGTTATCAGAGGGGAGTTGGTCCGCGCAACAACCGGTAGCCGCAGGCTGGGTGTCTTGGCGGTCGCCAACCGGGAATGTAACGAGTTTCCACCTTGACACGTGTATTGTATTCTTGAGGGAAAAGTCGAGCGAGTTGATTCAAAGGATATTGAATGAAAATTATTGAGCACCGGAAGGTTTACAGCGGCAAAATCCTGGACCTTGAGATTGAGCGTGTGCAGGCGGGAGATGGAAGAGAAAAGACGCGCGAAATCGTGCGCCACCCCGGTGGAGTGGCGGTACTCGCAGAAATTGAAGGCCGGATCCTGTTTGTTCGGCAACTGCGGTATCCGCTGGATTCGGAAGTGCTGGAACTCCCGGCCGGCAAACTTGACGAACAGGAAGATCCGATGGAGGCCGCACGGCGGGAGTTGGAGGAAGAGACCGGTTTTCGCCCTTCTGCTTTGCGCAAGATCGGCGAGTTTCTTCCCTCGCCGGGATACTCCGACGAAGTGCTGCACATTTTCGTCGCAGTATCGGTGGAATCATCCATTCAATCATTGGAATGGGATGAGGAGATCCGCGTGGAATATTACAGCTTGAGCGAAGCGATACGGATGATCAGCCGAGGTGAGATTCGGGACGCCAAAACGGTTATTGGCTTGCTCTGGCTTGCCAACGAACGGTCCGGGCAGATTGTGGAATGAAAATCCTTTATCTATTGCGCGCGTTTATTCTGGTGCCGGTGATACTGCTCTGGACGGCGGCGATGGCGGTCGTCTCCCTGATTGTTTCTTTCTTTGATAAAGAGGGAAGGCTGCAGCATGGTTGTGCCAGAATCTGGGCGCGTTTTATCCTGTGGATTTCCGGAGTAACGATTCGAGTTGCGGGCCTGGAAAGAATTGGCGCGGGCCCTTATATCTTTGCCTGCAATCATCAGAGTTTCTTCGATATCTTCGCCATTCTTGCCGGCATTCCCGTTCCCTTTCGCTTTTTTGCAAAAGAATCTCTTTTCCGCGTCCCGTTTCTTGGGTGGCATCTGCGCCGGGCGGGTCATCTGCCGGTGGATAGGAGCAACGCCCGCGCCGCTTATGCCAGCTTCCAGTCGGCCGCCGAGCGTGTCCGAAGCGGAACTTCTGTGCTCATTTTTCCCGAAGGCTCCCGGTCGGAAACAGGTGAGGTCGGCGCCTTTCGAAAAGGAAGCCTGAGATTATCCGTGGCCTCGGGCGTTCCGGTTATGCCACTAGCCGTCTACGGCTCCCGTTTTGTTCTTCCCAAGGGTTCAATGCTGATCTCGCCCGGTGAAATCGATCTTTCTGTAGGACGCCTGATAGAGCCGTCCGACGTTACTCTGAAAGATAAGGACCGGCTTGTGGAAGAGGTGCGTTCCTGCATCGTGGAGCAGTATCGCCGGCTGCAGTCCGGAAACCCGGGAAGGCTGCGCTGGGCGACGAATTACTAGGCCAAAGTTGCGGAGTTTGGGCATGAAAACTTCCACCACAAAGACACAAAGGACACGAAGCGAGACGCCGGGCAGGCAGGGGCCGGTCAGCTTCAGAAACTTGCCGTCACGATTCACTTTCAGAAGCTGACCGGCCCCTGCCTGCCCGGCGTCTAACTTTGTGTTCTTCGTGTCTTTGTGGTGGAAATCCCCCAAACTGAGCAACAATGGGAGGACTTGATGCCACTCGATATTTCCAAAATCCAATCTGAGGTTGCGGCTGCGGGAATCAATGGCTGGCTTTTTTATGGTTTCCATGATGTTGATCCCATCGCAATTGACGTGCTCGAGTTACCCAAAGACCGGCTCTATTCACGGCGATGGTTTTATCTGATTCCTGCGTCAGGACAACCGGTCAAGCTGGTAAATCGCGTGGAAAGAGAAGCGCTTGCCGTTTTACCGGGCGAAACCATGGAATATTCGGCATGGCGCGAGCTGCACGAGCAACTCCGCACCCTGCTGCAGTCGGCGCCCACTGTGGCGATGCAGTATTCTCCGGACAGCTCAATTCCTTACGTGTCGCGCGTCGATGGAGGGATCCTGGACCTGGTGCGGAAATGCGGAGGTAACGTGGTGACTTCCGCCGATCTGGTGCAAAAGTTCCAGGCGGTCTGGTCCCCGGCGCAACTGGAGATGCACCGCAGGTCTGCGCAAAAGCTTCACCGCATCGTGGAGCAGACCTTTGCCTGGGTGGCCCGACGGTTCTGGGAGGCGAAGGTTGATGAGTTTTCCATCCAGCAGGAGATGGTCAGGCTTTTCGCGGAGAATGAGCTTGTTTTCGATCACCCGCCGATTGTGGCCTTCAATGAGAACGCAAGTAATCCACATTTCTCTCCGTCACGGGAAAACTCGAAGGTCGGAAAGCACGGTGATATTTTGCTGATAGATCTATGGGGCAAGGAATCGGAGCGGGGAGCAGTATTCGCAGACATCACCTGGATGGGCGTTCTGGATGCCGCGCCGGGAGCACGGCAGAAACAGATCTTTGATTTGGATGCACGCGCTCGCGACGCGGGTGTCGAGTTTCTCGAGCGCCGCTGGGCCCGGAAAGAAAAGACTCATGGGTGGGAAGTGGATGACGTAGTGCGCAATGTGATCGCCGACGCGGGCCTGGCCGAGTACTTTATCCATCGAACCGGGCACTCAATCGGGGAGAAGGACCACGGCAACGGTGTAAACATGGACAACCTTGAAACCCGGGATGAAAGAGAGATTATTCCGGGGGTTTGCTTTTCGATCGAGCCGGGAATATATCTTCCCGAATTCGGGGTGCGCACCGAGATCAATGTTTACATGGATCGCGATCACGGTCCGACCGTCACCACCCAGCCGGTGCAACGCGAGTTGGTGTGCATCTTGTGATCACGAATTTCACGAATTACACGAATTTCACGAATCTTTAATTAATAACTTCGTGAAATTCGTGAAATTCGTGTAATTCGTGCTCAACTCTTGCTGTCCAACAGGATCGTCACAGGGCCTGTATTTACCAGTTCGATGTCCATCATGGCTTGAAAAATCCCGGTTTGAACGGGGGCCTCCGCGGCGAGGCGGCTGGCCATTTTGGCGTAGTAGCGCTCGGCAACTTCGGCAGGAGCGGCGTCGATAAACGACGGGCGGTTTCCCTTACGCGCATCCCCATAGAGGGTGAACTGGGAAATCAGAAGCAGGCTTCCCCCGGCGTCTTTCAAGCTGAGATTCATTTTCCCCGCGAGATCCTCAAACACACGCAGGTTGATAATTTTGTTGGCGAGAAATTCCACATCAGCATCGCTGTCGTCGCGACCCACCCCCAGCAGTACGACAAACCCGAGCCCGATCTCTCCGGTGACCGCTCCGTTCACACTGCACTTGGCGCGCGAGACGCGCTGTATCACTGCTCTCATCTTTCAATTCAAAAACTCTTTTTTCTTCTTAATCCATTTCTCAGGCGGCATGTTAGGAGACTGCTCACGAAACAAGAGAATCACGATCCTGGCGCGCTTCCGCGCGGATGCCAGCCATTTGTCCAGCTCCTGGTCGACTTTTTGCTCGATCAGCAGTTTCTCAATCTGGTCATAAACTTTTTCCAGTGGCGGAGGGGCAGTGATCCCCTGTTTTTTCAAGTCGGGAATCAATGTCTTCTCATAGTAGGCGGATACTTCATCGGGCAGAATGATTATAAAAGGGCGAAATCGAACATCGATGAATTTCAGCACGCTCAGCTGGCGACGGATCATTACCCGGAGCTGTTCTGCAGTCAGGCCGCTCTGTTTCAAGCTGGTTTGAAACTTTTCGGCGCTTCCGTACCGGGCGGTTATTTTGGCCAATTCCGCTTCAACTTCCTCCTCTCGCAGAGTAAAGAGCGGTTCTTTCTCCACTTCCTGCGCGATCAATTCCTGCTCGATCAGCAGGCTCAGCGCTTCGTCGAATGCTTTTTTTTTCTCTGCTGCGTCGGCAGGTACGGATTTGCCGGTGTTGATAAAGCTCCATTCGACATCACTTAAAGTAATCACCCGATTGTTGACCACGGCTGCCACACGATCGACGATTTCACCTTGCAGTAATGAACCAGCCAGTAGTGAAATCGTCGCAACATTTACCGCCAAGGCGCGAGGAGCGCGAAGGGAGCGCATAAGGAATTCTAAAAAGTCTGTCCGATGGTAAAGAATCTCAGCAGCTCCTTTTTGATTCCCGAAGGCGGGTTCAGATTGTATCCAAAGTCGGCGCGCACAGGCCCAACCGGGGTATTCAATCTAAAGCCAAAGCCTACGGCATTGGAAAACTTGCCGAATGACATGTCGCGCAGGTCGCGGAAAACATTGCCGGTGTCGTAAAACAGCGCGCCGTGAATGAAGCCGATAATGGGAAATCGCAGCTCGTTGTTCGAGATGAACAGAGCATTACCTCCGATGGGGATACGGAGAGGCTTGTCGCTCCCAGGTACCGGTTTTGGGAACAACGGGCCTGCCTGATCCAGGCGAAAACCGCGCAGTGAGGTGGAGCCTCCAGCGAAAAAGCGCTCGCTGATCGGTATCGGCGTCTGGAGCTCCGGCGCCAGGGTCTTGTCGACGGTATTCTTTCCAAAAGGCTTGAGCCACCCAAATCGCGCCGAAGTGGCAAACACCGTCGACTTGGTAATGGGTCTGAAGTATTGCTGCTGGAGAAATATCCGATAGAATTGAGACTGTGATCCCAGGAACCTGGGAATCAGTTGCAGATCGATGCTGCTGAAAGTCCCTCTGGTAGCGTTCAGCGGGTCATCGCGCCGATCATTAAGCAAGGAAGCGGAGAGCTTTGACAGCCGGACCGGCCGGTTTTCCCGGAACAGAAGCTCGATATTCTCCAGGTTGCTGACGCTTGCCTTCTCGTAGTTGTAGCGGAAGAACAGTGAAGTCTGGGCGTTCAATCTGCGCTCGGACTGCAGCAGCGCACTGAACCGTCTGGTGTCGAAAGGCTTTCCCACGTCCTGCTGCAGGTCTCCCTTTTTCTTCCTTTCATGCTGGCCGAACAAGCTGATGATGGTCGGCAGACGGCGGTCAAAAGGCCGCGGAATGGTGTAACTGATCTGCCCCCGCTGCTGCCTGGTGCCAAGCCTCAGGGCGGTTCCCAGAGAGCGAGCCATCCCGAGGAAGTTATTGTCCGACAAACCCACTGTGGCGCGCGCATCGCCATCTTCATAACCGACGCCATAGCTGAGTGTATGACGCTCCGCTTCTTCCAGGTGGACCGCCAGAATCTTTTGAAGCGGATCCCGAAACGT
The DNA here is from genome assembly GCA_036507075.1 of Acidobacteriota bacterium. GTDB lineage: Bacteria > Acidobacteriota > UBA6911 > JACQSX01 > JACQSX01 > DASXQR01. The sequence goes on along the minus strand of DASXQR010000069.1, from coordinate 29,515 downwards.
CGGCTCCGGTTCGATCACCACGCGATTGAAAACGCCCAGGTTGTAAAGGTTACTTTCGCTGGTCAGCAGCTTCTCGAGTGAAATCGGTTCTCCAACATGAAATGTCAATTCACGTCGGATGATGTTTTCCCGCGTGATGAGATTTCCCGTCAGGATTACGTTCTCGATGAAGTAGCTGTCGCCCTCCGTTATGTAATAAGTGATGTCCGCCAGCCCGGGGAAAGGATGGTGAATGTCCGAACGAAAATCGATATTGGAGAATCCGGAATTTTCATAGGCGGTGATTAGAACGCTTCGGTCAAGCGCGACGGTGTAGGGAGAATACACGCCACCGACTTTGCTGCGGATCATTCCCATCAGAGAGTCGTCGGTGAAGACCCTGTTTCCCACAATTTCGATAGAGTTGACGTGAAACACGGGGCCGGGAACCACCTTGAAAATCACGTCGGCGTCGCCGTCGTGAGGCTCGACATGGGCCGTCACCTGAGCGTCGGTATAGCCTTCTCGGACAAACACATTCCGGACTCTCTCAGCATCGTCGTTGAGCAGGTCAGTGCCGTATACGCCCCTTGAGAACAACGTTTGCGTTCTCAGCGCCAGCACCGCCTTCAGATCGTTTTCATCCACCGGGTCGATATTCTCGAACTTGATATCGGCCAGCGAGTATTTTTTTCCGCTCTCCACTTCCAGAATCACCGCCCGCGGCGGATCACTTCGAAGCGCCGGTCTAACCGTAGCAAAAAAATAACCTTTCTGCTGAAGGTAGCGGGCGATGTTTTGACCGCTCTCTTCCACAAATACCGGTTCGATGCTCCGCTCGGTATAGAGCGGCATCAATTCCCACTTTTTGTCGGGATTAAGCTTTATTCCCCGGATGTCGACATTTACAAAATCCTTAGGATTGATTCGCAGAGCCACGCCTACAGAATTCGTTTCCGGATGGTAATCCACATTACGGGCGAACAGGTCAACGTTCAGATAGCCCAACAGTGAGTATTGACGCGTAAGATTCTGGACATCCTCATCCAGCACCACGCCCGAGTATTTCTTCGCCTGGCGGGTTTTCATCTCCTTTTGAATTCCGGCAGGATTTGCCGGAGGGACGGTGTCCAGCGCCAGGCTGTCCACGCGCGCCCGATGACCTGCATGGATCTCGAAATCGACGCGCACCAGGCTGCGCTTCCTGTCGTAGGTGAGTTCAGGCTTGATTTCCTTCCGGAAATAGCCGTTCCTATCGTAGAACACGCCGAGCCGCGCCAGCGTGGCATCAAACGCTTCACGGTCAAAGGCCTCCGTCTCCCGAAACATGACCTCGCGCAGCAGCAACGTAGGGTCGAGCTTCTTGTCGCCGGTGAAGGAGATGCGGCTCACTATAACGGTGCGCGTAATTTTGAAATCAATGGAGACGTGACCGGGAGAAGTCACGCTCACATCCGGCTGGACATCGAAGAACAAATGGGCGTTGGAAAGTCTTTGGATGCACTGCTTGATTTTGATCGCCTCATATTTGTCCCCCTGTTTGACCACGATCAATTTCTGCAGGTCCTCCAATGTGACGCCGGTAATGGGACCGTCTGCGGAAATGCTGATGTTATCGACAATATAGCCCTCATATTTGGCGCTGGTGACCTGCGCCATCATCGGCGCGCCGGCAGCCAGAAACAAACAGGCAAAGAGGATTTTCCGAAAGAATGTCATCAAAATCTTTTTCGCAGTTTTACGTCCAGGCCGAACGCTCCCGACTCTGTCCGGGTAGCTACGAGGGTAATGCCTTCACGGATCGTGTATTCGATGGTGACCACTTCGCTTTGTGTGGAGGAAAGGTCGGTGGCAAAAATGACGGCAACATCTTTCGAGATTTGTTTGCCCAGAGTTACGCGGGCACTCGGATTCTGACCCGTGAACAGGAAGGGGTCGATAGTAAAGCGATCAAAACCGAACAGTCGCGTGCTGCGCGCCGTCAGCTTGTCGGTCAGGCTGCGGCTGAGCAGAGTAGTAGCGCCGTGAAAAGCCAGGGTCTGGCTCTGCTGCTCGCGATTCCTGCTGTCTCGCGCCACTTCCTGGATGGGGCGTCCGATCGCCAGCATGCTTACAATGTCCGAGGTCGTCAAAGGCGGATCGGACCGGAAGGTTGTAGTGAGGTGGTCCAGTGGCCCGCGAAGATTAATTGTAACCGTATAGTCGCGCACGCTGGTCTCTGCTTCGAAGTCCAGCACCGGAGTGGTTTTCCTGGGATTGTTAAATGTGATGGATCCGCGCGAGATTTGGTATTTGCTGTCCTGAAGGACGAGCTTACCCTGATCGACATTCATTCTTCCCAGAATGACCGGCTCGTCAATCGTTCCACGCACGTTGAAAAGACCGCTGGCAAGAACGTCGGCCAGGCTGTTCTTGATTCGGATCGATTTATAAGCTTCCACGTCCAGATCGAGATTGATCTCCTGCCGTCCGTACGCGCGGGCGGGAGGAAGAGCCCGGAAATTTGAAATCTGCAAGACCAGGTCGGCCAGAGTGATGTTTTTAATGTACTCGGAGTTTCGAATATAAATTGCTCCGCTCAGGAGCTGGTTGGTTGAGCTCTTCAAAAAGTCGACATCGATATCGACGGTGGACTTGACGTCCTGAGGGTATTCGATGCGGAGGCCTTCACCGGTTATGTTCAGTCTCCCGCGCGACGGGACGAGTCCTTCCAGGAACAAGCCTCCTTCAATATGCAGAGTGCCGTAACGTGTTTTGGCCGTGATCGACTCGATGGATACCTGGTTGGCGGTGAAACGGAGCGAGCCGCTGGTATCAAACAGCGGAGTGGGCCATCCAGGTTGGGCCAGATAGACCTTGTTGAAATTCGCGCTGCCCAGAATCCTGAGTTGCCGCATGCTGCCGCTCGCATAGACATTCAACGACACGTTGCCGCGCGCGTTTAAGTCCGGAACGAAGGCGCTCAGCACCAGCAGGTTGGCATTCCCGGAAATTCTCAAACTGACCGGCTGTGTTCCCAGAGTGGATACCTGACCCGAGAGCGTCAGCGACGTGTCCGGCCCGACCATCTTTACCGGCTTGATATCAAGCACCCCCTGTTCAAAGCGCAGCACGACTTCGCCCTGATTTCGAAGCTGGTAACGGTTGACGGCCAGTTGCAGGGATGAAAGGCGGGCTTCTATCGAGGCATCCTCCAGCCTCTTCAGCTTGCCGGAAGCCTGCACGCGGCCAGTTGCCAGTCCGGACAGATCGGCCTTTGGTCGCTGTCCGAAGAGCGCCATATAAGGTCGAATAGGAGCGTTTCGCAGATCCATCGTGGCCTGAAACGGATAGTCGTCAGTCACAAGCACATGGCCCCGCGCCTCCAGTCGATTATTCAAGTAATTGGTGACGGCCGTGAAATCGACGCGTTTTCCTTCTGCCTTTGCATCCACTACGAGATTTTGCAGATGCTCTCCCTGAACGGTGAAGGCGCGGACTTCCGCATGAAGAGTATGATTCAAGTTCTGCAGCGTGCCGTTGCCGCGAATGGTGAAATTGAGCACACCACCCAACTGGTAACCCTGCAGGTTTCCGCCGCGAATGGAAGTGAGCAGAATGTCACGACCGCTCAGATCCACGTTGAAACTGCTGCCGTCGACATTCCCGGCGATTGTCCCTGTAACCAGGCCTCTCCCTTTAACCAGTCGAAAATTCTGCACCTCGTACACCGATTCCCGGAAAATCAAATCTGCGGTCAGCCGGTCAAAGGGCTCGCCGAAAAACGTGGGATGATCCACCACTAGGGGAGCCTTTCCGTCCATGTGCTGCAGATCCGGGCCGCTTACCTGTATGCGCGCGTTTACCAGACCCCCTAACGGCAGCCTGGAGTTGGCCAGCGCCAGCAGGTCCTCCAGTTGCGCGTTCTGGACGGTGGCGTCAACCTGAATCCTTTCCCCTCTAGTGATGAATGGATAGCGGATAGATCCCGTAATGCGGCTGCGTCCGAACTGCACGCTGGCATTTTCAAGATGCACAAAGCGCGGTGTCAGCTCCAGAGCGGCGCTGATGTTGGAAAGCCGGACCTGCTTTACCTGGAGAAACGGCGAAATGACGTTTCCGGCAAGGCGGTACTGTGACTTCACACCGGAAAGAGTGCCCTCGAAATCAAAGGCCGCACCGGATCTGACTGCGCGTTGCTCCAACTGGCGCCTGGCTTCCGCGTCAAAAAGTCCGGCGGCACGAATCAGCTCATCCGTATTGGCAGAGTGCAGTTTCACTCTCAGGTCATAAGCGCCGGCCAGAGTGACACTGCCGCTGTAATCAATTCGGCTGCCTGGCGTTGTGACCACTCCCTTCTGTACGTTCAGAGCCGCGCCGCCTTTTGTAAACGACGCCGATCCCTGGTACGGAAGGGATTCTGTCAAAGATCCCGGGAAGTACTTGCGGACATCCGAGGCGGCGGTGATTCTTCCTGAGTAATTCACCACGCCGCTGCCGGTGGAATCTTCGAAATTCAAACCGGGCCAACGAAGTAGAAATCGGGCGTCGGCGCTTCCGGAGATGTTTGAAAACGGGAAGTTCAGTTTCGCCAGGAAGGTTTCAATCCTGGCGCCACGCACCGAACCCTCTGCCTCCGACATGCCGCGGTTGCTGAAGACCAGCAGGAGTTTTGCGTTGAACGGCGCGCCAAAGATCTGTCCTTGAAGGTTATCGCTTCGCAGCTTTGATGAGTCCGCGCGAAGATCACCGGACAGCCGGTCAAAGGTGTATTCGCGCACCAGGAGCCGGCTGCTGTTAAACTTCCCGGCAAATTCAAATCTGGATTTGACGCCCAGCACGGTGCCCGAGAAGTCGACCACCCCATGCATCGCGGCTTTGCGAAAACCGGCATAGGTCAACCGGTTCAGGTTAATGCGGCTGTTGCCGCGGAATCGGTACTGCAGCGTGTGGTAATTAAATGAAGCCTCGCTGGAATGCAGCTCGCCAAGGTCGCTTTGAAAATCCAGCTTGCGAAAGGAGAACACTTCATTCTTCAAACGGAAGTCGGCCTGAAGCTTGATCGCTCGCAATCGCTGTTGCGCTTTTGTGAGCGCCAGCTCGCCCAGCCTCAGCTCCAGCCGGTAAATGTCGTCCACCGGGCTGTAGAAAAACTTGGACTGCAGACCCCCACCGCGGGTTTCCAGTGGAATCCATTGGTTCACGTAAAAAACGTTGCCGTTTTCAATGGAGATCGTCCCCACATTGGCCAGCGAAAACTTCACTTCAGTTTTTCGGTGCGGCTCGAACATGTTGGTGAGATTAAGAAGTCCATTGGGATCTTCCAGGACCCGCACGGTCGGGTAGCGGACAAAAATATCCCCCAGCCGGTAGTTTCGACTCCACAAGCTGTACATGAATTCAACTTCTAATTCCCGGATGTGTATCGGGGGAGGATCGGAGGGGTATCGCTGGTTGTTTATTTTGATGCCTTTCAGCACGAGACGGTTTCGTTTCAAATCCACATGCACGGAGTCAATGTCGACTTTGACGTGGTATTGACTCTCCAGGTACTCGATGATGCGGCCTCGGGCAAAGCGATCCACCGTACCGCCGCGCCACAGGTAAAGGCCGATCAAGACGATCGCCAGCACCAGCGCTGCTGCCAGCAGCAATGCAATCTTTAATAGCCGGGTCGAGCGTGCCATGTGAAGAGTAATGTTCTAAATAACTTAGCTCGAGGGTAATTCTAGCATGGGGGCATTTTGCCGCCTTGCGCAGCGTTGCGCGAGTTTCGAGTTGCCAGCCTGGATTATTCGCAAAAGCTTAACCGCGAAGACCGCCAAGACCGCCAGGAGAGCGCCAAGGACGGGGGCTGAAACTTGAAGCATGAAGACACTACGCAGACGGAAAAAAGCGTTGATGGCCTTCATGCTTCAAGTTTCAGCCCCCGTCCTTGGCGCTTCTCTCAGCGCTCTTAGCGTTCTTGGCGGTGAAGATTTACGAATAATCCGCGCTGGCAACTCGGAACCCGGAACCCGGAACTCGTGGCCGCAATATATGTCTAACTGATAATTGACAGTGCGCAGCGCAGCCGGTATAGTGGCGCACTCTGCTTTAATATAAGATTCCACGAACTTTATGAGTTCGCGCGCCAGTCTGGTCGAAATCAGAGTGGAGAGCAGTCTCAATTCAGTCGAGCTTGTACAGGCTTTGACGGACAACATCACAAAGATGATGCGTTTCGATGAGGACTCGGCGCACTGGATAGGAATGTCCGTTCGCGAATCAATGATCAATGCGATACGTCACGGCAACCAGTACCAGGAAGGAAAGAAGGTGGATGTCACCTTTGAGATCTACGTGGATCGGCTGGTGATCAGTATTGACGACGAGGGGAGGGGATTCGATCCGGAAAGTCTTCCCGACCCGCTTGCTCCGGAGAATCTTTTGAAACCCTCTGGAAGAGGGATATTTTTCGTGAAATCATTTATGGACCAGGTTAATTTCCTCCGCAGCCCCGCAGGGGGAACCCGGCTCCGCATGATGAAAAGAGCACCGACTTAAATCGACTTGGAAGGAGATCAAAAATGAATATCGAAACGAGAAATACTGATGGCGTCACCATCCTGGATCTCAGCGGAAAGATTACGATCGGTGAAAGCAGCGTCGACCTCCGCAACAAAATTCGAGAGTTGGTGAAGTCAGGGCAAAAGAATATTCTGTTGAACATGGGCGACGTCAGCTACATGGACAGCTCGGGAATCGGTGAGCTTGTAAGCGCGTATACCAATGTGACCAATCAGGGCGGCCAGTTAAAGCTCTTAAACCTCACCAAAAAGCTGCACGAACTGCTCGCAATCACCAAACTGCTTACCGTCTTTGAAAGCTACGAGAATGAGGCCCAGGCCCTTCAGAGCTTCCGCAAGTGAGTCTCCCATAGCGGTCGGTCACCCGCCATGTCAGAGCCCGGATGCAGCGAGGGACCCGCCAGTCGCGGTGTCTTTTGTTAACCTTCCATTACCAAATCGTCTAAAATAAGTTCATGGGTAAAGCCCATGATATCTACGTAATTGAGGGGGACCATCGGATCCCCTTTTTGCGGGGAATGGTCACCCATTCGCTGGTGAAGCGCGGCCTGAACTTCGATCAGGCCTATGAGATTTCCACGCTGGTCCGCAAGCAGATTGGGCCCCAGAAGGAAATCAGCAAGGAGGATCTCTCCAAGCTCATCCAGAAGGTTGTACATGAGCGCCTGGGCGATGTTTCGCTGCACGAGCCCGACGCCGTGCTGTCGCAGGACCACACGATCCAGGTACGCGACAAAAGAGGCGAGAGCCCATTTTCAAAAGGACTTCTTTCGCAGTCGCTGCAGGCCTCAGGCCTCGATCCGGCTATTTCATACGATGTGGCCCGCGACATAGAATTGGGCCTGCTGCGCGCCAATCGACCCTACATCAACCGCGAAGAGCTCCGCGAGTTAATCTGTCAGACCATTCTCAAGGCGCAAGGACGCCAATACGCAGAGCGCTACCTTCTGTGGCGTCGCTTTCGATCGCCGGACAAGCCGATCATCATTCTTTTTGGAGGCGCCACCGGAACGGGGAAGTCGTCTCTGGCCACAGAAGTGGCGCATCGCCTGGCAATTAGAAAGCTGCTCAGCACCGACACGGTGCGCCAGATCATGCGCATGATGTTCAGCCTGGAACTGCTCCCGTCCATCCATCATTCTTCTTACGAAGCCTGGAAAGATCAGAAATTCCTCCATCCTTCCAAGTCGCGTGTTGTAGAAGCGTTCGAGGAACAGGCTTCAAAAGTTTGCGCCGGCGTCAAGGCCATGATCGAACGCTCGGTCGAAGAGAACATCAGCCTGGTGGTGGATGGGGTCCACCTGGTTCCGGGTCTGATCGACTACGACGTGTATTCCGAGGTCGCTTACGTCATACCGTTGACCATCACGACTTTGAACCGCTCCAAGTACCGGGAGCGTTTTGTGCAGCGGCAAGCCGAAGCGCAAAGCCGCCAGGCGGATCGATATCTGGCGAATTTCGATGCCATTCTTGAAATTCAGGATTACATCATCGAGATGTCCGAGCGGTATGGAATTCACATCATCGAGAACATCAACTTTGAGGAAAGCGTGCTTTCCATCCTCGCCCTGATCACCAATACGCTGAAGCAGAAGTTCAAAATCATCGAACCCGCCAGCTTTAGCCGCGAAGCATAGATTGCTGAGGGAGAAGTGAGTGAAGCCAGCCTGACTTAGGCCGGCTTTTATTTAAACAGCGTCAAGCTCTTGTTCAGGTCGTTGAAGAGCACAATCCCCATCAGCAGGATGATGAAGATAAAACCGATTTGGAAGATGCGCTCTTTTACCTGAAGGCTGAGGTCCCGGCGGATCAGGCTTTCAACCAGCAGCAGGAAGATTACTCCCCCGTCCAGGATCGGTATCGGGAACAGGTTGAAGATTCCAAGCTGAAGAGAAATCATCGCCATGAATTCCATCATGATGCTGGCGCCCCGCCGCGCAGCTTCTCCGGAATACCGCGCGATCTCAATCGGGCCGGAAATGGTGCGAATGCTGGCGTCACCGGTCAGAATTTTTCCCACGATGTTAAACGTCAACAGTGTGAGCCGGTAATTGCGTTGTATCGATTCACGGATGGCGTCCAGCGCGCCGAATTTCTTGGTCATCAACGGTGGCGGCTCGGGAACGTATCCGATACGAACGTCTCCAGCGATCTTCTGCGGAATGATGGTTTTCTGCAGAGTCTCCTTTCCCCGGCGGATGGTAAATTCAAGCGGTTTTCCTTCATTCTCGGCGATCAAGGCGCGTGCCTGTGAAAAAGTGAATACCTCTCGGGTTGGAGATTTCACTTTTATGATCTCGTCACGCGGCTTCAGGCCTGCGCGATCCGCAGGGCTTCCGGGTTCCACGCTGCCTACAATGGACGGGAAGAGCGGCCCCACGCCGATCCATCCCAGTTGCGTGTCGGGCGCCGGTTCGGGAGTGATCGAGCCGGTAAGCTGTTTTCCGTCGCGCTGAATCCGGAAGGGCAGCGGCCTGCGCGCCGATGCGCCGGTGGCAAAGGTTACATCCTCCCAGTTTTGAGTCTTCGAATTCCCGATGGATAGAATTCGATCTCCGACCCTCAGGCCTGCTCTTTCGGCGGGAGAATGGGGATCAATTGCTCCGATTATGGGTGGTTCGTAAAGGTAGGCGGGAATCTGCACTCCCAGGATGAGGTTTCCCGCCAGCAAACCAATGGCCAGCAGAAAGTTCATCAGCGGGCCCGCGATGGCGACGGCCATACGGTGTGATTTCGGGCGGGAAAGGAATTCGTCCTCAGCCCCGGTCAATTCCTCGTCAAAGTTTTCGCCCGCCATCTTGACGTAGCCGCCCAGGGGAAGCGCGCTCACTCGATAATCCGTGTCCCCTTTTCGAAAACCGAACAAACGGGGACCAAAACCCAGCGAGAAAACGTCGACGCGGATCTTCAGCAGTTTGGCCACGACATAATGCCCGAACTCATGAACGAAGATCATCACGCCCAGAACAAATATAAGAGCAAGAATATTGGTACCGATTATATGAGCCATGACTAAACGCCTCTAGTTTTAGGCCGACAGGTGCCCTGGGCTGATTATAACCCAGTCGTTGGTCCGTGGTCCGTTGTCAATGGTTCGTCGTCTGTTGAAAGTCTGAAAGTCGAAAGCCCGAAGATGCCACGAAGCCACGAAGGCACGAAGGACTGTTGTTTCACTTTGAAGTGACACTTCTCATGACTCAATCGCTGGTGTCGCAGAAGTGGCTCTTCTAATTAAATCATTGAGCTTCGTGTCTTCGTGCCTTCGTGGCATTTCGGACTTTCTACGGACCACGGACTACGGACTACGGAGCATGCCTTTAATGATTCGTTGAGCTCGGGTGCGCGCTTCACGGTCGATCTGCAGAATCTGATCGAGATCCCGCACAGCTTCGGCTTTATGTTCGGACATGGCATGCTCGATGATGACGGGAATCGCCGAAAAAGGTATCTCCTCGCCGAGGAATTGCGATACTGCCACTTCATTTGCGGCATTCATGACCGTGGGCAGTGTTCCGCCCGTTCGCAAGGCTTCATAAGCCAGTTTCAAGCATGGAAATCTGGCGAGGTCTGGGCTGAAGAATTCCAGGGGCCCCACCGCGGTGAGATCCAGGGCCGGGAAAGGCGATGGAAGCCGCTCGGGATAATTCAGCGCGTAAAGAATTGGAAGGCGCATGTCGGTAATACCCATCTGCGCGATCAGGGAACCGTCGGTTGTTCTCACCAGGGAGTGAATGACCGACTTTGGATGAATCAGCACCCGGATTTTATCGGGTGGAAAATTGAAAAGATGGTGTGCCTCAATGATTTCAAGCCCCTTGTTCATGAGCGTGGCCGAATCGATCGTGATCTTCTTTCCCATGCGCCATGTTGGATGGCGAAGGGCCTCGCGCACCGACACGGTGGCCATGCAGTGCAGCGGCAGATTTAAGAAGGGCCCACCGCTGGCGGTAAGCAAAAGCTCGTCGACTTGATCGGGTTGCACTGCCTGGAGACATTGGTGCAGCGCATTGTGTTCGCTGTCGACAGGAAGGATGGAGCAGCCATTTTTGCGCGCCAGAGGCATGATCAAATCTCCGGCCATCACCAGTGTTTCCTTGTTGGCGAGAGCCAGCCGTTTGCCCTGCTCGATGGCATGATATGTGGGGATTAAGCCGGCCGCGCCGCTGATCGCGCCCACCACTAGTTCCACATCTTGCTGCGTGGCGGCGGCAATGGCTCCTTCGTCGCCACAAAGGATCTGTGGCGCTGCGATCCCTCGATTTGTCAATTGCCTGTGAAGCACATCTGCGTGCCGGCTGTCGACAACGCTGGCGATGCGAGGCGCAAATTCGCGTATCTGGTCACACAGGGCCTCAGTATTTGTACCGCCGACAAGGGCGACGACTTCGAATCTGCCCCGCGACTGCCGCACCACATCCAGCGTGCTTTGCCCGATTGAGCCGGTCGAACCGAGGATCGCGATTTTCTTATTCATCTTCATTTCAAGTCTGAAAGTCGAAAGCCGAAAGTGGCACCGATAGCTGCGACCAGGATTTGCCACGAAGCCACGAAGGCACGAAGGACTGTTGTTTCACTTTGAAGTGACACTTCTCATCACTCAATCGCTGGTGTCGCAGAAGTGGCACTTCTAATTAAATCATTGAGCTTCGTGTCTTCGTGCCTTCGTGGCAAATCCGTGTGGCAACGTCTGTGAGTGTCACTTTCGATTTCAAACTTCGACCGGGAATCAAAACCGTCCCACTTCCATCACAAAAAGTACCGGGCAGCAAAGCAGAAGGCTGTCGACTCGATCCAGCATTCCTCCATGTCCCGGGATCAACTGCGACGAATCCTTTACACCGGCCCCGCGCTTTAACATCGATTCAAACAAATCCCCGAATTGTCCGATAATGCTCAGCAGCGCGGCTCCGGCTACCCACAGAGGGCTGCGACTGACCAGAAAAAAAAAGAATACTCCTACAATCACGCTGCAGATAAGCCCGGCGATCGCGCCTTCAACTGTCTTGCCGGGACTGATTCTCGGGGCCAGTTTCCGCTTCCCAAAACTGCGTCCTGCCAGGTACGCGCCCGTATCGCCCGCCCAAGTCACCAGAAGCAAGAAGAGAATCGAGCTTCGACCGTAAGTCTGGCCACCGGCCGTAAGCTGGAAATCATAGCCGAAACGGACTGGAATCAGCAGCGCCAGAGATAACGGGATATAGATCAGACCGAAGAGAGACCCGGCCACGATGGAAAAAGTGCGGGCATTGTCCGAGTTGGTCAGCACGGTGTACATGGTGACAGCCAGAAAACTTGCCAGCAGGATTAGCAGCGATCTTAGAGGCGCAAACTGTCCGGGCCCAAGGGCGGATCCGACTACCAGAAGGGCGGCAAGCACCATAAGCAGGCCGCGTGCGGCGGCATCGATCAGGCCGGGAACCAGGCGCAGGTACTCGGACAGTGTGAGCTCAGAAACGAAAAGTATGAACAGGATGAACGCCCACGGCGGGGCCCAGAACAGAATTCCGAGAACTATCGGTGCGAGACTGAGAGCAGCAATGGTCCGGGTCAGCATTCCGAGGTCAGAGTAGCAAACTTTTCACCACAAAGGCACGGGTTTGCCACGAAGGCACGAAGACACAAAGCCCAATGACTTAGTTAGACGTCCCACTTCTGCGATACCTGCGATCGAGTGATGAGAAGTGTCACTTCAAAGTGAACAACAGTCCTTCGTGCCTTCGTGGCTTCGTGGCAAATCTGAGCCTTTCTGGTGAAAAGTTTGCTACTCGAAGGTCGGACTGACGGTAATTCCGCCGTAGCGGCGTTCGCGCTTTTGAAAATCCAGGATTGCCTCGAACAGATGTCGGCGCCGAAAGTCGGGCCACAGTGTATCGGTGACGTAGATTTCGGAATAAGCGATTTGCCAGAGCATAAAATTACTGATTCGCATCTCGCCGCTGGTTCGAATCAGCAGGTCCGGTTCGGGCAAGGCCTCCATGTAGAGGTGAGATTCCACCATCGACTCGGTTATCGAAGCGGGATTTATTCCCGGATGTTGATGGATTATTTTTCGAAAGGCATCCACTAACTCCGTCCGTCCGCTGTAGTTGAGGGCAATAATCAATTTCATGCCGGTATTCTGCGCCGTTCGCCGCCCCGCAATCCGCAATTCTTCCTGCACCGAGGCCGCCAGATCTTCGGTGCGACCCATGCTCAAAAGCCGGATGTTGTTTTCGTTCAGCCGTGACACTTCGCGCTGAAGGTATTCCTTCAACAAAGCCATCAGAGTGTTGATCTCCGGCCTGGGACGTTTCCAGTTTTCCGTGGAGAAGGCATAAAGGGTGAGCGCGTCAATTCCGAGCCGCGCTGAAGTTTCAACGATCTCACGGACCGAGTCGATGCCTGCTTTGTGACCGGAGACACGGGGAAGATGTCGCTGTGCAGCCCAGCGGCCATTCCCGTCCATAATGACGGCGATGTGCCGGGGAAATCGCTGTGGATCCAACTGGGCGAGCAAGTCCGCCTCCCGGGACCCCTCCCTTACAATCCCTTTAAAATTCAGCGCTTCCGTGGCCATCGCGAACTGACCTAATGCTAGCACAACTCCACGCGTTGCGAGTTGCCGGCTTTAGACTGACGAGTCATCGGGCAATTAGAATTTGCTGCAATATTGGCCGGGCAGGAGCCGTAAGCTCAGAACTCTGCATACAAAAGTACTTTATATCAAGAAGTGGGCAAAAAGTGAATCCCATGATGGTTTGGTGGTGTCGAAAGTTTCTGCCAGCGGAAGCCGTCCATGTCAATGACCACGTCTAACGCCAACGACCACGAGCACGATCACGTCAACCTCGACGTCCTACGTTCACGAGCACGCCAACGTTCACGTCCCAGGTCTACGATTACGACAAAATGATCAGTTTCAATTCTCTGCAGCCTGCGCCGCACTGGGCAAGATCGTAGACGCAATCGTAGACGTGGTCATGCCCGGTTGACGTGGACGTTGACGAGCTCGTGAACGTGAACGTGAGACGTGTCGTTGACTTGAACGGCTTTGAAAAACGGTGCCAAAAAAACAAGAAGTGGCCAGCTTGCTGCGCAGATGTTGTACAGGCCTCGCGAGTTTCCCTGTTACGGGCAACCAGCTAATAGCGGACCCGCCTCAGCGTCAGTCCGTGTGCGGGAGCGGTGGGGCCTGCGAGATTGCGATTCCCGGATCGCAGGATTTGCCGTATTCCGGAGGCCGGTAACCTGCCTTTTCCGACAAGCAGCAGCGTGCCTGTGATATTTCGCACCATGTGATGCAGGAAGCCGTTGGCCGAGATCTGGTAAACAACGACAGTGCCGCGCCGCGAGATCTTTGAAGTGGTAACGCGGCGTTTGAAGGATTCCACCGTGGCGCCGGCGGCTGCAAATGCATGAAAGTCATGCCGACCCAGAAGATAAGCTGCTCCCCGCTGCATGGCGGGCACGTCCAGTGGTTGTGGCACGTGAAGAGCATGGCGCCGCCAAAGAGGATTCATTACCGGAGCGTTCCAGATGCGGTACCAGTACGTTTTCTCCTGGGCGGCGAATTGGGCGTGAAAGTCCTGCCGGACGGGCGAAAGTCTAAGGATTCGGATTGTGTCGGGCAAAACGGCATTCATGGCGCGCTTGAGCTTCAGTGAGTCGAAGCGCTTTTCCAGCTTGAAATTTGCTACCTGCCCTTCCGCATGAACTCCAGCGTCGGTACGGCCGGAACCGATTACGACGGGACGTTCGGAAGTGATTTTTGAAATTGCACGCCGCAGCATCTCCTGGATGGTGGGCTGGCCTTTCTGAGTCTGCCAGCCATGATACTCTGTGCCATCGTACTGGATTGTTGCTTTGTAGTTGTGCATTTCAGCGCGATCCGGGGCTTGACGGCCGCAGTTCCTTGGCTGCACTGTGCTTGCCGGGACCAACAGGGCTTCAGCTGCCGGTCGCCAGCAAAAAGCCGTTAATGTGTGAAAAAGCTGATTGCTGAAGGCTGAAAGCTGATGGCCGGTACTACCGCTCCTATTACAGCTTGATAGTGTGCTTATCTGACGGTTCGCATTGGCGGCGCAGCCAATCTTGCCCGGAATGCTTGCTGATGGATATGACAGATGGCGACCGCCAGCGCGTCGGAAGCATCGTTTGGCTCGGGAACACTTCTCAGGTTAAGCAAGAGCTTTGCCATTTCCTGCAGTTGCGATTTTTCGGCGCGGCCGTAACCTGCCAGTGATTTTTTTATTTCCAGCGGGCTGTACTCGTGGAGCGCAAGATTATGGACGGCGGCGCAAAGCAGGACAATCCCACGGGCGTGTCCCAAAGTAAGGGCGCTTTTCACGTTTGCGGCGTGAAACAGGCTTTCCACCGCGATGGCTTCAGGCTGATATGACGAAACGATAGAATTAAGTTGTTCGTAGATTTTTCGGAGCGCCTGCGGAAGGTCACTGTCGGCCGGCCGGCGAATGCAGCCATAAGTAAGACACTGATGCTGCTGTCCGTTGCTGCGGACGACGCCGTACCCTGTAGCGCGGCTGCCGGGGTCAACACCTAATACAATCATTCGGCTTCAGCTGGCGGCCTCCAGCTCGGCGGCATCGATGTCAAAATTGGCATAGACGTTCTGGACGTCGTCATGTTCCTCGAGAGCTTCCATCAGTTTTATAATCTGCTCGGCCTTCTTTCCCTCCAGATGGACATAGCTTTGAGGAAGAAGGGTGACCTCGGCGTTTTCGATTTTCTTTCCCCGGTCCTCGAGTGCTTTTTTCACCTCTTCGAATTTCTCGGGCGAGGAAATGATCTCAAATGTGTTTCCTTCCGACTTGACGTCGTCGGCGCCGGCGTCGAGCGCGATTTCCAGCAGCTCTTCCTCTGAACCCGCGCCGCTTTCCACGGCCAGATAGCCTTTCTTGTGAAACATCCACGAAACTGAGTGCGTTTCACCCAGGTTGCCGCCATACTTGGCTAGAAGATGGCGAATCTCGGCCACCGTCCGGTTCTTGTTGTCAGTGACCGCTGCAATAATCATGGCCACTCCACCCGGTCCATACCCCTCGTAATTGACTTCTTCATAAGTTTGACCGGGGAGTTCGCCGGTGCCTTTCATGATGGCGCGCTTGATGTTGTCGGCCGGCATGTTGACTGCCTTTGCCGCCGCGACGGCCGTTCGAAGCCGCGGATTCGCATCCGGGTCGCCGCCTCCGATTCTTGCAGCCACAGTCATTTCCTTGATCAGCCGTGTGAACTCGCGGCCCCGCTTTGCATCCACTGCAGCTTTTTTATGCTTGATGGAGTGCCATTTTGAATGTCCTGACATCGAATTGTCTCCTGGTGAGAACCGCCAGTGTTAATTCTGCCACAAAGCCACCAAGGCACCAAGGTTTCTGCGATGCTCTGGCTCCGGGGTTATGGAAGGGGAGGAAGGGTTATGAAGGGGGATGAAGGGGGATGAAGGGAAGCGGTTACCAACCGAACCGCGCGCGTAAACAAGCGGACCCACGCAGCAAACGCTAAGCACCAAATTAATTAGAACTGCTACATCGAGGGTCCGCTTGCTTACGCGCGCGGTTCGGCTGATGGCTTATTTCGTTTTGTTCCACTTATCATCCCTTGTCCTTTCCCTCCATCCCCCTTCATAACCCTTCCTTCCCCTTCATAACTCGCTAATAAACCAAGAACCCGGCGTATCCCACAACGCTGCCATAGTCGCCCGTTACATCTCCCGAAGTGCTGTAGAGCACAAGCTCGGCCCTCGTTCCTCCTAGTTCCCGGGCCGCGGCCAGAGCGACGGTGGTGGGCGCAACGCCGCACATGCTGATCCTGTTCTTCTGAACTGTTTCATAAAGACCTGCGGCATCCAGTCTGAGAATGGCCGAGATGGCTTTTTCATCCTTCTCACGGGCCGCATTCGCGGGCTCGTAGTGGGTCATGTCGGTGCTGGAAATGATCATCACGTCTTCACCGGATTCCACTATGACCCGTGCAATGGCCGACCCCACCTGCTGCAATTCACCCAGCGGAAGGCTGCCCACGCTTACGGGGACAAAACGGAAATCCTCTTTCAGATACTGAAGAAAGGGAAGGTGCACTTCCAGGGAATGCTCCTGGGAATGGGCGCCGGCATCTTCTTCGAAGAGAGAAGAGGTCCGGCGCAATCGGGCCGCCAGATCCGAGTCAATCGGAACGTCGCCGAGTGGGGTACGCCATTTTCCTTCGCTCATAACGGCCAGAGGCGATCCCAATCCGCGATGATTCGGGCAAAGAATGATGAACCGATCAGGCAGCGCGGCGCGGGCATAACTCTCGCCCGCAACTCTGCCCGAATAAACATAACCGGCGTGCGGGCAAATCAGAGCGATGGCTTTCTGCTTTGAACGTGACAAAGGAGTGAGGCTCCGCAGCATTGCCAGCAGCTCATTCGGCGCTGCAGGGTAGAAGGCTCCGGCAACGGCGGGTGGACGGATCACGATTGCTCCCTTTCGAAGTTACGAGTTATCGGGTTGCGGCCTTCTGACTCGAGTTTTGCGCGTATGTACTAATACGACAAAGTCCCCTTCCGCCCGATAAGGCGCTCAATCCGTTTTTCCATGGGCGGGTGCGTGGAAAAGAGTTGGAGTATTGCGCTGCCGGTGAATGGCTTGACAATGAACATGTGGGCGGTGGATTCGGAAGCCTGCAAAGGTCGTAACTTGGAGTTGGCTTCAAGCTTCTCCAGCGCGCGCGCCAGGCCGTAAGGATTGCCGGCAAAATGAGCTCCCGTGGCGTCGGCCCCATACTCGCGAGAACGTGAAACAGCCAACTGGATCAGCATGGCGGCGATGGGAGCCAGGATGATGGTGAACAGGTAGCCCAAAACGCCGCCGTTTTCGCGCTCGTCCCGGCCGCCATAGCCGCCAAACAGCGCGGCAAAACGCGCCATATGGGCGATCCACATGATCGCTCCGGCCAGCGTGGCGGCAATCGAGCTAATCAGGATGTCGCGGTTCTTCACGTGAGCCAGTTCGTGAGCAATCACTCCTTCCAGTTCCTCATAATTCAACAGCCGCAGGATCCCTTCCGTCACCGCCACTGCCGCGTGCTGTGGGTTACGCCCGGTGGCGAAAGCGTTGGCTGCCGCGCTGGGAATGATGTAAACGCGGGGCATGGGAAGGCCGGCGCGCTGCGTCAGGTTCTGGACAATCCGGTAAACTTCGGGCGCCTCCTGGGCCGAAACCTCCCGGGCGCCATAGGCAGCCAAGGCGATCTTGTCGGAATAGAAGTACGACGCAAAGTTCATGATCCCTGCAAAAACCAGGGCAAACAGCATACCGTTGGATCCGCCCAGGTAACCGCCGATGACCAGAATCAACCCGGTCATCAGACCCAGAAGCATTGCGGTCTTCAAATAGTTACTCATCTCTTCGAATTCCTCCAATCCGATTATATCTCTTCGGATGGGTTTTCAGCGCGGTTGTTGCTCCCTGTGAAGGCGTTTGGCTTGGTGCTGGTGGACATTGGCGTGCACGTGGACGTAGACCTTAAACGTAGACGTTGACGTGATCGGCTTTTGTCTTTTCCAAAATCCTGTCGAAAAACCAAGAACTTTCCAACTTGTTACACAAAGCTCCCGTCCCTTCCGCAAAACTTTAATCCGCAGTATCAATCTTGATGGATCGCGGCCGCGATTCCGCTCTTTTGTTGAGCGCCAGCTTCAAAACGCCATCCTTGTAGCTGGCGATCACGTTTTCCGGATCTACGACATTGGGGAGGCTGAAGATGCGATAGAAAGGGCCATAGGCGCGCTCGATGCGGTGATAATTCTCGCGTTTCGCCTCGTCGCTCAGCTTTCTCTCGCCTCTGATTGACAAGGTGTTGTTCTCTATTCGCAAATCAATGCTGTCCTTGTTTACTTCGGGCAGCTCCGCTTTGATAACGATTTGATCTTCCGTTTCGTAAATATCCACCGCGGGACTCCAGCTGCCGTTGCTCAAGTCTTCCTGGCCGCGCGAACGGGAGATGCTGTCATCAAACAGACGGTTCATCCTCTCCTGCAATCCAATCAAATCTCTGAAATCCCTCATCTTTCCTCCTGCATAAATTCTTAATGAATTTTTTCCTGCGAAACCAGTTCCGGTGTGGTGAACAGCAACTGGTTGAGTGCCGGATCATAGTCGACCACTACGTGGCTGCCGTCCTGAATCTCCCCTTCGAGCAATTTGACCGAAAGGCGGTCCAGAATCTCCTTCTGCAATAGTCGCTTCAACGGGCGCGCGCCGTATACCGGATCATAGCCTTCACGCGCCAGATGATCCATGGCCGCGTCGCTCACCTCCAATTGGATGTTCCGTGCCGAGAAAAGCCGGGAAAGGCGTTGGATCTGGATGCGCACAATTTCGCGCAACTGCCGGCCGTCCAGCCGCTTGAAGATGATGATGTCGTCAATCCGGTTCAGGAACTCGGGTTTGAAATGGGCGCGCAGCGCCTCCTGGACGCGGCGCTCTATTTCCAGCTCGGTCATCGTATGAATTTCAGAGATCCACTGGCTTCCGATGTTCGACGTCATCAGAATCACGGTATTTTTGAAGTCCACAGTGCGGCCCTTGGCGTCGGTCAGCCGGCCGTCGTCGAGAATCTGCAGCAAAACATTAAAAACTTCCGGGTGCGCCTTCTCGATTTCATCAAACAGCACGACCGAGTAAGGTCTCCGGCGCACGGCTTCCGTCAAATATCCGCCTTCCTCATAGCCTACGTAACCCGGAGGGGCGCCGATCATTCTTGCGACCGCATGTTTTTCCATATACTCGGACATGTCGATGCGGATCATCGCCTTCTCATCATCAAACAGAAACTCCGCCAGCGCTCGAGCTGTTTCCGTTTTTCCCACGCCGGTAGGTCCTAGGAAGATGAACGAACCGATCGGTCTTCCTTCATCCTGGAAGCCGGCGCGTGAGCGGCGTACCGCGTTGGCCACAGCCTGCAGCGCCTGGTCCTGACCCACGACACGCTGCCGCAGGCGCTCTTCCATGTGAAGAAGTTTCTGCTTTTCAGTTTCCAGCATGCGCGAAACGGGGATGCCGGTCCACTTGGAAACAACTTCGGCGATGTCTTCCGCATCCACTTCCTCTTTGAGCATCTTCTGATCCTTCTGCAGCGCAACCAGCTCGGAATTGGCGCGGTCCAGGGCGCTCTTTATCTCCACGGCGCGCCCGTAGCGCAGCTCCGCCACCTTTCCAAGGTTCCCCTCGCGCTCCGCCTTCTGCTCTTCGGCCTTGACCTGCTCCAATTCTTCCTTGTAGCGCCGGATCTGATCGATGATCTCCTTTTCCTTCTTCCAGTGGAGCTTCATCTGATTGCTTCTTTCACGCAGGTCGCTCAGCTCGCGCTCGATAATCGCCAGGCGATCCAGCGAACTGGAGGTTTTGTCGCGCGCAAGAGCCTGCCGTTCGATCTCCAATTGCCGGATCCGGCGCTCCACTTCGTCGATTTCTGTCGGCATGCTGTCAATTTCAATGCGCAGCCGAGAGGCAGCCTCATCCACCAGATCGATTGCCTTGTCGGGAAGAAACCGGTCGCTGATGTAACGATCCGACAGGCGCGCCGCCGCTACCAGCGCGTCGTCCGTAATCCGGACTCCGTGATGTACCTCGTAGCGCTCCTTCAGGCCGCGCAATATGGCGATCGTGTCGGCTACCGACGGAGGCGCCACAAAAACAGGCTGGAAACGACGCTCCAGGGCTGCATCTTTTTCAACGTGCTTCTTGTATTCGGCCAGCGTGGTGGCGCCGATGCAGCGAAGCTCGCCGCGAGCAAGCGCCGGTTTGAGCATGTTGGATGCGTCAATGGCGCCTTCGGCGGCGCCCGCTCCAACCAGAGTATGAAGCTCGTCGATAAAAAGAATGATCTCCCCCTGGGCCTGTTCGATCTCCTTCAGCACAGCCTTCAGTCTTTCTTCGAACTCACCTCGATATTTGGCCCCGGCCAGCATCGATCCGAGATCGAGTCCCACAATGCGTTTGCTGCGCAGGCCTTCCGGGACATCCCCCGAGGTGATTCTCTGGGCCAGTCCCTCCACGATTGCCGTCTTGCCCACGCCGGGCTCGCCGATCAGCACCGGATTGTTCTTAGTACGTCTGGACAGCACCTGGACGACTCGCCGGATCTCGTCATCCCGGCCGATGACGGGATCCAGCTTTCCCTTCCGAGCCAGATCGGTGTAGTCCTTGGCATAGCGCGCCAGCGCCTGGTACTTGTCTTCAGGGTTCTGATCGGTGATTGTCTGACTGCCTCGAATATTTTGCAGAACTCGAAGAATCTGGTCGCGCCTCACGCCATTCCGGCGCAGGAGTTCGCCGGCGCGGCCCTTGAATTCTGCCAGAGACAACAGCAGGTGCTCGGTGCTGACATACTGGTCGCGGAACGCGTCCGCTTCCTTCTGAGCTTTGCCGAAAAGTTCGGTCAATTGGGGAGAAATGTAGTTTTGCCCACCGCCAGAAACCTTGGGCAAAGAGCTCAATAACTGTTCCGTTTCTGCCTGCAGCTTGCGGGAATCCACCTCGAGCTGGTCCAGCACCGGTTTGACAGTCCCTTCCTTTTGCTGCAGCAGCGCCAGAAGGAGGTGTTCCGGCTCGATCTGCTGGTGGCCGGAGTCATTGGCAAGATTTACCGCCGCTTCGACGGCTTCCTGCCCTTTGATGGTAAATTTGTCCATTCTCATAAGCCCGCAGCCTTCCCGATGTGGAGATCGGTTCTACAAAAAAAGAAATCCCTCTCACATTCTAAACCCTTCAACAGCAGTAATATGACCGTTAGCGCCGCTTGTCAATAAGGCTGGATTAAATACCGGTCGGGCGCAAAAACGATGCAAACGAGAGCCCTTTGTCCCGACGCGGAGGCCGCGGTAAAACCTCCAGGCAGATTTTGCATCTTAAAGATGCGACGGCCGGTGGTCGGCCCCGCCGGACATTTTAGGCGTAGAGACGCGGCATGCCGCGTCAGAGCTCAGACGCGACATGTCGCGTCTCTACGGGCTGCGAAGTAGCCGGATAATCCGGCTTAGGGACGGTACATTGTTGACAGAGAAATTATTACGAATATACTCGGTCGAGATGCGAAGCTTTGCCACGCTTCTGGCAGTTCTCCTTTTATTTCTGTTATCACCGGCACTCGACAACAGCGAAAAGTTGTCCGTAAAGGCCGGTTACTCTCCCAAGACGGCAGCTTCCTCCGATTTCGAGCTCTCGTCGGTGGAGGAGTTCTTTCCGCAAAAGGGATTGCAGACCCGGATCGATTTCTGGCGAACGGTTTATTCCAGGTACGACCGTCGCCAGGTCATCATTCACGACCGCGAAAATCTTGCCATCATCTACAAAGTACTGAAATTCGACAAGTTTCCCGACGTATCGCCGGGCGAATGGCGGGACCAAGAATCCGAAATCGAAGCAGAGGTGCTGAAGGTCCAGAACGCGCTGGAGGACTTCAGCAAGTTCGGCCTGGAAGCAGCCGGTTTCAGCTCCACTCATAAACATGTGCATGAGGCGCTCGTCAAGGCGGGGCAAGTTCTCGATGCCGGTTACTTTCGCGATGCCCCGGACCGGGTACGCGAGCAGCGGGGCGTCAAAGACCGTTTCGAGCAGGGAGTGGTCCGCTCCGGTCTATATCTGCCGTACATAGTGAAGGTATTTCGCGATAAAGGGTTGCCTGAAGAGTTGGCTTACCTGCCGCATGTGGAGTCTTCCTTCAATTACGCCAGCTATTCGAAGGTGGGTGCTGCAGGCATCTGGCAATTCATGAGGCGTTCATCGCGGGGACTGCTCACGATCAACTCGGTGATGGATGAGCGGCGGGATCCGTTGCGCGCCACCCAGGCCGCAGCCGAGGTTCTGTGGAAGAACTACAACCTGCTGAGAAGCTGGCCACAGGCGATTACCGCCTACAATTACGGCACCAACGGAATGATGCGGGCCAACGAGGCGCAGCAGGGCGACTTCCTGGCGATTTTGGAGAAGCACGACGGAAAGGCGTTCGGTTTCGCCTCCAAAAACTTCTATTCTGAATTCCTGGCGGCGCTGGAAGTAGCCAAGAACTGTCGCAAGTATTTCCCTTTGGCTGAGATGGCGAAGCCTCTGAAATTCGAGGAGTTGAAGGTCAAGTCAGGAAATCGAAGCAGCCAACTCGCGGAATTAAATCGCGTTTCTGAAGGAACTTTGCGAGCCTACAATCCTGCGATTTCAATCGACATCCATCGCGGTTATCAGCGTCTTCCTTCCGGTTACATGTTGAAAGTTCCTGCAGGCGAGATCGCCGAAGCGCTCTCCACCCTGAGTCGTGAAGAACAAAACTGGATGAGTCGCGTTGCGCCTGTAAAGGCAGCGCGCTCGGTGCGAAAAGGGAGCCGCCGCTCGATCCATACGGCCAGCCTGCGGCATGATTCCAGGAAGTCGAAGTCCGTGAAAGCCGGGTCGAAGCAGTACCGTGTTCGTAAAGGCGAAACATTGACCCAAATTGCGAAAAAACTCAAAGTGTCACCCGCCGCCTTAAAGAAGCGAAACAAGCGCCTCGCCTCAGGACAGGTCTTCGCAGGCCAGGTCCTCCTTTTGCCGTAGTGGATCACGAATTCTCACGAATTAACACGAATTTCACGAATCTTCATTACTTCGTGGAATTTGTGTTAATTCGTGAAAATTTGTGATCGACGACAGAATCTTGTCAGCAACATCTTCGACAGGCTCTTCCCCCACTCGAACTTCCAGATCCGCCATGGCGTAAAAGGCCTCACGCTGCCGAAACAGGGCTTCCATTTCCTGCGGCGTTCGAAAAAGCGGTCTGGACAACGGGTTCTGGATGCGCTTCTGGATGCGCTCCAAAGGCACGTTAATCCAGATGGAGATTCCGGTAGAGCGGATCAACTCGCGGTTGATCTCTTGTACAAAGGTTCCCCCGCCGAGCGCGATCACCGCGCTGCGCAATCGTGTTAGAGGCAACAGCAGTTCCGTTTCCTTTTTACGAAAGAAAGCCTCGCCTCTAGTTTCGAAGATTTGGCGAATCGTGGATTTTTCGGTCTCCTCGATGAGCTGATCCAGATCGTAGAACTGCGTGTCCAGCCTTCCGGCCAGCAGGGGACCGACGGTGGATTTGCCGGCTCCCATGAAACCGAGGAGATAATAATTAGGTTCGCGAAGTGAGGTCAGCAAGGTCGTTTCTGAACAGCAAAAGCCACAAAGACAGTCCGGCGCGAGCCAGAACAACAAGAAGCTAAAAGCAACCGCCAAAAGAAAAGCCGTCTACGTGCACGACCACGTCAACATCCACGATTACGTCAACGACGTCGACGTAGCCGTAGCCGTGGTCGTTGACGTGCTCGTGCATCTGGACGTGGTCGGCTTTTCTATTTCAGCTCCGCCGCTCTGCGCCTTAGTGGGTACCATTTGTTCCAGACAATTTTTCCAATTCCTTAAAAAACCCCGGGAAAGACACTGCCGCACATCCGCTGTCGCGAATTTCTACATCCGTGTCGGCCAGCAAGCCGGCAACGGCAAATGCCATTGCGATGCGGTGATCGCCACGGGATTCGATGCGCCCGCCGCTGAACACGCGACAGGGATGGATTTGCAGGCCGTCATGAAATTCTTCCACTTTCGCGCCCAGTGCCTGGAGGTTCTCGGCGACGGTGCGGATACGATCCGTCTCTTTGTGTCTCAGCTCTGCAGCGTCACGGATTTCCAGCCCGCGCGGCAGGCGCGCACCCAGCACAGACAGGATCGGAATCTCATCGATCAGCGAAGGGATCATCTTCCCGCCGATCTTTGCAGGGAAACCTTCCAGAAACGCAGGGTCGTAGCGCGCGGTCAAATCCGCGATCGGCTCGCCGAAAACTTCATTCTGGTTCTCAATCCGAATATTCGCGCCTGACTGGAGCAGCAGTCGCAGCCATTCCACGCGCGCGGGGTTATAATTTATTCCTTTCATTCGCACCTCGGCGCCTGGAATGAGGCAGGCGGCGACGCAAAAGAATGCCGCCGCGGAAGGATCGGCCGGTACTCGAAGCCTTCCCGGGGACCGGGGTTGCTGGCCGCCGCGGACGGCGATGCGTTCATTCTGAATTTCCACATCCACTCCGAACAAGGGCAAGGCTCGCTCGGTGTGACTGCGGCTTGGAATCGGCTCAACTACCTCGGTCGACCCGCGCGCGTGCAACCCGGCCAGGATAACGCAGGACTTCACCTGGGCGCTGGCCACCGGTAGAACATATTCGATGCCGTGCAGCGGTCGCCCGGCGATTCGAATCGGCGCACACTCCGATTCGGTTACGGCAAGGGCTGCGCCCATCTTTCTGAGCGGGACCAGAATCCGACCCATGGGACGCGAGCGCAGCGAATCGTCGCCGGTGAGCACGGATTCAAATTTTTGCGCCGCGAGAATTCCGCTCAGCAGCCGTATAGTCGTTCCCGAATTGCCGCAATCGAGCTCCGTGCCAGGCGCCCGCAGTTCCCCCAATGATTTTCCCTGCACGCGCACAGCACCGGAGTCATATGACACATAAGCGCCCAGCGCGGCCAGGCAATCCAGAGTATGGCGGCAGTCTTCGCTGGGTGAGTAATTTTCAATGATAGTTACTTCAGGGCAGAGCGCCGATAGCATCGCATAGCGGTGCGAAATGGATTTGTCTCCAGGAAGCTCAGGATTTCCCTGCAGCTTGTTTGCGGGGTGAACCCACATCAGCCCACCTCGATTTCCAGCTCCCGCAGGAACTTGATGCGATCGCGGTAGCCGGCGGCCTTTTCAAATTCGAAATTCTGCGCTGCTTCGCGCATTAGTTTTTCCAGCCTCGCGATTTCGTCATCAATTTCATCCCTGGTACGGAAGGTCTCCAAGGCCTCCGCTACTTTGGGTGTCTGATAAAAACCGGAATCGTAACTTTCCACAAGGGACGCATCCACCGGCTTGACGATGCTTTGTGGCGTGATGTTGTGCTCTATGTTGTAGCTCCGTTGTATTTCGCGCCTGCGGCCTGTCTCTTCGATCGCTTTTCGCATCGATTCGGTGATGTTGTCCGCGTACATGATCACTTTTCCGTGCACGTTTCGGGCCGCCCGCCCCGACGTTTGGATCAAAGAGCTTTCGGATCTGAGGAATCCTTCCTTGTCTGCGTCAAGAATGGCAACCAGTGAAACTTCCGGTAAGTCGAGGCCTTCGCGCAGCAGGTTGATTCCCACCAGCACATCAAAGATGCCGCGACGCAAATCGCGCAGAATCTTTATCCTTTCGAGAGTTTCCACCTCCGAGTGCAGATAGCGGACGTTCACTCCCAATTCCGCGTAGTACTCGGTCAGCTCTTCAGCCATGCGCTTGGTGAGCGTTGTGACCAGAGTGCGCTCCTTTTGCTGCAC
The DNA here is from genome assembly GCA_036507075.1 of Acidobacteriota bacterium. Lineage (GTDB taxonomy): Bacteria > Acidobacteriota > UBA6911 > JACQSX01 > JACQSX01 > DASXQR01. The sequence goes on along the minus strand of DASXQR010000069.1, from coordinate 3,639 downwards.
ACGCTGTCGGATCTCCTCCAGCAGGTCGTCGACCTGGCCCTTTACAGGACGGACTTCAATATCAGGGTCGGTGAGGCCGGTGGGGCGGATAATCTGCTCTACTACTTCTCCCTGGGTGCGGGTCAGCTCGTAAGGTCCGGGCGTGGCGGAGACATAGATTGTCTGTGAGATCCTGTTTTCGAACTCGTCAAAGTTCAGAGGCCGGTTGTCCAGGGCGGAAGGAAGACGAAACCCGTATTCCACCAGGCTTAATTTGCGCGAGCGATCGCCTCCGTACATTCCGCGGACCTGCGGGATGGTCACGTGGCTTTCGTCCACGAAAAGGATGTGGTCCGGCGGCAGATAATCCAGCAGGGTGGGCGGCGCTTCGCCCGGTCTTCTTCCAGTCAGGTGCCGTGAATAATTTTCGATGCCGCGGCAATAACCGAGCTGCTGGATCATTTCCAGATCAAACATGGTGCGCTGGTGGATGCGTTGCGCCTCGACCACGCGCCCTTCTTTCTCCAGCAGACTGCGGAATTCCTGCAATTCGTCTTTGATGCTCTGAATCGCCGATTTCCAGCGCCAGGTAGGGATCACGTAATGGGACTTGGGATAGATCGGGATACGCTCGTGCTTTTTGACTGTGTCGCCGGTGAGAGGATCAATCTGCGCCAGATCGTCCACCTCGTTGCCGAAAAGCTCAATGCGGATGGCCAGATCTTCATAGGTGGGGAAGACTTCGATGCTGTCGCCGCGTACTCGGAAAGTACCGCGGCTGAAGCTCTGATCGTTGCGCTCGTACTGGATTTCCACCAGCCGGCGAAGCAGGTCCCGGCGGTCGATTCTGGTTCCTCTTTGCAGGAAAAGCAGCATCCCGTAGTAGGCTTCCGGGGATCCCAGCCCGTAGATGCACGACACGCTGGCCACAACGATGCAATCGCGGCGCTCGAAGAGCGACCGGGTGGCGCTGTGGCGAAGGCGATCGATCTCGTCGTTGATCAGAACTTCCTTTTCAATATAGGTATCGGTAGAGGGGATGTACGCTTCCGGCTGGTAGTAATCGTAATAGCTGACGAAGTACTCGCTTGCGTTTTCCGGAAAGAAGTTTTTAAACTCCTGATAGAGCTGCGCCGCCAGAGTCTTGTTGGGAGCCAGAACGAGAGCCGGTCGGTTCACAGCCTCGATCACCTTTGCCATGGTGTAGGTTTTACCCGAACCGGTCACACCCAGCAGTACCTGGTCGCGACGGCCTTCCTGCAGGCCCTTTACCAGTTGCCGGATGGCATGCTGCTGGTCGTCGCTTGGAGACAGATCCTGACCGATCTTGAAGCGCCCGGAAAGGCGGGACGCGCGACCATATTGGATGTCGGAATACGACAAATCCTCGGAAGCCATAAACTAATTATTATACTGCGTGGTCCGTTGTCAGTGGTCCGTTGTCAGTAGTCCGTCGTCAGTAGTCAGTTGTCCGTGGTCCGTTTTTAGTTGTCAGTGGCTGTTGCTAGTGGGCGCTTGGCAGGTAGTTTCCAAACAATAATGCAGATAACCGGAAAGACGGATAATTCTGAAATTGCAACTGACAACTGACAACGGACCACTGACAACGGACCACTGACACTACCGCGCGACTTCCTTCATTCGATGCGCAGCTTCCGCCTTGAGCTGAAGCTTGTTGATCTTTCCCGAGGCGGTGCGTGGAAAGTCATCAATGACAAAGAATCGACGCGGGACTTTGTAGCGGGCCAGGTTGGCGATGCAGAACTCCTTGATTTGCCTTTCTGTCACCGGCTTTTCCGCTTTCGACGTTACAAAGGCGACCGGAATTTCGCCGCGCGCGGCATCGGGAACGCCGACCACAGCGGCTTCGGAGATTAGAGGCATGGTGTGCAGCAGTTCTTCAATTTCTCGCGGATAGACATTAATACCGGAATAAATCAGCATCTCTTTCTTCCGGTCGACGACGTAGAGATAACCGTCTGTATCGATCTTGCCCATGTCGCCGGTGCGCAGCCATCCGTCAATGATCGTCTGCGATGTTTCCTCGGGTCGATTGTAGTAACCGAGCATTACCAGCTCGCCTTTGACACAGATTTCTCCGATCTCGCCGGCCGGCAAGTCCTCCATTTTGTCGTTGGTGATTTTTACCTGCACTCCATGGAGAGGCTTTCCAACGCTCACCGGCTTGTTTGCGCCGGGAACGTTCCATGAGACGACCGGCGACGCCTCAGTCAGGCCATAACCGCCATAGATCGGCTTTTGGTAGGCAGCCTCAAAACGATTTTGAATCTCAGATGGCAGCGGAGCCCCGCCGGAAACGTAGAGCCGAACGGGGTTCTTGTCCGGAGGAGGCGCCGGCGCGGCGGCCAGCATATTGTAGATGGACGGAACAGCGATGAAAACCGTGGGCAAAAATTCCTTGAATGCGTGGGCCATCTCCGCTCTGTCAATTCGCGACACAATGGCAATGGCGGCCCCGATCAAAATAGGGGTCAGCAGGCACACTGTCTGAGACGTAATGTGGAAAACAGGCAGGAGCAGAAAAAAAGTGTCTTCGTCGAGCGCCGACGTGGCGCGCGCCACAGCATCCGCGTTCGACATCAGGTTGTGATGGCTCAACATCACGCCCTTGGGGGTGCCGGTGGTGCCTGAAGTGTAAATTAACACCGCTGCTGAGTCCTGCGGCACAGGTTCCGGGTCGGAGGAGACCGGCTGCTGATAAGCGAGCCTCTCGGAGATGTTTATTGTTTCAATCGTCGACGGCTCGGGGTTGCCGCCCACCAGAAAACCCTTTTCAACCTTGAGCGCTCCGCCGGCGGCCGCCGCGGCAAACTTTGCCCAGTACTCGGTACGTGTAACGACAGCGCGAGCCTGACAATCGCCCAGAATGTATGCGATTTCCTTTGGCGTCAGTAACAGGTTGACCGGAAGTACCGTGGCGCCAAGCCAGGAGAGGGCGTAATAGGCGTAGACGAACTCCGGCGAATTTTCAAAGCAAATGGCGACAACATCTCCGCGACCAATGCCCAGTGACTGAAACAGTCCCGCGTAGGAGCGTGTCGTGTTCAGCAGAAGGGAATAGGAGATGCGCTGATCGCGATACATCAGCGCGATCTTGTCCGGGTGCCCTGCACCACTGCGATGAAGGCTTTGCGCAATCAGCATGTTTGCACTGTCCGCAAAATTGCAAATGATGTTTAGTTTGAGTGAATTTGTCAATGGTTTAGAGAAGGGGGTAGTGGTCTACCCGTCGGGCAAGGACTTCACCACAGAGGCACAGCCCGGCCGTAGGCCGCAACCAAAGAAAAAAGCCGAGGACGTGCACGTGCACGTCAACGACAGACGTCAACGGCCACGTCCACGCTAACGAAGAAGAACTCGCAAGTTTGCCTGCAGCACGGTGAGGCATGCCAGGAGGCAACTCCTCGAACCCATCCTGTCGATGTTGACCAAAATGATTAAGCTCTAAATCTCTCAAGCAGCTTGGACATGTTCCGTGGACATTGACGTGCACGTGGCCGTCACTGCTGTCCAAATTAGCCGGCATTCTTGTACTCACGTTAATGTTTTCCTCGGTACTGGTTGGATTTTGTCCCCGTGCCGTGTCCAGGCCTATCCAAACATGGTACGGCCGACCTAAAGCCCGCCGCTTTTGGGCGG
>DASXQR010000068.1:0-6616 GCA_036507075.1 Acidobacteriota bacterium | reverse complement strand
ATTCCCAAGGGAAGCATTCTGAAGGGAACCATCGTGCGTGCCATGCGCGCCGGCCGTCTCCGCGGCCGGGCCGAGCTGGCGCTTCATTTTCGAAAGGTGGAACTTCCCACCGGCGAGAGTTTTGACATCAGCGCCACGCCGATTGCCGCCGAAAGCGAATCGGTCAATATGAATGAAGAAGGCGCGATTCGCGGCGGTCCTTCCGGCAAGCAGACGGCCGCCGTTGCTGCTGCGGGCGCCGCGGCGGGAGCGGCCATCGGCGCGGCTGCCGACGGCAAGAAAGGCGCCGCCATCGGCGCCGGCGTGGGCATCATCGCCGGCATCATTGGCAGCACTACGGCCGGCTCCAAAGACCAGGTCCTTAAGAAAGGCACCATCCTGGAACTGGTCCTCGACCGCTCCGCCTGGGTCCCCCTTCGGAGCGTCCGGCGCTAGGATTTTTCTGCAGCGTTTCTCTCGATTCGAAAAATCTCTAGCCTTACTGCCGAATGCGGAATGCAGAATGCGGAATGCGGAGTATTGATTACTCGCATCTCTGAAGCTGACAGTAAAACGCCGTTTTATTCCGGATTCCACATTCCGCATTCCGTATTCCACATTCCGCCTGTTTTGAATTCTTCTTTGTGTCCTTTGTGTCTTTGTGGTGAAATTCCAGAATGGGACTGACACACGTGGAAGGAGTTGTTACCGGACCCACAGGCAAACAAGCCACGGTCCGATTCCTCGTTGACAGCGGTGCAACCTACACCCTATTGCCGTACCAGGACTGGAAAGCAATAGATCTCCAACCTAAAAGATCTCTGGCATTCACGTTGGCTGACGGCACGACCATCGAGAGACAGGTATCCGAGTGCCATATCAGTCTTGCCGAAGGCGACGGACACACACCCGTAATTCTAGGAGAACCCGGCGACCAAGCTCTCTTGGGCATCGTAACCTTGGAAATTCTGGGTTTAGTCCTAAACCCCTTCAACCGCACTCTACAGCCAATGCGAATGCTCCTGGCCTGATCCGTCCCGTGCCCTCTGTACTACTAACCATGAGAATTTTCGCGGCCCGCGCAAATTATTCGGGAGCGGAGAGACGGCCTGAGGGCCGTCTCAGCTTGGCAGAACACCGCGGAGAGACGGCCCTCAGGCCGTCTCTCCTTGACTTTTGGTTGCGGCTTCGCCGCGCTAAGCCTCCGTGGTGAATTCTTCCTTTGTGCCATTCGTGCCTTTGTGGTGAAATTCTCTCGATGCCCACCACCCTCCGCGAAAAACGACAAGAATATGTTCACCTGCTGGAAATCTCCCTCAAGCGATTGGTTGCAGTTTTAAAAAACCTGGACGAAGTCGAGAGAATCAGCCTGTTCGGTTCCTATGCCAGTGGACGCCGCGATCTGATGACCGACCTGGACGTGCTGGTGGTGATGCGGACAGACGAATTGTTTGTAGATCGGCTGCGCCGACTCTACGGCTTGCTGGCGCTCCCAGTCGATCTCGATATCCTTTGTTACACACCCAAAGAGTTTTCCGAACTCAAATCAGGCGGCTGGCTGAAAAAAGCGCTCGAAGGAGAAACGCTTCTTTATGAGAAGGAGCCCGCTGGAAGAAGGTAAGCGCTGGCTGGAACAGGCGGAGGAAGATCTGCGCTGGGCCCGGGATTTGTCGGACCGTGGCGGATATTATCTTTCCTGCTTTCTGGCCCAGCAGATCGGCGAAAAAGCTCTAAAGGCTTTCTTGTATGCGCGCGGGGAGGAAATCGTGCTCGGGCATTCCGTCCAGCGACTGTGTCAGGCGGCAGGACACTATCTTCCGGCATTCGGTGAGCGGTGCGGCGCCTGGGCAATTTTAGATGCGTTTTACGTGCCCACACGTTATCCCAATGGTCTCCCCGATGGCATCCCCGCGCGAGTTTACGGCCAGACCGCCGCCGCCGAAGCCGTCCGCCTGGCCGACGAAATAGTCTCTTTCGTCCGAGACCATCTTGTTCAAGAGGGGTAGCTTTGTGTCCTTCGTGCCTTGATGGTGAAGTGCAGTCGCAGCAATTCTTCGTGCAATTCGTGAAATTCGTGTAATCAATTCGTGAAATTCGTGCAATTCGTGGCGCGTGATACCATTGCACTCCAATGGAGCGCAGCGCCGATTGGATGGACCAGGCCCGCAGCGATTTAGATCATGCCCGCAACGACCTGGCCGGCAGCTTCTATGACTGGGCCTGTTTTTCGGCGCAGCAGGCGGCAGAAAAAGCGGTGAAAGCGGTGTTCCAAGCGCTCGGCCAGGAAGCTTGGGGCCACTCGGTTGCGGATCTCTTGAGAGAGCTGAGCCGAACCCGTTCTGTGACTCAGGACCTGGTGGATATCGGCCTGGAACTGGATAAATCCTACATCCCCACGCGCTATCCAAACGCTCACCCGTCCGGCTCTCCGCGATCCCGCTACACAAGGACGGAAGCCGCTAGAATGATCGATTATGCGGAGAGAATCCTCGAGTGGTGTAAAAGTATTTCGCCCGGCTCATAGCCCGGCGCAGCTCGTGCAGATCCTAAGAGAACGTGTCCCTGGGCTGGCCCGCCTGCTTCCATTGCAGCGAGTCGTGCTCTTTGGCTCCTGGGCGACCGGTAAGGCCACGGCCTTCAGCGACATCGATCTGCTGGTGATTTACGCCGATCCACCACGTGCCGATGCCTACGCGCTTGTATGGCGCTCCGTGGATCTGCGAGGGTTGCAGCCCCATGTCTACACGGAAAATGAAGCCGCCCAGCATACCTCGACCTTGGACCGCATGACCAAAGGCGGGATTACTCTGTTTCCTTAAACTCTTTGTGGCCTCGGTGCCTCCGTGGTGAAATCCTTCTTGGTGCCTTCGTGCCTTTGTGGTGAAATCCCTTTTTATGGAGTCGGCGAAGTTTTCCGTGGATCAGTTGAGAACCAAATTGGCGGCATTGCTTCGCGACAAGCCGGTCCATCAGGTCATACTCTTTGGTTCTCGTGCCCGCCGGCAGGAGGATGCCTACAGCGACACCGATCTGGTTTTGATCGCCGACAGCGCCCGTCCCTTCCCCGAGCGTTTCAGAGATTTCTGGGAGCTGATCTACGAAATTCCTCCGCCGGTTGAGTTGATGATTTACACTCCGGAGGAATTCCGTCGTCTTCAGGAGGAAGAAAACTCATTCATCATGAATGTTCTGGACCATGGGCTGATCGTCTATGAAAGATCCAGCTAAGGAATCGGGCCGGTGGTTGTCTCAGGCGGAAAATGACCTGGAGTTTGCCCGGCTGGCGATCAGAGAGAAATATTACGCGCAGGCTTGCTTTATTTGCCAACAGGCGGCAGAGAAGGCAATGAAAGCCCTGATCTATCGACAGGGTGAACGAGTAGTGCTGGGGCATTCCGTATTTGAATTGCTTAACCGTATTAAGAGTGTTTATCCGGAGTTGGAAACTTACTCTGAACTTGCCGGTGTGGCGGACCAGTTCTATGTTCCTACCCGCCATCCAAATGGTCTTCCTGATGGCGTCCCGTTTCAAGTTTTTACTGAAAAACAAGCCGCCTCGGCCTTTCAAGGCGCAGAATCCCTGGTCCGGAAAGCGCGAGAGCTTCTTGGAACGTGAGGCCCTTTATCGCAAAAACCAAGCCGGCCTCTTTGATCAGATTTCAGGTGCGTTATCAATCTCCTTAAACCGCGCGAGGAATTGAATGCATGCTTCTGCGGCAGCTTTCAGGCCCTCATCTCCCTCGCCCAGTGCCACAGGCCCTTCAATGATGATCTCGATCGTTCCGTCATGACCCAGGCGCGAAGCAAACATCAGAACAGGCGTTTGCGTCAGTCTTGCCACCGCGAACGGGCCTAACGAAAAAAAGGGCCATGGGTCGTGAGAGGGCACGTAACTTTGTCTCCGATGAGATTGAGGCAAGTTAATGAAGAATCCGTGGTCACCCAGCAGCAATACTATTTGACCTTGCAGCAGCGCCGTGCGGACGCGAACCCACGTTTGACTTGAGCGAGTGATCGTGGGGAGCTCCTTCCCATTCCCCCACACCTTCATTTGAGGATCACGCGCAACCAGCGTAACAGGAAACCCGCAATCACTGAGTGCGCGCGTAAGAGCCCAGTTCAGCGGGGCACTGTGACCGCTGCAGAGCATCAACCGCCCGCTGCCGGTGTAGTGTTGGCGCACAAGCTCAATGCCGCTCACGCGCACCCGTGGAGTAAACGTCCAACCTCGTTGATTGGCCAGATCCAGCAGTCCCAGCAAAATCCGCGACTCCGTCCATGCTCCCGAGATTCCGATCGCGAGGGCCGGAGGAAGACGTACAAGCATTCGCGACAGCCGGAAAGCCGCGTCAAAGCGCTTGCCCTCAGGCTGGCGAGACAATATGCCGCTTAAGACCGATCTGGCTCCTGCCTTTGCCACTTCCCCAACACTATATTTCATCGCCCAGGGCTGCTGATCGCAGTGTGGCATGATCGATGGAACCACCACCAGGCGGTGGCACCCTTGTTCACGCCTTCAAGCAGCTCCAATCGCTCCTGGCGCGTGGCGGCAAGCTCAGAAACGAGGCGCGCGCCATCTTCGCCGTGCTGCTCGTCGGCCGTGAGATGCTCGACAAAGAACACAAGCTCGTCGTCGGAAAACCCGTAGTGCTCGCGGAAAGCGGGGATAAGCAGGCGGAAAGTTCGCGGCACATTTGCTTCCAGGCCGACCATCAGGTAAGCCGAAACCGCAAGGGATTGGCCTCCGTGAAGGGCTTTGTCTGCCCAGGTCTCTTCCGGCACCCGGTCCGGCAACCATCCGGGCTCAATGGCCCTGATAAATTTCTTCAGCAAGGCTGAGTGCTTCCGCTGCGGATCCTTCACCCAGCCTTCGCCTTGCGGATCCGGCACCCAACCCTCCTCTTCTCTGATGTTTTCCTCAATATGTTTCCTGAATTCAGGCGTCTCACACCTGGAAAGCAGAGAGTGCAGAATAGTGGGGAAGGAGTCCGCCAACTGGAACAGCCGGGTTCCATAAATCCGGAGCGCATTGCGCGAGTAGCTGCCGGCGCAAACAGAGCGGATGAACGGGTTGCTTTCGATGGGCATGCGGCGCGCCTGCTCAAGCAGCAGAGCGGCGAATGCCGGGGCGTCAGTAACCATATTCATTGGCAACGACGTGCTCGAAGAATCGTTCCACATAACCCTGGGGCGTAACCCGTCCTCTTCGCGAGCTTCCAAAATCGGGCCATTGGGTAAGCTGAAGTTTGAGTCTTTTGCTTAACTGCAAGTGTGCCTCCGATTCCGACTCGTACCAGACAGAATCGAGATCGATATCTGTATGTCGGCCAAGATTGTCCAGCAGTTCTGACAGCGTAAAAGGGAGCGTGTTCATGTAACGGCCGATCCGGCCAACTGATCTGAAGTGTACTTCCCGAATCTGCCGCCGCGATCGGGCGGCGGATATGTTGGATGCCAGCACAGTCTCATTAACGTCCCTGATGATAATGGCGCCGAGCGCAACATACATATTTTCGCGGCATGCATTCTCAAGCGCTTCTGTTTTGGCGGACGCACACCTTTCACCGTCAATCAACTGATAGAGATCGTCATCAAAGCCGCCGTTGAACGAGAGGCTCATCACGCGCAAGCCGGCCTGTTTTAATTCGCGAAGATACCCCCGGTCCGCCAGCTTCAGCCCGTTTGTGACCAGTACCGGATGGTGCCTGTAACGGCGGATACTTCGAATGAGATCCGGCAAGTCATCACGCATGGTCGGTTCGGCCCCGACTAATCGAACAAACCGGCCCCGAGGCAGTCGCGAAAGCAGGTTCTCCAGCCACTCCCTGTCCAGATCAGGAATTGCTCTATTGGGAATATAGCAGTTGCGGCAGTGCATGTTGCATTGGTGAGTGACATCCACAATGACTACTGAAAAAGGACACTCTTCAGGTAAATAGGAATGATTAGCAGAATCTGCAGACTTCCTGAGTTTCATGAGACTGGCAATTTGCTGAAAGAGATTCGAGGGAGAAGTCTAAACCAAGGCAGTGAAGTTTTCAATCGCTGTGCCCTTCGTGTCTTCGTGGTGAAATCTTTCTTGTGTCCTTCGTGTAACCTGTTGGCGATTTCTTGTTTTTTTAGCAAGATTCTTTAACTAATGACCAATGACTAATGACTAATGACCGATGACGCGTTTGGTTGCGGCCCTGCCGGGCTGTGCCTTTGTGGTGAAACCATTTTTATGTTAAAACCGCCGAATGCGATTCTTAATCACCGGCGGCGCCGGCTTCATCGGCAGCCACCTGGCCGACGAACTGCTGCAGCAGGGGTACGACGTCTCGATCATCGACGACCTCTCGACGGGCGCCATTGAAAACATCGAGCACCTGAAGCAGCAATACGGCGCCCTGAAAACCGCCGCCGCCCGCCAGTCCAGCCTCTCGGTAGTGGCCTCGGGCAAACCTCGCTTCCAGTACACCATCGACACAGTGATGAACGTCCCGGTGCTGGCCGAGCTGGTCGACCAGTGCGACGTCATCTTTCATCTGGCGGCCGCTGTCGGCGTAAAGCTCATCGTCGAAAGCCCGGTGCGCACCATCGAAACCAACGTGCGCGGCACGGAAATCGTGCTGGAGCTGGCCAACAAGAAAAAGAA
>DASXQR010000067.1:0-28027 GCA_036507075.1 Acidobacteriota bacterium | reverse complement strand
ATGGAATTCAGCGGCGCGCGCCGGCAGGTCCTCAAAAGCGCTCTGGCGGTGCATCGCTTACCCAACCCGGCCCGTGTCGAATATGAGATGCAGCATTCGACTTACAAGAATCTTTCAGTTCAGTACATTATTTACACGGTGCGCAAGACTTGGGAGCATCTGCGCGGATACTTTCAGCTCCTGTTCAGGCGCGACAGTTAACAGTCGTGGCTTGGTGCCTTGGTGGTTAGAGAAATATGAACCACCAAGACACCAAGCCAGGATCGTTGACTGTCGCGCAGCTTGGTTTTAGGGCATGTCGCTCCCTGGCGGTCGCGGTTCTGATCGGTGCCAGGGCCTGAGCGTGGCAAACTTTCAATTTTCAATTTGAAATTCGTCAACTTCTAACTCGTAACCCGTAACCGCGAAAACCCGTAACCGTTATGACCCGTCACAGCATGAACCTTTTCTTTTTCCTGCTGGCTAATTTCTTCTGGTCGCTGGGTCTGATGATGTTCTTCCTTCTATACAACCTTCATCTAACGAGACTTGGTTTTTCGACAACGCTCATGGGCCAGGTGTTTGCCGTGGGCACCGTGGGGACAGTGCTGGGAAGCCTCTTTGCCGGCTGGGCGACCGACCGCTGGGGACCAAAGCGGGTGCTGACGGCTGCAGCCGCAACAGTGGCGGCAAGCTTACTCTGGCGCGCCGTCGCTGCCAGCCTCCCATGGTTGCTGACCAGTTCCTTTCTGACCGGAATGGGCATTTCGTTCTGGATCGTTTCCGTCCCTCCTTTTCTTGCAGCCGGGAACCTGTCGGGAAGCACTTCGGCCAGATTCAGCTCAACCTACGGACTGTCCATCTTCACGGGCGCTGTGGCTGGAATATTCGGGGGCTATCTTCCGGGCTGGCTGGGAATGCCGCAGAGTCTGGCCGCCTGCGGCTTGATCTGCGTGCTTTCCGTCATTTTTCTTTCTTTCATAGGAATCCCGGCAATCGCGAAAGCTCCTGTGATACAAAAGCCTTCACAAACCGTCATTGCGGCCGCTGTGCGGGAACAGCGGAATTTCCTGATCCCTCTGCTGGCTATGGTCTTGGTCTGGGACCTGCTGCTGGGGTTGTTTCCTCCATTTTTTAACGTATATTTCACACAACACCATCACCTGAAAATCTCCGAGCTGGGATGGCTGTTCTCATCTGCCCAATTTCTCCAGGCCGGGGCGGTTCTCTCGGTCCCACTTTGGGCGGGGCGACTGGGATTTAAGAGAGCCATCTCGCTGAGCCAGTTTTTCTGTTGTCCTTTCTTTATCCTGCTGGCCCTGGCAACCGGTCCGGGATTGGCGGCGACGGCGTATCTTGCGGCGGCTTCCTTACAGGCGCTCACCAGCCCATTGATCGATCAGTTCATGATGGCAAACACCATGGCCGCTGTCCGGGGCCAGATCTCCGGGGTCAAATTCTTTGTTTCACAGGGCGCCGTGGCGGTCGCCGCGGCATTCGGCGGAAGGTGGATCGAGACGCGGGGTTATTCCGGGTTGTTTGCCATCGCCTCCACGCTGGCAATCGTGTCGGGGGCTTTGACGCTGGCGATCAAGTACAAAAATCTTCACCACAAAGACACGAAGGACACAAAGTCAGACGAGGGGCAGGCAGCGTCCGGTCAGCCCTGAAAAAGTGACTTGTGGCGGCATATTGTTGGGGCTGACCGGACGCTGCCTGCCCCTCGTCTCTCTTTGTGTCCTTTGTGTCTTTGTGGTGAAAGTCTTTGTGGTGAAAATCCCTCTTGCCGCTTAAGCTCAAAACGAAATCTTCAAACTCAACTGAATCCGGCGAGGTTCTCCGGTAGCGGCGATACTGCCAAAGGCAGGACCAAAATCCACATAAGGGATGGGGATTCCCCAGTTCGGATGGTTGAACAAATTGAAAAAATCCACACGGAATCGGGCCTCTGCCGGCTCCCGCAACTTGAAACTCCGCGAAAACGACAGGTCGATAATATTGTTTCCCGGACCGGGAATGGTATTGCGCCCCGCATTCCCGAAGCTGTAAGGAGGCGGAAAAGCAAAAGCATCCGTATTAAAGAACCGCTCCGGCGTTCGCTGCGATCGCGGCAGCGTGAATTTGACTCCCGCTACACGATTGGGACGAGTGGAAGTGTCCGCGTTGGCAGGATTGGAGAAAATGACAGGATTCACCGGAGTGCCGTCCTGTTCCAGGATGGTTCCGGCCACTTGCCAGTTGGACATCAGCCCGGTGATAAATCCGTAATCCGGCCAGAATGAGGTACCGCGTCCGATTGGCAGACGCCACACAAAGCTGGAAGTGAATCGCTTCCTTACGTCAAAGAAGGAAAGAGCGCGCTCAGCCCTCAGATTTCGCTCGTCCTGGGCCGGAAGGCTGTCATAGAAACCGGGCAGGATTCCATCCGCGTCATCAATTGATTTTGCCAGTGAAAATGAGGCAAAAAAATAGCAGTTCGAAGAGACCCTGTGCTCCGCTTTCGCCTGCAGGGAATGAAATGTAGAAGCGGCGCTGTTTTCCCGATGGATGATCTTGCCCAGATCCGGAAAAGAACGGAGTTCCTGGATCGGCCCCTGCCGCGGCGGCAGATTTCCTCCAGTGAGCTCATGCAGCGGCGTATTGAAGGTGCGATACCGCTCCAGCTTGGTCCCCTTGCCCCCGACATACGCCACTTCACCCGATATCGCGCCCGGGACCGGAAACTCGATGCCAAGGTTCCAGTTCTGCATGTAGGCGGTCCGCCCATTGACGTCGGAACTGAAGTAGGAAGGAATGCCGGCGTCGACGCTGGAAGCAAATCCCTGCCTTAATGTCAGCGACGGTTTCTCCGGCGTCGCCTGGTTTGTCTCAGTGCGGATTCCATTTCGCACCAGATCGTAAAACCTCGCGCCAATGCCCTGATCATAAAAGACGCCGTATGCGCCGCGCACCACCCAGCGCGACTGAGCTCCGGCGGACGGTCGCCAGGCAAAACCGATGCGGGGAGCAAAATTGTTTCTGTCAGAACGCGCCAGGGCGCGACCGAGTGGTCCGCTCTTCTGCGCGCCAACCAGCCGCGGCGCCTGCGGCAAATGGCTGTAATCAAGGTTGAAGTAATTGTCTCGCCGCTCGCTGAACGGCGCGTAGTACTCGTAGCGCAAACCCAGGTTTAAGTTGAGCCGGGGCGTCACTTTGTATTCGTCCTGCAGATACCAGGAAAAAGAGCTGCGTCGCAGATACGCCTGAGCGGCGCCAACCGTGCGAATCGTTCGCTGCGGCAATCCCAGTAAGAAGTCGGCAAACGGCTCGCCGGTTCCTTCAAAGTCAGAGAGATCCGAACTGAACACACCAGTAAACTGGAATTGGCCCCGGCTGCTCTGGCGCTGCAGAAAGTTGTACTGGAACCTTTCAAACTCCGCGCCCAGCTTGAGAACATGCTTGTTGCGGATCGTGGTGAAGTTATTCACGACGTGAAATGTATTGTCGCGCTGGGAGAGTGGGAGCAGGATCTCATCGCCAACCAGCACAAAGCCCGGGATGTCAAACCGGGGAAAGCCGAAGTTAACGGGATCGCGATCGATGCCGCTGATTCCCAGCCTGCCAACCACGTCATTTTTGAAGGCATTTTCGGGCACATCGAAAAGGCGCAGCCGGTTAAAGCCAAAGCGCCAGTCGTTCTGCGTGCCGGACGAAAACAAATGATTATAGGAAAACGACAGGTTCTGTGCCCGCAGGTCGATTACTGTTCCCGTTCCAGGAAAAAGTCCCGGCGTCAAGTCATCATCGTTATTCAGCGTGTAACGGGCGAAAACAAAATCGCGCTCGCTGAAGGCATGGTCGACGCGCAGCGTGATCCCGTCATGGCGATTGGCCTGGGGGTGACTGTTGACATAATTGTTCAGCTCTCCCGGCCGGTTGGGAAGGGGCTGGAATTGGTCCAGCAGCAAGCGGGCAGTGGGATCCAGGCGACCCGGTGGGATCCGGTTTCCGGCAAATGGACGGCGCTTGCCCGTGGATGGATCGATCGCCTGCGGGTCGAAGATCGGCTTTTGACCGGCAAAATCCCCCGATCGCAGCGCTTCGGTCGGAACGGTGATCAGCGCTGTGTGGGCCAGCCGGGAGCGCAGCCCTTCGTAGCTGGCAAAAAAGAAAGAACGGCCACCGAGCTTCACAAATGGAATTATCACCGGCCCGCCGATGGCTCCTCCGAACTGGCTCTGTTTAAAGGGAATCTTCTTCTGGTCGGGCGGATCAAAAAAATTCCGGGCATCCAGTTTTTCATTGCGCAGAAACTCGAACAGACTTCCATGAATTTTCTCGGTGCCGGATTTGGTGACTACGTTGATCTGGCCGCCCGCCATGCGTCCGAATTCCGGGCCGGAGCCGGACGTTTGTACGCGAAACTCCAGAATAGATTCAATGGACGGATTGACGACAAATGCCTGCACGTGCCCGTCGCTGTTGCTGGTTCCATCCAGCAGATGGGTATTCATGTTGGCCCGCGCACCGTTGATCGGAAAGTTAAATCCCACCTCGCCGCGCCGCGGCTGCAGATCGGTAAATCCGTCCGTGGCAAAGCCGCCCAGGTTCCGTGAAACCGGACCCGGGCCCAGTGCCACCAGAGACATGAAATCGCGCGCGTTCAACGGAAACTCCGCCACGCCAACAGGCGGCACTACAAAACTGACGGTGGTCGATTCGGAAGGCGCCGCTCGCTGATCGATCACCTCCACGGAAGAAACTATGCCGATCTGCAGTTGAAAGTCGCGGCGCAGTTGTTGGTTTACGTCCAGAAAGACGGGGGCGCGACTGCTGCGAAAGCCGGGCGCGGCTGCCATCAGCACCCATTGCCCGGGTGGCAATCCGGCCAGACGGAATTCGCCCTGATCATCGGTGATCATCTCCCGCTCCCAGCCGCCGCCGAGCCACTTCACTTTGATGGTGGCTCCGGGCACCAGGGCGCCACTCGGATCGGTCACTGTGCCGAAGATCGAGCCCGTGCTGCCTTGCGCAAACAACGCCGAAGAAGCGGGAATCATTATCAGGGATAAGAAGCAACAACCCGCGATAGTTGTCAGTTTACGTATTTTCATGCCAACTGCTCTTCGCAAAAATCCTTTAAGAAGCCCGCTGCCTGATGCGGGTTGTCTGCCATCGATAATCGGAATGCCGGGAGGCGGCGCGCCATCTCCTGCCACGCTTCTAAGTGTAGCCGCATGACTTCCTCGTTATCCAGCATCAGATCACTTTGCATTAGCGCCACCGCCTCGCCGGCCGAAAGCGGTTCGGCGCGCGTCGTGAGTGCGCCTTCGCGCTCCAGAAAAAAAATAGCCCGGGCGGAGGCGCAAGGGACGGCGCGGCCCGGCAGGAAGCGATTCAGATCTACCTCCAAACAGATCTCGTTGTTTATCTGGGCTCGCGGTTCCAGGGACTGCAACTCGGGAAAGAAGCGCACCGCATCGGGCAGCAATCTGATGTGCCAGGGCCGGCCCCAGATCCGTAAAGGCCGGCTTCGGTCAATGTAAATCACGTCGTCACTCAGAATCTGAAAATCGCATCGTCCACACGCATAAGCCAGCGTGCTCTTGCCGGCCAGGCGCTGTCCGGCCAGGAGAATCGCCTCACCGTTCCGGACAATCGCAGCGGCGTGGAGGTAGGTGTACTGCGTGTGAGTCAACATTACCAGAAACAAACATTCCAGGATGACGGCGCGAAAGAAACTTGTATCAGACGACATCGCAGGCGAAATAAAACCGCAAGCGACGCGCTGCTGCAGATCGGCCACAGCAAAGTTTTCCCTCCCTACCTGAATGTGCAGGAACTTCCCGTGGCCGCGAAACAACGGATCAGCCCAGGGAGGAGATTCCACAAAATCTGCATCAACCATTAACCGGACGCGGTACTGCCGGGCAAAAGCATCCGGCACTGCGGGATAACGTCCAAAGCTCTCGCGGGCCGCTTCCATCACGGCCGCCCGATTGCTTTCGACGATAAGTTCCGCGCCCATGGGATGGAAGGTCTCTCGAAATTCCAGTTTGAGGCCGCGGTGCAACGGATCATTCATAAACACGAATTACACGAATTTCATGTTGAGCACGAATTACACGAATTTCACGAATTTCACGGATTTTAATAATAGATCGATGTTTAGTTTCAATGGTGCTGTTGGTAAATAGCTACACGCTTAGGGTAAGCCTCGAGAAAATGCGGTGGTTCGTACTGTTGCGACAGCAGCGGTGTCATGGCCTTCATGGCTTGAGAATCGGCATCGGAGAAAACCAGTATCAACTTCGGCCTGGAGTTTCCGATCGCTGTTCCCTGGATCAGCAGATCCCGGTCGGCGCCGGTATAGGCCAGCAAACGCTGATAATCTTCGGGGCCGGGATTAAGAGAACGCAGAATCTCGCGTGCCCGCTTCAATCCGGTCTCGCCTCCGGTTCTTTCAGCCTGGTTCAGATACTTTTCAATTTCCACTTCCGGAACAGGACGCGCCAGCACTGCCACCAGTTCCCCGCGCTGCAAGAACGGCTCAATGAAGCGCGCCGCCTGTAGATCAAGCTCGAGCGCCGGCTGTCTGGCGCTTCTTTGCACCCATTGCTGGGCGCGAACCAGAGAATATCCTGACAGCAGCAGCACCAGCGAGGACGCCACCCAAAAATTGCGGCGACTCCAAAGAATCGTCCGGTTGACGCCTGCTCCCGTGAACAAAAGCGCCACGACCACGGGTAGATGGCCCTCTCGAAACGTGACCCAGCGCTCCGGGTCGGGATCCACTCCATGCGCGGAGAAAAGAATACTGATAGAGAATAGCAGCGCCAGCAACAGCAGAAAAAGGGCTGGGCGGCGCGCGGCGGCAGCCGGTTCCGGCCATTGAGGGGATATTCTTCCAAGGGAGACAGCCAGGCCCAGAACAAAGAAAGGAATCAGCAGCCATCCCAACCCGGAAGCAACGGCTCTGGAGACCGCGATCAATCGATACAACCTTCCCCAGCTCAAGCTGCCAGCCAACACAAACGTGCCTGAGGGGCTGAGGCCATGCCAGCAAGCAATCCAAACCAGCGGAGCCCAAAGAAAGAGAATCATTGCTTTGTAGAGACGCGACATGTCGCGTCTGAGCTCTGACGCGGCATGCCGCGTCTCTACGCCTGAAAACCTCGGCTGCAGCGCATAATCCACGGCGCAAACGGCGGCCACTATCCAGGCCTCATAACGAGTAAGGCAGGCCAGCGCCAGCAGAGCGGAAGCCGGCAAAACCTTTCCCCTCCAGTAGAAGTAAACACCGGCCAGGAGAAACAGCAACATCGCCATTTCCTGGTAAGGCACGATGGAAAAGTGAAGCAGATACGGATTGCAGACGAAAAGGATTGCGGCTATTGCCGCGGCCGGCGGCGGCAGCAGCTCCCGGGACAGCAAATAAAAAAACACCCCGGCGAGGGCCCCGATTACCGAGACCATCACCCTGATCCAGAACGGATCACGTGAGATCCAGGCGACAGCGTAAATAAGCATCTGGAACAGCGGCAACTGGTAAGCCAGCAACAGCCGATCGTGGTACACCAAACGCAATATTGGATCGCCGCCATAAATTGCCGGACTTAACCAGATGAGCCACAGACGAAGCAGCAGTCCGGCGCCGAAGATGGCAAGCAGCGGCATCATTTGCGCCTCTCAGCCTCGCGGCGGTATTTTTCGGCCGCTTCGACGTTGCCCTGTTGTCTCAGTATCGCCGATACAAGCAGGAAGGTTTCTGCTTTGCTGTCGTCCAGCTCCAGCGATCGCTCGCCATAGCGGAGCGCTTCCTCGAGCATCCCAAAACGGAAAAACAGCAGGGCCAACTCGTAGAAGGTCGCATGCGAGCGGGGCTCCAGGCGCATGGCCGCGACCAGATGCTCCCGTGCCGGATTGAAGTCGCGCTTGCGGGAATACAGCGCACCCAGCGCCTGGTGCATGATTGCCGATTGGGGATAAAGCTTCAACCCCTGGTCCCAGGCGACGACCGCGCCGGCGTCATTTCCGGAAAACGCCCGTGCCTGGCCCAGATTGTGCCAGGCGGCCAGGGAATCAGGCTGCTGCTGCAGCGCCCTTTCAAAGGAGCGTGCCGCGCGCGGCGGGTCGATGGTCAGCAGCAGCGTGCCCAGATTGTAATGCGGGCGATATTTCCGCGGCGACTGCGCCGCGGCGCTCTCCCACAGGCTCACTTCGGAAAGCCAGACCCGGTTGCGCAGCACCGATACAGCCGACCAGATAATCAGGCACATAACCGTTACCGGCAGGACAATTCGAGGAAATCGCGGCAACAGAAGCAGGAAAAGATTTCCGGCCATCCCGGCCAGTCCCAGCATTGGCAGATACATCCGATGCTCAAACATGGCGTCCGGGGCGGCAATCACGCTTGAAGTGGGAATCAGCAAAAACAGGAAAGCAAAAAACCAGAAACTCAGCGCCGGGTAACGATTCCTCAGCGCAATGAAAAGAAAAATAAGACCCGCCAGGGCGAGAATCGATAATGCAACCTGAAGTGACACTCCCTGGACGACGGGAACATCGTGATCGATGTTCAGCCCTGCCGGATATACCCACAATGCCAGGTAACGCCAGAACACCAGTGTTTCGGTGAACAAATAGCGATGAGAGCGAAGCATCCAGACGAGCATTGCCAGGACCGGCGCCGCTGCGAGCACGGTAAGATAGGGGCG
Organism: Acidobacteriota bacterium; assembly: GCA_036507075.1. Lineage (GTDB taxonomy): Bacteria > Acidobacteriota > UBA6911 > JACQSX01 > JACQSX01 > DASXQR01. The sequence goes on along the minus strand of DASXQR010000067.1, from coordinate 19,352 downwards.
GAATTTGCCTGAGGATCGGGAAAATGCGAACGCCATAAAGAGAATCGGCACAAATCCGACGGCCGATTCCTTGCTCATGATCGCTAATACCAATAACCCGACGACTCCAACAATGGCCCTTCTGCTTCCTTCCAGAAAGCGGAAGAACAGGAGAAGCGCTGCGAAACCGAAACAGCCTGCCAGCAGCACAGTGCGCTGGTAGATGTAATTGACCGCTTCGGTTTGCAGCGGATGAAGGGCAAAAATTGCCGCAGCAATGGTTCCTGAGTTCAAAGTCGGAATCTCCCACTCTCCCCCTCTCCCGCTCTCCCACTCCCGGACGACTGCGCCCACCAGTACAACGTTGATCAAGTGCAAAAACAGATTCACTGCGTGGTACCAGAGAGGGTTTTCGTCGGCGAGACGGAAATTCCAGTGAAAGGTGAGCCATGGCAGCCAGCGGGACCAGCCGGCTTGACTCATCCGAAGCCAGCCGCCTGGAGCGCGGACGTTGGGATCGTTTAGAAAGAGGCGATCATCGAATTGAAAAGGGGCGCGCAGGGAAACCTGGTAAATCAGAAAGGTGATTAACAGCAGCAGAAGCGCAGTCGCCCAGCCGGGAATCCGAGGACGCCGGCTGTCCATTATTTCTTGTGGATGCTGCTCTTACCCAGCAAACCGCTGGCAAAGACCGGTCGAATGTGAACCTGATCGATATCGGATATCGTCAGGCTCCCGGCGACAAAACGAAACTGAGATTTCCCCCGAGCTGCGGCTTCAATTTGTTCCTGAATGAGAGCGCCGTCACGCATGAAGCGAAGGATGAAGCTCTGGATGGGTTCGGGAGAGTCACCCACTTCAAGGGTAACAGCAACGCCTCCTTCCTCCGCTTCACCCAAAGTTACACGCTCCAGTATTGCTTCGCTGCTGCCGGTGGAAATCTTTGCCGCCGCGGGACGGGGAACGATGGGAGTCGTGGTAAGCGAGCTGGGGCTGGTGCGCAGCGTAACAGCCGAGACCGGCGCAGTAGCGCTCACTTCCAGGGAGCCGACCACGTTTGCGGAAGCATTCCCGAATTCGGAGAATTCCGTCACAAACTGCGCCCGATGCTGATTGGCGCCCAAAGTCAGGGTAGCCGGCGTTACCGCCAGCGGGCTCGAATCCAGTTTCAGCAATCGAAATGTGAGATTGCTTGCGGTGCTGCCGGCATTTGCTATCGCCAGTCCGGTGTTGAATCCCGTGCGCGTGTCGACAAAAATTGTAAAATTATTCAGATTCGGCGACGCGGGCACGCCGGCTTCAGTCACCAGTTTTCCGGTGGCGTCAAACTGCGAGAAGATCGCGGTGCCGCCGATGGTTCGATCGCTGGTAACCACAGCGTAGCCATTTCTCAACTGGCCCTCGCCGGTGGTTTCCAGAAGCGCGGTCTGCTTCGGTTCCAGCTTGAACGTAAATTCGCTGCCGGTTCTACCGTCCTTCAGCGTTAAAACAAACGGAGTCCCGTCAGGCCGTACAAACCGGATGGTTCCGTTGGCAACTACGTCTCCGTTGTTGATCAAAACAATCGCAGTCCGAAAAATGGGGTTTGGACCGCCGTCGGCAATTTGCGGAAAGAAAAAGGTCAACTGCTGTGCCACGGCCGCCACAGAGGCCAGAATCAGCAACAGAGCAAGATGGATCGTTTTTCTCATCCCAGCACTCCAATTGCGATATTGTACTTGCGTTGACGAAGAAATAGAAAAAGGAAATGGATGAAATCAATCCAAAAAATTGTATCGGCCCAACGGCCGAGGTGCCACGAAGGCACGAAGACACGAAGGTTTCCGTATTTATTTTGAAGTGACACATTACGAAATCCGGAATCATGTTCCTAAAAGTGACACTCTGAGATCAGCCTTATCTTCGTGTCTTCGTGCCTTCGTGGCAGCACCGGAACTTGAGCATGAAATCAGAAAGCGGCTACGCTAAACAGATAAAGAGAGTAATGGATGTTTGTGGTGCGGCGTTGCTGGGAGGCGTGTTGGCGCTGCCGGCGCTCGCGATTGCGGCACTGGTGTGGGCCACCTCTCCCGGCCCGATCCTGATCCGACAGCGCCGCCTGGGCAAGGACGGTCTCTCTTTTACGATGTTCAAATTCCGCACCATGCGACAGGACGCCGAGAACGGAGTTCCGGTTTGGGCGCGCGCCAATGATCCGCGATGTACGGCGCCGGGAGGATTTCTGCGACGCACGGGTCTGGACGAAATTCCTCAGCTCTGGAACATCCTCCGAGGTGACATGAGTCTGGTTGGGCCGCGTCCGGAGCGACCCGAGTTCGCGCAGATTTTCACCAGTTCCCTGCCTGACTTTCCTCTACGCCATCAGGTTTTGCCCGGCCTCACCGGACTGGCGCAGATCCGCGGGTGGCGCGGCGACAGCTCCATCGCTGATCGTCTGAAGTCTGATCTCGAGTACATATCAAACTGGTCTCCCGCCGTCGACTTATGGATTTTGACGCGCACTCTGCCGGAGAGCATCCGGCACTTCAGGAGCAGCAGGCAGTAGGCAGGAGGCAATAGGCAGACTAACCGAACCGCGCGCGTCAGCAAGCGGACCCTCTATGGTCATTCGTCATTGGTCATTCGTCGTTGGTAGTCATTGGTCATTCGTCATTGGTCATTAGTCACTAGAGCATCAGTTGCTGCTCAAACAGATCAGTTTTCTCGTTCCGTTATGATCTTCTCTGGCCGGCTGGATTTGAACCTTTCTTTGCCTTGGTCAGTGAGGTTTATGGGAAATCGACCGGTATCATCGAATGAAATTAGCGTTTCTTGGTGAAGATCATCTTGGGTTAGGGCCGTCGCAAACCAGTGCGTGCCAACGGCCTCTGCTGCCTGCTGCCTCCTGCCTCCTGCCTCCTGCCTCCTGCCTGCTGCCCGCTGCTCCACGATAAATCTCCATCGGTTAATTCCTCGGTGTAAGTCGCCACGCCTGACTTCTCGCCATGAAGCATGCTGGCATCAATCCCGATTCGCATTTGTTTGGAAACTAAAGTTAGCGGAAATTGTCACCTGGAATTTTCACCACAGAGACAGGAATGGAGGAATGGAGGGACGGAGGGATGGAGGGATGCACATCCCGGCCGGCCATCATGCCGATGTAGATCCAAAACGGAATATAAATAGCCGAAAACTCCAGAAAGTAGTCAACCATTCCGTGGACAAAAAAGGCGTACAGAGCAATTTGCGCGCTCAGTTCGGAATCCCTCAATCGTCGCAGCAGCAGGTACAGAAAAACCGCCAAAGCTCCAAAGCCGAGCAAGCCCGTGTCGGCAAGTATTTCAAGAAAGAGATTGTTGGCGTACATCGCAGTAAATCGTGTCGGCCGTCCGAGTGCTCTTTCGTAGTGGAATCGGTAATTGTCCGGACCGACGCCAATCCATTTGTGCTGTAGAAACAACCGCCATGCCGCTTGCCACAGATCAAAGCGCGTGGTCACGGTGAAGCTTCGGTCCATCACCCCGGACAACGTCTCGCCCAGATCTCTCACAGGAGGAGACTCTGTCGCAGGGCCAATCTTGCATCGAATCAAGTCAGGCGCCACACCCCTTTCACTGAACCAGGCGAACCGCTCCTGCACCATATCAAAGGCAAGAATAAAATCCCCGGAGCGCGCTGGGGTCTTCACTAATGCATTGACGGTAACGCTGCCGCCGGGTGGGATTGTCGACTGGAAACGGGTGCGCAATCCGTCCCGGACCACCACCTGCAGCGTCCCGGCGTCGTACCAGTGATAAGAGAGGCGAAACGGCAGACTATCGTCCCAGGCGGCGGTGCCCTCATTTTGCAGCCGCATCGGGATGCGGTAAATCCGATCCGGCGCCAGCGACGGCGGAAACGACAGAACTTCGTAGCGGGCCCCCAACCATCTGGTGTCATTTTCCGACGTTAAACGATGCGTCAACCTGGGCATAAACCACAATGCCAGGCCGTACATCGCACCCAGCAAACAGGCCCAGGCGATCATTTCGCGCCGCTTTTCCGTGTCGCGCCTTGAAAAGGCGACTAGAAGCAGGGACGTTGCGCCCGCGATCAGCGCGCCGCGCGAGCAGGTCAACACCAAAGCAAGCACAAGAATAAAAGAGACGATACGAAAAAACTTCTTGCCTGACAAACCCAGGCTGATGGAAGCAGCCAGTGAAAACAAAAAGAAGCTGGCGGCCGTGTTGGGATATTCAAAAGTGCCGGTAAGCCGCTTCAGACCGCCGATCCAATGAGGCGGGCCTCTGAACAACCAGGACCAGGCGGTGGCGTCCGGAGAAAGGCGCCATTCCAGCAGTCCGAGCAAAGCAGCCAGACCGCCGGTAACGGCGAAGAGCGCCAGTAAGTTTTCCCTCCAGCGTCCGTCCCGCCGAACCAGCGACGCGATCGACCAGGCAAGAAAGATTCCCGCCAACATACGGAGCGAGAACTTCAAGGCATTGACGCGGTATGTTTTCTGCAGAAACGCGCTCAGAAATAGCGCAAGAATGAAGCAGACGGCGCTCGCCCAGACCCTTTCACGTAAGATCTGCCTGTCAAAACAGTTCGCAATCCAAACGGATGCGAGAAAGAGAAAAGCACAGAGTTCAATACTGGAGACCGAGAAAGGGCCGGCGTGAAACAGAATGCGCTCAAAGGGCAACGACAGGATCAGCACCGCCAGTGCCGACAGTACCAGCTTTGACTGGCTGACAGAGATTCGTGAGCGCATAATCCGGGCTAGAATGGCACGATCACGATGCAATATGCGCTTCAACCAGTCAAGCCCAGGCAGATGCGAACTATGTAACAAGTTGGCAACTCCTTGTTTTTTTGGCAAAGTTTTTCAAAGCCGCCTACATCCACGAGCACGTGCACGTCAACGTCCACGATTACGTTTACGACTTCGCTCGGTTCGTCACAGACTGCGCAAAACTGAGGAGCTGCCTGTATGTTGTCGTGTTCGTGGACCTGAGACGTGGTCGTTGACGTGCACGTGCTCGTGGACGTGCACGGCTTTTTGGTTGCGGCCTGCTTTCTTGCTGGTTTTCTTCCTGCTCTTTTCCAGCCCTGCCGTCTTCCCGGCTTCCCTTGTTTACGTGACCAACAGCACGTCCAATACGGTGGCGGTGGTCGACATACATAAAGGCAAAGTCATCGCAACCATACCGGTGGGAAAAGAACCTTTCGGTCTCGCCTTCTCCCCTGATGCAGGCAGAGTCTATGTCGCAAACACTCAATCCGGCCAAGTTTCGGTCGTCGATACTTCCAGTCATAGATTGCTGCGGAACATCCGTCTGGATACGCAACTGCCTGTCTGGGTGGCCGTCAGCCCGGATGGAAGCTATGTTTATGTGACAAATGAACACTCCAACGATATTGCGGTGATCGCTGCGGCAAGTAACGCTGCAGTGGCGCGAGTTCCGGCGGGACGCGGCCCGGCCGGCATTCTGGTCTCTCCGGACGGCCGGCATGCCTATGTGGCAAACGAAGGAAGCAATAATGTTTTTCTGGTCGATTTGCGGCGCGAACAATCCATTGCTTCGATTCCCGTAGGGTTGGTGCCACAGGGCCTTGCCATCAGCCGGGACGGGCGGTGGCTCTACGTCGCAAATTTTGGGAGCGATTCGGTCTCGGTAATAGCTGCATCAGAGCGAAATGTGGCGGCGGAAATCCCAGTGGCACTCCCATCTTCATCCAGTCGCTCTCATGGCCCCGTGTCAGTTGCGGCCGCACCTGATGGAAAGCGGCTTTACACCGGAAATTTCAAATCCGGCACTATTTCGGTGATCGACCTTTCCAGGCGCGCTCCGGTGGCCGAGGTACCGATCGGCCCAAAAACTTTCGGAGTTGCCGCGGATCCCGACGGGGAATGGATCGTCGCAGTCAGCGCGGGAGATCGACAGATCTCAGTTCTGGACGCAGCGCAGCTCAAAATCATCCGGCGAATAGCCCTGGGCAACGGACCCTACAAACTTGCCATCCTGCCTGAGCCTCACCGGGACCTCCGCGCGTACTACCTCACCTTTTTCATTTTTATGCTCGGTCTGATCGGCCTTCTGTCCCAAGCCGCGCGATCGTCGATTACAACCCGCAATGGGGTTCTCCTGGCCGGCATTTTCCTGTTGGCCCTGGGCCTGCGCCTGGCCGGTTTGAACTGGGGTATTCCGCAGTATGACGCCGCAACTGCCAGGGCGGCTCCAAACCTGCGGGTCTCATTTCACATGGATGAAGACAAATTCCTCTGGAACCTGACCCGGATACGGCCGCGGGCTCTTGACTTTTACGTCTCCGATTTTCACTGGGGAACGCTTCAGTATTACCTGATAGAAGCCGCGCTGCTGGCTGCCCAGTTTGTGGGCCTGGTTTCTACTCCCTGGCGCCAGTGCTTTCTGGAATTTCGGCCCGGCCAGTACACCTGGCTCTTTGTGGCCGCCCGCGCCACTTCCGCCATACTCGGGAGCGGCTCCATTCTTCTCGCCTATGCTATCGGGAAGAAGCTATGGAGCGAGCGATCGGGAATCTGGGCGGCGCTCACGCTTGCGCTGATTCCTCTGCACGTAGTCAATTCTCACTACCTGACGCCCGACATCAACATGACTTTCTTTCTGCTGCTGGCGTTCTATTTTCTGGTTTCAAGTCTGGAGAAGGGAAACCGCGGCGCTTTTCTGCTGAGCGGCATTGCCTTCGGTTTGGCCGTCACAGCCAAATACAATGCGGTCTTCCTGTTTCCGGTGATTCTCCTGGCTCATTTTTTGCAGGCGAATCACTCCTGGGCAAAGAAAGCCTGGACCTATGCAGGAATGATCATAGGGTTTGCCGCAGGAGAGCCTTACGCTTTCATCCACGGAAAGGAATTTGGGGAAGCAGTACGGCAGAATTTCCTGAACACGGTGAATCTTCCGCCAGGCGCAGTTCCTCCATGGTTTGAACTGATCGGTTTGCAATTGAAAAATCTGGCCCTGTTCGGCATCGGTGTCCCGCTGGCGCTGGCGACGATGGCAGCTCTTTGCAGCTATTTTTTCTTCCAACGCGCGATGCGGGGACAAGGGAAGCAAGGACGTTGCAGCGCCGGCCTCCGGCCGGGAATTCGAGAGCCCGGTTCAGCAGAATTGCCGGCCGGAGGCCGGCGCTACAATATTCTCCAACACCTGTTTCGCCTGCTTCTTTTTGTCGCTGTGCTGTCGTTTTTTGTTTCCGCCTTGCTGATTCGCCAGCCGATGCTTCGCTATATGCTGCCGGTAATTGTATTGGGAGCGCTGCCGCTGGGCCATTTCCTCTCTCTTCTTGCCCGGCGGCGGTGGGGACGGCTGGTGTCGGCGTGTCTGATTTCAGCAACCGGCTTTATCAGTTTCCTGCATGTCGGAATCCTGACCCGGGAACACACTGTGAACCAAGCGCACCGCTGGATTGACCAACACGTCCCCCCTGGCGCCAGCTTGATCAAAGGCTGGCCCAAAATCCCGGTGATCAATCCGCAGCAGTACCGGGTCACGGATTTTTATACACAGAGCCGAATGGCGGACTTCGGACAATTCTTTTTGAAGGAGGGAAAACCTTTCTTCCCGGATTATGTACTGCTGGATAACCTTCCGACTTTTGATTTCCCTGCCGAATTCCTGGAGACGCTTTCACGCCACTACGTGCTGGTCGCGGATTTCAGGAGGAACCCGCAGTTCTGGAAATTCGCTTTTCCGCAATGGGGCGCGCCGCACGACTGGAAATACAGTCATCCGGAGATTCGGATTTATCGGAAACGGCCTAAATCTTAGCTGCACGAATTCGAGTAAGAACTTGTTCAACACGAAGACGCCAAGACTGTGCCAGTACCGCGGGGGCGTGAGCCCGCGGCGCGCCTATCGCTGTCTTCGCTGCCCCTTCAGTGCCGAGCTCAAGTCTCGGTCCGGTCAATTCGTGCGCCGCGGGCTGACGCCCCCGCGGTACTGACCGGTTTTTGTGTCTTTGTGGTGAACAAGAAAGCCTGCGAGGCAGACGGCCAGGATCACAAATTCAGTCAGTACCGCGGCGACGGCGGCTGCCGAAATCCCGAACTTCGGTATCGCCCAGAGATTGATGCTTGCTTTAAACAGGAATGCAAGACTGGCCGCCAGCACATAGGTTCCCTGACGCCGGTTGGCGATCAGGTAATTGATCAGAATCGCATTGGCAAACATGAGCGGCAAAGCGAGAAACAGGATTTTCAATATTGGCGCTGATGCTTCAAAGGCTCTTCCGTAAGCCAGCCGCAGGAAGAGCTCGCCGCCGAAAAACACGGACGCCATGAGCGATAAAGCAAGAATCTCCAGGCCGCGAACTGCATGCCAGAAATAGCGCAGACCTCCCGGCGCGGCAAATCTCGGATACAGCACAGCCAGCGTAATGGCGGGAAATACCTGAACAGCATCAAACGCCCGGTAGGCAGCGTCATACAAGCCCACTTCCACCGGCGTAAGAAAGAACCGTATCAAAAACACATCGGACCGCCAGTAAAGCAGCGTGATCACCAGCCCGGCGCCGATAGGCAGATATTCCCCCACCCAATGTTTCACCTCCTTCCAGGAAAAGGAGAACTGCGGCAATCCCCAGCGCCGGACGACGTACCAGGACGAACCGGCGGCGGCCAGCACCGTCAACAGGGCCACTGCAAGCGCAAACGAAATCAGGTCTTTGAAGATCCAGATCATCGCGATTCCGACCGCAGTGCGCGCCAGGCGAAAAATCAATACCAGACTCGTCTCTTCGATGATGGCGTTGTATCCACGCAACACTGCCGTGAGAAATTCCACGAAGCTGTAACATAAAGTGGCCCAGGCTATGATCAGCACCATCCGGGTCTCTTCGTCCCAGGGCAGAAAAAATAGAATCGCTGCCGATACAGCAACTCCAACAGCCGCATTAATTGCGATTTTAAGCAGGAAGAGCGAGCCGATCAGCCGCTCCGCGGCGCTCCGACCAGCGGCAATTTCGCGGGTCAAAAACAGGTGCATGCCCAGGTCGGAGAAAACCGTGATGTAGGCTCCGAGCGAAAAGGCCAGGGCATAGATTCCCGTGGCGCGCGTGCCCAGGCGGTGCGCGACGGTCACGACAACCAGGAAAGAAGTGACTCTCCCGGCTACATCCGCCAGAAGCTTATAAAGGATGGAGCGACCGACGATGGAATTTAGCAGCATGCATCCTTTGTGCCTTGGTGGTGAAAAATAATCAAACCACAAAGACACCAAGGACACAAAAAAACTACTTCAGATGCCGCTCAAAAAAATCGGCCGCTGCGCGGTGGGCCTGGAGCCAGTGTTCGTGTCGAAGGAAGTCATGCACTTCGTCCGGAAAGATCAACTGCTCGAATTCCACTCCCAGCTCCCCCGCCGGAAAGTCTGCAGGAAGAGCCTGGGAAGCAAGCGGTTTGAGTTGAGAGCCGTTCAGGGTTGACAGGTAAGGCATCAGGGGATCGCTCGCCGTGGAACGCAGAAATGCAATCTGCTTTCCCCCGTTCAACAGCGCGGGATGCGAGTCATGATCGATCCTCCGGTCCAGGGATTGACAGGGAAAACACGAACCAATATAAAAACTGCGGCGCTTAGCCGAAAGGTCATCTAACAATACTACATTTGCAACGGCGACAGCCAGAGGACCGCAGCCCACTTTGAGAGATCGAGCGATGATGCAACAGCGCTCGCCCGCTTTACAGTTGTTGATCATTGGATTGGTTGCCTTTCTACTGCGCCTGTCCATGATCCTGCTGTTCTCTGAGTTCAGGAATCCTGCTGTTTACGAACATCTCCAGATCGCAGAGAATCTGGCGCAGGGACGCGGGTTCATCACGAACTTCATGGGAACCTGGGGATACACTTCCGTGGAAGCTCCGGCTATTCCAGTCCTGCTGGGCGCCTGCTTTCGAGGTTTCGGCGAAGGCGATGCCGCATATTTCACCTGCCAGGCTGTCCTGGCGCTGTTTTCCTCTGCTTCCTGTGCGCTACTGGCACGCCTCGGTTCGACTCTCTTCACATCAAACGTCGGTTGGGCGGCGGGCATCATCAGCGCCTGCTATCCCGCCCTGGTGGTTTCGCCCTCGCGGATTCAGGTTGTGTCGCTTTCGACCTTTCTTATCGTGGCTGCGGCGGCCGCCGTCTTTGATTCCGTCCGGCGGCCGAATCGAATGAGCTGGATCTGGATGGGACGGATCTTCGGCTTCGCGGCGCTGGTGGATCCTATCTTGCTGGTTCTAATGCCGGCATCTGTCTTGTATATCTTGTGGCAAGGTCGTGGAAGCCGCAAAGAATCCCTTCGCTGCTTCGCTCTCGTTGTCTTGATCACTGGATCGATCTTGGCTCCCTGGCTGGTACGAAACTGGATTGTCCACCACCGCTTTGTCCCCGTGAAGTCGACTTTCTGGTTGGCGTTCTGGCAGGGCAACAATCCATCGTCTGAAGGCACCGATAAAGTTTTCGCGAACAGAGAGGAAATGGGAGCGCCTCCTTTTCCCTGGCATTTGAAGGCACATCGGGAGTGGCTGCGGCGGGCTCGAGATGGCGTGACCGACATCAATTCCAAAATGCCCGATTCAATGCTCCAGAAGGTTATTCGCCTTGCCGAAATCGACAAGATAGAAGTGTTCCGCGAGGAAATCTTGCAGGCCATCGCAGCGGATCCGGCGCGCTACTTGAGACTGTGCGCTAGACGTCTCAAGTATTTCATCCTTTTTGATGAAACCAATCCGATGACGTTAAGCCAGTTATATCGATGGCCTCGAATTCTGCTGCTCTCAGTTTTCGCCTGGAGCACATGGATTTTCAGGAAGCGTTGGCGCGAACTGTCAGTCGTGTACCTGTTTCTGATTGCAGCAACCCTGTTCCACTCATTCACCATCGTCGCGCCTCGATTTCAGATAGCGTTTGATCCGCTGCTCATCTTGATAGCTTCAGCGGTTATTCCGGCCGCGCGTCCTATAAGCGCTGCATGCGAACTCCTGATACGTGCTTTCGACCTGAAAGCTCTTGGCGCCTGTCTTTTGCTGGCGGGTTGCCGCCCAATTGGAAAACCGTGTCAGTCTCGCGTAAGCAATTAAGCGCCTGCGGCGCCTCATTAATCGCCGCCGTGGCAATTGCAGCGGCGCTCCAATCGATCACAGTCGCGCGGTCACCGGCCGTTGCTCCTGATGGAATTGGATTCATCGTGGAGGCCAAAGTACTCCAGGTAATGCCCGTAGAAACCATGACATGGGCGGATCAACATCCGGGTTATCCCGTGATGATCCTCGGGTGCCAATGGCTGCTCGCCCGCACAGATTGCCGTGACAGCGTGAAGTGCTGGATCGCGGCTGCAAGACTGGCGACCGGGATTTTTGGAATTCTGTGCATTCCCGTTCTCTGGAGTCTGACAAGAATTGTATTCGGTTCGCGCGCTGCCGCTGTCGCGGCTCTGCTGGCCGCGGTACTTCCGCTGTTTCGGCAGAATGCATCGGATGCCTTAAGCGACGCCCCTCATCTCTTTTTTTATCTCTTAGCCGTCTACTTTTGCGCCCGTGGATTACCGGAAGGGCACGCCGGCTGGTTTGCGGCCGCTGGAGCGAGCAGCGGCCTGGCCTTCTGGATCCGGCCGGAAGGCTTGAGCGTCGCCATTGTGGGCGCGCTCTACCTGGCCCTGAATCCCTGGATCCGCACGATCATGCCCGGGCTGTCGCATGGGATCGCCCCTGCGGCATCCGCTTCCTACCGGTGCGCGACAAGATTAGTGCTGATGGTGCTTATCGTGATCTCACCTTATGTCGTTGTCACCGGAAAGCTCACGAGCAAGAAAGATTCGCTCAAGCTGCTTTTCACACAAGCGGAGGAAGGAAGAAGGCTCCCGGCAGTATTTGTGAATGTACCCTATGCGCTCGGCAACCATGTGGTCCGGGGCCTGAAGTATTTTCTTGTGATACCGCTGGTATTCGGGCTTGCCGCTCGCAGGCGCTCCGACCGTGAAAAGGCCCTGATTTGGCTGGCGGCATTGCTGATCGCCTTTCACCTGATGCTGATGGCAGGAGTCTACATTCTCTCAGGATACGCATCTGATCGGCACATGACGCCCGCCATTGCCCTTGTGCTGCCATGGGTTGCTGCCGGGTTGCTGGACTTGAAAGATCGCATGGACGGGAGCCAGGCCGGCAGAGCGATTGCCGGGCGACGGGTAACGGCTCTTTCGGCCGCGATCCTGGTCTTCATCCTGCTAGGGCTTGCATTACGCTCGGCACGCCCGATAAATCAGAACAAAATGCCCCTGTTGCGGGTCGCATCTGAAATCAGACAGCACGTCCCGGCGCAGGACGGTCTGATTTCAAATTCTCCCCATGTTCTTTTCTATGCGGATATGTGGGGAAGAGCGTTGACAGATTTCGAGGCATTTCCAAAAGTGACTTCCAGCCGGTTTGTGGTGCTGGACTCGACTTCAAATTTCAATCCCGAATGGCCATCGCAATTGATTTCCCGATACAAACCAAGCGATCTGGGAATACGGTATTCGCCGCCCGATGGAATTCTTATCTTCGAGCGTCGATGAAACGACCCTTCTGATTGCAGAAATTCGTGTATGAATTTTTCACCACAAAGGCACCAAGGCACGAGGTCAGATCTGCAGGAAAAGATCGATCAGATCCAGTGGTATCACGAGTTCGATTTCGGTGACGGACTGCGGGCACGGTCACTCGCCCCGGATATCGCCGGGCACCGGAAAGTCTGGCGATTCATCGACCAACAGCTGGAAGCCGTCGCCTTTCGAGGAAAAACCGTGCTCGACATTGGCTGCTGGGACGGCTACTGGAGCTTTTTTGCCGAGAGAAAGGGTGCAAGTCATGTTCTGGCTGCCGACGATATTACGCAAAATTGGTCGGACGGCAGGGGAATTCTGCTGGCCAGGGATCTGCTGAAATCCAAAGTAGAGATTCGGCAAGATCTCTCAATTTATCAACTGACCTCACTCAATCGCCGGTTTGACGTCATTCTTTGCCTGGGCGTCTTTTACCATCTGCTGGATCCGTTTTTTGCACTCGCCCAAATTCGGCACTGCTGTCATCGGAACTCGATTGTTTTACTGGAGGGAAATCTGGGACGGTCAGGTATGCGTGCTGATGAAGTTCGCTCCGCCTTTCAGAATTGCGGCGCGGGCGAGTCGATTTTTGTGCCTTCGGCTCTGGTGTTCAAAAAGTACCTGGAGGCGGCCTACTTAAGGGTGCAGTCGCAAACATGGATGAACCCGCGCCCCGGTATCCTTCGCGCATTAGCTCGAAATCTCAAACACTACAGAAAAGTTGATACAGCCTTCATTGACAGGGCCTATACACTATGCGCGCCGTTTGAAGGCGTGAATGGATTGCACGTTTTGGAACCGCCCTTCGAATTGAAAAAGTACGACGACCGCTTCAGGTCATTGACGGATTAGGGTCCAGACTGAACTCAGGTCATAGACTCCAGCCGGCTTTGAAACCGCGTCCATTCCCTGCCAATGAATTCCAGGATTCTAGCCTCAAAAACACGGCGGTCAAATCTCAAAGCCTGAGCGCGCAGCAACTCGGGTGAAAAACGCGATAAATTCTCTTCCATCTTCCGAACTGCCGACGTCAATGCGGCCGCGTTCTGCTGATAAAAGAAGATTCCGGTGGCGGAATTGCGCTGAAGCGGATTTTCGCCCCCCGGATTCAGCGGAATTACCGTTTCGAGCGCGCCACCCTTCCCATATGCCACCACCGGTCTGCCCGCAGCCTGGGCCTCCAGTGGAACAATTCCGAAATCCTCTTCCCCCGGAAAAACCAGAGCGCGGCAATGAGCGTACAGTCCCGGCAGATCCTGATCGGAAACATGCCCCAGGAATTCAATAGCGGGACCCGCCATTTTTTTCAAGCGCCTGAATTCGGGCCCGCTTCCCGCAATCTTCAGCGGAAGCCCCAGATCATTGAAGCTGCGTATGGCCACGTCAATCCTTTTATACGGCACCAGGGCCGAAACAATCAGGTAATAGTCTTCGATGCGGCTGGAAACTGCAAAACGTCCGGTATCGACTGGCGGATGAATCACACAGGAGCTGCGTCCGTAATTTCGCCGGATGCGATCCGCCACGTGATGGGAAACCGCCAGGAAGCAATCCACCCGCTCCGCTGTGGCGCGGTCCCAGTCGCGCAGCCGGCGCATTATCGCAGGAGCGATCGACCTCGCCAGCCAGCCCGGGCTTCCATCGCCGAAATAGGATTGATACAAATCCCAGGCATAACGCATCGGCGTGTAGACATAGGAAATGTGGAGGGTCCCGGGGCGCCGCTTCGCCGATTTGGCGACACAGTGGCTGGAAGAAAGTATCAGATCGTAATCGGTGAAATCGAAGCGCTCGATGGCGCGAGGAAAGAGCGGAAGGAAATGACGGTACAGTCGATGTGAGAATGGAAGAGAATCAATGAATGACGTGTGAATCGTGGCCCGCTCAATGACGCTCGATACCGTCCCCGGACAATGCACCAGAGTAAAAACGTGCGCCTGCGGGAACAACTCACAGAAGACCTCGAGACATTTCTCACCCCCCCGCATTCCTGTGAGCCAGTCATGTACGAGGGCTATTCTCAGGTGCTTTAAATCCGCGGATATCACCGGAATTCAGGGCGTTTTGTCCGCTCCCGCCGAAGATTTTTGCAGCCCGGACGCAAAGCGCACCGGCTCGTTAGAAAGAAAATCATTGAGATCCCGTCTTGCGACGGCTGCTCGAGCGTCTCCCAGTCTTTCATAACATTGAGCGCGCGCCTGCAGAAAGTCCCCCTGCCAGGGAATGTCCGGTTCAAATTGTGCGATCGCGTTCAGGGTGAGTTGCGAGAACCCGGGACCATCGACATATCTGGCGATCTTCAATCCTGTTTGAAGGCGGACATCATTGGCCAGATAGACCGAAAACGGCCGCCTGACTGCCTCGTAAAGACGGCGCGCCAGTTTCCTTTCTCTGTCGTGAAGCGCCACGGCGGCGATTACTTCCAGAGTGCGTTCCATCAGCGAAACCGAAGGCCAGGGATCGTTTCTGTAGGCGACGGATGACGCTTCCAGCGCATCGGTAGCCTCCGCCAGGCGATTCTGGCGCCACCGGAGCCGTCCCAGAATGGCGTTTGCTTCAATGGGCTGGAAAGAGCGAAGACGCCCGATAAAAAGCTCGGAACGCTCGTCTCCCATGTCCGCGAGAATCTCAGCGACCATTGAAAGCTCGGTCAAATTCGAAGGCCCGCCGCTCTGGGACCCCCACAGATTGAAAGCGGACTTGAAGTCGCGTTTCACGTAACTTGCCAATGCCTCCGCGCGCAGCCGACGATCTGGCGTAAAGTAGTCGCGAATGAGCGGCCTCACTTCCGAGTCAGCAAAGAAAGCGTTACGCTGATCCTCCACGCTGGTCCAGTCAATGTTCCCGGCGGACCGTTCCGGCCGGCTCTCCCCCCGAGCATCAGCGATCTGGTGGAGCTCGCGAACATCAAAACTGGACATATTTCCCAGGTTGCGGGCCAAGCCGAATTCAATCAGGTTGCGATCATCCGTGTTGACCCGCGAACCTTCCTTTTGTGCCACGACGCGGGCGAAATCGCTATTCGCGACATAATGCCCAAGAAAGCCTTCCAAATCGATGGCGCGCCAAGTCTGTCGCATTGCGCTGCGGACCGGTTCCTGGCTCAATCGCTGCCGCAGAGTTGCCGCGTCGTAGGCAATCGGCTTCATGGAAGCAACCAGCAGCAGATCCGAGATTGTCGTCTGATAGGTTTCCACTACCGGAAAAACCGAGGACAGGGTCGCATAAGCGGTGCGCACTGTCTGCCCGTCGATCTCGTACGCCTGGACCCATTGGAGGAACAGCGCGCCTTCGGCCATCCGATCGGCGGCGGCGCGATAGAATTCTCGCGTAAACAAGCTGGCAATTCCCGCGCGGTAAGGGTTGGAGGGTTCGGAGAGAATCAGGTCATAGCGCCGCCGGCTCGTCAGCAAGACTTCCCGGCCGTCCCCAATCATCACATGTACTTTTGGATTTTGCATCGCATTGGCGTTGACGGGCCGGCACTCATTGGCGACATGAAGAATGGCCGGTTCCAGCTCTATCGTATCCACGCGCTCTATGCCCGGCATGGCGGCAAGCCACCCCGAAGTACTGCCGGTGCCCAATCCGATCACCAGCGCATTCTTGGGCGCCGGATGGAGGACCGTGCCCACCAGCCCGCTCATCACCTGAGTGCCGGCGTCTCCGCGCGCATGGCCGTCGATCTTTCCGTTAACGACAAAGGCATATCCTTCGCTTCGCTTGAGCGCAACGCTGCTTTCAACCCCTTCCACTTCCCACCTCACCGAACGGCGCTGGTAATGAATCCAGTCCTTTGTGGTATTGCGATTCATGTCGAATCGGTTGGCGCGTCCGGCGCCGATCTGGCTGTGCCTCCAGGCTGCAGTCGGTCCGGCGGCGAAAAGAAACAGCAGCGACACGACGACGGCAGCCCCGGCGGAGAATGACTTATACAGCGGCCTGCGTTCTTTGAAGTAAGCCAGGGCGAGCCCCACGACACTGAGCAGGCTCATAATGAAGACCACCGCCCGCCAGGCGCCGGTAGCGCTCAAGGCAGGAAGCAAGCCGAATCCTCCCGCCAACGAACCGACAATCGCTCCTGCCGTATTCCAGGCGTAGGCCAGGCCGACGTGCCGGCCAACGTTCCTTCGGCCGCTGCCCATAAGGGCAATTAAAAGCGGGAACTGAACACCGGCGATGAACGCGGCAGGCAGCACGACCAGGGCCGCCACGGCCGACCATCCCAGGACATAGCCGTAGAATCCCATCGATCCCATAGGCCGGAGCAGAATGGCCAATACTGCGATCCGGTCTCCAAGCGCATATGGAAAGGCCACAAATGCCGCTTCCAGGGCACAGGTCAAAGCAAAATGGTTCAGCGATGGAGAACGGTTTTCTCCAAACAGCGCATAGGCGGCTCCGCCCAATCCCACTCCCAGCAGCGCCACGGCCAGTATGAGCCCGAAGGTGAAAGACGAGCCGCCCAGCAACGGGCCGAGCATGCGATACCAAACCAGCTCCATCAATAGGAACGCAAAGCCCACAACTGCCGCCGCGATGAGAACATACAAAGCCGGCACCGCGTCAGATTCTGCCAACGCGGGATCAGCCAGCTTCTCGGGCGAGGCGAGGTGGTGGGCTTCGCCAGCTGAAGGCACTTCTGAAGCAGCCAGGGGTGCTTCTGCCATTTCCCGTTTCGCCTGAAGGGGGCTGGCGGCTTCATCCCGCTGAAAGACGGGCATGGATCGTGAGATGCTGCGAGCGGTGAGCGCAACGACGGCATTGATGAGGCAAGCCAGCCAGAGGGTCTTCCGATTGCCCAGAGATTCCAACAGCACAAATGTGGCGACGGCTGCGCCGGTAACGGCTCCCAGCGTGTTCATGCCGTAAAGGAAGGCCAGCTTGCGCCGGCTGACGTCGCCTTCAGTCTCGACGGCCCGCGCGGCCGCGGGAAGCGTTCCTCCCATCAGAAAAGTGGGGACGCACAGCACCAGCGTGGCGCCCAGAAGCCGGAGGATGGTTCCGAAGCCCATTCCCAAAACCAGGGTGCCCCCCAGGCCGGCATAGGCCTGACGAACCACCAGAACCAGAATCGGCGTGATCGCCGCAGAAGCGGCGATTCCGAGTTCAAGCTCCGAATAGAATGCGAGCGGATTGCTTCGCCGGTCGGACCGCTTGCCAAGCAAAGCACTGCCGACGCCCAAACCTCCCATGAAGATCGCCAGCACGGCCGCTGACGCGGCAGTCGACCCGCCGAAGATCAACCGGAACTCGCGCAGCCATGTGGTCTGATAAACAAGCGCGCACATGCCGGAGCCGAAGAGTAAGAGCGCTATCTTGATCAGTTGTCGATTCATCGTGGCCGCAGTTTGTTTATGGAACGCCGCGTCATTGTAAGGAAAATCCGGCACAGGAAGTGTGATTCCAAAGGAATCAGGCGCAGGCGCATTGTATCTCAATGGCATTGGGAGAACGCGAAAGAAACCCTTGCCTGAGAACGTCTTGTCAAAACCTTCGGGCCGGTTGACTTGACGCATTCCTTCACCGCCGAGACGCCGAAACCGCTGAGACTGCGCAGAGCCTGCAATCCAGCCTCTGCGAAATCTCAGCGTGCTTGGCGTCCCAGCGGTGAATACAACGTGGCCGTCTTCACAGACCGATCTCGTCTGATCCTCAATCTCGATTAGTTACCGTTAATTAGGACGCGGTGATCGCAGCTCGACTGCAAAGTGCCCAAAATCACATTCCCGCCATCCCCGTCGTGGCAACATATTCGTGTTTCCAAAATGCAATGTCGACTGAAGGTACGCAGAATAGGCCGGTTGCCTGATTGTCGGGACAGATCGGCGAAGCTGACGGTTTCTTCGGCCGGCAGCAATTTCGTCCGGGAGGCAAGTAATGCAAAGTCAAAAGGGTTTTTCACTGATCGAACTGTTGATCGTGGTGGCGATTATCGGGATTATCGCGGCGATTGCGGTTCCAAACCTGCTGCAGTCAAAAGCGGCGGCGAACGAAGCGAGCGCGATCGCCTCGGTACGCAACATCGTCACTGCTGAAATTACCTACTATTCGACCAAGGGCGCCGGAAAATACGGAGCGCTGGCCGATCTGAAATCGCAAAAACTGGTCGATGATGTCTTGGGCGCAGGCCAGAAAGATGGATATAAGTTCGACACTCCGACCGGCGCCGGCGATCCCGATGATTTCACGATAACGGCAGTTCCCCTGACGGTGGGAAAAACCGGCACCCGCGGCTTCTTTGCCGATGGTACGGCCGTGATCCGCTATACCACCGACGGCTCGGCTCCGACAGCAGCCAGTACGCCTCTGGGCAAGTAAACTCACCCAGGGAATTCACTGCGAAGGCGCGAACAACACACATTTTGTTCGCGCCCCGCACACTTCAAATGCGGAATTCGGAATTGGGAATGCGGAATAAGACTGTCCGTTGTCCGTAGTCCGTTGTCCGTTGTCAGTGGTTTGTTACTCGTTGTTAACCACTGAGCTCCATTAACAGCAGACCAGCCAGCAGTGCGCCAATTCAAAGCAGTCAGCCTATCAGCCATCAGCATGAGTGGTTCATACAGGACCGATTGTTGACGGCTAAAGGCTGATTGACGACTGCCAGGTTTGCCGCGCTTAAAATTACAGCCCGTCATGGACTACTGACCACAGATCTCTGATCACGCTGAACACCTCAGGACATCGTTGACACTTTGACCTCACAACATCGTTGACACTTTTTTTGGTTTTTAACAACAAAGAAATGAAGACCGTACCAGTAGTAGGGCCTGTGGGAAAGTGGGAAGGCGCGTTTTTTGCGGCTTTCC
>DASXQR010000066.1:0-7815 GCA_036507075.1 Acidobacteriota bacterium | reverse complement strand
TTTGAGGCCTGACCGGACTCTGCCCGCCCCTCGTCTGACTTTGTGTCCTTTGTGTCTTTGTGATGAGAACTCACTCCACTGCTAACGCTTTCGTTCTGCCTTGAAGCGCGTGGCGGCTTGGTCGAAGGATGTTTTCAGCTCGGTCCATGCCTTTTCCAGGCCCGGTTTCATTTCTTCCCATGCTCCGGCGCTGGCCGTGCTCAGTTCGCGCAGCTTCTCGCGGGCGGTTTGAACGTGGCGTGGCAGATCCTGCGCTTGTTTTTTGTACTGGCCGCGCACTTTCGATTCGGTCTTCTCCAAAAGGCGCTCTATTTTCGCCGCCAGTTCGTTGATCCGCTGCTCCATTTTCCTCTGGTACTCCGATCTTCGAGTCATACAACCTACCGCACCTTTCCCATTAGCTTTCGTATAAACGGCGACATCGCAGCGAGCAACAACCCGGAACCGATGGTCGTCAGCGCCACGTATCCGAATAGTCTTACCAGAGCGCCTTCCGCGTTGGCAGTGAAAAATCCTGCCAGGCGGCCGGCGGCATAGTTTCCCACCGCAAGCGACAGGAACCACACACCCATCATAGAACCAACCAGGCGGGCCGGGGCCAGCTTGGTCACCGTGCTCAGGCCGACCGGACTGAGACAAAGCTCGCCAATGGTATGAAGCAGATAGACAACCACCAGCCACATCGGCCCCACCGGCCCGCGACCGGTAAGGGATGCCGCATAAGCCACAACGACGAATCCAAGGCCGGCGAAAATCAGACCAACAGAGAATTTTACAGGGCTGGAGGGTTGCCGATCACCGAGGCGCAACCACAAGACCGAGAAAACCGGGGCGAGAATAATAAGGAAAATGGAATTGATCGATTGATACCAGCTCGACGGGAAATCGTAGCCAAAGATACGGTTTCGTGTGAGCTGATCGGCAAACAGGTTGAGACTCGATCCGGCCTGCTCGAAGGCCATCCAGAAAATGGCGGAGAAAAAGAAGAGAATCACGATTACTGCGATTCTCTTGACCTCTTCTGGGGTTAAGCGTTGTCTGGCTTCAGACACTGTGCCAGAGCCTGTCCCTGGCTTCAGACTCGGCCGTCGACCAGGTTTATTGCCCACCTGTTCCAGTCTGCTGCGATGGAAAAGGTACTGCGCCAGCCCGAAAACCATTCCCACGCCGGCCGCAGCGAATCCCCAATGCCAGCTATCTTGGGCGCGCCATCCCATTCCTGAGAGCACCGACTTGAATCCTTCACTCTGCGCCAGCGTCCCGCAGACCAGAGGCGCAACCAGTGCCCCCACGTTAATACCCATATAGAAAACTGAAAAGCCGGCATCACGACGGGGATCGGTAGGAGAATACAGGCTTCCTACCATGGTAGTGACATTGGGTTTCAGCAGCCCGGTTCCGGCAGCAATCAGGACCAGCCCTGCATAAAAACTGTGCAGCGAAGGATAGGCCATCGAGAAATGTCCCGAGGCGATGATAATGCCGCCGATCAGGACGGCCAGCCGTGCTCCCAGAAACCGGTCCGCAAGCCACCCTCCAATCAGCGACGTGAGGTAAGCGGACGCCGTGTACGTCCCGTAAATAGTGCCAGCCTTAACGTTGTCAAACTGCAGCCCACCCTGCGCGACGGGCGCCACCATAAACAGGACCAGGATGGCGCGCATGCCGTAATAGCTGAAGCGCTCCCACATTTCGGTAAAAAAGAGCGTCGTCAGGCCACCAGGATGGCCACCGATGCCCGATGTATCGACAGGAGCGCCGGCTTCAACCTCGGAGCTGTAAGTTGCCGTTTCCATGTGTCTTCCTCTATTCTACGGACAAACCCAAGGCCATCATACTTTTGCTGAACTTCTTTTTGCAAAACAACGTATTGTTGTGCAAGTGGGTCAGCTTGAATTCTGAAGCCTCGGCGTAACCTCAGCGATCTCTGCGGCTCTGCGGTGAATTCAGACGTCTTTCACCGCAGAGCCGCAGAGAACGCTGAGGTTACGCCGAGAAGCTTGATTGCATATAGGTTGAAGCTCACCCACCGTTTAATATTGTCGGGGCGAACTGCACTTCAGTCAGATGTTAATGGAACAGGCGCAACGACGTTTCTATCCATGAGACGCCCCTGATCAAGGGGGTAAGACGGGGCTCTCGACAGGAGAACATTTTGCAGGCTGCCACAGAGAAAGCAGCGCGGATTCCCGTGGATTCGTGCGCCGAGATCCGAGTTACAGATTCGGAAGCGCCTGTCCCGAAGGGAGCCTTAAACGGCGCCGGCGTGTCTTCTTTTGTCGAGAACCTGTACATAGAGCACCACGACCTGATTTTCAGAACCGCCTTTCGAATCACAGGGAGCGCGATGGATGCAGAGGATGTCCTGCACACGGTGTTTTTGCGCCTGCTGCGCAAAGCGCCGGACCTGGAATTTCTCGCGCCGCCGCGAGCGGATGGCCGGCCGCAAGTCACGCGCGCCTATCTGCACCGGGCTGCGGTAAATGCGGCACTCGATGTGCTTCGAAAACGGCACCGCACAACCGATCTGGAATCGCTGCAGTCTGTCCTGGAAGACACGCAACCCGGGCAGGAGAACCGCCAGCATTCCCTTGAGCTGAGCGATTGGCTTCGTTCTGCTCTCGGCCGGTTAAGTCCCAAAGCGGCTGAAATCTTCGTGCTTCGATTCGTGGAAGGCTATAGCAATGCGGAAATATCCCGCATGCTGGGCGCCTCACGCTCTGTGGTGGCTGTCATTCTCTTCCGCATTCGCGGGCGTCTCAAAAAAGAAATCGAGCTGTTCTTGGGAGGAACGTCATGAGAGACAAACACGCCCGAAATGCGCTGGAAAATGCCATTGAGCAAATGCGCCGACAACAAGCCGAACCTGGTGCGATTGAAGGCGCCGCAGGCAGAGTATGGGCAAAGCTGACAGACGCTGTTGAGGCAGGAGCATCACCGGATCAGGTAGACCCCGGCAGGCCTGCGCCTGCATATGCGCCGGCAGAACCAGCAACCGAGGTGTTGCGCGGCTGTTCAGATTTTCAGAACCTTGTACCGGCATATTTGTCGGGGCAGCTTGCTTCATCTCGAAGGTTGCTGTTTGAAGATCACATCGCCGTGTGCGTCCATTGCCGAAAACAACTGGCTGCGGCGCGCGCCCTGACCGGGCCGGGCGCAATGGACGAGATTGCCCGCAGGAAACAGCAAAGAATCTCCCAGCAGAACAACAGACGCGCAGGCCTTTCTGGCCGTCGAATTCCCAAGTGGGCCATCGCGGCGGTAATCGTGCTTGGAGTGGGCCTGACCCAGCTAAGCACGCTCCGCAATATCATCTGGCCGCGCGAAGTGCATGCCATGGTGCGGACTGTTGACGGAACGCTGTTTCAAATCGCCGGGCAAACGACCCGTTCCGTCCGGGTGGGAGACAACATCGCCAAGCGTGAGACAATTCGCACCGCCAAGGATTCCGGCGCTCTGATTCAGATTCAGGATGGATCCCAGATTGAGATGAGGGAGCGATCGGAGCTGTCACTTGATTCCGCCTCGGATGGGACCACGATTCGACTGCATCGAGGAAGCGTGATTGTCCACGCGGCGCCGCAGCGGACAGGTCATCTGTATCTGTCCAGCGGAGACTGCATGGTCTCTGTGACCGGCACTCTGTTTTCCGTCAACCGAGGCACCAAGGGATCCCGGGTTTCCGTGATCGAGGGAGAAGTTCAGGTTTCACAGGGAAGCAAGCGCACGCTGCTTCATCCGGGCGATCAGTTGTCCACTCATCCCAGCGTAGAACGGGTTCCGGTGGAACACGAAATCGCCTGGAGCAGACAGGTGGATGCCCATTTGGTCCTGCTGCACGCATTGTCGGCAGCCGGCAAAGAGTGGAATCGCGTTGAAGGTTCTGCTTTGCGTTACCGATCAAAGTTACTGGATCTCTGCCCGGAGGACACCGTTGTTTACGCTGCGTTCCCCAATTTCAGCGAAGCTCTGGGTAAGGCCTATGAGGTCTTTCAGCAGCACATTAACCAGAGTGAAGTTCTGCGGGAGTGGTGGCAGAGTCCGTCCAGACATTCCATCGGCAAGTCTGAGCTGGAGGAAATGATCACCCGCATTCGCGTATTTGGCTCCTTTCTGGGCGATGAGATAGTGCTGGCGATTGAGCGTGATTCTCAAGGCGAGTTTCAAGCTCCCTTGCTTTTCGCCGAGCTGCGCCGTCCCGCTGAATTTGCCGCTGCTCTTCAAACCGAAATGGGGCGGCTGGCGGCTTCCCGAGGGGTCTCACTGCCCCTGCGAGTCGTAACAGACCGCAGAGAACTGGAAACGCTCTCAAAGCACGCCGCTCTCAGCGGCGGCCGGCGTGAAGGTCGCGCCCGTGATGAGCTGCTGATTTTCGCCGGACAGGATTTTGTGGTCACTTCCCCGTCATCCGAGAGCCTTCGCAAAGCGCTCGTGCGGCATGATAACCCGCAGGCTTCCGGTTTTCGTAAGTCTGATTTTCACTCGCGGCTCGCCTCTGCCTACTCAGATGGAGTGGCCTGGCTTTTCGCTGCAGACCTGCGAAGCCTGCTTAAGGAACACACCTCTGCCGACGCCCGACTTGCGTCGCGCGAACCACACAGGAAGGACGCCGACACTGATTTTCTGCGGCAGATCGGCGTGGCCGACATGCAGCAGCTCATCATCGAGCAGAAGACTGTTTCCGGCCGTTCCGAAAACCGCGCCGTGCTGAGCTTCAATCAATCGCGTCAGGGGATTGCCGGCTGGCTGGCCGAACCCGCCCCCATGGGAACGCTCGACTTTGTCTCTCCGGATTCTCCTTTGATTGCGTCCTTCGTGCTTAAACAACCGGTTGCGATCGTCGATGAAATCATCAGCCTGGTGCAGAAATCCGATCCAAAGGCGTGGCACGACATCCTGGAATTCCAATCGCAGCACGGCGTGGACATCCGCTCCGATTTTGCGGCGCCTCTGGGCGGGGAATTCCTGTTTGCTCTGGATGGCCCGATTCTGCCCAGTCCTTCGTGGAAACTGGTAGTGGAAGTCTACGACCCGGCAAAGCTTCAAAAAACGCTCGAGTGGGCGGTAACTGAAGCCAATCGCGTCGCGGCTGCCGAGGGACATCCCGCGGGTTTGAGCCTCACGCGGGAGGATCTCGGATCGCGGGCCTTCTATAAGCTGTCCTGCAGTGATTCGCCTCTGGAAGCACACTATCTGTTCTGGGACGGATACCTGGTGGCGGCCCCCAGCCGCGCCTTGCTGCTGCAAACAATCCAGTATCGCGAATCCGGATACACTATCGCCCGGTCGCCGCAGTTTCGCTCTCTGCTGCCCGTGGATGGTCAGATCAATTGCTCGGCGCTGCTCTATCACAATCTGGTGCCGCTGGCGGGCTCGGTTGCCTCGCTGCTATCGCCAGGCGGTGCCGGCTTAAATTCGGACCAAGCAAAGTCGCTGCGGGATCTTGCCGCGCAAATGAAGCCGGTGCTGATCTGCGCTTATGGTGAGAAGGACAGGCTGGTGGTGGCGGGCGGCGGCGATCTCGGTTTGAACTTAAGCAGCTTCGCGGGAATTGAGAGCCTGCGCCGGCTGTTGCCCGGGCAGAACCGATAGCGAATTGTCAGTGGTCCGTTGCCAGTGGTCCGTTGTCAGTAGTCAGTTGTCAGTGGTTGTCAGTGGTTCGTTGTCAGTGGTTCGTTGTCAGTGGTCCGTTGTGCGGTTTTCAAAGTCGAAGGTCAAAAGTCAAGAATGTGAGAATTTGGGATTTTGGACTTTTCAACTTTAGGGCTGTTTGACTTATAGATTGGGTAAAGACCACTAACCACGGATTACGGGCAACGGACAACGGACAACTGACCACGAACAACTGACCACGGACAACTGATAACGAACAACTGACAACGAACAACTGACCATGGAAACCCCATTTTTGGAACTTGACAATCTGGCGGTTCGATTTGGACGGCGGCAGATTCTCAACAATCTGAAAGGTTCTTTTTCAGGAAGGGCCATCGGCATTTTGGGGCCGAACGGGGCCGGCAAAACCACACTGCTGCATACCCTGCTTGGATTCTACCGTCCTTCTTCAGGCACCGCACGCCTGTTCGGGCTGGATATACAGAGCGACATCCAGCAGATTCGCCACCACGTCGGCTACATGCCGGAGAACGATTCCTTCATCTCCAACCTCTCCGCCATTCGGTTTGTGCGCATGATGGCCGAATTGTCCGGGCTTCCCCAGGCGGCGGCAATGGAACGCGCACACGAAACGCTGTTCTTTGTAGGACTGGGGGAGGCGCGCTATCGCAAGCTCGGCACCTACTCGCTGGGAATGAAACAGATGGCCAAGCTTGCGCAGTCCATTGTGCACGGGCCACGCCTGCTGATTCTGGATGAACCCACCAACGGTCTGGATCCTCCGGGACGCAAGCGCATGATTGAATTGATCAGGGAAGTCCGCGACACCGCTCATACACGGCTGCTGCTTTCTTCACATTTGCTGCGCGACGTGGAGGAATGCTGTGATGATGTAATGATCCTGAAAGAAGGCAATGTCGTCGTGTACTGTAATCTGGAAGAGGAGCGAAGGGCGAACCGGAAATTTTTGGAGCTGGAGACGCGCGGCGACAACACGGCGTTCCTGGAACTGGCCAAGACGCTGGGCTGTGAGTGCGCACTGAACGGGTCGGAAAGGATCAAAATGGTCCTGCCCGAGGGCGTGGAAATCCGCGACCTGTACCGGATGGCTGCCGAGCGCAGCATCCAAATCCGGCGGCTTGATTACAAGCGCGATTCGCTCCAGGACATTTTCCTCAAGGCAATGGAGGGTCAAAGTGGCGGTTTATAGGCAGAGCTACCAGACCTACACTGGAACGCTGACGCCGGTTCACTCGCGCTTCCTGATTTTACCGCGCTACTCTTTTCGCTACTTGTTTCGCTCGCGGCTGTTCATGGGCTTCTTTGTAGTTTGCTATTTCTGCCCGCTGATTGCCGCGCTGCTCATTTATCTGCACCACAACTTCACCGCGCTGCGCGCCCTGGGGATCCCGGCCGAGAACCTGGTGCCGATCGTGCCGGAGTTTTTTCTGATTGTGCTTTCTTTCCAGGCGAGTCTGGCGTTTCTAATGACCGTGCTGGTGGGTCCCGGACTGATCTCGCCTGATCTTTCGAATAATGCGCTCCCGCTTTACTTAAGCCGCCCTTTCACTCGCACTCAATACATCCTCGGAAAGATGTCGGTGCTGGCGATTCTTCTCTCGCTGGTTATGTGGATTCCCAGCCTGCTGCTGGTAGCGCTTCAGTCCAGCCTGGAGGGAACCGAGTGGCTGTTTTCGAATATTCGCATTCCGGTGGCTATCTTTGTCGGCTCGTGGATCTGGATATTCACGATTTCGTTCCTCGCGCTGGCCCTTTCGGCGTGGGTGAAATGGAGACCGGTGGCAGGCGCGCTTCTTTTCGGCGTGTTCTTTGGCGGAGCCGGTTTCGGAGCTTCGATCAATGAAATCCTGGACACGCGCTGGGGATCGCTGCTGAACCTCAGCAAATCCATGGAAAAGATCTG
Source organism: Acidobacteriota bacterium (assembly GCA_036507075.1). GTDB lineage: Bacteria > Acidobacteriota > UBA6911 > JACQSX01 > JACQSX01 > DASXQR01. The sequence goes on along the minus strand of DASXQR010000066.1, from coordinate 275 downwards.
GGGTTACTTATTTATGGGGATGTCAAGTGGAAGCAGGCTGATACCATGGATTCCTCGATTTCGGGAGATTCCGCTGGCAGCCGCGCTGCTTTCCCTGGCCACCGTGTGGTTCATCTGCCTTTGGCTGCTCAGTCGGAAGATTCGGGCCTATGAAGTGGTTCGCTAACGAGACCACAAAGACACGAAGAACACAAAGCCAAGGCGTGCTCCTTTGCGCCTTTGTGGTTAAAGGATTTTTAGTCGACTTTTGAAACCAGTTGCTGGTTTGTCGAAAT